>NZ_WNIH01000010.1:0-3268 GCF_009725805.1 Bombella sp. ESL0380 | reverse complement strand
GGCTCCATGACACTGGGGGCCTTCAGTACAGTTTCAAGAGATGTCACCAATACTGGCAACGGGTCCCTGACGCTCGACAACAGCACCATCGACGGTACCCTTACCCATAATGGCCAGAGTCTGACCGTCACGGACAAAAACGCCTCTGTCGGTTCTCTCGCAGGAAACGGCAACGGCACGCTGGATGGTGCCCTGCATCTCACCAATGCCCATGACACCTATAACGGTATCCTCTCCGGCAAGGGCGGGCTGGCTCTTGACGGGGGGAAAGAAACCCTCACGAACCATCAGGCCTATACCGGCGACACAACCGTCGGGCAGAGTGGTGACCTGACCCTGACAGGCTCCCTTGCCGGGGCACTTGTCAATGGCGGCCACTCCACTCTCCAGAACGGTTCCGCTGTCAACGGAGTGGTCACAAACACCAATCAGGGCTCTCTGGAAGCACATGGTGCTGCCTTGGGGGCTGCCACAAATACCAGTACGGCCGGGACGCTGCTGCTCGACCAGGGAACAACCATTGCCCACACCCTTGCTTCTGATGGTGGCCAGATTACCATCGGTCAAGGCGGCGCCAGTGCTGAATCGCTTGCAGGCACGAACAGTGACGCCAAAATCACGCTCAATGACACCCTGACACTCACCGGTGGGCATGATGGCTATAACGGTACCATCACCGGCACGGGTGGCCTGACCATCCTCGGGGGCGGCAAAAACGACATCCAGAGCACGGGTGAGTATCTCAATGGCCACAACACCTATAACGGTGAAACCCATATCGGCCAGAACAGCTCCTTCACCCTGAAAGGCAGCATCACCGGGGACCTCAGAAACGAGGGTGATACCTACGTCAACCCCAATGCCAACACCGCAGGCCAAGTCAGCATCGGCGGGACGACGACCAATACACACCTTTTCACGTCGCAAAATGCCATTCTGGGCAAGGTCATCAACAATGATGGCACCACCACGCTGAATGAAAGCCAGACCAAGGACATTGACAACAATGCCGGGGAGACGGTCCTCACCGGCACGACGGCAGGGGCCATCACCAACGCCAAGGGAGCCACCTTCACAACCCAGCAGAGCCAGCATTCCGACGGCACGACAGTCAACAACAGTCTCGCTTCCGCCGACAATGCGGGCACGATGAAACTCGACCACACCACGATAAACGGGCAGACCACGAATTCCGGCACACTCACCACCTACAACTCAAGGCTGGGTGATGTCAGTAACAACGCCGGAACAGCCACGCTGGATAGCGGAACTACCGCTGGCCATGTCATCAATGCTGCTGGGGCCAGCTTCACCCTCCAGAACAGCGGAACGATCAGCTCTGCCGACAACCAAGGCTCCATGACACTGGGGGCCTTCAGTACAGTTTCAAGAGATGTCACCAATACTGGCAACGGGTCCCTGACGCTCGACAACAGCACCATCGACGGTACCCTTACCCATAATGGCCAGAGTCTGACCGTCACGGACAAAAACGCCTCTGTCGGTTCTCTCGCAGGAAACGGCAACGGCACGCTGGATGGTGCCCTGCATCTCACCAATGCCAATGACACCTATAACGGTATCCTCTCCGGCAAGGGCGGACTGGCCCTTGACGGGGGGAAAGAAACCCTCACGAACCATCAGGCCTATACCGGTGACACAACCGTCGGGCAGAGTGGTGACCTGACCCTGACAGGCTCCCTTGCCGGGGCACTTGTCAACAACGGCCACTCCGCCCTCCAGGATGGTTCAGCCGTCACCGGAACGGTCACGAACACCAGCACCGGCTCGCTGGAGGCCCACAATGCCCAGCTGAGCAATGTCACGACAGCCGGGACGCTGCTGCTCGACAGGGGAACCAATGTCTCCGGCAAGCTCGCCGCCACTGGGGGCCAGTTCACCATCGGGGATGGCGGGGCCACGGTCGGAACTCTCTCCGGCACAAACAGCACCGGCGTCCTCAATGACACGCTCACCCTCACAAACGCACAGGACGGCTATAACGGTATCCTCTCCGGCAAGGGTGGCCTGACCATCGCTGGCGGAACAGAAACCCTCAGCGGACAGAACCGCTATACCGGCGACACCCATGTGACCAGTGCCGCAGGGGCCGGGCTGGACCTGACAGGGTCCATCGCCGGAAGGCTGGTCAACGACCAGTATGCCCAGGTCTCAGGACCCAATGCGCAGGTCAAGAACACCACCATCAACAACAAGACGCTGAACGTCTCCAATGGCGCCACGCTGGCTGACATCACCAACAATGGTGCAGCAACCCTCAGCAGCAGCCGGACGGGCAATGTCACAAACGCTGCCAATGCCACCTTCAGCGCCACGGGCGGGTCTCAGGCTTCCGCAACAAACAGCGGCGTCATGACCCTCGCCGGGGGCAACAAAACGGATGGTGCTGTCACCAATACGGGCAACGGGTCCCTGACACTCGACAACAGCACCATCGGCGGTACCCTCACCCATGATGGCCAGAACCTGACCGTCACCAGCAACAATGCCTCCGCCGGGTCCCTCGCAGGAAACGGCAACGGCACGCTGGATGGCACGCTCACCCTGACAAAGGCCAATGACACCTATAACGGTATCCTCTCCGGCAAGGGCGGGCTGGCCCTTGACGGGGGGAAAGAAACCCTCACGAACCATCAGGCCTATACCGGCGACACAACCGTCGGGCAGAGTGGTGACCTGACCCTGACAGGCTCCCTTGCCGGAGCACTTGTCAACAACGGCCACTCCGCCCTCCAGGATGGTTCAGCCGTCACCGGAACGGTCACGAACACCAGCACCGGCTCGCTGGAGGCCCACAATGCCCAGCTGAGCAATGTCACGACAGCCGGGACGCTGCTGCTCGACAGGGGAACCAATGTCTCCGGCAAGCTCGCCGCCACTGGGGGCCAGTTCACCATCGGGGATGGCGGGGCCACGGTCGGAACTCTCTCCGGCACAAACAGCACCGGCGTCCTCAATGACACGCTCACCCTCACAAACGCACAGGACGGCTATGCCGGCTCCCTCTCCGGCAAGGGGGGCCTGACCATCGCTGGCGGAACAGAAACCCTCAGCGGCCAGAACAGCTATAACGGTGACACCCATGTGACCAGTGCCGCAGGGGCCGGGCTGGACCTGACAGGGTCCATCGCCGGAAGGCTGGTCAACGACCAGTATGCCCAGGTCTCAGGACCCAATGCGCAGGTCAAGAACACCACCATCAACAACAAGACGCTGAACGTCTCCAATGGCGCCACGCTGGCTGACA
>NZ_WNIH01000009.1:0-2500 GCF_009725805.1 Bombella sp. ESL0380 | reverse complement strand
GGGTCAGCGAGTTTCTGTCCGTAGCAAGCTTAAGCCGATAGGTGTAGGCGTAGCGAAAGCGAGTCTGAATAGGGCGACTGAGTTACTGGTAGAAGACCCGAAACCGAGTGATCTAGCCATGGCCAGGCTGAAGGTGCGGTAACACGCACTGGAGGGCCGAACCCACGCCTGTTGAAAAAGTCGGGGATGAGCTGTGGCTAGGGGTGAAAGGCCAATCAAACTCGGAGATAGCTGGTTCTCCGCGAAATCTATTGAGGTAGATCGTCGTGTATTGCCCTCGGGGGTAGAGCACTGGATGGGCTAGGGGGGCCCAAAGCCTTACCACACCTAACCAAACTCCGAATACCGAGGAGTATGAGCACGGCAGACAGACAGTGGGTGCTAAGGTCCATTGTCGAGAGGGAAACAGCCCAGACCACCAGCTAAGGCCCCTAAATCGTGGCTAAGTGGGAAAGGATGTGGGGATTCCAAAACAACCAGGAGGTTGGCTTAGAAGCAGCCATCCTTTAAAGAAAGCGTAATAGCTCACTGGTCTAATAGAAACCCTGCGCCGAAAATGTAACGGGGCTCAAGCCACGTGCCGAAGCTGTGGGTGCATAGTTTACTATGCGCGGTAGCGGAGCGTTCTGTAAGCCTGCGAAGGAGACGGGGTGACCCTCTCTGGAGGTATCAGAAGTGCGAATGCTGACATGAGTAGCGACAAACAGTGCGAGAAACACTGTCGCCGAAAGTCCAAGGGTTCCTGCGCAAGGTTAATCCACGCAGGGTGAGCCGGCCCCTAAGGCGAGGGCGAAAGCCGTAGTCGATGGGAATCAGGTTAATAGTCCTGAGCCTGCCAGAAGTGACGAACGAGATATGTTGTCAGCTCTTATCGGATTGAGCTGGCTTTTGGACCGTTCCAGGAAATAGCTCTGGCATATAGACCGTACCCGAAACCGACACAGGTGGACTGGTAGAGTATACCAAGGCGCTTGAGAGAACGATGCTGAAGGAACTAGGCAAATTGCTCGTGTAACTTCGGAAGAAACGAGACCCGTTGGTGGGCAACCATCGGCGGGTGGCACAGACCAGGGGGTAGCGACTGTTTAGTAAAAACACAGGACTCTGCGAAATCGAAAGATGACGTATAGGGTCTGACGCCTGCCCGGTGCCGGAAGGTTAAGAGGAGATGTGAAAGCGTCGAATCGAAGCCCCGGTAAACGGCGGCCGTAACTATAACGGTCCTAAGGTAGCGAAATTCCTTGTCGGGTAAGTTCCGACCTGCACGAATGGCGTAACGACTTCCCCGCTGTCTCCAGCATCGGCTCAGCGAAATTGAACTCCCCGTGAAGATGCGGGGTACCCGCGGTCAGACGGAAAGACCCTATGAACCTTTACTGCAGCTTTACAGTGGTATCAGGAAAGTTTTGTGTAGGATAGGTGGGAGGCTTTGAAACCCGGGCGCCAGCTCAGGTGGAGCCATCCTTGAAATACCACCCTGAACTTTTCTGATATCTAACCGAGACCAGTCAGCCTGGTCCGGGACCCTGTATGGTGGGCAGTTTGACTGGGGCGGTCGCCTCCCAAAGAATAACGGAGGCGCGCGATGGTGGGCTCAGGCCGGTCGGAAACCGGCTGTCGAGTGCAATGGCATAAGCCCGCCTGACTGCGAGAGTGACAGCTCGAGCAGAGACGAAAGTCGGCCATAGTGATCCGGTGGTCCCGCGTGGATGGGCCATCGCTCAACGGATAAAAGGTACTCTAGGGATAACAGGCTGATCTCCCCCAAGAGTCCACATCGACGGGGAGGTTTGGCACCTCGATGTCGGCTCATCACATCCTGGGGCTGGAGCAGGTCCCAAGGGTTCGGCTGTTCGCCGATTAAAGTGGTACGTGAGCTGGGTTTAGAACGTCGTGAGACAGTTCGGTCCCTATCTGCCGTGGGTGTAAGAGACTTGAGAGGATTTGTCCCTAGTACGAGAGGACCGGGATGAACGAACCTCTGGTGCACCGGTTGTCGCGCCAGCGGCACAGCCGGGTAGCTAAGTTCGGAATGGATAACCGCTGAAAGCATCTAAGCGGGAAACCAGCCTCAAAACTAGGTCTCACAGGGCCGTCCAAGACCAGGACGTCGATAGGTCAGGTGTGAAAGCATGGCAACATGTGTAGCTGACTGATCCTAATCGCCCATATCTCTCACACACCAAAACACATGCACAGTAGTCAGTCACACTCCAGAAAACACCAACCAAAACACCCCCAAACACCCACATGGGTGAGCGGGAAGACCTGGTGGCCATGGCGGAGGATCCATACCCGATCCCATCCCGAACTCGGCCGTTAAAGCCTCCAGCGCCTATGATACTGCTCCTTAAGGAGCGGAAAAGTCGGTCGCCGCCAGGTCCCCTCGCTCACCCACCCCCATAAAAACCACCCACCAACGCGGGGTGGAGCAGCCCGGTAGCTCGTCAGGCTCATAACCTGAAGGTCGTAGGTTCAAATCCTACCCCCGCATCCATAC
>NZ_WNIH01000006.1:0-21645 GCF_009725805.1 Bombella sp. ESL0380 | reverse complement strand
TGTTAACAGTAGAGCTATGTTGTGGGGAAGCGTGCCTGCAGAGCTCTACAAATGGGCTCATGAATGGTTTGGGTGGATTGTTCGGGCAATTTTCTGCCCAGCAAGCGCTCTCAATGCCTGACCCGGGAGTGTTGGCCAGGAAGGTGATATCCCAGATTACGTTTGGATTTGGGTTCTGGGTTACCCTATTGGCAGCAGTGGCGCTTGTCATCATGCGCATATAAGGGCCATTCAACGCCATTTGAGAGAAGTGTAAGCTTTTCTGAGGTAGGCTGTCGGATAAGATTATCGCAAGCCGTGGTTTCCCTACCGATTTGTCTATGGTAGCCTGCACGGATGCGCCAGTGGCGTAGCCTTCTGGCCGTGGTTTCCCTACCGATTTGTCTATGGTAGCCTTCCTCTATCCTCTCATTGAGAGTGTCATTCGCCGTGGTTTCCCTACCGATTTGTCTATGGTAGCCTCGTAGTAAAAGCGGCTCACAATAGCTGACGGCCGTGGTTTCCCTACCGATTTGTCTATGGTAGCCTAGCCCCCAGCGGTAGGCCGCCTTCCTGTCGGCCGTGGTTTCCCTACCGATTTGTCTATGGTAGCCTGCCATCGCCTTCATTCTCACCCTGATCTGGGCCGTGGTTTCCCTACCGATTTGTCTATGGTAGCCTTGCTTGAGCGTAACGGACTGATACTGCATGATTTTTCGCTGTTTTGCGGCCGAAAATCATAGCAGTATCATCTGTTTTGCGCCTGCTTGTTCGGCTTTTTTTGCAAGACCAAGCATTATTTCCATCCGTCCGTATTGTTTGTCCGTGACCTGAAGTGCCCGGACACTGCCTTCTCTGGGTAGGGCAGAGCGCACACGACGCATATGTTTGTCCAGACTGTCCTGACCACGTCCGACACGGACATAGACAGAATATTGTAGCATGATGAAACCATCATCCCGCAAAAAATTGCGGAAACGGGTGGCCTGTCGACGTTGGCTTTTTGTCCGGACAGGGAGATCGAAAAAAATCATCAGCCACAAGAATCGGGCCTCCTCCGCTTTCATGGGGTTGTTCCTCCTGTCGGGAGGACGGGCAACTGGAGCAGGGCCGCACTGCTATGCTCAAGAGCCTGTACCAGACTGGTGGCAATCTTTTCTGTGGCTGTCAGAATGCTTACAGTCTCCTGACCTATCAGAGCAGATTGTGACAGAACACCAGTCATGAAATGGCGATCTTCGAGGGTAATGTCGCCTTCGTCAGGTTCCAGCTGATGACGTGCCACCATCTGGTCCACATAGGGGCGGAAAGGTTCGATAAGGTCATCCGCAAGATTGAAAGCATTCATGCGGGACGCATGATGGAGCCCCAGTGACGGTATCAGGCCCACCGCCACGCAGGCACGAGCGATGGCGGCACGGAGGACGGCATAGCCGTAATTCAGTAATCCATTGCGTCTGTCAGCCCTGTCGGCCCGGGTAAAATCTGGAAAAAGATGGGACCAGTAGAAACGTGCTGCCTGTGCTTCAATATTGTCCCGGTCGCCCGATGTGACCCGTCCCGTCATGTTTTGCAGCTGTCGGGCTTTTGGGCACTCACGTGCTGCCAGAACGGCCGCCTGATTGTTTATCTTGCTGATGACGATCTGCTGCCAGAGACGTTTCTGGAGTGGCTGCGAGGCGGAAATCTGGGATTGTATGATGTCCGCCTGAGCATAATGCTGGTGAAAGGGAAGAAGAAGCCCTGCCGGGTGATGTTTGTCATCCGGCACGGTCAGGATGAGGCCGTTGGTGGCGAAAGCGGAGAGCAGGGCTCCAGAGAAGGTGGCCTGTGGCGTATCAAGTATGCAGCAGGCTACATCCTCCAGTGGCAGGGCGATGGTATCGTCGCCCTGCGTGATGACGATCTGTCGGTCCTTCAGGCTCAGTCGGGCCGGACGGGAGATGTGCACACAACGCCATGCCATGTTCGTGTCTCCTTCCTGACAGGTGACAGTTCTCCAAAACGGTTGATGGTCAGTTTCTGGATGTTATCCAGCGTCTTTGTGCCGATACCTTTCTGGGGTGGCTTTTTGTTGGCAGGGTCGGCCAAGGCAATGGCTGCATTGGAACGGTCACAGCCGGCAAAGTATCCCTCGGTGACGGTATCCTTCTTGATAAGACGTACATAGCTGCGGGGATAGAGACTGAACTGGAACTGGGCTTCAGGCCCCATGACAGGCCAGTGTTCTTCTGCCTTGCCGGGGACCATGGCCCTGTCGGGTGGATTCGGCCAGTGGGAACGGTTCATCACCTGATGACGATAGATGGGCACCAGATACCATCCCACCTTGCCTTTTTTCCCGGTGACCCTGAAGACGTCGACCCGTGTCATCTCGCCTCTGTCCGCCATGCCGCCCCGAACGGGAACAGCCGGTTTTTTTCTTGTGGCAAGACGGACCTTGTGGATCACATGGCCTTTATCTGCTGTGGCACATGGCGTTCTTGGCAGGGCGTCCGTTGGCTTTCCTGCCTCTATCCAGGTACGGAGAGAGGTGATGAGACCGGCATTCCGGTCCGGGTCCTTGATGTTGGACAGGTCAGCCAGGGTCAGTTTTTCAACGGGTTTGCGTTCATAGATGACAGGTCCGGTGTCTTCATTCCGCACCTGCCGTATGGTGGCGGCGTGACCTTCCCCACGGGCACGTTGCCGTTCGGGACGGGCAACCAGAATGGATCCGTATTTCCCCTCCAGCTGCTCCCGGAAACCGGCCCAAGGTGGGGCAATGTCCCGCATGGGGCGGGGGAGACCTTGCTGTTCATTTTCCTGGAAGGATTTCGTGAGTTTCTGGATTTCTGCTTCACTGATGGCGGCAACGATGGCGGCATCCAGTGCATGATGGCGGTCGTCACGGAGACGCTTTCCATCGACTTTCTTGAGGGATTCAACCCCCCAGGCATGGCGCAGGGCGGCTGTCAGGGCCCCGGGACGGGTGAAGACCCGCCGCTTTCCTCCTTTTTCGGCCCGTTGGCCACGGGGGTAAAGCAGGCGTGCCGCTTCGGCCATGAGGCGTGCCGCATGGCGGGTGTCGTTGAGATTGCGGGTGCGGAAACGTTCTTCTGTTTCCTTGCTGCTTTTCAGAAGGAAATTACGTTTTTTCAGCCCTTTCAGTTTCCTGTTGGTTTCCACGGTAGCCACAAACCTGTCCCAGGCCTCCTGCCCCCGTGTGCCATGAATCCATTCATGAGGTGTCAGCCCTTTCTTGGCTTGGTTTTCTTCTGCAAAACAGAGCCCCTTGTTGTTGTAGCTGTCATCGCCAAAACGTGACCAGGGGAGGATATGATCGACCTGGAGGCGGTTGTCCCGTGCCATGAGCAGGTCCGGTGGAATGGACTTCCCGGAGTAGCAGCAGTGCCCTTCCTGCTCCTTCCAGAGGCGATATCGGAGCAGAAGGTCTGAAGGAATATCATCGATTTTCAGAAGGTCACGGATTTCCTCACGTTCCCTCTCACGCTGTCTGGTCGTGGCTTCGAGATTTTTCTCAATTTCCCGTCTTTTTTCGAGGCTGTTGCCGACATCACGGGCCAGCTCGATGCAGATCGCTCCGGGCAGGCCCCAGCGGTTGCGCATGGCCCAGAGCTGTTTCATGCCCTCGCTCAGGGCCTTTCTGGCAACCGGATTGGCGATGCTGTCACGAACGTCGTCCATGAGGGTCTGGAACCTGGCTCTGGTATCCACAGTCTCCCGGCTGCTGAGTTTTGAAGCGGCATGATCGTACCCGACCCTTTCGCAGGCCTTGTCATATGTCAGCCCCTGCTGGAGAAAAGGGATGAGAGCCCGTGAGGCCTTGTCCGAGAGAGAAGAGGCACCCCTGAATTTTGCAAAGGGGTTCCCGTCACTCAGCAGGGCCTGATTGAGCAGGGTATGGGCTTCAGCGGGCAGGCCGATCTGGCCCAGTTTCTCAATGATGGTGTCGGCGAGCTCATGAAAACTTATGATCCATGCGGCCTGGTCGAGCAGTTCAGGCTGTGGCAGAAGCTGCCGCCACAGCGTTTCCCCCAGAATCTTGCGGAATGTGGCCGTACCGGCCAGAGCTTCGCCTGTCCTGCTGGTGATGTCCTGTTTTTCCTGGTCTGGCGAGAGGGTGACGAAACGCTGGTCATCACGCAGGCCGATGAGCTTTCGTACGGTATCTCCTGTCAGCCTGCGTGTTGTCCCGGCAGTCTCGCAGGCAAGGCGCAGCTCTTCTGAAGTCAGGGGCCGCTCTGTCGGACCGTCCGTGACACGCAGGTTCACGAGCCGGCAAAGAAGGCGGAACCGTTCGAATGAGGGGGAGAAACGGGATGACCGTTTTTCATCAGGTTCAAAAGGGCAGGCAGCCACGAGCGTGCCGCTGTCCTGCATGGGACGCTGCCGGAAGGCTATGCGGGTGAAGGTCTCTTCAAGGTCAGCACTGGCAACGGGGTTGCCCAGGGCATGTTGACTGCTGAAGAGGAGCTCTGTTTCATGTTCCAGATCATCCCGGCTCATCGTACGGTCAAAGAGGCCAGCCCGGTTGCGTCGCCGTTGAACATAGGCAAGATCACGGGCAAACATCTCACCGACCGTCCGGTATTGGGCTGACCGCTCCCTGGTTTTTGCCAGGGCTGCCAGCATCTTGCTGTCGTCAGATGGGGCATTGCCGCCGACACGTTCGGCTGCTGACCTGAAGCCTCGTCGTTTGGCGATATGGGCCAGTGCCACGGCAAATTCCTGAGGCGTCAGCGGGTGGTCTAGCCCTTTTGCTCTCATCTCCCAGGGGTCAATGGCAGGCTGGCGCAGGGCGTCCGGATGTGACGTGCCGATCAGTCCATGTTCGGCGAAAAGGCGGCGGATCTCGGCCATCCTGTTGCGACGGCGGCGGAGAACGCGGCGCAGGAGACGGTTGGTGCGCCTGATCTGGTTGGTGGGCGTCCTCTCCTTATCCGTTTCGGGAACGTCGAAACACCAGCTGCCAAGAGCCTTGATGGCACCGTCTGTTCCTGATCGTTCCAGCACGGCCCATCCGCATGATCCAATACCGAGATCAATGCCAAAAAGGAGTGATTCTGAAATCTGATGGCTCATGAAATGTTTCCTCCCGTTCAGATTGACAGAGTTCAGCATGTTTTGTAATAGAGGGATAGACAAATCGGTTGGGAAACCACGGTAACATGGTTTTCCATGTGAAGGATTACCTCTTCCTGCGTTTTCGTGGGAAGAGGGATTCCCTCTTATGAATATTTCAGGGTCTTTTTTCGTTGAAAATTGAGGTTTGGTCAGGGAATGGCTTGGTAGGCGATGAGGCCCTGTCTCTGCCTGATGTAGTCATCCAGCGGACTGTCCACAACATAACGATGTTCCGGCAGGGATGAGGCGTTGCGGAAGTACAGGCTGTGGTTCTGCCAGATTGCCAAGCCTATGTGGAAGACATCCAGCCCTGCCAATGGGCTGTAAATACCGATAACATCGCCTGTTTTTACAATCCTGCGAACACCACCGGCCTGTAGATCGTCAAGAAAAGGGCGTGTGGGCAGATAGGTAATGTGGCGTCTTTTCACAGGAAGACCCGGCACATAACGATCCGTAGGCGGACTGGATGTATCATGCCCGTTATCCGGCGAAGGAAGTTTTAGGTTCAGTGTTTTCTCTACTGTTCGCGCATAGGGAAAACAGGGGCCAAGATCACGGCAGAGAACAGGCGCCCCATGTAGCCAGTCACTCAGGAAGTGCCGCCGTTCCCTAAAGCTGACATGATGGTGGCTGTATCGTGTGGCGATTAGTGCATGGATGAACTGTTCCACAGTAAGGCTCATGCTGGCAGCCAGAACAATTTCCACGAATGTCATGCAGTTTACACCCCGCCACGAAAGAACAAGCTCTTCTGGTGTGGTGGCAGAGCCAATGAGCGGCTGGGCCAGATAGGGCGTGCCCTTCATGGCCTGTGAGATCAGGACGATGCGCTCCTGCCGTGATCTGTGCGGAGCGATATGGATGAGCCGGGAAATCTGTTGGCGGGTCGTATCTGACAGAGCGCTGAGAGGTGGTGCGTCAGAAGGCATGACGGTAGGGGCGGTCTCGCAGTGATGGGACCGGTGCTCATGTCGTGTATGATGGGGCCCGGTTATCTTCGCCAGAGCCGGGCCTGAAAAAGTCAGGCCTCCCACACCAAGGCCGGTGAGGAAGGCCCGTCTTTTCATTTGGTTGTTGGAACGATACCCGTCAGACAAGATAGCGTGCGCTCTGCTCTGCCATCATGAAATGGATACCAATATCATTGCCGTCTTGCAGTTCCCGATAAAGATGCTGCACTGGGTTGCTGCCTTCATGAAAGGTTTCCTTCACATGGCCGACGAGGACCCGCAATCCACGGATATGATGGCGTCCTCCACAGACATGGCCGAGGTCACGCAGGCTCTGCAGAAGGTCTTTCGGGCGGAGCTGGCCGCACAGGGCGTTATCTGGCTGCTCATCTGGATAGGTCACACCCATGATGATGGTATGGAGTTTTTTATCCCGAACCAGTGGTGCGATGGCCTCCCAGAGCTCGTGCAGGTTTTGTGGTCCGTCAGGCTGATCGGCCTGTGTGTCGCCCATATAGAGGATAGCCCGCCCGTGATGCTGGATCAGAAAAGCCGTGGATGTTGTACTGGCATGGCTGAGCGGCCACGCTGTGATGGTCAGCCCACTGCCTTCAATGGTTTGGCTTTTGCCAGGGTGCATGTCTTTGTAGGTATATTTTCCAATATGGGGTTCCGGCCCTCTATCCCCCATGGCTCCCCAGACACGGCCATTGAAGAGATGGCCTGACAGGATGGCATTGGTCTGCGGCAGGGCGTAGATGGGTTTTGCTGTGTCCTCGGGAGAGGAAAGAACCAGCCCAGCCACGTGGTCGAGATGGGCATGGCTGATGAGATAAGCCCGGACAGTTTGCTTGAGCACATGACCGGCCCGGCCAAGGGCGGAATCGGGCATGATGGGAATGTCATTCAGGACACCTCGGGCCTCGGCCCGTTTCAGCCCGTGCCCCAGAGTGCCTGCATCGCAGATGACGGCCTCATTCGTGCCCAGAGGGCGGATCAGGTAGGAGGACAGATTGCCATCTGCAACACCACTCCGCACACCGAGGGCCACGATCTCGAAAACCGGGTTGCTGTCAGCAAAGGTGACAGGCGTTTCCCCAGCTCCAGCCCGGCTGGTTTTCAGTCGGTCACGGAGCGTTTTCAGGTGATGTAGAGGCATGGTTTTTCCCTCCCTGACGGTAAGGTGGTGGTGGAACGCCCGGCCACGAATATGGTTGAGCCGTTAAGGGGTCATCCGGTAATGAATGGGCATCATGTCTGGCAATTGTTCCAGTAATGATGAAACATTCCAAGGATACTCCTGCCTCGCCCGTGGGGGAAGGGGGAGGAAAAGGAGAAGATATGCGGTTTTTTCATCCCGTCATGATGAGGGCAGGCATGCTTGCGGCTCTGGCTGGTGTGATGGCCCTGAGCCATCCGGCAAAGGCAGAAGCCACCATGCCGGCACAGTGTGACAATGCCCGGTTTGTAAAGGATCAGGCAGGATACGCCCAGCAGTTTGCCCATCGGCAGGTGCCCTATGGGCAGCATCTGGACCTGCCAGAGCATGTCTGCGGAACCGTTGTGAAGGTCTTCCGGGCCCGTCGCAGCCGAAGCGGGATGCATGGTTATTTTCTGATGTCCGTTGCGGGCGGCCAGCCCATCCGTGTGGTGTCCAATCTGGATGAGATGAAGGCCCCGTCATGGCCATGGGTGAAGACCGGAGACCAGGTCGAGGTGCAGGGGCGGTATTATTATGATGGGCCTGGCCGTCAGGGGTTGGACTGGACCCATCATGGCACGGGCCGTCACTGGCCGTGGCCGGGCTATGTCAGCGTGAACGGTCAGCGTTACGATTGAAGACCGGCCCACCCCGGTGTCAGGCCGGGGTGAGTGTTCCTGCCTGTTTGCGGCCCTTTCTGTCTGATGGTGCCGCAGGCGCAGCGGAGATGGTGAAGGTCAGCTGGCCATCACGTGCCCCGATTTTGACGGTTCCCCCATCTGTCAGCCTGCCAAAGAGAATTTCCTCGGCCAATGGTTTCTTGATGTGGTTCTGGATCAGGCGGCCCAGCGGGCGGGCTCCATTCGTCCGGTCGTAACCCCGTTCAGCCAGCCATGCCCGGGCACCGGCGGTGAGGTGCAGGGAGACGTTTTTGGCCGCCAGCATGGTGGTCAGCTGGGCAAGGAATTTCTCTACGACGTGGGCCACCACAGCGGGTGTCAGCGGGGCGAAGGGGATGATGGCATCCAGCCGGTTACGGAATTCGGGTGAGAAAAGCCGCTTGATGGCTTCCTCGTCATCACCGGAGCGGGCAGTGCGTGCAAAGCCGATGGCTTCTTTGGAAAGATCACTGGCTCCGGCATTGCTGGTCATGATGAGGATGACATTGCGGAAATCCACCGTCTTGCCGGTATTGTCTGTCAGCTTGCCATGATCCATGACCTGAAGCAGGATGTTGAAAAGGTCTGGGTGGGCTTTTTCAATTTCATCCAGAAGCAGGACGGCATGGGGTGTCTGGTCTATGGCGCTGGTCAGGAGGCCTCCCTGTTCAAACCCTACATAGCCCGGTGGTGTACCGATCAGCCGGGAGATGGAATGAGCTTCCATATATTCCGACATGTCAAAACGGATCAGCCTGATCCCCAGGGATTGGGCGAGCTGCCGTGCTGCCTCCGTCTTGCCAACACCTGTTGGACCGGAGAAGAGATAGCTGCCAATGGTTTTTTCCGTATCCCGCAGCCCGGCCCGGGAGAGCATGACGGCTGAGGAGAGGGCATCCAGTGCTTCATCCTGGCCGAAGACGGCCTTGCGGAGGTCGGCAGGCAGATGGCGGATGGAAGTCCTGTCATCTGCGGAGAGATGACGGGGAGGGATATGGGCAATGCGTGCCACAGTTGCTTCGATGTCTCGAACACCAACCGTGCGCCGTCTGCGGCTGCTGGGCAGGAGGCGGCAGGCGGCGCCGGCCTCATCGATGATGTCGATGGCTTTGTCAGGCAGTTTCCGGTCATGGATGTATCGGACCGACAGCTCCACAGCACTGCGGATGGCCGGGTCTGTGAAACGGATGTCGTGATGCTCCTCATACCGTTCCTTCAGGCCCCGCAGGATGCGGATCGTGTCGGTCTGTGAGGGTTCGGTGACATCAATCTTCTGGAAACGCCGTGTCAGGGCGTGGTCCTTCTCGAAATGCTGCCGGTATTCCTGATAGGTGGTGGAGCCGATGCAATGCAGCTTCCCGGTTGCCAGAGCCGGTTTTAGCAGGTTGGAGGCATCCATGGAGCCATTGGTCGTGGCGCCCGCCCCGATGAGCATGTGGATTTCATCAATGAAGAGCAGGCTGCCCGGCTTCTGCTCCAGTTCGCTCATGATGGTCTTCAGGCGTTCTTCAAAATCGCCACGGTAGCGTGTACCGGCCAGCAGGGCACCGAGGTCCAGGCTGTACAGGCGGGCATCAGCCAAGATGGCGGGCACCTGGCCTTTCACGATTCTCTGGGCCAGCCCTTCGGCAATGGCGGTCTTGCCAACACCGGGATCACCAACCAGCAGGGGGTTGTTCTTTGTCCGGCGGCAGAGGATCTGGACAACCCGCTCCACTTCCTTTTCCCGACCGATGAGCGGGTCGATTCCATCACGGCGGGCCCGCTCGTTGAGGTCCGTGCAGTAGGTCTGGAGGGCCTCTTTCTGGTCGGCCTCGGCAGGTTCGCTGCTTTCTCCACCATCTTTGCGGGAGGCCCTGGTCCTGCGGCCGGTCTGGCCAGTCTGCGGCGGGATGTCTGCCACGTCGTCATGCCGCATGGCATGGATGGCATTCAGCCGTGTCAGGCCCCGCTGCTGGAGGAAGAAAACGGCGTGACTTTCTTTCTCGGCGAACATGGAGACCAGTACATGGGCTCCTGTCATGATGGCCTGGCCTGCACTCTGGATATGGACTGCCGCCCGCTGGATCACCCTCTGGAAGGCGGCTGTCGGCTGGGGGGCATCGTCCAGCTCGGGGCGGATGATGGCCTGCTGCTCATGCAGGAGAAAATGGTCGACATCCTGCCGGAGCAGCTCAAGGTCGATCCGGCATGCTGAAAAGATCGCCATGGCATCACGGTCATCACAGAGAGCAAAGAGGAGATGTTCCAGTGTGATGAATTCGTGGTGATTCTGACCCGCAAGGAGGAGCGCACGCTGAAGCGTCTGTTCAAGTGTGGAGGACAACATAGGCGCTCCTTGTGCCATGAAGGAATGTCAGAATGATGAAGCGGCGGTACAGAAATCTGTCAGGATATCAAGTGGCGATGGCCTCAGGCTTTCTCAAGGGTGCACTGGAGAGGGTGCTGGTTCTTCTGGGCAAGGTCCATGACCTGTCCGACCTTCGTTTCTGCAATTTCATAGGTGAAAATCCCGCAGACTCCGCTGCCCCGGTTGTGGACCTCCAGCATGATAGCCTGTGCTTCTGCGGGGGATTTGTCAAAGAACTGTTCCAGCACGAACACCACGAAATCCATGGGGGTGTAGTCATCATTCAGCAGGATGACATTGTACATGGAGGGGTAGGCGATATCCGTCTTGCGGGATGTCAGTGTGTCTTCCCGGGCAGCGTGGACAGGCAGGGCCATGCCGGTATCGTCTATGGCAGAGGCCATGGGAAGCCCATATGTCATGGCATGTGGCCTGTGCTGCATGGGGGACGCTCCTGAACTGGTTGGTAAATATGACTTATTTTCTTGTATCAGGAAAATGCACGAAGGGCATGGTGTGATGCTCTGACGGGATGGCGTTGGCCCCATCATGATACAGAGGCATATGGCGTTTTTCTGCCGGTCATGCTGCCTGCTGCCTTTCTGGTTCATAACAGGGTTGTGGTGAAAACGTTTTTTCAACTTTATGGGCCGGGAGGATATCTGGCATGTCTGGTGGAAAAATCTGGACATTCTCAGGTACTGAAGACTAGAGTTGCACGGTTTTTATGGATTCCAGACAAACTGGGGATGATTCCTTCTGATGCGCCCGTTTTTCAGTCGTACCCTGTTTTCGTGTGTGGTCGCCCTGGCTGCTTTCTCCGGTACGGCACGGGCGCAGTTTGCCGGACATGTATCGTCCCTGGTCATTGATGCCCGGACAGGAGCCGTCCTGTCCGAGTCGGATGCCGACCTCCAGCGTTATCCCGCTTCCCTGACAAAGATGATGACGCTGTACATGACCTTCCAGGCACTGGAGCGGGGCAGCATCACCCTTCAGGACAGCATGCCGGTTTCCATCCATGCCTCCATGCAGGCCCCATCGAAACTGGGTATGCGCCCGGGGACGCATCTGGCGGTGGAGCAGGCCATTCTGGCCCTTGTCACCAAGTCTGCCAATGATGCGGCCTGCGTGCTGGGCGAGTACCTGGGGGGTGGGGATGAGACCCGCTTCGCCGCACTGATGACCTATCAGGCCCGGCGGCTCGGCATGGCCCATACGACATTTCGCAATGCCTCCGGCCTGCCCGACCCGGATCAGGTCACCACGGCCCGGGACCTGTCCGTGCTGGCACGGGCCCTGATGCGGGATTTCCCCCAGTATTACCATTATTTCGGCGTGCGTGAATTCCCGTTCCGCCGTCACATGATCCCCAACCACGACCCGCTCCTTGGGGTGTATCAGGGGGCAGATGGCTTCAAGACCGGTTATACCGATCTGGCAGGGCACAATCTTGTCAGCTCTGCCCAGCAGGGGCAGGTGCGGCTGATTGGCGTCGTGCTGGGGGCTTCCAGCAACGAAAGCCGGAACCAGACAATGATTTCCCTGCTGGATGATGGCTTTTCCGCTTCCGGGCAGGCTCCGCTGCCGCTGCTCAAGCAGCCGGGTCATTATTACGCCCTGGCCCGGCATGGCGGCGGCCGGGTGGCGCACCGTTCCCATCTGCGGCGGGGAGTTGTGCTGGTCACTTACCGGTCTCACGGCGCTCCACGGGGGCTGCATCATTCATGGGCCTCACGCCGGGGGCATCATCGCTCCTGAGGCTACAGCCGGAAGCCCCTCCGCCCCCATGGCCGGAGGGGCTTTTTTCTGTCTGGCAGGCTGTTCCACTTCCGGCAGTTGAGGGGCGGTCACTTGGCCGTGTCTGAGAGGGTCTTGCACTGGGGCAGGGCAGGGCGCATTCTGCGGGCAGTTCCGACATCATGGTCGAGCCGACAGCACATCACAGAACAAGAACAGGGATTACGATACTTCATGTCTTCTCAGGACGGGCGCAGCATCCAGCATTACACGACGGACGATTTCAGGCATCTCAAGGCAGCCGGGCAGCTGGCCGCCGCCACGCTGGACATGATCACCGAGCATGTACGTCCCGGCATCACGACAGGTGAGCTGGACAGGATTGTACATGAATACACGCTGGAGCATGGCGCAACGCCAGCCCCGCTCAACTATCACGGTTTCCCGAAATCCTGCTGCATTTCCCTCAATCATGTTGTCTGCCACGGGATTCCCGGTGACAGACGCCTTCAGGAGGGGGACATCCTCAATATTGACGTCACTTCCATCCTGAATGGCTGGTATGGCGACACGTCCCGCATGTATGTCGTGGGCAAGCCGCCCCGCAAGGCCGAGAAGCTCATCGACCTGACCTATCAGGCTCTCATGCTGGGGATTGAGCAGGTGCGGCCTGGGGCCACGCTGGGCGATATCGGTCATGCCATCCAGAGCTTTGCGGAGAAGCACCGCCTTGGCGTGGTGCGGGATTTCTGCGGGCATGGGATTGGCCGCAACTTCCATGAGGCGCCAAGCGTCCTGCATTATGGCCGGCCCGGCCAGGGTACGATACTGAAAGCGGGCATGGTCTTCACCATCGAGCCGATGCTCAATCTTGGCCGCCCGGACGTGAAGGTGCTGGCTGATGACTGGACGGCCGTGACACGGGACCGCTCCCTGTCCGCCCAGTTCGAGCATCAGCTGGGTGTGACGGAAGACGGGTATGAAATCTTCACCCTGTCGCCCCGTGGTTATACGAAACCGCCTTACGCCCTCTGAAATCTGTTTCGTGGACAAGGAAGCCCGTCATGATGGCATTGCGTAAACTGGCTGCCCGGCTGGCTCTGGGGAGCATGGTGCTGGGCAGCGTGGCCCTGTCCCAGGCCGAGACGCTGAGTGCAGCACATGACCCGCTGGCCTATGGGCCGGACACCACCCGCCCCGGCACGCTGGTGAAGGGGGAGACGGGCATGGTCGTCTCTGCCCAGCATCTGGCCTCCGAGGCAGGGGCACGGATTCTGCGTGAGGGCGGCAATGCCGCCGATGCTGCCGTGGCCGTCGGCTATGCGCTGGCCGTGGTCTATCCAGCGGCGGGCAATCTGGGCGGTGGTGGCTTCATGACCCTGCGCCCCCCGCATGGTCCTGCGGTATTCATCGACTTCCGGGAACATGCGCCCCTGCGTTCCCGGCCTGCCATGTATCTGGATGAAGAAGGCCGGGTGAAACCGGGTCTTTCCACGGTGGGCTGGAAAGCCGTGGCCGTACCGGGGACGGTCGCCGGGCTGGAGGCCGTGCGGAAACGCTGGGGACGGCTGAGCCGGGTGAAGGACATGGCCCCGGCCATCGCCCTGGCCCGGGACGGTTTCGTTCTGGAAGAAGGTGACGTGGAGCTTCTGCACACGTCCACCGACTATTTCCGGCAGGATGAGTATGCCCGTAGCATTTTCCTGCGGCCTGACGGGACGGAGCTGGCCGTGGGGGACAGGCTGGTCCAGCCCGGTCTGGCCCGGTCGCTGGAACTGATCGCCAAGGATGGCAGGGACGCCTTTTATCGTGGCCCCATAGCCTCGGAAATCCTCCGGGCCTCCCGTCTGGGTGGCGGGTTCCTGACGGAAGCGGATTTTCGTGCTTATAAGCCACGCTTCATGGAGCCGGTCACCTGCCAGTATCGTGGCTATCAGATCGAGACGGCACCTCCGCCAAGCGGTGGTGGCGTGGCCCTGTGCGAGGTGCTGAACATTCTGTCCGGGTATGACATGGGTCGCCTTGGCCTGCACAGTGCGCCTGCCGTCCAGCTGGAGCTGGAGGCCATGCGTCATGCCTATTCCGACAGGCGGGACCTTGGTGATCCGGCCTTTGTCGTCAATCCGGTTTCCTATTTCCTGAACTCCACTTACGCCGGGCAGATCCGGGCCGCATTGCCCAGGGACAGGGCCGTGCCATCCGATACGCTTCAGGTCGGGCGTCCGGCCCCCGGCAGGAGCGTGCCGACTTCCGGCCCGGCCGTGGAGAAGCACGAGACGACCCATTTTTCCACGATCGATTCCCATGGCATGGCGGTGTCCACCACCTATACGCTCAATGGCTGGTTTGGAGCGGGCGTCATGGGGGGGCGCACCGGCATCTGGATGAATGACGAGATGGACGATTTCTCCATCAAGCCGGGAGAGCCGAACATGTTCGGCATTGTCGGTTCGGTGGCCAATGCCATTGCGCCGGGCAAGACGCCCCTGTCATCCATGTCCCCGACGATCGTGAGCCGGAACGGGCATGTCGTGATGGTCACAGGTAGCCCCGGTGGCTCCCGCATTCCTACCATCGTGCTGTCCAGCCTGCTGGGCGTGGTGGATTATGGGCTGGACCTGGCACAGGCGGTCGATCTGCCCCGCCTGCATGAGCAGTGGAAGCCCGATGATGTGGAGATGGAGACGGGCGCCCTGAGTCCGGACGTGCAGAAGACGCTGGAACAGGAAGGGTACCATTTCATCCCCCATCGTCCGTGGGGCATCACGGAGGCGATTCTGGTCGGGGGGCCCCGGCTGGATGGTCAGGACCCGGCCCGGAAGGGGATCGGCCCGTTCTATGGCGTGGCGGACCCCCGGCATCCCGGTGGTGCGGCTGTCGCCCCCTGAAAGGGCATGGGGTGTGGTGGAAAGTAAGGGCTTGCCTGCCCCCCCTGTTCCTGTGCTAGAAGCCCGCTTGGGAGATCGGCCCCGGGCGGCTGACCTGCGAACCCGGTCAGGCCCGGAAGGGAGCAGCCGTAGTGGGCTCGTGTCGGGTCGGGTGTCCGGTCTCCTTGCGATTGCCGTGCAGGCCCGTGTGCCTCCGGGGCGTCCTTTCCAGACGATGAAAGCTGTGGGAGGCACGTTGCAGCCGTGAGCGAAGAAGACATTCCCCTCCCACCCGAAGGCGGAGCCGGTTTTTTCTCCGATGCTGCCCCAGCGGATGCCGTTCCTTCGGAACAGAAGGCACCCTACCGTGTTCTGGCCCGCAAATACCGTCCCCAGACATTCGATGACCTGATCGGTCAGGAGAGCCTCGTCCGCATCCTGCGCCGGGCCTTTGCCGTGGGCCGTGTGGCCCATGCCTTCATGCTGACAGGGGTGCGGGGCGTGGGCAAAACCACCACGGCCCGGATCATCGCCCGTGCCCTGAACTGCACCGGCGTGGATGGCACGGGTGGCCCGACGGCTGATCCCTGCGGTGTCTGCCCCAACTGCAAGGCCATTCTGGCAGACCGCCACCCGGATGTGCTGGAGATGGATGCTGCCTCCCGCACGGGCGTGGATGATGTGCGGGAGATCATCGAGGCCGCCCGGTTCCGCCCCATGCAGGCCCGCATGAAGGTCTTCGTGATCGACGAAGTGCACATGCTGTCCCGCAATGCCTTCAATGCGCTGCTGAAGACGCTGGAGGAACCTCCGGCACAGGTCACCTTCATCTTTGCCACGACCGAACTGCGGAAGGTGCCTGTCACGGTGCTGTCCCGCTGCCAGCGTTTCGACCTCCAGCGTGTGCCGCAGGCCATGCTGGCCGAGCATTTTGCCCGCATCGCCCGCAAGGAGGGGGCGGAGCTGGAAGAGGGGGCTTTGGCCCTCATTGCCAGAGCCGCTGACGGTTCCGTGCGTGACGGCCTGTCCCTGCTGGATCAGGCCATCGCACAGGGAGCGTCCGATACGGCCAGCGTGGCGGACATGCTGGGGCTGGCGGACCGTGGCATGGTGTTCGACCTGCTGGAGGCCGCCCTGCACGGGCAGGTGGCGCCCGTGCTGGAGATTGCCGGGCGGGCTTATGCCCGTGGGGCCGATCTGGGCGTCCTGCTGACGGACCTGATGGACGTGCTGCACCTTCTCTCCCGCATCAAGGCCCTGCCGGAACTGCGTGACGGCCCAGAACTGCCGGAAATGGAGAAGGTCCGTGGCGGGGCGATCGTGGATCATGTGGGGGTCACGGTTCTGGGGCGGGCCTGGCAGCTGCTCCTGAAGGGGCTGGCCGAGGTGGAAGCCGCTCCGGACCGGCAGCAGGCAGCCGAGATGGTGCTGATCCGTCTCTGTCATGCCAGTCTCCTGCCCACGCCGGACAGGCTGATCCGGCAGATGCAGGAGGCATCGTCTTCCGGTGCCATCCAGACCGAGGGACGAAACGGTCCGCAGGGAAATGCCGCTTCATCTGCCGCTCATGGCGGGGGGACGGCTCCAGCAGGGGGCGTGTCCTCATCCGTGTCCCGGTCTTCCGTTCCCCGGGGGCAGGAGGGAAGTGGGCCTTCAGCTTTCGTGCAGGGGGCTGGGACGATGGCCGGGGGGAGTGATGTGGTCCGTCAGGGCAGTACCGTCCTGAAGCCGCAGCTGGACGGGCCTGCTCCGGAACCGGTCCCTGCGAGGCAGCCTCTGCGTCTGGCCACGGAGAATGGCACAGCCGTGTCGGCCCGTGATGAAGGGCCGGGGCCGGATGATGGCGGTGCGGGCGAGGCCATTCCGCCCATGCCCCGAAGCTGGCGGGAGCTGGTTGCGCTTGTGGGGCAGCAGAAGGAAGCTCGTCTTCACGGAACGCTGCGGCATCTGGGGCATGTCGTGGAGTTTGAGCCGCCCCGTCTCGTGCTCCGTCTGGCTGAAAATGACCGGGATCAGAAGCGGCAGGCCTTCCGGGCCCTGACAGCCCTGCTGGACAGGCTCTATCCCGGTCGCTGGCAGGTGGTCGCCTCCGAAGAACAGGGTGAGGCGACGCTGGACGAGCAGGGGGCAGAAATCATCGCCCTGCATCAGGACAAGGCCAGGCAGCATCCGCTGGTCCGGGCCATCATGCAGCGGTTTCCGCATGCCCAGATTGGTGAGGTGCGGGATCATACTCTGGATGATTACGGCCTGCCGCCGGAGACGGTGGTGCCTTTGGGGGAAGACGTGCCGCCTGATTTTGAATTTGCCCCGCCGGATGCCGATTACCCTGATGAGGATGAGTTTTACTGAGCCGTCAGAGGTCACCATGGCCCCGGCCCAGTTCTGTAACCAAGGAGTGACGTGATGAAAAATCTTGCTGGCATGATGAAGCAGGCCACACAGATGCAGGCCCGCATGAAAGAGGTTCAGGCCAGGCTGGAGAGTGCGGAGGTTGACGGTGAGGCCGGCAACGGGCTGGTACGGCTGACCCTGACGGGCAAGGGGGCGCTCAAGTCCATCACGATCGACCCCAAACTGGCTGATCCGGAAGACATGGAGACCATGCAGGACCTGATCGTCGCTGCCTTTGCCGATGCCCGCAGCAAAACGGAAGCCATGAGCCGGGAGGAGATGAAGAAGGTCACCGGTGGTCTCCAGCTGCCGCCGGGCATGGACCTGCCTTTCTGAAAGCCGGAGCGAGGATGAGGGTCTGACGTGCGCATAAGCCCCGAAATCGAAACCCTGATGTCCCGTCTGGCCCGTCTGCCCGGCCTTGGCCCCCGTTCGGCCCGTCGGGCGGCTCTGGCACTCCTCCAGGCACCAGAGGCACGTCTCCAGCCCCTGATTGCTGCCATGCAGGCGGCGGCACAGTCGATCCATACCTGCCCGCAATGCGGCAACCTGGACAGCTGTACACCCTGTTCGCTCTGTGCAGACCCCCAGCGTGATCCATCAGTCATCTGTGTGGTGGAGAGTGTTGGTGACCTCTGGGCGCTGGAGCGGTCCGGAATGCATCGGGGGCGGTATCAGGTACTGGGTGGTGTGCTGTCGGCCCTTTCAGGCTGTGGGCCGGAAGACCTCAATCTGACGGGCCTCATGGAGCGTGTGCAGTCAGGCGAGGTGGAAGAGGTCATTCTTGCCCTTGGAGCCACGGTGGATGGTGCGACCACGGCCCATTGGTTGCAGGAAAAACTGGCCCCTCATAAGGTGGCGGTGAGCCGTCTGGGTCACGGCATGCCGATGGGCGGGGCGCTGGATGTGCTGGATGAAGGCACGTTGGCGGCCGCCATGTCATCCCGGAAGGTTCTGTGAGCATGTTTGGTCTGTCGCCCCATATGCCCCGTGTTGCGCTGGTAACGGGGGGAGCCCGTCGCCTCGGCCGGGCGATGGTGGAGATGCTGGCCCGGGAAGGCTTTGCCGTGGCCATCCATTGCCGCCACAGCCGTGATGAGGCCGAGGCCCTGCTGCGGCAGATTGATGGTCGTGGCTGTGTCGTGCAGGCTGATCTGGCGGAGGAGGCTACTCTGCTGCCCCTGTTGGCGGAGGTTGAGGCCAGGCTGGGGCCGGTTGGCGTTCTCATCAACAATGCGTCCGTTTTTGAACGGGATGAACTGGGCGGCGTGACCCGTGCAAGCTGGGATGCACATATGGAGCCGAACCTGCGTGCTCCGTTTGTTCTGTCCCAGGCTATGGCTGATTCCTTGCCGGACGGAGCGGAGGGGCTGATCCTCAACATGCTGGACCAGCGTGTCTGGAATCTGACGCCTCATTTTGTCAGCTATACCGTATCCCGCTCTGCCTTATGGAGCCTGACCCGCAGCATGGCTCTGGGGCTGGCACCCCGCATTCGGGTGAATGCCATCGGGCCGGGGCCTGTCCTGCCTGCCGCAGGCCAGTCTCTGGACCATTTCGAGAGCATGTGCCGCAGCACACCCCTTCAGCGGGGTGCGGGTCCGGATGAAATTGCTGCCATTGCCCGCATGTTCCTGATGCTGCCATCTGTCACGGGACAGATGCTGGCACCTGATGGCGGGCAACATCTGAACTGGTCGCCTGCGGCGTCCTGATCTCAAGGGCCGCCTTTTTGTAGCGTTCAACAAGATAGGAAAAACCACGCTGATCCACCCTGCGGTGGAGGATGGCCCGGTTTTCCAGCACGACGCCTGCGGGCAGCCCTGTGAAGCGGCTTCCAAGACGCTGCCGGGAAAAGGTGGTCTCACCAACGGCTTTGCCGAAAGGCACATGGCTTCCGGCCAGTTTCCGGCGGGCGTCTGGCGTCAGACGGTCGGGCAGGTATAGATTCCATGCCTCTGACCATACTGCCCGCCCGCAGAGAAGCTGGACGTGCCGGACGACCAGTCGTGTTGTTGGGGAGGCCTGCAGGGCCTGTCTGGCGTCCCGCTGGAGGGCAGGGGGCGCCGCTCTGTCCAGAAGATGGGCTGTAATGGGGCGGGGGCAGTGCTGTTGCAGGGTGGCTGTGGCACTGGCCCGTTGGCCCAGCTCGTGTGCGAGGGCCTCTGCTGTCGCTGGGCGGGGAGCTGCGGCATGGGCCTGCACGATGCCGGCCATGCAGGTGCCAATCCCCAGACAGAAAAGCCGCACCCGGGTGGGGGTGCGGCTCCTGCATGGGAAGAACAGGGAGAGCCCTTTATGAATCGTCCCGGTCATCCTTGTCGGTCGAGACCTCGATATCCTGGCTGATGTCATCATCGTCATCCAGATCATCATCACCGGAGATGACATCGTCATCATCGCCAGTGTCGATGTCCATATCATCCTCGTGCTCTTCCTGGGCGAGATTCTTGTCCTTCTCGTCGGCCAGCTCGTCCTCTTTCTTCAGGCGGGAGAGGTTTCCGGGCTGGGTTGTCCCACATTTCGGGCAGACAGCCGGTACGCGGTTGAGATCATAGAAGCGTGCATTGCAGTCAACGCATGTCCGTTTCAGACCGAGTTCTGGTTTTGCCATAATGCTGGAGCCCATGTTGCCACAAAAGAGAAGTGACTGGGCCATGCCACCGAAATGTCCCGCTGTCAAATATTTCTCCATGTGGTGGCAGAAGAGGCGGAGCTCTGCCTCGGGGTCCGTTCCTGCTGGCAGAATTGCCGCATGGGGGGACAGACTTTTCCAGATGGATGGAGTAGTCTGGTCCTATTGGATGATCCCACCCTTGATGATGTGAAGCAGGATTATGACAGCACAGCGTCCCTTGAAAGTCTCCTCTGCCCCGGCTGGGCTGGCCGGGCGGGTCCGTGTTCCCGGAGACAAGTCCATCAGCCATCGTGCGCTCATGTTCGCCGCCCTTGCCGAAGGGCGGACCCATATTTCCGGCCTGCTGGAAGGTGAGGACGTGCTGCGTACGGCAGAGGCCATGCGTGCCCTCGGGGCAAAGGTCGTCCGGGAAGAGGGCCGCTGGATTGTCGATGGCTGTGGTGTGGATGGGCTGAAAGAGCCTGCCGATGTGCTGGACATGGGCAATTCCGGTACGGCAGCCCGGTTGCTCAGTGGTGTTCTGGCGACGCATCCCTTCATGAGCATCATGACGGGTGATGCCTCCCTCCGCAGCCGCCCGATGGGGCGTGTCAGCGTTCCGCTGGGTGAGATGGGGGCACGATTCGTGACCCGTGCGGGCCAGAAGCTGCCCATGGCCGTGGAAGGAACGGGCAAGGGGAAACCGCTGCATTACCGTCTGCCGGTGGCCTCGGCACAGGTGAAATCCGCCATCCTTCTGGCAGGGCTGAACTGCGAGGGGGAAACGGTGGTGGAAGAGCCGGCCCCGACCCGGGATCATACCGAGAACATGCTGCGTCATTTCGGCACGGAGGTGAAGGTCGAGGAGCTGCCCGGAGCCGGACGGCGCATCACGCTGAAAGGCCCGGCCCGCCTCGTGGCGCAGGACGTGCTGGTGCCGGGGGACCCGTCATCAGCGGCTTTCCCCGTCGTGGCGGCCCTGCTGGTGCCGGGTTCGGAGATTGTCGTGGAGGCAGTGGGCCAGAATCCACTGCGGACCGGCCTGTTCAAAACCCTGAAGGAAATGGGGGCGTCCCTGGAGGTCCGTGATGAGCGGATTGAAGGGGGGGAGGTCATCGGAGACCTGCATGTTCGTGCGGGGCGGCTGAAGGCGGTGGATGTTCCAGCTGTGCGGGTACCCTCCATGATTGATGAATATCCGGTTCTGGCCGTGGCCTGTGCGTTTGCGGAGGGTACATCCCGCCTGCGGGGCCTTGCCGAGCTGCGGGTGAAGGAGAGTGACCGCCTGGCCGCCACCGTGGCGCTGCTGGAGGCCAATGGGGCGAAGGTGCATGTCGAAGGAGATGATCTGATCATCGAGGGGCAGAAAACCCTGCCTGGTGGTGGGAAGGTCCAGACCCACATGGATCACCGTCTGGCCATGAGCGCCACCGTGCTGGGGCTGGCGGCTGAGAAGCCGGTCCATATTGATGATACGGCCTTCATCGAGACCAGCTTCCCCGGTTTCGTATCCCTGATGAACGGTCTTGGTGCGGGGCTGGAGGCATGAGCCGGCGGGGCATGAAATATCCGGTCATCGCCATTGATGGCCCCGCCGCCGCAGGCAAGGGCACGCTCGCCCGCCAGCTGGCGGACACGCTGGAGCTGCCTTATCTGGATACGGGGCTGCTGTATCGGGCCGTGGCCCGCCGGGTGCTGGACCAGGGGGGCGATCCGGCTCATGACGGGCCGGAGCAGGCCCGTCAGCTCGTGCCGGAG
>NZ_WNIH01000007.1:0-64133 GCF_009725805.1 Bombella sp. ESL0380 | reverse complement strand
GGCGGGTCTTCTTCATGGAGGAAGAACGGTCAGAGATCATGGTGGTCATCAGTCATCATCTCCGGATTCTTCCCAGCCGCTCTGGTTATAGCCCCGGGCCGGTGTCACGATGTGGACGGGGTCGCCTTCCAGAAGGTCGGCGGGCGGGTTGTTGATGATGCGGTCATCCGCCGTGATGCCTGCCTGAACCTCGGTGGAGCTGTCCGCCATCTTGCCGACACGGATGTTCTTGAAGTGGACGGTGTTCTTCTGGTCCACGGTTGCCACCTGCATTCCTTTTTCCTGAAAGACGAGGGACCCCGTGGGAATCTTCAGCAGGTGGGAGGCATTATTGTTGGCTTTCAGCGAGACAGAGGCGAAGGTCCCCGGCCAGAGGGCGTGGTCGGCATTGTCCAGCGTGAATTCGGAGACGGCCGTTCTCGTGTTGGGGTCATAGCCGAGGGATGCCGTCAGGAACTTGGCCGTGAAGATGCGGTCCGGATACTGCGGCACGTGGACCTCCGCCGTCAGCCCGTCCGTCAGCATGTAGGAGAAGATTTCCGGCACGGAGATGAAGAGACGCAGGCGGTGCGTGTCCGCCACGGTGAAGAGTTCGGAGGCCCCACCAGTGGCGTTGAGCTGCCCGCCCCCGCTGTTGACATAGTCACCCACATTGATGGAGCGGGCCGTCACGACACCATCGAACGGAGCCACGATCTGCTTGAACTTCTCCAGGGCGGCGAAGTGGTCCACATTGCGCTGGGCTGCTTCCATCTTGGCGTAGGCGGCCTGTTCATCCGCCGTGGCGACGGAGACGGACTGCCCGGAAACGGCCTGGGAGTGCCCCATGGCCCGCCAGCGGTTGGCCGTCACGGAGGCCAGATTGTACTTGGCCTTCTGGGCATCAAGGTCTGCCAGGGCCTGGGCGTACTGGGCATCCAGTGCCGGGGCGTTGATTTCGGCCAGCACATCACCCTGATGGACGACGGCACCGTAATCCTTGTACCACATCTTCACGTAACCGGAGACCTGCGCATAGATCGGCGCCTGATACCAGGCATCAATCGTGCCGGGGAGCGTGAGGCTCACCTTGCTGTCCGCCTTGTGGGGCAGGATGATGGCCACGTTGGGCACGGCACTCTGTTCCGCCACGTCATGCAGGTGGGCGTTGTGGGCCATGCGGCCGAGTAGCAGCACGATGATGTAGAGGCCCAGCGCCAGGGCGATCAGGCCGAGCAGTAATTTGTGTTTGCGGGACATGCTGGCCATCAGACGGTCTCCTTATGACGCGCAGTACGGTTGTGGATGATTGCATAGACACAGGGAACGAAGAGCAGCGTGGACAGCGTGGCGACAATCAGCCCGCCAATCACGGCCCGGCCCAGTGGGGCATTGGTGGAGTTGGAGGTGGCCATGGGGATCATCCCCACCACCATGGCAAGGGCGGTCATCAGCACGGGGCGGATGCGCTCCCGTCCGGCTTCCGTCGCTGCCCGGAGGGCATCACCATGCAGCTCGATCCGCTCCCTGGCGAAGGACACCACGAGGATGGAGTTGGCCGTGGCCGTCCCCATGCACATGATGGCCCCTGTCAGGGCCGGGACGGACAGGCGTGTCCCGGTCAGGAACAGGGCCCAGGCGATCCCGGCCAGTGCGCCGGGCAGGGCGGTGATGATGATGAACGGGTCCATCCAGGACTGGAAGTTGACGACGATCAGCAGGTAGATCAGCACGATGGAAACCATCAGCCCGATGATGAGCTGGCCATAGGCTCCGTACATGGTCACGGCGGCCCCATGGATCTCCGTTGCGGCCGTCTTGGGCAGCAGGGATTTCGTGTCGCTGATGACTTTCTTGACGTCCGTCAGCACGGCCCCGAGGTCCCGTCCTTCGGTGGAGACGTAGATGTCCACCTCCGGCATGGAGTTGAAGTGGGACACCTCACCCGGCGTGCCGGTCGGCACGACGGTGCTGATGCTGCCCAGAAGCTGGTCGCCCGTACCGGTCGGGTTGCCGTCGCCCTTGTCCACCGGAATGGTCAGCAGGTCGCTCAGATGCGTCAGCTGGTCCTGCGAGACGTAGGTGTTCAGCGGGAATGTGACGTCGTTGCTGGGGTCGAGCCAGAACTGCGGGTCCACCGTGCTGGAACCGGAGAGCGTCATCAGCTGGTTGTTGGCGAGGTCGGCCTCGGTCAGGCCGGTGGCCTGGCTGAAGGTCCGGTTGCCACGGATCATCAGTGTCGGTGTCTTCATCGTCTGCTGGATGACGACATCGGCAGCACCCGGGATGTGACGCAGGCGGGTCATGATCTTGCGGGCATAGTCATAATTGTCGGCAATGTCCGGCCCGTTGATCTGGATGTCGATCGGTGCGGGAGAGCCGAAATTGAGGATCTTCGCCGTCAGGTCCGCCGGCTGGAAGGTGAAGACCGTCCCGGGGAAGCGGGCGGAGAGGTCCTTGCGCAGCAGGGCACGATAATCCCACACGGGGGAGGCCTCGTTTTTCAGGGCGATGGTCAGGTCGCAGTCCTGCGTCCCGATGGTCGGTGTCGGGATGAAGGCCTGGTTGTGCGCCCCTTCCGGCAGGCCGCAGTTGCTGACGATCTCTTCCACCTGGCCGGGCAGGTCCTGCTCGATGCGGTCGGAGACCAGAGCGGCAATGCGGCCCGCAACCTCGATACGGGTACCCAGCGGGGCCCGCATGTGCATCTGGAGGGCGTTGGACTTCGTCTCCGGGAAGAAGTCCCGCCCGGCCGTGAAGTAAAGCCCCAATGACAGGACGGAAAGGCCTAGGAAGATGCCGACAAACAGTTTGCGCTGCTCCACACAGCGGACCAGAATGGCGTAATAGCCGTCCCGGAAGCTGTTGAACTTTTCCTCAAAGCCCTGCTGGAAGCGGATGAAGAAGCCCATGACACCGCTGCGTGGTGGCAGGGGAGCGGAGTGATTGTGGCTGTCTGTCCCGTCGCCACGGTTGGCCGGGTGACCGGCTGCCACGGCAGTAGCGTTGGCATCGGCAGTATGCTGCTCCCTGTCCGGGATGTCATGCCCGTGACCATGATTGGCCAGCAGGTATTTTGCCATGGTGGGGACCAGTGTCCGGGAGAGGACGAAGGAGGCGATCATGGCGAAGATGATGGCTTCCGCCATCGGGCGGAAGAGGTAGCCGGCCACGCCGTCCAGCTCGAACAGGGGCAGCCACACGATGCAGATGCAGGTGGTGGAGACGAAGGTCGCCGTCACGATCTGGTTGGCGGCATCGATGATGGCAGGTTCAAGCTCCTTGCCCATTTCGAGATGGGTGTCGATGTTCTCGATCATCACCGTGGCGTCGTCCACGAGGATGCCGACCGCCAGGGCCAGCCCGCCCAGTGTCATCACGTTGATGGATTCCCCGGCCCAGCTCAGCCCGATGACCGAGCAGAGAATGGCCAGTGGGATGGAGGTGGCGATGATGACGGTGGACCGCCACGAGCCGAGGAAGAGCAGCACCACGATGCCGGTCAGGAAGGCAGCGGTGACCATCTCCCGCACCACGTCCTTGATGGCGTCCTTCACGAAGATGGAGGCGTCGGTCAGGATGCTGACCTTCACGTCATCCGGCAGCACGGCCCGCAGGCGGGGGAGGGCCTTCTTTACGCCATCCACCACGTCCAGCGTGGAGGCTTCGCCGCTCTTCATGACGACGACTTCGACGCCCTGACGTCCCTTCACGAGCACGAGGTTCGTCTGCGGATGGCCGCCACGATAGACGTCCGCCACGTCGTGAACGTAGATCACCGCATTGCCCACCCGTTTGACCGGAATGTTGCCGATGGCCTTCATGCTCTTGGGGGTGGCGTTGGTCTGCACCATCCAGTCCACGGCGTCGATCTTCTGGTCACCGGCGGGCAGGACGATGTTCTGGTCATGCATGGCGTTCTGCACGTCCATGGCCGAGAGATGGTGCGCCCGCAGCTGGTCCTGGTTCAGCGTGACCATCACGAAGCTGTCCATCCCGCCATAGGGATGCGGCACCACGGCCCCCTCGACGGTGACCAGAAGCGGACGGACACGGATCATCGCCAGTTTGTAGAGGTCGGACGGCGTCTGCTTGTCCGAGGTGATCTGCAGCGAGATGACTGGAACGGAAGACGCATCCAGCCGCATGATCATCGGGGCCGGGATGTTCACTGGCAGCTGCTTGATGACGGTCTGGGAAATGGCGGTGACTTCCGCCTCTGCCTCGCCAATCTCAGACCCGGGCTGGAAGAAGATCGTCACGATCCCACGCCCGTAATAGGAGTTGGACTCCATGTGCTCGATGCCCTCCACGGTGGAGGTCACCATCAGCTCGTAATTGTAGATGATGCGGCCTGCAAATTCCTCAGGCAGCATCCCGCCATAGGTCCAGACGGCAGAGACCACCGGGATCTTGATATTCGGAAAGACGTCAGTCGGTGTTTTGAAGACTGACATCACCCCGAACATCACGATCAGGATGGACAGTACCACAAAGGTCAGAGGCCGCTTCAGGGCGGTGATGACAATGGCATTCATGGGTCGGACTGTTCCAGTTTTATTCCAGAGGCAGAAGGAAGCCGGGACAATCTAGGCAAAAAGGACGACAGGGCGAATTAAATACTGTTTTAGTCTGAGTTATGACATCTCTGTAAGGTACGGCACCTTCTTCTGTAGGGCAGGCAGAAAGGCCCCTGCTTCTGTTCTACAGTCCTCATCCTGTCACGAGATGACGGGAGCATAGGTTACAGGAATGTCATGGAATGCAGCGCTCCGTCTGTATGGGTACGGAGGAAAAAAACCGCCAAGGGTGTTTCTTCCTTCCGTGCCGATGGTGTCAGTTTTTGGGAAGCTGGTCCGGTGTTTCTGCCTGCGGGATGGAGTGGCGGATGTGTTTCACGGTACTTTCCTTCACGGGGCTGCTGTTATTGCCCCAGCTCTGCCGGATGAAGCTGACAACATCAGCTACTTCCCTGTCAGAGAGCGTGTCCGCAAAGCCCGGCATGGTGAAGGCGGAGGCCGCCGTAGGCAGGGCGTGCATACTGTCGCCGGCCAGAATGATATGGATGAGTGATGTGGCATCATCCGTCATCACGATGGGGTTGCCAGCCAGTGGGGGGAAGACCGTTCCATACCCGGCACCATCGGTGCGGTGGCAGGCGGCGCAGCGGTCCATGTAGGTCTGTGCCCCGGGCTGGGAGAGGTCGGCACGGCGGAGCATGTCGGTCGTCGTGGGGTCATAGACCCAGGGTGTTTCCTTCCGTGCCGGGGCCAGCTGCATGAGGTAACGGGCAATGGCGTGCAGGTCCGCCTCCTTGAAGGCATGGGCACTATGGACGATGACAGGCGTCATCCCGCCAAAGCTGGCACCAGTCCGGGACCGCCCCGTGCGGAGGAAATCCACGATGTCCTGTTCGCTCCAGCGGCCCAGTCCTGTCCGGTTTTCCTGCCGGAGGGAGGGGACGACCCATTGTTCCACCACGCCCCCGCCAGAGAGGAAGAGCGGCCCGTCCTTGGCTGTCTGGGCTTTTTCATTGAGGGTGATGCTGCGGGGGCTGTGGCAGGCCCCGCAATGGCCGGGTCCTTCCACCAGATAGGCTCCACGGGCAAGTATGGGGTCGGAGAACTGGTTGTTGGTGCGCAGCTGGGCAGACTGGATGGAGGGTGAGAACAGCCAGCGCCAGATATGCAGGGGCCAGCGCATGGAAAGTGGCCAGATCAGCCCATTGGCGGGCGGGTCAACAGGCTGCGGTGTCACCCCCCTCTGGAAATAGACATAGAGGGCATGGATGTCCGCCTTGCTCAGCCGTGCGTAGGAGGGATAGGGCATGGCCGGATAGAGGGCGCTGCCATCCTTGCGGATGCCGAGCTGGACGGCCCGGGCGAATTCGGCTTCGGTATAGTGGCCGATGCCGTGGACGGGGTCTGGCGAGATGTTGGTGGAGTAGATGGTGCCTATGGGCAGCTTGAAGGGCATCCCCCCGCTGTAGGGTGGCCGCCCCGGCTGGGTGTGGCAGGCGGCACAGTCGCCCAGAACAGCCTGATAATGGCCCTCTTCAATCAGTCCGGCAGGCAGGGGAGCATCATCAGCCTGTGCAGGACGGGTGGGCAGGGTGGCAGCCACGATGCCCAGCAGACCCAGCCCCATCATCAGCAGGGGGCGAAGGGGGGATGTGCGTTTCGTGCCGGTGGAACGGAGGAACAGGGACATCAGGCGTGTACCATCGGGCCGGGATTGCGGAGATAGGTCTGGCGGATATGGTAAGCGGACCAGTAGGCCAGTGCTGCCACCAGGCCTGTCGGGTTGTATCCCATTCCTTGCGGGAAGGCGCTGGAGCCGATGACGAAGAGATTCGGGACGTCCCAGCTCTGGAGATACCGGTTCAGGGCGCTGGTTTTCGGGTTGCTGCCCAGAATGACACCACCGCTGAGATGTGTTGTTTGATAGATGCGGCTGTCGAAAAGCTGGCCCGGCTGGAGGCTGTTCAGGCTGGTCCGTGTGGCCCCCATGGCCTGGGCAATGTCGCCGATCTGCCTGACGACATACTGGTTCATGCGGATGTCGTTGTCCTTCCATGTGAAGGTCATCCGCAGCATGGGTTGGCCATAGGCATTGCGCCATGTGGGGTCCAGGTCGAGATAGACATCCCGGTAGGCCATGTTGCTGCCATGGGCATCAATGCTGAAGGAATGCCTGTACTGGTCGATCATGGCGGCCTTGTAGGCACTTCCCCAGCGGGGTGATCCTTTTCCGCCACTGCCCTGTGCGGCAGCAATGGGCTTGAGGCCCGCCTGATTGACCCAGACAGGAGACCCGCCAATGAAACCGGCCCGCCCCCGGTCGAAACCGGGCTGGTTGAAGTCATCAATGGCCACGCCAGCGCCGCCGGCGCCGACAAACTGGTTTGTGCAGCGGTTTTCCGGCAGCCAGACACGGGAGGAGGTGATGGTCTGGTAGGTGAAATTGCGGCCGATGGTCCCGCTCTGGCTGACCGGGTCATAGGGTTTGCCAATGCCGGATGTCAGCATGAGGTGGACATTGTGCAGCTGGAAGGCGCTGAGGATGACCAGATCCGCCTCAATGACCTGTTCGGAGTCGGTTTTGAGGTCGATGTACCGCACACCGGTGGCTCTCTTGCGGGTGTCATCCAGCAGGATTTCCAGCACTTGGGCCTGTGTGATGAGCCGGAAGCGTTTGTCCTGCCGCAGAGCGGGCAGGATGTTCACGTTCGGGGAGGCTTTGGAATAGAGATAGCAGGCATAGCCACTGCAATAACCGCAGAAGTTGCAGGGGCCCATCTGGCAGCCATAAGGGTTGGTATAGGGCTGGGAGGCATTGGCGGCAGGCATGCTGTAAGGGTGGAAGCCTGCCTCCCGGGCTGCCTGGCGGAAGACGCTGGCAGAGAAGGTGTCTGCCATGGGCGGCAGGGGAAAATGGCTGGAGCGGTCCAGGGCAAAGACGTTGCCACGGCCTGTTTTCTGCCCCTGCACGGAGGATGCCTCCCCCGAAGTTCCAAAGACCTTCTCTGCCTTGTCGAAAAACGGTTCCAGTTCTCCGTAGCTGATTCCGTAATCCTGGAGGTGCATGTCTTTGGGGATGAATTTCTGCCCGTAGCGCTCAATGGTGGCGCTGCGCAGGCGGAGGTCATCCTCCGTGACGCGGAAGTGGCAGCCTGACCAGTGCAGTCCGGCACCACCAACGCCTTCGCCGGGGAGGAAGGCGGCCAGCTGGCGGTAGGGCAGGGCAGTCTGGTCCGGGCGGTTGCGGATGGTCAGGGAGGTGCGGGCCAGTTTCTGGAAGAGGCGCTTGCGCACGGCGCCCCGCAGTTCGTCAATGGAGCCGGGATAGGTCCCTTCCACGGCTGTGCTGTGGTCGTGCCCACGTTCCAGCATGGTGACGTTCAGTCCGGCCTCTGTCAGTTCCTTGGCCATGATGCTGCCGGCCCAGCCAGCGCCGATGACAACGACATCCGGCTTCGCGGGAGGGAATGTCTGGTCTGTCATGGTTCATCCCTCCTCATTCTGGAAAGAGGCGCTGTATGGGTCCGGTTTTGGAGGCATGCCGACCGGGCCCAGGGGATAGCGGGCCCCGTTCTGGTTGATCCAGTCCATGAAGTCCGCCCTGGCACCGGGAAAATCCATCATTTTCCAGCCAGCCATGTTGTGGTTGCCGCCATAGGCAGGGTCGGAGAAGGCTCCTTCCAGTGTATTGGTCCGCAGCTGCTCGAAGAAGGCGGCACCGGGAATGTCATTGAGGTGGAGCCTGTTATCTTCCAGCGCATGCAGCACCTCATCCTGCCATTGTGGCGAGAGGGCTGCAAAAACGGCATCATGCAGCATGAGGCAATGGGTGTTTATGGGCGTGATGGCCCCACGATAGAGGTCCTGTGGGCTGTAGGGCAGCTGGTAGCCCAGCTCTGGCGGCCCATTCACGAAGGGAGCCTTCATGTACCAGAGGTCACCCCGGCCGTAAGGGGTGGTCATCTGCCTGTCGATGAAGCGGGGTACGCCGAGGGCCTGGGCTCCCGGCCCGTTTTCATCCTGCGGAAAGATGCGCTCGCACGCATGGCAGAGAAAGAGATATTCCTCCGCACTGAAAAAGACGGGCCTGTAATGGGCGGGGTCATCATCCGGGGGGGCGGGCTGTTGTTTCCCATCCTTTTCGTCTGCCCGGGCGGCATGGCTGAGCAGGGGAAGGCTGGAGAGGGAGGCTGCCCCTCCCATGAAGCCACGCCGGGACAGCGGGGCAGGAGCATCGTGGGAGGGAGGGGAGGAAGATGATGTCATCGCACAGGGCGGCCCGGTTTGAGAAAGTCCAGAAGAGGGGGCAGAATGGGAAAAAAGGCAGCAGAAGACAAGTTAACCAGCTGTCATGCCTGCTTTCTTCCGCCTTTTTTCCCGCATTGGGCGCCCAGGTCCGTTATTGGGGCAGGGTGAGCATGTGGGGCTGGGGAGAATGGATGCGGCCTGCGGAAGGTGCCTGGCCTGTTTCCGTATCAGCCGGTTTCTGCCAGCTGCCGGCAGTGCTGGCAGCATTGCCAACGGCCCGGTCTGCCGTTGCGGTGGCACCGGTCACGACCGTGCTGGCCGGGGGCTGCGGTGCAGCCGGGGGTGTGCCGGACAGATCCGTGCTGCTCAGCTCCTGGCTCTGGATGGTGGCGGCATTCAGCGGTGTGCCTGTTGCGTCCGTCAGCCATGAGGCCAGATGGCTGCGAACCTGGTATTCCAGCTCGACATTCATGTCATCCATGAGCTGTGTGTTGAGCGTATGGAGGTTGTGCTCCAGCCCGAGCTTGCCCGGGGCATCAATCGTGCGCTGGACATGCGCCGTGATGAAGCCGTGGTGATGGCTGGCGGTGTCATTCAGGTTCAGCTGGACTGTATAACTCCCGCTGAGGGCATGGTGCGGGGCCTTGCTCATCTCCGCTTTCGTGATGGTGAAGCTGGCTGTACCGGATGCCCCCATGGCGTGCAGGCGCTGGCGCCCCATAAGGGCCAGAGCGTCGGCGGGGTTGGTCGGGCTGTGGGAGGACAGGGCGTCACTGTCGGGCTGGACCTGGTTGCTGACATCAACCTGGCTGACATTCAGGTTGAGGGGGGGCAGGTAGCTGTAATCCGGTGACGGGAATGTTTCCTCTCCGGAACCGCCGGAGGCACAGCCTGCCAGCAGAGCCAGCGCACAGCCCATTCCCAGGCTGAAGAGAGAGGAACGCAGCTTCATGCGGCTGACCAGATGAGGCGTTCTGGCACTATGGTTCGTCATGGTTTTCATGTCCGGCGCCTGTTGTTTTTTCGTGGTCCTGCGGGGTGAGCCGGTCCCGGTCGGGCAGGCCTGCTGTCCGACCGGCCTCAAAAAAGAAAGACTGCCCCCAGTGTCTGGAAGAAAATGGAAAAGATGTCCGGTTTTGTCCAGTCTCTTCCTGTGTGGTGGCCTGTGTATCGGTCTGGGAGGACGAAGGTGCCAGGGCGATGTCCTTCCACAGGGCCGAGGCCTTGCCCACGCCATAATCTTCCAGCCGGAAGGGGTGGGCATGTTTCAGTTCCTCAATGCAGTTGGGGTTGCTGATGAACCATGAGAGGAGAAAGATGGGGACCAGTGGCGTAAGCGGCCCATCTCCCAGCAGGAGTTCACCCTGCGGGTGGTAGAAAAGGGGCTGCTGTGTTGTTTGCGGGTCTATCTGTCCTGCCGGGCCGGGCCAGAAGAGGTAGAAGGTTTCTCCGTTTCTTTCGTCACTGAAGCGGCAGGCCACACCTCTGTCTGTCGGCATGGTCAGTTCGGCCCGGATGATGCGGCCACTGAAAGGGGAGCAGGCCAGCGTGTGGGGGCCGGCGGGCCGTGTCTCCAGCATGGCCCGGATGAACCGGGGCGCAAAGGGCTGGCCAGTTGCATCCGCTGCCTCCAGCTCCAGTGAGGTCTCTTCACCATCCAGCAGTGTGGCGGGAGACAGGACAAGAAGCGACCTGCTGACAGAGCGGAACCAGAGGCCGAGCAGCTGGAGGCGGGCCGTGTGCGGCAGGTTGGTGAGTGGGGCCATGGCCTCATGCGGGAAGCAGGCCTCGGCTGGCAGAGGCGTTACCCGGCCCAGCAGCGTCGTGCTGAGTTGCTGTAGGGCGGGGGCAACGGCCTCCCTGATCTTCTGGCTCCAGTGTTTGTCCAGCGCTAGGGCGTGGCAGGCGAGGATATCCCCTTCAGGTGTGAGCCACCAGCAGGCTTCCTGCCCTGTGTGCCTGTGCTGGAGACTCAGGACCTCCATCCCGGCAGGGGCCGGATGACGCCCGTTGCACTGCCAGCCCGGATAGAGCCGTTCGACGGGCTGCCTGTCCCGCTGGAGAGGTACTGGGAGCCCTGCTGTCATGGCGCTCCAGCATCACCGTTTTTCTGGCCATCGGGCAGGCTTTCACGGGTGAAGGTGAAAGCCGTGTTGCAGAAATGGCATTCCATGGAGATCACGCCATCCTGTGCCATGTGGTCGAGGTCCTCCCCGCTGAAACGTTCCAGCACACCCTGGAGGCGGGCCCGGCTGCACCGGCATCCGAAAGAGAGAGGCCTGGCCGGGGCCAGCTCCACATCCAGCGTGCCGAAGAGACGGTTGATGAGCGCCCCGGGGGAGAGCTGTGGGTTGAAGAGCTCCTCTGCCGTCAGGGTCTGGCCAAAGGTGCAGGCCGTTTCCCACAGGTCCTGGATGGTGGCATCGGCTGGTCTGTGGTCATCATTGCCCGCAATCGGGGTGCTGTCTGGCAGGCGTTCCAGTACCAGGGCTCCGGCCTGCCAGCCCGATTCTGTATGGCGGGAGAAGAGGTGGATGGCGCAGTCATGCTGCTCACTGGTCTGGAAATAATGTTCGGCCATGTCAGCCAGAGTGGGGCCTTCGAGCCCGACAATGCCTTGATAACGGTCGGTATCCGGCCCCTGATCCACGGTAAAGGCCATATAGCCCTTGCCCAGTAGTCCGGAAGCATCTTCCGGCAGGGGGAGGGTGTAATCTTCAGCCATGCGGGCGGTAAAGCGCAGTTCGCCTGTATCGGTGCAGTCTGCAAGGAACAGGGAAACAGGTCCGTCTCCTTTGACCTGAAGGGAGAAGGACCCTTTGAATTTGAGGGCCGTCGCCATGGCTGCCACGAGGGCGAGCGCCTGTCCGCCAAGGAGGCGGACCGGTTCTGGCAGTTCATCATGGCGGGAGAGGATGGCCCCGGCCAGCGGGCCAAGTGTGATCAGCCGCCCCCGTACTGGCACATGGCCAAGATGGAACGGTGTGATGGCATGGGCGACCGTGAGGTCGGGGACATCATGCGGGCGGGGCGTTGCTGCGGGCGTGGTGGTTTCTGTCACCGGGGTCACAATCCTCTCTGTCGGGCCTGTCTGGCCTGATGCCGTACCCCCTCCGGGGCAGGCATCAGGCGGAAGGGTCTAGCCCTGATAGGCCGAAAGATCATCCTTCTCCATGCACCAGAGCAGAAGCCCTTTCTGGGCATGCAGGCGGTTTTCGGCTTCATCAAACACGATGGAGGCCGGGCTTTCGAACACGGCCTTGCTGACTTCTTCCCCTATATGGGCAGGCAGGCAGTGCATGAACAGGGCCTGGGGTGAGGCCAGCGCCATGAGGGTTTCATCCACATGGTAAGGGCGGAACAGCCTTAGGCGTTTTTCCGCATCTTCATCCCCCATGCTGACCCATGTGTCCGTGATGACGGCATCCGCTCCTGCTGCGGCCTCCTTGGGGTCATGCGTCAGGCGGATGTCACCGCCATTGTCCCGGGCCCATTGCACTGCGGTTTCGGACGGGGTGAACTCCCCTTCCGGTGTGGCCAGATGCAGGGTGAAGCCCAGTCGGGCTGCTGCCTCGATCATGGAGGTGGCAACATTGTTGCCATCGCCGATCCAGGCCAGTTTTTTGCCGGTGATCGGCCCCCTGTGTTCCTCAAAGGTAAGGATGTCGGCCAGAATCTGTACAGGGTGGGAGATCGGTGTCAGCCCGTTGATGACCGGCACGCTGCTCCAGCGGGCCAGCTCACGCAGGTTGGCATCCTTGCCCGTGCGCAGCACGACGACATCCAGAAAACGGGAGAGGACACGGGCCGTATCGGCAATGCTTTCTCCACGCCCCAGTTGCATGTCGGATGGAGCCAGCACGTTGACGGTCCCGCCAAGCTGTTTCATCCCGACTTCAAAGGAGACACGGGTGCGGGTGGAGGGGCGGGACATCATCAGCCCCAGCGCACGGCCGGCCAGTGGCTGGCCGGGGCAGAGCGGATGTCTGCGCCCCTGCTGGAGAGCCTTGACCCGTGCGGCGAGCGTGAGGATGTGCCGCAGTGTCTCGGTGGAGTGGTCCTTGATGTCCAGGAAGTGACGGGGCGATGAGGCCTTGGTGGTACTCACGCAGGTGTCTCCTTACTTGTTGGCAAGGGCGTGAGCAGCACGCCCGATGCGGGTGCAGGCTTCCTGACAGTCAGCCTCGGTTGCAATGAGGGGCGGAACCAGACGCAGCACGTTGTCCCCTGCGCCTATGGCCAGAAGGCCCTCGGCCATGACAGCGGCCAGAACATCCCCGACAGGGATGCGGCAGCGCAGGCCCCGCATCAGTCCGACACCACGGACTTCCTCGAAAATGGTGGGATATTCCCTCACGCAGGCTTCAAGCATTGTGCCAAAGGCGGCACCGGTCTTGCGGACATGCTCCAGAAAGCCGGGTGACAGAATCTCTTTCAGCACGGCCAGCCCGGCCGAGCAGGCCAGTGGGTTGCCGCCATAAGTGGTGCCATGCGTGCCGGGTGTGAGGTGCTGGGCCAGGTCTTCACGGGCCAGTACAGCCCCGAGCGGTACGCCCCCGCCAATGCCTTTGGCGGAGGACACGACATCCGGTGTGATGCCTGCCTGCTCGAAGGCGAAGAGCGTACCGGTACGGCCCATGCCGCTCTGTACCTCATCAATGCCCAGATAGAGGCCTTTCTCATCGCACAGGGCACGGAGGCCCTGCAGGAATTCATGGTCTGCTGCCCGGATGCCACTTTCCCCCTGCACGGGTTCCAGCAGGATGCCGGCTGTCTGGTCTGTCACGGCGGCCCGGACGGCGTTGAGGTCGTTGAAGGGCACATGGTCGAACCCTTCCACCGGTGTGCCGAACCCTTCCAGATAGGCCGGGTTGCCGGTTGCGGAAATGGTGGCCAGTGTCCGTCCATGAAAGGCATTGTTGAAACAGATGATGCGTGTGCGTTCAGGGTGACCATTTTTGTACTGGGCCCGCCGGATCAGTTTGATGAGGCCCTCATTGGCCTCCGCACCGGAATTGCAGAAGAGGACTGAATCCGCAAAGCTGTTCGCCACCAGCATGTCCGCCAGGGCCCTGGCCTGTGGAACCTGATAGAGGTTTGAGACGTGGATGACTTTGCTGGCCTGTTCGGTGATGGCCTTCACGAGGGCCGGGTGGCTGTGGCCAAGGGAGGACACGGCAATGCCAGCCCCGAAGTCCAGATAGCGTCGTCCATCCGTGCCGGTGAGCCAGAGGCCTTCGCCATGCTCAAAGGCAAGGTCAAAGCGTTTGTAGTTCGGCATGATGGAGGCGATCATGGTGGACGCGTTCCCGGTCTGAAAAATCAACGACATACAGCCCGTATCCGGTGGCGCATCAGTTCCATGCCTCCAACGGAAAATACCCCTGTCCGGTTTTCAGATCAGGGGGAGCTGCCCGACCATACTGCTTGCAGAACGGGGAATCGTCAAACCCTGTTTTGCAGGCAGGCCATGGAGGGCTTTGCAGCCGGACGCATGGCCTTCAGTCCGGCAGCCGCCGATAGATGAGATTCCGTGCCAGCCAGCAGCTGACACGCAGCTGGTGGAGGCGCCCGTTCCGCCGTTCGAAGTGGAGGGTCCAGTCGCCGGGCGGGGTGTGATCCAGAGCCCGGGGGCAGGGGAAGGCCCACAGGTCCGGTCCCAGTCCAGTCAGCCGTTCCATCCGCCCTGTTCCCAGAAAACCGGAGAACCCGCCATGCAGCAGCCCGCTCTGGCTGGTGATGGTGAAACGGGAGCCGTCCAGCTCCTCACATTCATAGTCTCCGGCAAGTTCTTCCGGGTCGGGCTGGGGGCTGGCAGGGTAGGGGCGGAGCAGGGCATGCCGGTTCTCCCCTGGCCGTTCCATGATGATGTGGGGCGTAGGGATTTCCTGTGTGCTGGCCTGCATGTGTTCGCCCTGTATATGCCGCACACGGAGGTTCCCGGCCTCGGCAAGCTGGGGGGAGATGATGTCCAGCGTTTCCGGCAGCATGAGGTAGCGGAGCTGAAGCTTGCCCGGTGCTGCTGCGGTGATGCGGGCGGAGAGGCCGGTTTCCTCATCCAGCCAGAGGCCCTCCAGTGCATGGGGAGCCTGTCTGCCAGAGGGGGCCTGCCGGGCAGCCGGTTTTCCCTCTTCTCCCAGAAAGGCCCGGAACAGGTTGGCGGCGGCCTGCTGGGCCGGGGACATGTGGTTGAAGAGGACCACGACAGAGAGGCGCAAGGCGGCACAGTGCAGCCGGTGGGACCGCCAGCCCCGCAGGGCGCCGCCATGGGCTGTGACCTCATGGCCTGCGATGGTGCCATGCTGCAGCCCGAAGCCGTAAGGCGCCTTGTGCCCGTTATCGAACAGGACGGGGCGGCTCATGCGGTTATAGAGGCCTTCGGGGTCATCACGCTGCTGGTCGATGAAACGTTCCCAGGCGATCATGTCATCGAGCGAGGCTGCCATCCCGGCATCCCCTGTCCAGTAGATGTGATTGCGGGCGGGCCAATAGCCGCCCTCCTGTGTCCCCTCATAGCCGGTTGTGCCATCGGGCAGGGCGCTGGTTTCCGCCGCCAGGATGGCCCGCCTCATGCCGACCCTGTCGAAAACATGCTGCTGGAGCAGCTCGGCAAAGCTCAGCCCGCTTTCTTCTTCCATCGCCTCGGAAATCAGACGGAAATTCTGATTGACGTAGGAATAGGATGTGCCGGGAAGAAACTGGAGGGACCGTGTCCCGGTGATGACCCTGTCGGAATCCGCCGGGCTGAATGTGCCTTCAATGGCGGCACCATGCAGCATGGCCACGGCCCAGTAATCCCGCAGGCCGGACTGGTTGTGAGCCAGCTGTGTGACAGTGGGCGGGTCGGAGCGGAGCCGGGGCAGCCGCCTGTGGATGTATGGGGCCAGGGTTTCCGGGTTTTCGTAACGGTCCAGCAGGGTGGCGCAGGTGAACTGCTTGGTGATGGAACAGATGCGGAACAGGCTTGCGGGCGTGAAAGGCAGGCGGCGTTCCAGCGAGGCATAGCCCCAGCAGTGCCGGGCGATCACTTCCCCCTCATGCAGGACGGCAACAGCTCCACCGGGGCCGGGATAACGGGAGGCCGTGGCGTGCATTTCTTCCTTCAGGCGCCCGGTCCGGGGCAGGATGGAGTGTTGTGCGTGCATGAGAACTCACTGGCGGGTACTATGGAGAGGCCTGTTACCAGTGATGAAGATTTTGGACGGGCAGGGCAAGAGCAAGTTATGGACTGATCGCATGGATGTTATCCCACCTTCACCAGATTATCAGAGCCTGAAAGACGCAGCTCTGGCCCATCTGGCCCGCTTTGCCACGACCCGGCAAAGCTTGCGGCAGATGTTGCAGCGGCGTGTTCGCCGCTGGGGGGTACGGGCTGCCCGGGCTGGCATGTTTGCCGAGGAGGTCGCTGCACATGAGGCCGTCTGCCTGCCGGTTATCGACCAGATCGTGGAGGAGATGGGGCGCCTCGGAGCTGTGGATGATGCGGCCTTTTCCCGTTCCAGGTCCCGCAATCTGGCCCGTGCCGGGCGGTCCCGCCGAGCTGTGCAGGCCCATCTTCAGGCAAGGGGCGTTGATGGTGAGACGGTCCGGCAGGCGGTGGATGAGAGCCTGGGAGAGGCAGGGGAGGAGCAGGCCCATCAGGCCGAACTGGCCGCCGCACTCATCCTGGCTCGCAAAAGGGCGGTCGGGCCATTCCACAGGCCCGACAGGCCGGAGAAGGAACACATGAAGGTACTGGCCATTTTTGCCCGCAACGGTTTTTCGCAGGATGTTGCGGAGAAGGCGCTTGGAATGGACAGGGAGGATGCGGAAGATTTGATTATCGGATTCCGGTCCCTGTGATGTTCCGTTGGGCAGGAACCAGATTCAGCCTCAATGTCCGGTTAGGCTGATGTCTGGCGAGAATGGGCAGAGCGTGAGGTGGACCATGCAGAAAAGCGGGGCTGTCATGCAGGGATGGCAGATGTGGGACCGCCGGAAGGAGGTGCTGGCCCTGTGTGTCTGCCTCACTCTCGGAGCATGCAGCTCGGTCGGATCCTACCATGGGCCGGTGCAGTGTGCGCCTTATGCGCGGCAGGTGAGTGGGGTCAACCTGCGGGGGCGGGCTGCCAGCTGGTGGTGGGAAGCCCGGGGCCATTACCAGCGTAGCCACAGGCCACAGCCGGGGAGTGTGCTGGTGTTCCGGGCAAGCTCCCGTATTCCGGATGGGCATGTGTCGGTCGTGCGGCGCCTGCGGACGAGGCGGCGGATTGAAGTGGATCATGCCAACTGGGTTGGCGGGCGTATTGAGCACAGCGTGCCGGTGGAGGACATCTCCCCAAGGGGGGACTGGTCGCTGGTCCGGGTCTGGTGGGCCCCGGCAGGAAGTATGGGCAGGCGTGCATATCCCACCTATGGTTTTATCCTGCCAATGCGCTAGGATGCCTTCACGACATGGGTGGGCCCATGGGCCGGGGGTTGCACAATCAGTACGCCCCTGCCACATGGGGGACGCCTCAACCTTATCAGGGAGTATGGTCCTATGGGCAGCATGAGTCCGATTCACTGGATAATCCTTGCCGTTATTGTACTGGTGCTGTTCGGGGGTGGCGGCAAGATCAGCAGCCTGATGGGCGATTTCGCCAAGGGGATCAAATCCTTCAAGAAGGGCATGGCCGAGGATGACCGGGAGGGAACCGCCGCCCCGCAGCAGGCTGACGAACGTCTGTCCCCGCCCCAGCCCCAGCAGGGTACGGCAGCGCCCCATCAGCAGCCGGATGCCCGTATGGCTGATGATGAAAGCCACCGTTCCCGCTGATCCCGCTCTGCGGAACAGTTCCGGCACCTGAAGACCCGATGATACCCATATGACTTTCTGCACAGACTGGCGGGCCGTGCCCCGCTCCTGCTGGGGTGCGGCCGTGGCTCTGGGCAATTTTGATGGCGTGCATCGAGGTCATGTCCATTTGCTTCAGAGCCTGAAGATGGCTCGCCCCGGCTGTCGGTTGGGGGTGCTGACCTTCGAGCCACATCCACGGTCTTTTTTCCGTCCGCAGGACCCACCCTTCCGTCTCATGCGGCCGGAGGTGCGTGCCGCCGCCCTGAAGGAACAGGGCGTAAGCTGCATCGTGCAGGCAGAGTTTGATGAGGCTTTTTCCCATCTGGGTGCCGAGGCCTTCGTGCGGGATGTGCTGATCGAGGGGCTGCATGTGGCTCATGTGGCCTGTGGGGCGGACTTCGCCTTCGGGCACCGGCGGGAGGGTGATGTCACGTTTCTGGAGCAGCTTCTGGTGGAGCATGGTGTGGGCGTCAGTATCGTCCCGCAGCTGGCGGATGTGGCAGGGCCGGTGTCTTCCAGCCGGATACGCCGTCTCCTTCAGGAGGGTTATCCCGAGAAGGCAGCGGAGCTTCTGGGGCGCAACTGGGCCATCACGGGAGAGGTGGTCCAGGGGGATCAGCGGGGGCGCCTTCTGGGGTTCCCGACAGCCAACATTGCGCTGAAGGAGCATCTGGAGCCTGCCAGGGGTGTCTATGCCGTGAGGGTGCAGATGCCGGACGGCCGGCTCGTGCCCGGCGTGGCCAATCTTGGCCGCCGCCCGACCATCAATGACGGGCGGGAGAGCCGGCTGGAGGCTCATCTTTTCGATGTGGATGAGGACCTGTACGGCCAGATTCTGGGGGTGGAGCTGGTTGCTCTGCTCCGGGACGAGAAACGCTTTTCCTCCCTTGATGAGCTGAAGGCCCATATTGCGGCAGATGCCGCACAGGCGAAGCAGGTGCTCGGCAAGACAGGGGGTTGACCGGGACGGCAGGCTCTCTCCATAAGTACAGTTATTTTTATCCCGTACTGAGAGCTGGCGCACCTATTCCATGTCTGAGCCTGTAGAAAAGACCGATACCGTTTTCCGTGAGCAGCAGGAGCGTTACCGGGGAACGGTCTTCCTGCCCAAGACGTCTTTCCCCATGCGGGGCAACCTGCCAAAGCGGGAACCGGACATGCTGGCCCACTGGGCGGAGACGGGGCTGGATGGCCAGATAGCGGAGGCCGGACGTCGGGCAGACAGCATCTTCACGCTGCATGATGGCCCGCCCTATGCCAACGGGCATATCCATATCGGCCATGCCCTCAACAAGGTGATGAAGGACGTCATCAACCGTGCCCAGCGCATGAATGGGGCGCAGGTGCGCTACATGCCGGGATGGGACTGCCACGGCCTGCCGATCGAGTGGAAGGTCGAGGAGGAATATCGCCGGAAGGGCAAGGACAAGGATGCCGTGCCGGTTCTCCAGTTCCGTGCGGAGTGTCGGGAATATGCCGCAAAGTGGGTGGAGGCCCAGCGGGAGGACTTCAAGCGTCTGGGCATCCAGGCGGAGTGGGACAACCGCTACGTGACGATGGACTTCGCCTCCGAGGCGCAGATTGCCGAGGAAATCGGCAAGTTCCTTCTCAATGGCCGTCTCTATCGTGGGTTGCGCCCCGTGATGTGGAGTCCGGTCGAGAAGACGGCCCTGGCCGAGGCGGAAGTCGAATATCACGACATCACCTCCACGACCCTGTTCGTGGCTTTCCCCAATGTGAAGGACCCGACGGAAGGGCAGCTGCTCTCCGGTGCCTCGGCCGTGATCTGGACCACGACCCCGTGGACGATCCCCGTCAACCGGGCACTCGCTGCCGGGCCGGACATCACCTACACGGTCATCCATGTCACCGGCGTGGCCGAGGACAGCCTCGTGCCGGTTGGGGCAAAGCTGATCGTGGCCGTGGACCGTCTGGAAGACTTCCTCTCCGGCGCAGGCGTTACCGGGCATGAGGTCCTTCACACCCTTCCCGGCCGTGCGCTGGAAGGAGCCGTGTTCGCCCATCCGCTGCGGGGGCGTGGGTTTGATTATGACGTGCCGCTGCTGCTTGGTGATTTCGTCACGACGGATGCCGGTACTGGTCTGGTGCACATGGCCCCGGCGCATGGTCATGACGACTTCATGCTCTGCCGTGCCCACGGCGTGGAAGTGACGGAAGAGGTCTGCGACAACGGAACCTATGTGGACTGGATGCCGGAGCTTGGGGGTGTTCATGTCTTCAAGGCCACGCAGCCCGTATGTGATCTGCTGACACAGGTGCGGGATCAGGCCCGGCAGGACGGTGCCCCGGCCCGTGGCCTTATGGCCCGGGCGGAGATCGTCCATTCCTATCCCCATTCGTGGCGGTCCAAGAAGCCGGTGATTTTCCGGGCCACGCCGCAGTGGTTCATCGCCATGGAGCCCCGTGAAGGGGATGAGGGTGGCCCAGGCCTGCGTGAGCGTGCCCTGAAGGCCCTTGATGACATCAGCTTCGTACCGGCCAGCTCCCGCCGCCGCCTGACGAGCATGATCGAGCAGCGGCCGGACTGGTGCATCTCCCGCCAGCGGTCCTGGGGCGTGCCGATCGCCGTGTTCGTGGAGAAACGCACCGGTGAGGTGCTGCGGGATGCCGATGTGATGTCCCGCATCGTGCAGAGCTTCCGGGAGCGTGGGGCGGATGCCTGGTATGACACGGACCCTGCCGTCTATCTCGGTGAAGGCCGCAATCCGGAAGACTATGATCAGGTTTTCGACATTGTTGACGTCTGGTTCGAGAGCGGATGCAGCCATCGTTTCGTCCTGCATCAGGAGGGCGTGAACTACCCGGCTGACCTGTATCTGGAAGGTTCCGACCAGCATCGCGGCTGGTTCCAGTCCTCCCTGCTGGAAAGTGTGGGGGCCGAAGGCGTGGCGTCCTACAGGACGGTCGTGACGAACGGGTTCGTGCTGGACGGGCAGGGGCGCAAGATGTCCAAGTCCCTCGGCAACACCATCGTGCCTGATGACGTGACGAAGACGCTGGGTGCGGACGTGCTGCGCCTGTGGGTCCTGAACTCTGATACCAATGAGGACCTCCGCATCAGTCAGGAGATTCTCAAGCAGCAGGGCGAGCTGTACCGCCGTGTGCGGAACACGCTGCGCTGGCTGCTGGGGGCACTGGATGGCTTCACGCAGGCCGAGGCCCTGCCGCTGGGCTGGGATGACGTGTCCGCCCCGGTGGACGTGATGCTGGACAGGCTGGTCCCGGACGAGGCGGCCCGTGCCCTCCGCCACAAGGCAACGGTGAAGGCCCGCAAGGCCCTGCCGCTGTTGGAGCAGTACATTCTGCACCGTCTGTACGAGCTGTACCAGCGTGTGCAGGAGGCGGTGAAGACCCATCAGTGGAACGGCGTCTATCCGCTGCTGCACAATTTCTGCAACAATGAGCTGTCGGCCTTCTATTTCGACATCCGCAAGGACGTCCTCTACTGCGATCCGACGGACTCCCATGCACGCCGGGCGGCCCGCACCGTGCTGGACGTGCTGCACCGTGCCCTGACGACGTGGCTGGCCCCGGCTCTGGTCTTCACGGCGGAAGAGTCGTGGCAGGCCCGTTTCGGGCAGGAAGGCAGCGTGCATCTGGAGCGCTTCTTCGTGCCGGAAGAAGGCTGGCATGATCCTGAACTGGCCGGACGGTGGGAGACCCTGCGTCAGGTCCGCCGCCGTGTCACCACGGCTCTGGAAGTCGCCCGCCGGGAAGGGTTGATCGGCTCCTCGCTGGAGGCCCAGGTCCATCTGCCCCTGACGGCCGATGAGCAGGTCGTGTCCGAAGGGATCGACTGGGCGGAGCTTTGCCTGGCGTCCGAGGTCCATGTGCAGCCGGGTCAGGCCGAGGATGAGGTGAGGGTCAGCCGTGCGGACGGGCAGAAATGTGCCCGTTGCTGGCGTGTCCTGCCTGATGTCGGGCAGAATGAGGACCACAGCCATCTCTGCCTGCGCTGTTTTGGTGCGGTGAGTGCATGAGGTCGGCCCGGGCTGAAGGTACAGGGAGCGGCGCATCCCCGGCCCCTGTACCGGGGTCGCCACGGTGGCGGCTGGTCGGGTTGGTAACGGCTCTTGCTGTCCTGTTCGTGGACCAGGCGAGCAAGGCATGGATTCTCTACGGGCTGAACCTGCCGGCACGGGGGACCATGGATGTCATGCCCTGCTTCAGCTTCACGATGGTATGGAATCACGCCGTGACGTTCGGCATGTTCGGCGGGCACGGACGCTGGCTGTTCATTGCCATCTCCCTGCTGGCAGTGTTGGGGCTTCTGGTCGTTCTTCTGCGGTCACGCCGTCGGCTGGTCAGTCTTGCCTGCGGCGGGATCATCGGGGGCGCCATTGGCAATGTGATAGACCGTCTTCATTACGGGGCCGTAGTGGATTTCCTGCATTTTCATGTCGGGGGATGGTCCTGGTATGTTTTCAACATTGCGGATTCCGGCATTGTCTGTGGTGTTGGCCTGTGGCTGCTGGACTCCTTTCTGGCGGAGCGGCGGAGCCGGAATGGCTGAAGTGACAACCGGCTTGCCCATTGCAGGCAGGCCCTATAGGATTGGGCGTCTTTTTGTGAGTGCAGTGCGGGAACCTGTCATGCGGCTTTTTGCTCCTTCAGTTATACGTCACGGAGTCCGGTTGGGTGTTCTGGCCACGTTCGGGCTGGCGTTGGCTGGGTGCTCCGGCAGTGATGTGGCGCGTGGCTTCGGCCTTCAGCGCAGCCTGCCGGATGAATACGCCGTGACGACCCGTGCGCCACTCTCCATGCCACCCTCGGAGAAACTGGCCCTTCCGGGGGCAGCCAGTGCCAACCGCCCGGATGAAAGTCCCCGTATGCAGGCGCTGGAGACGCTGGCCCCGGATGTCGCTCTTCACCCCAATGAGGGGACGGAGAGCGTCGGGCAGGAGGCCCTTGTCCAGCGGGCCACATCGGCGGCCCGTGGTCCGAACAATGCCGAACTTGGCGATGCTGATGCTGGATTTGTGGACAGTCTTCTTTTCTGGCGGGGTGGCCGGGCTGGCAATGTCGTGGATGGCGAAGCGGAAAATCGCCGCATCCAGAAGAATGCGGCCCTGGGGCAGAGCTTTGCTGAAGGCGCCACGCCGACCCTGCGGAAGGGTGGCAAATAAGAGCTTCCAGGCTCTCCTTTTGCGGTTGGTGTTCCGTCCTGTTCTGCCTCCTGTCTGAGGAGAAGTCATGATGAGGCCTGTCATCCGCCGTCTTTCCAGCCATGTTGTGGATCTTATTGCCGCTGGTGAGGTGGTGGAGCGCCCGGCGGCGGCGCTCAAGGAACTGGTGGAAAATGCGCTGGATGCCGGGGCGACCCGTCTTGAGGTCACCCTGCGGGGGGGCGGCTGTGAGCTGATTGATGTCCGGGATAATGGCCGGGGGATGGAAGCCGAGGAGCTGCCCTTGGCGGTGGAGCGGCACTGTACCTCCAAATTGCCGGATGATGACCTGACGGCCATAAAAACACTGGGGTTTCGGGGGGAGGCGCTGCCATCCATCGGGGCCAGTGCCCGCCTTTTCCTGACATCACGGACAGAAACGGCTGAAACGGCCTGGGAGCTTTCCGTGCAGGGGGGTGTTGTCAGCGGGCCGGTGCCTTCTGCTGGTTCTGTGGGGACCCGTGTTGTGGTGCGGGACCTGTTCTTTGCGACACCGGCCCGCCGCAAATTTCTCAAGACAGCCAGAGTGGAGGGCAATCACGCTGAAGCCGTCATGCGGCGTGTGGCGTTGAGTGCGCCGGATTGTGCCATCAGTTTCGTCATGGATGGGCGGGAGATCTTCAATCTGCCGCCGCAGGATGTCCGTGCCCGTGTGGCCAGCATTCTTGATGTGCCCGAAGATGGCCTTCTGACGGTTGATGAGCAGCGTGGCCCCATGCGGCTGGGCGGGTATATCTGTGGTCCGGGTGAAACTAGGCGGACAGGCAGCGGCCAGTTCATGCTGGTCAATAATCGCCCTGTGATGGACCCCATCCTGCGGACTGCCATACGGGTGGCCTATCGGCCCGTGATCGAGAAAGGGCGTTTCCCTGTTCTCCTGCTGCATCTGCGCCTTCCGCTTGATCGTGTGGATGTGAATGTCCATCCTGCCAAGACAGAGCTGCGGTTTGCGGATGAGGCCGAGGTGAGAGCTTTTGTCATTGGGGCTGTGGGGCGTGCGTTGGCCCGTAGCGCCGGGGACGGTGGAGGCATACAGGCCGATCTTGGCATCATTGGCCGCCGGGCAGCTTCCATTGGGCAGAATGTGCCGGGTACGTCCTATTCATATGATCATACGGGCGCCCGGGCCGTTCCTCCGGCTGATCTTGGTCTGGGGACGTCCGTTCGCCGTTTTGCTTCGTCTGCCGTGATGGAGCGGCAGTCTGCTCCCGGCCTTGCAGAGCCGCAGCAGGGTTATGTGACGTCGGGCCGGGTTGCGCAGGTGGAAGATGGCGGAGGGGAGGAGGTGCCTCATCCGTCTGTTGGCGGCAGACAGCCGGAGCAGCCACTTGGTATGCCGATCGGGCAGATTCATGCCACCTATATTCTCTCGATTGCCCCGGATGGTGACCTGATTCTGACAGACCAGCATGCTGCCCATGAGCGTCTGACCCATGAGCGCCTGCGTGCCCGTTTTGCTGAAGGGGCCGTGCAGGCGCAGGCCCTTCTGATGCCGGAGGTGGTTGATCTGCCGCATGGGGCGGCCGAGGCGCTGTCACGATGTGCGGAGGAGCTGGCCCGTTTTGGTCTGGAGATAGAATCTTTTGGCAGTGGGAGCGTTCTGGTCCGCAGTCTGCCCGCCCCATTGAGCGGTAGTGACGTGGCGGGCCTTCTGCGGGATGTGGCGGATGAACTCGTGCAGATGCCTGACCTGCCAGCCCGGCAGACAGACAGTCTGGATGGGCGGTTTGAAGCCATCATGGCCCGGATGGCCTGTCATGGCAGCATCCGTGCCGGCCGTATTCTCAAGCAGGAGGAAATGGAGGCTCTGTTGCGGGGCATGGAGCAGCATCCCCGGGCCAATACCTGCCCTCATGGCCGTCCGACATGGTTGAAGCTGGACAAGGACGGGCTGGAGAAACTTTTCGGGCGGACTAGGTAATACTGGTGCCGAAAGGCATTTCACATTTCTTTGACAGGAAAACAGGGCGGCCCAAAGGGCCTTTCTATGGTTTTCATCGCATTGAAAGAGGTAATGTCACATCTTGTTTCATGGATGTGCCCTTTCCTTCCCGGAGTTGATCGTGAAGGAAGGGGGCGGAAAGAGGATGGAATGGTCGATCTTGTTGGCGAGTTGAAATCTGTTGTTGGCACCAGATATGTCCTGACCTCGGAAAGTGCGACCTACGGGTACCGCAAGGGGTTCCGGTTTGGTGATGGCCGGGTGGAAGCCGTCGTTATTCCCGGCTCTCTGGTTGAGCTGTGGCGTGTCTCGAAGCTGGCGGTGGAATCAGGGCGCATCATTCTCATGCAGGCGGCCAATACAGGGCTGACGGGCGGCTCCACACCGGATGGCAACGATTATGACAGGCCGATCATTCTCATCAGCACACGCAGGCTGAAAGGTATCCAGCTTCTGGGAGAAGGCCGACAGGTTGTCTGCCTGCCGGGGGCGGATCTTTACGAGCTGGAAGAAAAACTGGCTCCGCTGGGGCGGGAACCCCATTCGGTCATCGGGTCTTCCTGCATCGGGGCTTCTGTCCTCGGGGGGGTGAGCAACAACTCGGGCGGGGCCCTGGTGCAGCGTGGTCCGGCTTATACGGAAATGGCCCTCTATGGACAGGTGGATGCCGAGGGCAGGCTGAATCTGGTCAATCATCTGGGCATCCGCTTCCCGGATGAAGCTGTGGCAGAATCCGTGCTGGATGCGCTGGAACATGGTCGTTACAGCCCGGATGATGTGGACTGGTCGGGCACGAGAAAGGCCCATGATGATGATTACGTCAACCGTATCCGCCAGGTCGATGAGGCATCCCCGGGGCGTTACAATGCGGACCCGGGCCGTCTGTTCGAGGCATCCGGTAATGCGGGAAAGCTGATCGTCTTTGCCGTGCGGCTGGATACCTTCCCGGCAGCGAAGGATACGGCCGTCTTCTATCTTGGCACCAACCGGACCGATACGTTGGAAAAGGTCCGGCGGCATCTTCTGACGGCGTTTGAGGAGCTGCCCGTTGCGGGTGAATACATGCATCGGGATGCTTTTGCCATTGCGGATGAATACGGGCGGGATACCGTGGCGCTGATCCGCTTTCTGGGAACGAAACATCTGCCGCTCATGTTCCGTCTGAAGGCTCGTGTGGATGCCTTCGCCCGGCGTTTCTCATGGGTACCGGACGGGCTGAGCGACCTGCTCATGCAGTCTGGCAGCCGGTTCCTGCCTTCGCAGGTGCCAGCCCGCATGAGGGCCTATCACGAGAGATATGACCATCACCTCATGCTGCGTGTATCTGGCACGCTGGCCCGGCAGGTCCGCCCATGGCTGGAGAGCTTCTTTACCGAAGGGCAGGAGGTGGAGGGTGCCTTCTTTGAGTGTACGGCGCAGGAGGGGACGCTGGCTTTTCTGCACCGGTTTGCGGCGGCGGGGGCAGCAAACCGGTATGTGGCTGTTCATGGCAGGAAGACGGGTGGCATGATGGCACTGGATGTCGCTCTGCGCCGCAATGACTGGGAGTGGCAGGAGCGTCTTCCGCCGGAGGTGGACGACCAGCTGCTGCTGAAGCTCTATTATGGGCACTTCCTCTGCCATGTCATGCATCAGGATTATGTTGTCAGGCCTGGTGTAGACCCCATGGAAGTTGAGACGACCATGATGTGGCCAATACTGGACAAACGGGGAGCCCGTTATCCGGCCGAGCATAATGTGGGGCACCTCTATCATGCTCCGCAGAGCATGGCCGCCCATTACCGCTCGCTCGATCCTTGCAACTGTTTGAATCCCGGCATTGGCCGTCAGACAAAGAAGAAAAATTGGGTCGCAGAAAGCGTCTGAAGCCAGATGGGCGCGCCTCCCCTTGCGGGAAAGCCCTGTCTGCGTGGTGGGAGGTGGATCAGAAATCGTCTGCCGTCAGGGGGACGGGTGTAAGGTCCGCCGGGAGATAGAGCGGGTGTTCGGGGCGATGGCCTTTGCGGCTCAGCCGCAGGGCCGTGACCCTGTGACCAGCCCGGAGCAGCAGCCGTGCCACCTCAGGTCCCCGGTAGCGCAGCTCCTTGGCCTGCGGGGTGCCGTAGGCCAGCACGATGAGTTCAGCCTGTCCGGCCATGTCCAGCAGGTAGTGGTCGGTCTCCGGGCCGACGGGGTCGGCAACTTTGAGAAGGCGTTTCTGGTCCGTGCAGCGATAGGCGAAGCTGTTGCCCACGAACATGCCGCCATAACCCCATTGCCGACTGTAACGCTGGCATTTGGCCACGGAACGGTCATCTCCATATTCCGTGGCGACAGAGGGATTCATCATGATCCACATGATGAGGGGCCCTGTCGCATTCCAGATACGCCTGAGCGTATAGCGGTAACAGTCACCTGGCCCGGCATAGAGGGCCGTGCTGGTGACATCATCAGCGAGCCGGAGTGGCCTGGCCGTGCCGACATGGTGTGGTGTGTGCGGCATGTCCCGTGTGTTCCTCCGATGATGGTCAGGGAGCGTTGGGGGGAATTGTCAGGCAGTCTATGGTCCCCCGCAGATGCCTGCACGCCCCGGTAGCCTGGCTGTGCGTCAGGTTGATGAGCCGGGCCCGGTAGAGTGTACCTCTGGCCGTACGAACGGGCATGACATGGACGGAGGCCCCGCCGGCAATGGGGGTAATGCGGGGGCGTAGCTGTGTGGCAACCATGAGGGCCTGTTTTTCACCAGCATAGCTCCCCAGCTGGATGGCCCAGTCATGGGTTGATTCGGCCAGCATGTCTGTTGCTCCCCTCCGTCTGGCTGGGGCATCAGCCAGGGGAATGGACTGGATGCGCAGCGTATTTCTCTGTGGTTCTGGCGGAAAGGAGCGTGGTGGAGGCGAATGGGGCCGGGCGATGGGAGCTGCTGGCTGCGGCTGAGGGGAGGAAAAACCGCGGGCGGCCCATGCGGCCCGGATATCCTGTGTTTCGGCTGTTTGGACAGCCTGTCCGGCCGTGGTGGTTTCGTCATAGCTCCCACCACCATCCAGAGGTGTGGCCGTATCCATGCGGGCGGGCCCCTGCGCCGTCCTGTCATGGCGGGCCACGATGAGGTCATTGCGGGAGCGCTGATGCGGCCAGATGCCCATGATCTTGGGGGCAATGGCCGCCACATAATTGCGTGTCTCCCGTGGGAGGGCCCTGTTCTGGCGGAGGTAGTGGTCCAGACTGCCCGGGCCATAATTATAGGCAGCCAGAAAGCCGGGAGAGCCGTATATTTCATACATCTGGCGGATATAGGCTGTTCCGGCGAGAATGTTGTCGTGCGGGTCGTAGGGGTCAGGTCCCAGATTGTACTGGGTCCGCAGGTCGTCATAGGCGGGTGGCATGATCTGCATCAGCCCCATGGCGCCGGGCGTGGAGGTGATGAAGTTGCCATAACGGTCATACAGATGCCCCCCTGATTCCTGATGCATGACGGCCCTGATCCATTCAGCAGGCACATCGAAACGGTTTGATGCTTCATTGATGTAAGGTCCCCAGGGGTCTTCAGGCGGGCCGGGCGGTGTGTAGTGCGAGCGGGCATGGGCCTGATAGTCTGCCTGTTCCTCCAGCACGGGCATGGTCGGGCTGTTGCCGCTGGGACGTGTGGCGCAGGCTGCCAGAAGGGCAGGGAGGAGCAGGGCAAGGCAGAGGCGGACCATACGCAGGGTAGAGGACGGGGCAGTGCGTATCATGGGGGCTTCCTGAACAGGGACATGCGTGAGCTTCCTCTCCCTATCATGGAAATGATGGAGGGCAGAGAGGAGCCTGGTTTTTATAAGTAAAGATCACGTTATAAAAGAGGTTTAATGGAAGGTAGGGGATTGAAAAAAGGAAGGAAACGGGACTACTGTAGAGGGGATTATATTGGCTGGCAGCTGGAGCTGCTCCGTTCTGTACCTGCCCGAGGCGGGGGAATGGTTTTATTGGTAGGAATTGAAGGACGAGATCATGTCTTACGCTGCGCTGGATGCAGGCCGTGTTGCCCGTGCTGCCGAGCTGGCCCTGCAGACGCTGGCCGGGGAGAGGGAGACCTCTGAGGCGCATCAGCGCAAAACGATCCTGATCGAGCGTATACATGCTCTTGCCAGAGCCGCCGCAGATACGGCAGGACAGGGGACGGTGACGCTGACGTCCGAAGAGTTCTGGCTGATTTCCCGGAACTGGTGACGTGTCAGTGGGGCATGGCGAATGAATGATCATATGATTCTGAGAGACTGGGTGTCAGGGAGCGTTGAGGGATGAAGTGGTTTTTTGCGATTACAGAGAAGACACTGTCCAACGACCCTGATCATGGTTTTATTGATTGTATCCGGGCTGCCGTACAGTCGGCCCGTGAGAATACGACGCTGATCCCGCACATGGTGTTTGATGGAAACGAATGTGACTTCACGCGGGAGATGCGGGCTGCCGGGGTGAATGTCATTTTTCACCGTCTGCATTTCTATGACCGCCTGCTGGAGGCCCAGCGTCGCCTCAAACCGGAATGGCCCAATTACATTTTTACGGCGGCTGGTGCCTTCATGCGGCTGGAGCTGCCCCTGCTGGAGCAGGATGACCAGTACGTCCTGTACACCGACTGTGACGTGATGTTCCTGAAGGACCCGCAGGTCGAGTTCTGCACGCCGGAAATCTTTGCGGCTTGCGGGCAGTTCGGCAAGCAGGATTACTACGTGGACATGAACTCGGGGGTCATGGTGATGAACCTCGAGCGTATGCGCCGCGACCTGCCAGCAATGGTGGATTTCCTGTGCGATAATCTGGACCATGTGGCTGGGTATGATCAGGAGCTGCTGCGCATTTTCTACAATGCACAGTGGAGCCCACTTTCCGCCCGCTTCAACTGGAAGCCTTACTGGGGGGTGGATGACAACGCTACCATCGTCCATTTTCATGCGGCCAAGCCACCTGCTGCGCGGCATCTGCTGAATGATCCGGCCTATCGTGAGCATGATCATGTCTTCCATGCCTGGCGTCACTGGTTCTTCCAGAATCCGGCTGGATACGGCTATTACGTTCCGAAGTGGGAAGAGTACCTCGAAAAGGCCCGCCGGTCTTATCAGGCGGATGCAGTCAGTGAGTTTGATGCTCTGAGATAGGATGGGGGCTCAACCCATTCAGGCAGTGCTGGAATATGGAAAAACCCTCCTTCGTGGAGGGTTTTTCTTTGCCGTCATGCCAGCAGGCGGCGTGGCCGTGCCCTCTTCCGGGGTTACTTGCTTGTGGAAGGGGAGCGGGGCAGCTGCTCCATCTGCTCAGGCATGGCGGCCGTGCGGCTGGTATGGCGTTCCAGCCATCGCCCAAGGGGACGGGCAATGGCTGGCCCGAGCGTGATGATAGCGAGCATCCGGGCTGTCTGCATGGCAATGATGAAGGGCAGGGCAATCGGGACGTTGGCGCTGATGACGATGATGGTGTCCAGCCCGCCCGGGCTTGTGGCCAGGTAGGCACTGAGGAGGTCAATCCGGGCGAAATGGGCTACCGGTAGGGCCAGCAGGGCGCAGCTGGCAATGAGTGTCATGGAGGAGAGGGCGACCGCTGGGATGGAGCGGAGTGCGTAACGCAGGACGGGTGCGGTGAAACGCAGCCCGATGGACCAGCCGATGGTCAGATAGGCCGGGATGCGGATCCAGAAAGGGGCGCTGATCTGGAACAGGCCACTCAGCTGGGCTGTGGCACCTGTCAGAATGGTCAGCAGAAGTGTTGCCGCTGGTGAACGCAGCCTGAGGCCGATGACTGTACTGATGGCGACAAGCAGCAGTGTAGGTAGCAGGTTGCCTCGCATTGGTGCGGGCGTGGGAGTGGCGTGGCCCGTGCGTATGACGATCCATGAAATCAGGGACGTGGCAACGGCAACCATGATGACCCTGAAATAGAGCATGAAGGCTGTCAGCCTTGTATCAGCTCCGAAAGACCCGCAGAGCATGACCATGGTGGAGGCTGCGCCCGGTGATGTGCCCCAGAGGGCCGTCGTCCCCGGCATGACCCCGAACCAGGCCAGACAGGCCCCCGTGGAAAAACTGACAAGGATGACGGAGAGGACACTGAAAAGAACCAGTATCCAGTGGGACATGATGTGGTGGAGGACAGAGCCTGTCAGGCTGTTGACGACCACACAGGCCAGTATGGCCTGTGCCATGGTAAAGAAAACGGGTTTGATGGTGACGCCACGGTTCCTGATCGACAGGATGATGCCGGCCGCCATGGGGCCCAGCATCATGCCCGCTGTCAGATGCAGCAGCATGAAGAGGCCGGAAATCACGGCAGAAAAAAAGACCAGCTCTGCCCATCGTGACCCATGGGAGCGCCAGGAGAGGGAGGACAGGGTCACACGCCCGGTCCCTGCTCAGCGGTCCCTGTCATCAGGGGTTCCAGAGGGATCATTGCCTGAGGGTTTCTTGCGGAAGGCTGCCAGACTGACAACCTTCGCCCCCTCATTTTCCTGGTCATGGGAGTCACCGTCATGGCCTGCACTGGTTCCGGCATGTGCCTTCGGTTCGTCTGCCGAGGGGTGGAAGGTGTGGACCTCGGCCAGACCGCCCTTGTCCCCTCCGTGGAGGTCAGGGTCTGTCGGAGTGTCGGCATCTGCCATGTGCTGCTGGGGCGTGAAATGCATGACGAGATGGATGTGAGGGTCCGCAAAGGCCGTGACCGCTCCCAGAGGGATGTGCAGGGTGCTGGGGATGCCACCAAAGGACAGCCCGACAGAGAAGGTCCGGGTGTCATGGTCCACCGTCAGGTTCTGGAACTGGTGTTGCAGGACGATGGTCATTTCTTCCGGGTAGCGATCCTTGAGGCGGGAGGGGATGTCCACTCCCGGCATGTCGGTACGGAATGTCATGTAGAAATGATGGTCACCAGGGAGGCCATGTTCGCTGACATGGTCCAGCGCCTTGATCATGACGATACGCTGGGCATCCTCCATCCAGCGGTCATAAGGGAGGAGGCTGGCTGGCATGGAGGGGCCGAGCCCGTCGGAGCCGTTGGTATCATCACTCATGGAACAGCACCATCACCTGTTGCATCTGGGAAGTTACCTCAGGTGTGCGACAGGCGGCATGAAATCGCAAGGGGCCGGGTTGCATATTTTCCAGCCCGACCTTTTATCGTGGGATGGTGTTTCAGAAAAGAAACAGGTGGGGGGGCTTCTGTTGCCCGGTGCACCCCCCGGACCGCGCTTATCGCTTATGCAGCAACAGCGAGCACCTCAGAGTTATCGTTGGCACTTGTAAAGTCAGCCCGATGACGGCGGAACAATACCGGGCAAAAAGTAGATCTTTACCATGCGTGTCGAGCCTGTTTCGTCCCCATAGCGCCAGCCTGGAAGGCTGATGGTGGAGACGCCGGGCACTGCCCCCGGGTCCACAACACTTATTCCATCTACCGTTTATCGCCATAGCCAAGGCCGAAGCCTCCGGCAGGGACAAATATAGGCAGTTATGTCCGGTATGGCAAGGTGAAACGGGCCTTCCCTTCTGCCATCTGGGCGGTTACATCTGTCACCGTTATGGTTACATTCAGTAGCTGGGGGAGGTGGATGGCCGTGCTGATCCACTTCCGTGGATAATAGCCCGGCACAGCCAGATGAGCGGGAGAGAAGTCATGGCCCTGACAGACGAGCAGCGTTCCGAAATAGAGGCCGTGCGTGCCGCCCCCAACCAGACGGTGCGGCCGACCGTTCCGGCCATGGAGGCACTTCTTTTTGAGCCTTTCCCGCTGCTGGATCATGGTTTCATCCGTGTCGTGGACTATATGGGGGATGATTCGGCTGTCGTGCAGGCGGCCCGTGTGTCCTACGGCAAAGGAACACGGAAGACGTCGGAAGATGCCGGGCTCATCCGCTATCTGATGCGGCATCGTCACTCCACACCGTTTGAAATGTGCGAGATCAAGTTTCACGTGAAACTGCCACTTTTTGTCGCCCGGCAGTGGATTCGTCACCGCATGGCCAGCGTGAATGAATATTCTGCCCGGTATTCCGTACTGGACAGGGAGTTCTATCTGCCCGATGCCACGCAGATTGCTGCGCAGAGCAAGGTCAACAATCAGGGGCGGGGCGAGACCCTCAGCGCAGAGACAGCGGCAGAGGTGCTGTCCATTCTCCAGCGGGATGCCCTGCAATGTTATGGCGACTATGAGCAGCTGCTCGACCCGGAGGGGCTGGGTGTGGCCCGGGAACTGGCCCGCATCAATCTGACACTCAACACCTACACGCAGTGGTACTGGAAGATTGACCTCCATAATCTGATGCATTTTCTGGCGCTGCGGTCCGACCCACATGCCCAGTATGAAATCCGTGTCTATGCCCAGAAGATGATCGAGATTCTCAAGGCATGGGTACCGCATACGGCACAGGCTTTTGAGGATTATCGCCTCGGAGCTTACAGCTTCTCTGCCGGGATGCTGAAGGTGCTGCGCCGCCGCCTTGCCGGGGAGAGTGTCACGCAGGAAACATCCGGCCTGACGAAGCGGGAATGGGCAGAGATGCAGGCTGTTCTGGAGGGCTGAGACGTGTCCGGCTCTGACCTTTTCCCTGAAGAGGAAGACCGGCCTGCTGGTCCTGTCCCGGATTCAGCGGCTTTGCTGGAGGAAGGGCGCCGGTTCCAGCGGGAGACGGGTATCCCGCCTCTTCTGGGTCACAGGCCACGTTTTCTGCCATGGGTGCTGCTGGCAGCCCTGCTCATGCTTGTCTCTCTGGGTATTGAGATTTTCTGGCCCCTGCCGGGGCGGCATGGCCCTCTGCCTGTTTGTGGGCAAGGGGCGGTGGAGACGGTTTCCTGTCAGAAACAGGCTGCGGTTCCATCTGCCCGCTGATGGAGCGGACGGTCAGGGCTGGCGGGCCATGCTGCGCCCCTGAGCCCCGAGTACACGGAAACTGTCTGTCAGCCGTTGGATGAAACTGTCCTCTCCGGCCTTCATCCAGGTACGGATGTCGTACTGTTTTTTCAGCGGCCGCCCCGTTACGGGTGAGACCTGATGGGCGAAGGCTTCTTCATGTTCCTGCATGTAACGGGCCACACCTTGTGCGTAGGCGAACTGGGTGTCTGTATCGATGTTGAATTTGAAGACCCCGAAGCTGACAGCCTGTTTTATGGCGTCTTCATCCGATCCAGACCCGCCATGGAAGACCAGAGGAACAGGATTGGGGCCCGTCTGGAGCCGCTCGGCCACGAGAGCCTGGGACCTGCGGAGTATGTCCGGGCGGAGGCGGACATTGCCGGGGGCGTAGACTCCGTGAACATTCCCGAATGAGGCAGCGATGGAAAGCATCCCCAGAGGGGACAGGGTCTTCCATGCGGTCAGAACATCTTCCGGACTTGTATAGAGGGAGGGATGGTCAGCCGGTCCGGTGCCATGCAGCTCGTTGCCAATGCCGTCTTCTTCTCCCCCCGTGATTCCCAGTTCGATCTCAAGGCCGATTCCCAGAGGGGACAGTTTTTTCATCAGGGTCGCTGCCGTGGCGATGTTGTCGGCGACCGGTTCTGTCGAGAGGTCGAGCATGTGGGAGGAGAACAGGGGTTGGCCTGTCTGTTCGTGGTGGCGGCGGCTTTCCTCCACGAGCCCGTCAATCCAGCCCAGCAGGGGACGGTTGGCGTGGTCCGTATGGAGGATGACAGCTACCCCGTAATGGCGGGCCAGAAGATGGACATGCCGTGCCAGAGCCACAGCCCCCAGAATCCGGGCCTGCTGCTCATCCGGCAGGGACTGGCCAGCGTAGAAGCGGGCCCCTCCGGCGGAAATCTGGATGATGATGTCAGCCCTGTTGGCCCGTGCTGCGGCAAGAGCTGCATTGGCAGTGGATGAACTGCTGACATTGACAGCCGGAAGGGCATAGCCCCCCATCTGGCAGGCCCGGAGCAGGGTACGGTATGCACCGCCAGTGGCCACACCCGGCGGAATGGCCGACATGCTGTTGGCAGGGAGTGCGGTGGAGGGGGGTGTCATGGATCCTCTTGGGTGGAGCTGGAGAAGGGGGAACGTGGCAGAGGTAGCCTGTTCTGCCAGTCTGATATACATACTGTCTGTAAATAGGACTATAAAGGTCCAAAAGTGGTAGAGTTGCGTTAGAGGGTGCTCATTCCATCGGGTATCTGATAAGAGAGGCGTTCATGACACAGAATGATCTTATGATGATTGAAACTGAAGATACTCCCAACCCGGCGACACTGAAATTTTTGCCGGGTCGTGACGTGACGGGCGACCGGTCCCCTGTCGATTTTGCAGAGGCCGGGGTCGTGGCGGGGCGTTCTGCTCTGGCAGATGTTCTTTTTGGTATGGCCGAGGTGAAGCGTGTCTTCCTGGGAAGTGATTTTGTTTCTGTCACGAAGGATGATGGAGCCGACTGGGATGCACTGCGTCCGCAGGTGCTGGTGGCCCTGACAGATTTCTTCAAAAGCGGGAAGCCAGCCCTTGCAGAAGACATCGCTGCCCCGGAGGCTGACATCTTTCCCGAGGACAGCGAGATCGTGGCCCGGGTGAAGGAGCTTCTGGATACACGGGTCCGTCCGGCCGTGGCCAGCGATGGGGGGGACATTGTCTTCCGTGGTTATCGGGAAGGTGTCGTCTATCTAAGCATGCAGGGCGCCTGCTCTGGCTGTCCGTCTTCCAAGGCTACATTGCGGCACGGCGTGGAGAACATGCTCCGTCACTACATCCCGGAGGTGACGGCGGTTGAACCTGTAGAGGAGTAAAAGCTGATGACATCATCACCAGCCCCGGAGGGGCAGCCGGCAGAAGGAGAGGTCTCCAGCCCTGTTCTGGCCGAGGAGCTTTTTACACGCTGCCGCACGGCAGACTGTTTTTCTGACCGGCCAGTGGGTGATGATGTCCTGCATCGTCTTTACGATCTGCTCAGGATGGGGCCAACATCGGGCAACTGCTCACCGGCCCGCTTCGCTTTCCTGAAGACGGAAGAGGCCCGGCAGAAAATCCGGCCTGCCCTGTCTCTGGGCAATGCGGAGATGGCCATGACGGCGCCGGTGCTGGTTGTTGTCGGGTATGATCCCCTGTTTTTCGAGAAATTCGAGACTCTCAACCCCATGCCCGGCCTGCGGGACTGGTATGCGGCTGATGTCGGGCTGAGTGACGAGACGGCGTTTCGCAACGGTACCCTTCAGGGGGCCTATCTTATCATGGCAGCCCGTGCGCTGGGGCTGGCTGTGCGGCCCATGTCCGGCTTTGATGCCGTGATGGTGGAGGAGGAATGTTTCCGCAAGCAGGGCTGGCGGGCCAATTTCCTCGTGGCACTGGGTTATCCCGGGGGGGAAGTATCTTCTCCCCGGGCACCCCGTCTGCCTTATGAGGAAGTCTGCCTGTGGCTGTGATGCCGGGGCGGTGTCTCGTCATGAACGGGGCGGGAGCCGGACGGGGGCAGAGCAATCTGATCGCCCTGCTGGAACATGGCCAGGTGGTGGATGAACAGGTGCTGTCCGGGCGTGGTGCTTCGGAACGTTTTGCTCCGGCCGTGCAGGCCATGTTGGCCCGGACCGGTTGGAAAGAACCACCGGAGATGGTGGTGGCTGTGGTTGGCCCGGGCTCTTTTACGGGGTTGAGAGCGTCTCTTTCCCTTGCAGCAGGGTTGGTCCGGGGATGGTCCTGTCGGGGCGTAGGTGTTCGGCTGGGTGATGCACTGCGGGCGACCATGAAGCATGATGAGGCCACTATCCTGTGCCTTGCCCGTCGGGGGCGGGTTTTTGTGGATGCGCCGGGGCGGGAGGCCTGTGCCCTGCCGGTAGGCGAGATTCAGCCGGGGAGCTGGCCGGTCGTGGCAGGTGATGCCGTCCATGGGGATGATGCCTTGCCGGAGCTGAGTGGCCAGACAGGCTGTGGTGTTCTGGGGAATAACGTGGTCCGCCTGCCTCATGCCGCTCCGACGGCGGAAGGCATTTTCAGGGCCGCCTGCCAGAGTCTGGATGATGGGACGGTCGAGGCCTACCCGCTTGAACCCCTTTATGTGGACCCCCCGGAGGCAAAACCCCCGGCAGGTGGTCTGAGACCGGCACCGCAGTGATGTCTGGCACGGGCTGTCCGGACAGGGCGGATCATGATGGCCAGAGGGAGGTCCGGTCAGACGTGCAGGGGCCTGAGCTGGTGGCTGTGGGGCCAGAGGCAGCCCGTGTCGTGTCGGCCCTGCATCATGCGGCCTTTTCGGGACGTGACCCTTGGGATGAGACAGCCTGCGGGCAGATTCTGGCCCTGCCGGGTGTGGAGGCCTGGCTGGTTTGCGTGAGTGATGTTCCTGTGGGTTTCATCATCAGCCGTCATGTGCTGGATGAAGGTGAGGTCCTGTCTCTGGGGGTGCATCCACAATGGCAGCGGCAGGGTCTGGCGCATCGGTTGCTCTCCCATCTCATCAATCGGGCCCGACAGGAGGCAGCCACCCTGTTTCTGGAAGTGCGGCTCAGTAATGAAGCCGCTTTTGCCTTGTATGGGCGGTGCGGTTTTCAGCAGGTAGCGGTGCGGCGTCGTTATTACGACGATGGTGAGGATGCCCGTCTTTTGAGGTGGTCGCCCTGACAGGTCATACCCTGTTTTCTTTTGCATGGCACGACGTATGGGCCGTGTAATGCTGGAATAGCTGTTGAACAAGGGGCGGTCAGGCTGTGTGGTATGCCTGTAATGGCAGGTCATCATGTATATGATCTTGCAGCTGTTATGTTCTTGTAACGTCTTTCCTTGTCTGCTCTAGGTAACAGCCTTCTATAAGACTTGTCATGTCATTCATGATGAATATTCCTTATAAAACAGCATGATCTTTGTAGGGCGCCTGTATTTCCCTGTGATAAATGGTGTTATTTGAGCGCAGGCGGAAGGGAGAAGTTCTCTTATGTAATGTCGTGATTTTGTAAGAATTTCTGTCTATGTTGTGGATTTTCTTATCTTATCAACAAGTGTTTACTATTACAGAAACGGTTTTTCTTGTTGTCTTTTTCTACAATCCGTTATAGGTCGAACTAAATTTCTTGGGAGATAGGTTTTTTATGTCGTCGTCTGAGACAGAAACACAGGCCCTGCGTCAGCTGACAGCACAGATCGTCACGGCGTATGTGAGTAGTCATGATGTTGCTGCCGAAACTCTGCCGGACCTTGTCCGTTCGGTGCACGGTGCCCTTGCAGGGGCCGGTGTTGCCGTGGAGGCAGAGCCCGAAAAACCGGTACCGGCCGTACCGCCCCGCAAGTCGGTCTTCCCCGATTATATCATTTGCCTGGAAGACGGTAAAAAGCTGAAGCTGCTGCGCCGTCACCTCAAGACAGCCTACAACATGACACCGCAGGAATATCGTGAGCGTTGGGGGCTGCCGCCGGAATATCCGATGGTTGCTCCCAACTATGCCAATCATCGTTCTTCCCTTGCACGGCGCATCGGTCTTGGCCGCCGCCGTGAAGGGAGCGAGGGGTAATCAGGATGGTCTGTCCTGTTTCTCAGGACAGACCTGGTTGAGTCTGCATGATGGAGGAGGTGCGTTTCGTATTATGATGTGGATTGGACAAACCGTATCATAATCGGATAGATCATCAGTATGGTGATGAGCACAAAAAAAATGGGGCGCGAGGGTGCTGCGTCCGGGGATACTGTGGGTGATTCGCCCATTGCACGTCTCTGCGTCAAGCATGGTCTGAAGATGACCGGACAGCGGCGGGTGATTGCCCGTGTCCTTTCGGAGGCGGAGGATCATCCGGATGTGGAGGAGCTGTACCGCCGTGCTTCGGAACTGGACAGCCGCATTTCCGTTGCTACCGTTTACCGGACAGTCCGCCTGCTGGAAGAAAAAGGAATTCTGGAACGCCGGGATTTTGGCGGGGGCCGTGCCCGCTACGAAGCCAGTGAAAATGGGCATCATTATCATTTGATTGATATTGATAGTGGTAACGTCATCGAATTCGAGAATGATGAACTGGTCGGCCTGCTGGCGAAGATTGCTGCGGAACTGGGGTTTGATCTCATGTCTCACCGGGCGGAGCTTTTCGGACGGCGTACGGCACCCGAAAAGAAGAAAGATGCCGCTCCCGAGGATGGGAACAGGTCCAGTCCAACAGGCCGGGCATAAGGAGTGACTGATTTCGTATGACCGGGAAGAGGCCGTCAGATACCATTGGGGATGCATGCATCCCTTCCTGTAATGCAGAGCAGCCGGAGGCGGGGGGATTCATCAGCAGCGAGAAAACGCAGCGGCAGATGGATACCCTGGCGACTCTTGCCCTGAACCGTGAAGGCGGTTTTCAGGAACTGCGTGGCGGCAGCTTGGGTGTCAGGCTTGCCACGACGGAAGAAGAGATCCGTGCGGCACAGGCCCTGCGTTATCGTGTGTTCTTTGACGAGATGGGGGCTCATCCCAGTGAGGAGGCCCTGCGGACCCGTCTGGATTCTGACCGCTTCGACGAGATTGCAGATCACCTTCTTGTGGTGGACCATGCCCGTGGTGGTGGTGCAGACAGCGTGGTGGGGACGTATCGTCTGCTGCGTTCCGATTCGCTGGGGGAAGGTGGCCGTTTCTATACGGCGGATGAGTATGACATCTCCTGTCTGACAGATTTCCCCGGTCGCCTTCTGGAGGTCGGGCGGTCCTGTGTGGCACGGGATTACCGTGGTCGTGCGGCCATGCAGCTGCTCTGGCGGGGCATAGCCTCCTATATCTTCCTGCACAGGATTGACGTGCTGTTTGGCTGTGCCAGCCTGCATGGGACATCACCGGATATGATGAGTGATGAGCTGACATGGCTGTATCACAACCATCTGGCGCCGCCCGCCCTGCGGGTTCGGGCCCTGCCAGAGCGCTATGTCAGCATGTGCCGGACAGACCCTGCCACGCTGGACCGCCGCACCTGCCTCAGCAAGCTGCCACCCCTCATCAAGGGGTATCTGCGTCTTGGTGGGTATGTTGGTGATGGTGCCGTGGTGGATGAACAGTTCAACACCACGGATGTGGCCGTGCTCGTCAAGAGTGAGCTGCTGGCTGACAAATATTACCGTCATTATGAGCGTCGTCTGAAGGACGCGCTGGATTAACAAGGGATTTCCATGGTGGTGAAGGCATTGTGCTCCCTTCCACAGCAGGGAGGGTGGCGCGGCGCCGTCTTCATGTTGGTTCTGGGGGCGGTGGCAGCGTTGGCTCTGCCACCGCTCTGTTTTTTTCCGATTCTGCCTTTGGCATTGGGGCTGTTCTACAAGGCTGTCTGTGCCGCACCGGGGCACAGACAGGCTGCCCTGTGGGGATTCCTTTTCGGGATGGGGTATCATACGGCGGGTCTTTACTGGCTGACCAATGCAATCCTGACCCGGGTGCATGAGTTCTGGTGGGTGGTGCCTTTTGCAGCGCCTGGTGTTGCGCTGCTCATTGCACCTCTCGTGATGGTTCCGGCCCTGCTCTGTCGCTCCGTACCGCCGGGCTGGCCACGTGTGGCGATGTTCGCCGGGAGCTGGACGTTGGCCGACATGGCCCGGGTTTTCTATTTTTCCGGTTTCCCCTGGAATCCTCTGGGCAGTGCGCTGGAAGTCCCAGGATGGCTGGGGGATTGGCTCATTCAGCCAGCGTCCCTGATCGGTGTGGATGGGCTGACGCTTCTGCTGGTGCTGGCTTCACTGGCCGTATGGCAGGGGCGGCGGGGGCTGCTGGCCGTGGTCGCCTGTGCAGGTCTCTGGTGTGGCTGGGGGGCATGGCGTGCTGGGCATGAGGCCGTTCTGCCGGGGCATGTCAATCCGGCTGTCGTGGTTGTGCAGGGCAACGTGACAGAAGATGAGGTGCTGGGGCGGGATGATGCGGTTTCACAGTTCCGGTCTTATCTGGAGCTGACAGCGCAGGGCGTGAGAGATGCGCAGCGCCTGGTGCCGGGACGCCCGGCTGTTGTCGTCTGGCCGGAATCTGCTTTCCCCGGTCTTCTGGAGGAGGAAGGCTGGGCAAGGCAGGCCATTGCCGCCGCTGCCTCCGGGGCACCGGTATTGCTCGGGTCGGACAGGCGTGCCGCCGGTGTGGATCGCTGGTACAATAGCCTGATGGCTCTGGCCCCGGATGGACACATAGAGGCCATTTATGACAAAAGCCGTCTGGTTCCGTTTGGAGAGTATGACCCCTGGATACTGCCCTTCCACCTGCTGCCGGCCGAGGTGGTGCCGGGCCCGGGGTTGATAACCTGGAACCTGCCACAGGTTGGTCGTGTCGGTCCCATGGTCTGTTATGAGATCGTGTTTTCTGGTGGTGTTGTGGCACCGGGGCAGCGGCCAGACTGGCTGCTGACGATCTCCAACGATGCCTGGTATGGCAACAGTGCCGGGCCGAGGCAGCATCTGGCAACAGGGCGGCTGCGTGCCGTGGAAGAAGGGTTGCCGGTTGTTTTTGTCAATAACCGTGGTGTGTCTGCCATTTATGATGCCCGTGGCAGGGAAGTTGGGCGAACGGAATGGGGCAGGGAACAGGTGCTTGTACGCCCTCTTCCGGGACCGGAAGCAAAAACATTTTTTGCTTTGCTGGGGCGCTGGATACCGGCGCTGATGTCTCTGCTGTTTGTGGGGGCCGCTCTCGTCGGGCGGTGGTTTTATGAAAAGGGCAGATCGGTGTAGCCTGAAAAAATTGAAAATATAATTTATTGTTAACCACTTTCGATGAAGAGTAGAAACCTTTTGACCTGATTTTTATTGAGGTTCGTGATTGATGACAGAACTAGCGTCGTTTGTCGATGCACATGTTGGCAAACGTATCCGGCTTCTTCGGGGGCTGCGGAAATTTTCACAGGAAAAACTGGCCAAGGCACTTGGTATCACTTTTCAGCAGGTTCAGAAATATGAGCGTGGGGCAAACCGCGTCGGGGCGGGTCGTCTGTATGAGCTGGCCCAGGTTCTTGAAGTGCCGGTAGGTTTCTTTTTTGACGAGCTGGATGGTTTCGCCAGTCCCGCAGCAGGACCGGGGAATCTTCAGGAAGAACAGGCTCCCTTCCAGAAGGATGATGGGGGCGGGGAGAAAATGGCTGAGGCCCCCCAGGAGAAAAATGGGAGCGGTATAGAGCTGCTCATGTTGCCGGAAACAATGGAACTGGCACAGGCCTATTACAGTATCCGGGAGGAGAAGATCCGTCAGCAGCTCATGAATTTCATCCGGGATGTGGCCAGACGGTCCAGATGAGGGGGGTGGAAGCGGAGAGGGCTACTCTCGCCGCAGGATGGCATCGTTGAGAAAGGCGCTGAAGCGCCCGGCCCTGTAGGCGTTCCGTAGCGCTTCTTCGTCATATTCCTGTTTCACCCAGTCGATGAAAGGCAGACGACCTTCTGCCGTTTTCTGGTAGAGCTGGAAAAAGGCATCCAGAATTCCCGTGCGGGACCGACGGAAATGCAGGAAGCGCCAGTGCAGATGCTTCAGGGCATTTTCGGCCGTTCCACCTTCAAAGAGGATCACCAGTCCGCTGGCAAGCCCGGCCCTGTCCGCTCCGGACTTGCAATGTAGCAGCAGGGGGAACCGGGCTTTTTCATAGAGCTCATGGAAGCGGAGAATACGGTCCTTGTGGGGGGCATTGCGGCTCTCGAAGGCCATGTCGAGATAGGGGAGGTCCAGTCTCTGGCAGGCCTCCCGCCCCAGGGCATCGGCACCACATTGCCGGTGTCCCCGCAGGTTGATGACCATGACAAGCCCCAATGTCCTGCGCCAGCGGTGCAGTCGGCCCGGTGTGGGATGGTTGCTGCGCCAGACACGTCCCGGCACGACAGGGGCCAGATTTGTCCAGACCAACCGGAAGATGGCATGGTCCACAAACAGGGCGTCGTGCCAGGCGCGCAGCCGCCGTGCAGGGGTGGAAAGGGTACCTTTGAACATGTCTGTTCTTTTCACGCCTGTGGGTCTTCGTCAATTGGGCAGAAGTGCTATAGGGTGAAGGTCATGAGGCTGCCTTTTCCCCCTGTCCTGTCTGTCCGTCCGGTATGCCGGGTCCTGTGGCCCTGTCTGCTGGGCTGTACCCTGATGGCAGGCTGTGCGACGGAAGAAGATGATGCCCCTGTCCGGCACCTGCCCAAAGCGGACATGACGGAGGCCTATCCCAGAAAACCGTTCCGGGAGCTTCATCATCCCATGCCGCCTTATTCAGGCGGGATGGTGCCCATGGTGCAGGCCATACAGCCCACGCCAGATGAAATTTCCGGTCGGACTGTTCATACGGCTGAAGGTGGCAGCGCTGGTGGTGATGATCTGCCGCATTTCCCTGCACAGACCCATACCGAGGCGTCTTACGGGGCTCCTGCACCTAGGCAGAAATAGATCGGCGATCCGTCAGGGACGGGTAGGAATCAGTCCTCCAGTTTCGTGGCCTGTTCCGGCAGCATGACGGGGATGCCATCCCGTACGGGAAAGGCCAGTCCGGCCCGGGGACTGATGATGCTGTTGCTGGCCGGGTCGTAATGCACGGGGCCTTTCGTGACGGGGCAGACGAGGCGGGCCAGCAGTTCTGGGGATGGAGATGTGTGGGTCATGATGATTTTTCAGTCCATGCGGTTGGGGGCGAAGGGTACCTGAAAGCACCCTGAGACAGGGAACCAGCCTTACATGATGGCATGCTCATCGCCTAGCGGGACAGTTCGTCCAGAAGGTGGCTGGCCCGTTCCGTCGTGTCCGGGCATTCCAGCAGTTTCTGTTTCACCCCGGCGGAGAAGGGGAGCAGCATGGGCAGCATCGTCAGCAGGGTGTTGTCGTCCAGTTTCTTCAGATTTTCCCAGTTGATGGCCATGGCATGGCGCTCGCCATAGTTTTTCAGGACGATGGAAAGGTCTTCACGGTCGAGATTCAGGGAAGGGTTCTCCAGCAGGTCGTGGGAGAAAGGCATGGCATTGATGCGCCCTTCCCGCCAGCCCCTGTCAGTCAGCCTGTCCTGTAGCAGGCGGAAGCGGCAGACCCCTGTAAGGGTGATGAAGAACTGCCCGCTTTCCTGCTCCATGAAGGAGGTTACCCGCCCTATGGTGCCGACATGTTCCAGTGGAGGGGCCATGTCGCCGTAACGGGCCGTTTCGGAGGGCTGGATGATGCCGATGAGCCGATGCTGGGCGAGGCAGTCTTCCAGAAGGGTCAGGTAGCGGGGTTCAAAGATGGTCAGGGGAAGCTGCCCCTGCGGCAGAAGAATCGTGCTGCCCAGGGGCAGCAGGCCGATTCGGGGGGGCAGGTCCGCCAGTGTCATGTCTGTCAGGACGGGGATCCGGCGTCTGGAGCCGCAGGGTGTGTCATGGGCAGGGTGGTGGGCATCAGGCATGGGGCGTCTCCTCCAGCGGGGCAGGCAGGGACTGCATCATGGATGGACCATTTCCCTGCATATGGTCGTGTCTGTGCCGGATCATCCGGTCATGAGAATAACAGGGAGGACAGTTTGCGCCGTGCCGCCAGGGTGGCGGGGTCTGCCATGCCCCAGGCTTCAAAAAATTTCAGAAGTTCGGCCCTGGCAGCCTGTCCGGCTCCTTCCCTGTCCCGGGCGATGATGTCCAGCAGGCGCTGGGCCGCTTCCTCCCGCTGGCCCGTGCCATTCAGTGCTTTGGCCAGCTCTGTCTGAAGGGCAGCATCGTCAGGGGACTGCTCCAGTTTCTGGCGGATTTCATCGATCCTTCCGGCACTGTCCCGGCCTTCCTGATAGAGTTTCAGGCTGCTCAGGGCGCTGGTGATCAGGGGCTCCCCGCCAATGGATTCGGGAATCTGGGAGGCTGCTTCTTCTGCGCCTTCCGGGTCATCCATGGCGATCATGCAGCGGATCAGCCCAGCCCACCCTGCCGGATGCTCCGGTTCACTTTCCAGCACGGCGGCGTAGAGGTTGGTGGCCTCAGCCAGCTCACCTTCTTTGAGGGCGGAGTCAGCCATTTTCAGCTGTTCGGCAACGGGCATGGCCTGCCCGCTGTCCTTCAGGAGCTGTTCAATGAAGGCCCGGATACCGCTTTCCGGCTGTACACCTTGCAGGAGGTCCCGTACCTGCCCCTGCCAGAAGGCAACCACTACCGGGATGGACTGTATGGGCAGGCCCATCTGCACCAGCTGGCTGACCAGTGGCCGGTTGGCGGTTACATCCAGCCGTACCAGCTTCACCCGGCCTTCCGTGGTCTGGACGAGTTTTTCCAGCACGGGGGAGAGCTTTTTGCAGGAAGCGGATGAGGCCGCCCAGAACTCCACAAGAACCGGCGTGTTCCTGCTGGCCTCGACAACCTGTTCCATGAAGTTTGACTGGTCCACCTCCATGGTTCGGGAGGGGCTGCTGGAGGGGAAAAGGGCTTCTGTCATGGTTGGCAACCTCTGTCAGCTGGCGGGGGAGTCTGTCACAATCGCTCCAGTTAAAATTGTTTCCACAGGGCATGGAGGCAAGGGGGGCAGAACCTTCAAAAAAGGAAAATAAAAATGTGTTGGGGGGGATTGCGTCGGGAGCTTCTTTGAGGCATAAGCCTCCCACCGACAGCATGCGGGCGTAGCTCAGGGGTAGAGCACAACCTTGCCAAGGTTGGGGTCGAGGGTTCGAATCCCTTCGCCCGCTCCAGATTTCAGGGTCTGGGGAGCTGCTGGTGACAATGTGATGCGGGCGTAGCTCAGGGGTAGAGCACAACCTTGCCAAGGTTGGGGTCGAGGGTTCGAATCCCTTCGCCCGCTCCAGAAAGACGGAAGAACCACTTTGCCGGATCGGGTGAGGTGGTTTTTTTGTGTCTGCCGTTTTTCCCGGTCCTACTGAATGGACATAAAAAACGAACAGTCCCCGAAGGGACTGCCCGACTTTCCAGCAGCAGTAAAGATTACTTCTTTGCCGCAGCAATGGCGGCTTCGATGACCTTGCCAGCCTCGGCCTTGTCGCCCCAGCCGGAAACCTTCACCCATTTGTTGGGCTCGAGGTCCTTGTAACGCTCGAAGAAGTGGGCGATGGCCTTCAGCGTGATTTCCGGCAGCTGGTCGAGAGAGTCGATCTTGCTGAACTGCGGATGAATCTTGTCATGCGGTACGCAGATCAGCTTTTCGTCCTGTCCGCTTTCATCTTCCATCTTCAGCACGCCGATCGGGCGGGAGCGGATGACACTGCCGGGGAGGACATCAGCCGGGGTCAGGACCAGCGCATCCACCGGGTCACCATCAGCGGCCAGCGTGTTGGGGATGAAGCCATAGGCTGCCGGATAGGCCATCGGCGTGAAGAGGAAACGGTCCACGAAGATGGCGCCGCTGTCCTTGTCCACTTCGTACTTGACCTGGGACCCCTGTGGAATCTCGATCACGACGTTGATGTCATGCGGCACATCCTTGCCGGGGGAAATCTTGGTAACGTCCATCGTCTGCTCCATCCGTGTCTGTGGGTGATGTGATGGGCGCATTATTAATGAATATGCCCGGTGTTGTATATGTGTATTGCCTGCGGCCTTTCTGCTGCGGTGAAGTCGGGAAAAAGAAAGCGCATTATTTGCCCTGTCAGGCGTGTTTTTGCCCCGCAGGGGCTTGAAAAAAAACTGCGTATGAGCGATGTGGCGAAATGTCTGTGCGCCTGTAGCTCAATTGGTTAGAGCTGGCCGCTCATAACGGCTAGGTTGCGGGTTCGAGTCCTGCCGGGCGCAGGTGACGCCTCCATGCATGTGGAGCCGCCTGTATTTGTTGGGAAACGCCCCGGGCGAGAGGGGGCACAGTCCTGCTTCCTGCCTTTTCGTTCGTGTGTTCTAGAGGAGACCGTTCCATGGCCGCCTATCAGTATGTCTATGTCATGAAGGACGTCACAAAGTCCTATCCGGGCGGCCGTGAGGTGTTCAAGGGGATCACGCTCTCCTTCCTGCCGGGGGTGAAGATCGGTATCCTCGGGGTGAACGGCGCAGGTAAGTCCACCCTGCTGAAGATCATGGCTGGAATCGAGAAAGAATTCGGCGGTGAGGCCTGGGCTGCCGAAGGTGTCCGCATCGGCTATCTGGAGCAGGAGCCGCAGCTGGACCCGAACCTGACCGTGGGCGAGAACGCTGCACAGGGCTTCGGTGCGCTGAAGAAGGCCGTGGAGCGTTTCAATGAAATCTCCATGAAGTTTGCCGAGCCCATGTCCGATGAGGAGATGAACGACCTTCTCGCCGAGCAGGCCGAGCTTCAGGAAAAGATTGATGCCGAGGATGGCTGGGAGCTGGACCGTCATCTGGAGATCGCTCTGGATGCGCTGCGCTGCCCTCCGGCGGACAGCCCGGTGGACAAGCTCTCCGGTGGTGAGAAGCGCCGTGTGGCCCTGTGCCGCCTGCTGCTGGAGAAGCCCGACATCCTGCTGCTCGATGAGCCGACCAACCATCTGGACGCCGAGAGCGTGGCATGGCTCGAAAAGACCCTGCGTGAGTACAAGGGCACCGTGATGGTCATTACCCATGACCGTTACTTCCTCGACAACGTCACCAACTGGATTCTCGAGATCGAGCGTGGCCGTGGCTATCCGTTCGAGGGCAATTACTCGTCCTGGCTGGAGCAGAAGCGCAAGCGGCTGGCTCAGGAAGAGAAAGAGGAAAGCTCCCGCCAGCGTGCCCTCGCAGCGGAACAGCAGTGGATCGCCAGCTCGCCCAAGGCCCGCCAGGCCAAGAGCAAGGCCCGTATCACCCGTTATGAGGAAATGCTGGCTGCCGGGCAGGAAGCTGCTGGAGGCACGGCGGACATCGTCATCACGCCCGGTCCCCGTCTGGGGCAGACGGTCATCGAGGCCGAGAATCTCTGCAAGGGCTTTGGTGATCGTCAGCTGATCGACAATCTCAATTTCAAGCTGCCGCCGGGTGGCATCGTGGGGGTCATCGGGCCGAATGGTGCTGGCAAGTCCACACTCTTCAAGATGATTACCGGGCAGGAACAGCCTGATTCAGGTTCCCTGAAGATCGGCGATACGGTCAAGCTGGGCTATGTTGACCAGTCCCGTAATGATCTGGACGACAGCAAGACCGTCTGGGAAGAAATCTCCGGCGGAACGGACGTCATCCATCTGGGCAAGCGGGCCGTGCCGTCCCGTGCCTATGTCGGGGCTTTCAACTTCAAGGGGCCGGACCAGCAGAAGCGTCTGGGCGTCCTCTCCGGTGGTGAGCGCAACCGTGTCCATCTGGCCAAGATGCTCAAGGAGGACAACAACGTCCTGCTGCTCGACGAACCGACCAACGATCTGGATGTCGATACGCTCCGTGCGCTGGAGGATGCTCTGGAATCCTTCGCAGGCTGCGCCGTGGTCATCAGCCATGACCGCTGGTTCCTCGACCGTCTGGCCACGCATATCCTCGCTTTTGAGGGGGACAGCCACGTGGAGTGGTTCGAAGGCAACTTCCAGCAGTACGAGGAAGACAAACGCCGCCGTCTGGGGCCTGATTCCACGGAGCCGAGCCGCATCCGTTACCGCCCCATCGCCCGCTGATCGCCGTCCGGGCGGCATGTTGTGCTAGGCAATGAGCTGCGGACAGCCCGCCTGATCCTCCGCCCGGTCAACTGGCCGGACATGGAGGACATGGCACGGCTGAAAGCGGATGTCGGGGCGTTCGGGGCCATGCTGGGTGGTGTGCGGACCCGTGTCCGGGCGGAAGCCGAGATGGCTGAGGATGTGGCTTTCTGGGCCGAGCGGGGCATCGGCATCTTTTCCATTTTTGAGGAGGGGCGTTTTGTCGGCATGACGGGCGTGCATGAACGCCCCGATGGCCGGGGAATCGGCCTGCGTTTTGCCCTGTTCCCATGGGCTGCCGGGCGTGGCATCGCCCGTGAGGCCGCTGGTACGGCCCTCACCTTTGTTCTGGATGCGGGGGTGGAGCGTGTCGTTGCCGTCGCCCGTGAGGATAACCGGCCTTCCCGCATCGTGCTGGGTAGCATCGGCATGAGTCTGCTTGACCAGTTCGAGCGGGACGGGCACATCATGCTTCTGTATGAAAAGAGGCGGATGCTGTTCCAGTGGTGAATGGCACCGCCCCGGTCAGGGGCAGGCAACAGGGAAGCCGGGACGATGACGACGCACATATTCATTGATGGTGAGGCAGGCACGACAGGCCTGGGGATTCGTCGCCGTGTCGAGGCCGTGGCTGATCGTCATGACCTGAAGCTGCTGAGCATCGATCCTGCCCAGCGGAAGGATCCGCAGGCCCGTCGTGCCCTCATGGCGCAGGCTGATATCACCGTGTTGTGTCTGCCGGACGATGCCGCCCGTGAGGCCGTGGCCCTTGGCCAGGATACCGGGACACGGTTTCTGGATGCCAGCACGGCCCATCGTGTGCATCCAGACTGGGTCTATGGCCTGCCGGAGCTGGATGCCACCCAGCCGGAACGGATCAGGAAGGCCCGGTTCGTCAGCAATCCCGGCTGTTATGCTACAGGGGCCATTGCCCTGCTTCGCCCGCTGGTTCAGGCGGGGCTGCTGCCGGTGGATGCCCATGTCTCCATCAATGCGGTGTCCGGTTATAGCGGTGGTGGCCGCACGATGATCGAGCAGCAGGAGGAGGCGGGTGGTCCGGCTTTCTTCCTCTACGGCCTGAACCTTCAGCACAAGCACCTGCCGGAAATGACGCAGTATAGCGGCCTGACCCGCAACCCGCTGTTCGTGCCGTCTGTCGGGCATTTCCCGCAGGGGATGATCGTGTCCATTCCGCTGCATCTGGTATCTCTCCCCGGTGTACCGATGATCGAGGACGTCACGGCTGTTCTCAGAGAGTTCTACAGGGATGCGAAAACCATCCGTGTTGTGGGGTCCGAGCCGAAGCTGGTGGCTGAAGCCATGGCGGGCCGGGATGACATGGAGCTGCGTGTGAGTGGCCATAGCGGGCAGGCCCTTCTGACAGCGTCTCTGGACAATCTTGGCAAGGGGGCTTCCGGTGCGGCCATGCGTAACATCCTGTTGATGAGTGGGCAGGACATCACCTGAAGGGTCGGGCAGCCTATCCGATTTTTTTTCGGGCCGCTCTCTGGCCCTTTGTGCCGGGATATCTTATAAGCAGGACGTTTTCTGCGCCCCGTGGGGCGCAGGCAGATCATGGGCGAGAGTGGCGGAACTGGTAGACGCAGTCGGCTCAAAATCGACCGCCGCAAGGCATAGGGGTTCGAGTCCCCTCTTTCGCACCATTTTTACAGGTCATGACAGTAGAGTGATGTGGCGGCTTGGCTTGGATGAGCTGGCTTGACCCCTCCTGGTGCCTGTGACACCTAGGAAAAAAGTAACCGTTTGCCGTGAGGGGCCGCTGTCGCCTGCCTGTGGTGGGGACGTATGGTTTCTTGCGCCTTCTGAATCATGGATGACCTGCCAATCATGACCGCAGCCAAGCCTTCGCACCGTCCTCAGCGGCCCTATTTTTCATCCGGCCCATGTGTCAAACGTCCGGGCTGGACACCAGAGGCCCTGAAGGGGGCCTTCCTCGGGCGGTCCCATCGTGCGGCAGAGGGACGGGCACGGCTCCATGAGGTCATCACCCGGTCGGCGGCCCTGCTGGGCATACCGGAGGACTGGCAGGTCGGCATCGTGCCGGCCTCCGACACGGGGGCCGTGGAGATGATTCTCTGGGCACTGGCAGGCCAGCGTGGCATGGATGTCCTGTCCTTTGAGAGCTTTTCTGGCACGTGGGCGCAGGACCTGAGGGACATCCTGAAGCTGGAAGACCTGCGTGTTCTGGAGGCTCCCTATGGCGAGCTGCCTGACATGGCGCAGATTGACTGGTCCCGTGATGTGGTGCTGACATGGAATGGCACGACATCAGGTGTCTGCATCCCCTCCGTGGAGAGCGTTCCGGCGCAGCATGATGGCCTCGTGATCTGTGATGCCACCTCGGCGGCCTTTGCGATGGACCTGCCGTGGGACCGGCTGGATGTCGTCACATGGTCCTGGCAGAAGGCCCTGGGCGGTGAGGCAGCTCATGGCATGGTGGCCCTCAGCCCGAAGGCGGTCCGGCGGCTGGAAGAAGGCAGCCAGAGGCCGCTGCCCAAGATTTTCCGCCTGACCAATAAAAAAGGGCTGAATGAGGCCATCTTCCGGGGGGACACCATCAACACGCCGTCCATGCTTTGCGTGGAGGATGCGCTGGATGGTCTGCGCTGGGCTGAGTCCGTTGGTGGACTGGAGGCCCTGAAGGCCCGTTCCCGCAAGAATCTGTCCGTCGTGGAACGCTGGGTAGCGGCTCGTGACTGGGTAGCTTTCCTCAGTGAGAAGAAAGAGACACGGTCCTGCACCTCCATCTGCCTGAAGATCATCGCTCCGTGGTTCGAGGCACTGGATGATGCGGCACGGTCCAAGGTCATCAAGACCATGACGGGCCTGCTGGAGGAGGAAAAGGCCGGATACGATCTGGCCGGTTATCGTGATGCGCCCGCCGGTCTGCGCATCTGGGGCGGAGCCACGGTGGAAGCCGAGGATATTGAGGCCCTTCTGCCCTGGCTGGACTGGGCTTTTGCCCGTATTGAAGAGAAGTTTGCTGCGTCATGATCAACGGTCCCGAGACATCCAGTCCCGCCCTGCTGCCGATGGGGTTCGTGGACCTTCTCCCTGCCGAGGCAGAGGCGGAGGCCCGTGGCCTTTCTGAAGTGATGGACGTGTTTTCGTGCCATGGGTATGAGCGTGTCCGTCCGCCTCTGCTGGAGTTTGAAGGCTCCCTGCTGAGCGGGGCCGGTGAAGCCCTGGCGGAGCAGAGTTTCCGTCTGCTGGACCCGTCCTCTCACCGGATGATGGCCCTGCGGCCGGACATGACGACCCAGATTGCCCGCATTGCTGCGGTGCGGATGCAGGATAGTCCCCGCCCGCTGCGTCTCTCCTATGCGGGGGATTGTGTGGTGATCGGCACGCTCGGTCGTGAGGGACAGCGGCAGATATCGCAGGCCGGGATTGAGCTGATTGGCCCGGACAGGGCCGAGGCGGATGCCGAGGTGATCGCCCTCGGAGCAGAGGCTCTGGCCCGTCTGGGTATTGCCAATGTGTCCTTCGACCTTTCCATGCCTGTCATGATCTGGAGCCTGATTGAGGACAGTTTCTCCGGCGTCGAGCGGGACAGCATCATTCATGCTCTGGACAGGCGGGATGCAGCCGCCGTGCGGGACTGTGGCGGCCCGTGGGCGGAGCTTCTTCTGGGCATGATGGCGGCTGTTGGCCCTGCCGCCATCGCTCTGGAAAAGCTGGCGATGCTGGACTTCCCCGACATGCTGAAACCTCATGTCGAACGACTGAAGGCTGATGTGGCGGCGATTCTGGCCCGTCTGCCGGATGCCCGCCTGACAGTGGACCCGGTGGATTTCCGGGGCTGGCGGTACCATACGGGGGTCTGCGTGACGGTTTTTGCCATGCATTCCCGTGAGGAGCTGGGACGTGGCGGCCGCTATCTGGCCGGGGAGGAGCCCGCCTGCGGGCTGACCCTCAACCCCCATGCCTTTTTGCGGGTTGCGGAAAAGCCGAAGCGGCGGCAGCGCTGCCTCGTTCCGCCCGTAATGGCGCAGAAAGACTTGTCCAGCCTGCATGAGGCAGGCTATGCCACGATCGCATCGCTTGGGGAATCAGGCGAGATGGAGCAGGAGGCGCATCATCTGCGGTGCAGCCATATCTGGAAAGATGGAAAACCCGTCGTACTGGCACGCTGAGGTGCAGGCAGGGGCCGCCATCGTGAGACGTTGAGGGAAGACATTCTTATGGCCAATGTTACCGTAATCGGAACCCAGTGGGGCGATGAGGGTAAAGGCAAGATCGTTGACTGGCTGGCCAGCCGGGCCGATATCGTTGTCCGCTTTCAGGGCGGGCACAATGCCGGCCATACGCTGGTCGTGAACGATCAGGTCTACAAGCTTTCCCTGCTTCCTTCCGGTCTGGTTGGCGGGAAGATTGGCGTCATCGGCAATGGCGTGGTGGTGGACCCCAAGGCCCTGATGAGCGAGATCGACCGTGTGACGGAACAGGGACTGACCGTCACGCCGGAAACGCTCTGGATCGCCGAGACGGCCCCTCTCATCCTGCCCCTGCATGGTGCGCTGGACCGTGCCCGTGAGGTTGCCCGTGGCAACCACAAGATCGGCACGACAGGCCGTGGCATTGGTCCGGCCTATGAGGACAAGGTGGCCCGCCGGGCCATCCGCATCTGTGATCTTTCCGAGCCTGAAACGCTGGACTGGAAGATCGACGAGCTGCTGCTCCACCACAACACGCTTCTGGCCGGTCTGGGAGCGGAAACCTTCACCAAGCAGCAGATTCTGGACTTCCTGAAGGAGATCACGCCCCGTCTCCTGCCCTATGCCTGCTGTGCGTGGGACCGTCTGGCCGAGGCGGACCGGGCTGGCAAGCGCATCCTCTTCGAGGGGGCACAGGCTGTCATGCTGGATGTGGACCACGGGACCTATCCTTTCGTGACAAGCTCCAACACGGTGGCGGCCATTGCGGCTTCCGGCAGCGGCATGAGCCCGAAATCCGTCGGGTTCGTGCTGGGCATTGCCAAGGCTTACACAACCCGTGTTGGTGAAGGGCCTTTCCCTTCCGAGCTGTTTGATGAGGTCGGAAAGGGCATGGCCGAACGTGGGCGTGAGTTCGGGACCGTAACGGGCCGTCCCCGCCGCTGTGGCTGGTTCGATGCGGCCATGGTCCGCCGGGCTGTGCGTGTTGGTGGCGTGAGTGGCGTGGCCCTGACGAAGCTGGACATTCTGGATGGCATGAAGGAAGTGTCCATCTGCGTCGGTTATGAGCTGGACGGCCAGAAGATTGACAGTTTCCCCTCCGCACCGGGGGCCCAGGCCCGTGTGAAGCCCATTCTGGAGACCATGCCGGGCTGGAATGAGACAACCGGTGGTGCCCGTTCCTGGGCAGAACTGCCGGCGCAGGCCATCAAGTATGTCCGCCGCATTGAGGAGCTGATCGGCACGCCGGTCACCCTGCTGTCCACCAGCCCGGAACGTGAGGACACCATCCTTGTGACGGACCCTTTCGAGGGCTGATCAGTCGTCAGGTCATGTTGGATGAAGGCCAGCCCTGTAGAGGCTGGCCTTTTTATTTTGGTCGAATGACAGCTTTCTTCAGGCGGGAAGAGATAAAAAAAGGAGTGTCCAGTTTCTGGGCACTCCCTTTTCTGTCTGATGTCCTGTTGAGGAGAGCCTGACTGCCGTTCAGGCCTTGTTGTCGGGAAACAGCCTGTCCAGCAGTTTCTTCAAAACCTTTCCGACAACGACAGTCATGACTGTTTCGACCGCAAATCTCAAAAGTGCTCTGAACATGAGAAAATGCCTCCTTCTGGGCAGATGGTCATATCGTGACGGGGACAGGTTACGCCGTTTTGGCATCGCCGACCAGCCCACGGGCATAATCTTCGGCAGAGAATGGCCGTAAATCCTCGGCCTGTTCGCCAACGCCGACAAGGTGGACAGGCAGTTTGAACTGTTCGGCCAGAGCCACCACGATTCCACCACGGGCGGAACCATCCAGCTTGGTCACGACCAGTCCACTGACATTCACAAGCTCCCGGAAGACCCGCACCTGCTCAATGGCATTCTGCCCGGTTGTGGCATCCAGCACCAGCAGGACGCTATGGGGCGCAGAGGGGTCGAATTTCTGCATCACACGGATGATCTTGGCCAGTTCATCCATCAGGGCCTGTCGGTTATGCAGGCGGCCCGCCGTGTCCACGAGGAGCAGATCGGCCTTTTCCTCCGTGGCCCGTTTCAGTCCGTCATAGGCCAGTCCGGCGGCATCGCCGCCCGGTTTGCCGGAGATTACCGGGGAGCCTGTGCGCTCCCCCCATATCTGGAGCTGTTCGACTGCTGCCGCCCGGAAGGTATCGCCCGCCACCATCATGACGGACCTGCCCTGATGGTGATACTGATGGGCGATCTTGCCGATGGTCGTGGTCTTGCCCACACCATTGACGCCCACCACCAGAACGACATGCGGTTTCTTGCTGTCGTCCAGTTTGAAAGGCTGGGCTACGGGTTCCAGAACCCGGGAAATCTCGGCGGCCAGTGTCTGGCGGATTTCCTCCGGGGTGATGTGCTCCCCGAAGCTCTTCTCACGGAACTGTTCGATGATCCGTCCGGCCACGGCAGGACCGAGATCGGCAGCGATCAGCTCGTCTTCGAGCTCTTCCAGCGTTTCATCATCAAGTTGCCGTTTGACAAACACCGCATTGAGGCGTGCGCTTGAACGGGACAGACCCTGTTTGAGTCGAGAAAAAAATCCAGCCATGACTGTCGAATTGGTGTGAGAAGGGGGGAGCCGTCAAGCCCTGTTCAGGGGATTTCTGCCATGAGCATACCATCCTGCACAGCTGTGATGCGGATGCGCTCCAGCCGTCCCCGGTGGGATGGTTGCGCTTGCGGAAGTGTGAAGGCGGCAAATTCGGGTGTATGGCCGGTTGTCGGGCTTTCCATGAGGACGGTTTTTTCCTGCCCGACAAAGCGGTTCAGGAAACGGTCCCGTATGGTCTGGCCCAGTGCCCGCAGTCTGGCGGCCCGTTCCTGCCTTGTGGCTTTCGGCATGGCGGGCATACGGGCTGCCGGTGTTCCGGGGCGTTCGCTGTAAGGGAAGACATGGAGGAAGGGAATGGCCTGCTCTGCCAGAAAATCGTACGTTTCCTGAAAGAGGGCATCCGTCTCGGTGGGGAAGCCGGCAATCACATCAGCTCCGAAGCCGGTATCAGGTCGCAGATGGCGGACCTGTGCGATCAGTCCGGCTACGTCAGCTGTATTATGGCGGCGTTTCATGCGTTTCAGGATCAGGTCGGAGCCCGCCTGAAGGGAAAGATGCAGATGCGGCATGAAGCGGGGCTCATCAGCGATCAGGTCCCAGAGGGCCTTGTCCCCTGTATCTGGCGTGAGAAGCATGGGGTCGATGGAGGAGAGACGCAGGCGGGCAATTTCCGGCACTTCATCCAGCAGATGGCGGCAGAGCTGGCCCAGCCCCATATCCCTCTGCTGCCATGAGGCAATGTCCACGCCTGTCAGGACAATTTCACAATGTCCCGCTTCTGCAAGAGCCCGGGCCTTGGGGATGATCTCCCCGGGAGGCATGGAGGTGGACTGCCCCCGGCCTGCCGGAATGACGCAGAATGTGCAGTCATTGTCGCAGCCCTGCTGAACCTGGAGAAGGGCCCGGATGTAGCGGGATGGTGGGGGAGCCTGCCCTGCCTCATCAGGCAGGCCCCATGTGGCAGGGAGCGTTTTTTCCGTATTGGGAATCACCCGGCTGACACCGGGTAGGGCAGCCCATGCATCTGCGGCCCGCTCGGAGGCGCAGCCTGTCACGATGATGCGGGCTGCCGGATTTTCCCGGTGTGCACGGCGGATGGTCTGGCGGGCCTGCCGCTCGGCCTCTGCCGTTACCGTGCAGGTATTGACGATGATGGTCTCTTCGTCCCGCATCTGCCCCAGGCGGGCCAGATGCTCCATGGCATCGCTTTCATGGGCGTTCAGGCGGCAGCCGAAGGTGAGAAGGGTGACGCTCATGGTGTGGTGGTCTGTCCTTTTTCCAGCCAGCTCTCATCCAGCGTGCCGGTGAAAACGGTCTGGGCCGGGCCGGTCATCAGGACGGAGCCATCATCCTGCCATGTGATGGTCAGGGAGCCACATTCCATGGTGACACGGCATGTCCGTTCCACAAGGCCACGCCGTGCTGCATTGACGACCGCTGCGCAGGCGCCTGATCCGCAGGCAAGGGTCAACCCGGCACCCCGCTCCCAGACCCGCAGGCGGATGTGGGTGGGGGAGAGAATTTCCGCAAAGCCGATATTGGCCCGTTCCGGGAAGAGGGGATCGGTTTCCAGAACTGGTCCCAGAGCGGCGGCATCTTCAATGGAGCGGAACAGTGTGAGATGGGGATTGCCCATGGAGCAGGCTGCTCCGTCGTGAAGGGGGAGACGGGCCGTGTCGCATTCCCGGGCGAGAGGGATGGTCTGCCAGTCCAGGTGGGGCGTGCCCATGAGGACGGAAATCAGCCCGTTTTTCTGCGATGTGGGGAGCAGGCCATTCTGTGTCTGAAGGGTTGGGCTGCCGCCCAGCAGGGCCGCAACGCAGCGGGAGGCATTGCCGCAGGCACCGGCCTCTGAGCCGTCCGGGTTGAAGAAGCGGACCCGCACGTCCGCACCATCCCGTGTTGGGGCGGAAAGTGTCACAAGCTGGTCGCAGCCGATGCCCGTGCGGCGGTCGCAGAGGCGGCTGATGAGTGTGGTGGAGGGGGATAGTGGTGTCGTTCTGCCATCCAGAATGACAAAATCATTCCCCAACCCATGCATTTTCGTGAAGGAAACGCCCATGATGCCCCTCTGAGACGTGATGAAACCGCCTCTTTCTATAATGTTGCATGGCCGGGGTAAAATGAAGCCTTCCTGCTGCCGGTCTGTTTTTCCTGCCGGGGCAGGCATTGTTCAGGAATCCAGCTGCCCTATATTAAGAGACGACAGCAAGGAACAAGCCGAAAAGGGGAAGGCGTGCAGGGCCTACACGAAAAAGCATTCACACAGGCATCTTCAGAGCCGGATGAGGCTTTCTGGGCCCGGCAGGAGCTGGATTCCTTGATGGATATGGGAGCCCGCACGGCCATTACCGCTCTTTACCGTACCGCCCTGCCCGTGGGGGGGCGGACGCTGGACCTGATGTGCGGGGCCATGAGCCATCTGCCGGAGGATGCCACCTTTCAGGAATTCATCGGGCTGGATGTCAGCAAGGCGGCTCTCAAGGCCAATCAGGCCCTGAGCAGCGCTGTGGAACAGGACCTCAACAGCACGCCTGTCCTGCCGTTTGATGAGGCGAGTTTTGATGGAGCTCTCCTTTGTGATGGGCTGGCCTATCTGACAAAGCCGCAGCAGGTCATCGAAGAGCTGTTCCGTGTTCTGCGGCCCGGTGCGCCGCTGATCATCAGTTTTTCCGACAGATTCGTGCCGGCCAAGGCCGTGGCCATCTGGCAGGCGCTGGAGCCGGAAGACCGGGTCCGTTTCACCAGTGCCCTCATGCAGCGGGCCGGTTTTGCGGAGCTGGATACCGGTGAGGTTGTCCCGCCGGAAGACCTTACAGCATGGCAGGATACGGTTCGGGCTGTCATTGGCCGCCGTCCTGTGGCAGGTTGAGCTGTAATCCAGCTTTTCAATATGGTGGTGGATCGTCTCTGGCCTTGCAGGGCAGAAAGGGGTATTCACCGTTTTTCTGGCTGCCACAAACTGGTTCGTGGCAGCATGTGTATGACCGAGTGTTCGTTGACGATGCCTTTTCCCGATACCCATCCCGCCCTGACCCGTGCTTTGGCTGCACGTGGCTATGAACAGCCAACGCCTGTACAGGAGGCCGTGCTGGAGCCGGGGCTGGAAGGGCGTGATCTGCTCGTCTCTGCGCAGACGGGCTCTGGCAAGACAGTGGCCTTTGGTCTCGCCTTTGCGACCGACCTGCTGACGGAAGGGGACAGGATGGCCCCGACCCGCTCCCCGCTGGCGCTGGTGATTGCCCCGACCCGTGAGCTTGCCATGCAGGTTCAGACAGAACTTTCATGGCTTTATGCCGAGACCGGGGCCCGTATCGCCAGCTGCATCGGTGGGACCGATGCCCGCCGTGAGGCCCGCTCTCTGGAGCGTGGTGCTCATATCGTGGTTGGTACGCCGGGCCGTCTGTGTGACCATCTCTCCCGTGGCAAGCTGGACCTGACGGGCCTGCGTGCCGTTGTGCTGGATGAAGCTGACGAGATGCTGGACATGGGCTTCCGTGAGGAGCTGGAACAGCTGCTGGATGCATCCCCGAAGGAACGCCGCACCCTGCTGTTTTCCGCTACCATCGCTCGGGAAATCGCCTCTCTGGCACGGCGCTATCAGCAGGACGCCAAGCGGATTGATACGGTCTCCGGCCAGAAGCAGCATGCCGACATCACCCATCGCTGCGTGGTGACGGCCCCGCAGGAAGTGGAGCGGTCGCTTGTCAATGTGCTGCGGTATTATGAAAGCCAGACAGCCATGGTGTTCTGCAACACCCGCCTGCTGGTGAATCAGGTTCAGGCAGCCCTGCTGGAGCGGGGCTTTGCCTCCGTCGCCATTTCCGGTGAGATGGGGCAGAATGAGCGGTCTCGTGCCATCGAGAGCCTGCGCTCCGGTGCGGCCCGTGTCTGCGTGGCTACCGATGTGGCGGCCCGTGGCATTGATGTCCCGGCCCTCGGCCTGGTTGTCCATGCCAGTGTGCCGTCTTCTTCCGACACGTTCCTGCATCGTTCCGGCCGGACAGGTCGTGCAGGGCGCAAGGGCGTGAGCGTGCTGATGGTACCATTCAACCAGCGGCGCAAGGCGGAGCGTGTTCTGGCGCAGGCCCGTGTGAAGGCTGAGTGGGAGCCGGTACCAACGGCAGAGGCCATTGCCGGGCAGGATGCACAGCGTCTGCTGGAAGATCCGATCCTGACCGGGGAAGCTTCCGTTGCCGTGCCGGAAGAGATCGTGGCCAAGCTGACAGAACGTTTCGATGCCACGCAGCTGGCCCGGGCTCTGGTAGGGTTCCACAAGGCGCATCTGCCCCGTGTGGAAGATATCCGTCCTGTGTCTGTCGAGCCACCAGCCCGTGGTGCTACCCGTGAAGGGGGACGTGGGTATGAGATGGCTGGTTCGTGGTTCCGCCTTGGCGTAGGGCGTAGTGAAAAGGCCGATCCAAAGTGGCTGATTCCGCTCATCTGCCGTCTTGGTGGCGTGCAGAAGCGGGATATTGGCAATATCTGCATCCAGCAGGATGACACGCTCTTCCAGATTTCTGATGAAAAGCTGGCCCGCTTCAATGCCTGTCGGGCAGGAGCAGAGCAGGACGAGGTGACCATTGAGCCAGCCGAGGCTCCTGCCGGTGGGGCCGGTCCCCGCCGGGGTCGTGGTGGCCCGCCGGGTGGGCGTCGCTTTGGTGCACCGAAAGGGCGTTTTGGTGGCCCCGCTGGCGGGGGACGTCGTGAGGGGCGTGAAGGTCGGGAAGGGGGCCGTGGCCCGTCATCCTTCAAACGTCGTTCCGGCCCGGCCCGCAGCGGCGAGAAATCCACCCGCCGCCGGAGCTGATTCCATCGCCGTTGAAGTGGAGAGGGAGGGGGTTACCCCTCCTTTTTCATGACGGCCAGCCCGCCAGATGCCTGACAGACGGGCATGATCTCCAGATGGTTCACGTTCATGTGGGCCGGCAGGCCAATCAGCCATGAGACGGTTTCTGCAATATCGGCAGGCATCAGTGGTGTGGTGTTTTCATAGACGGCCCGTGCCTTTGCATCATCACGCAGCCGTACGTTGCTGAACTCACTGCCACCCACAAGGCCGGGTTCGATGGTCGTGACACGCAGTGGCGTGCCCAGCAGGTCGGTCCGCAGATTCTTCATGAACTGGGAGACGAAGGCTTTCGTCGCCCCATAGACATTCCCGCCCCGATAGGCGTAATGACCCGCCGTACTGCCGATGGAGAGGATGTAACCGCGCTCCCGTTCTATCATGCCGGGGAGCAGGGCGTGGGTGATCTCCACGAGGCCGGAGATGTTTGTGTCGATCATGGTTTCCCAGTCATCCACGCTGGAGTCCTGTGCGGGTGTGACGCCCAGTGCCAGCCCGGCATTGTTGATGAGAACATCCACATGGCGCCAGCCCTCTGGCAGGGTTTCGGGCAGGGCGCGCAGGGCGTCCCGGTCGCTCATGTCCAGTGTGAGGGGGAGGAGGCTGGTGCCGAGTGTCTCATGCAGGTTGCTCAGCCGTTCACTCCGGCGCCCCGTGGCGATGACACGGTGCCCCTCCCGGACCAGCCGTGTGGCGATGCTTCTGCCGAACCCGGATGTGGCGCCCGTCACGAGGATGGTCTGTGGCTGGGTCATTGTGGGAACTCCGTGTATGAAGAATGAAAAACAGAACTGTCTTCTGTTATGCTGGACGCATCCCCTGTTTGTAAGAGGTGTTCATGCCGATTCTTGAGCCGATCGAGACATTGACGGGCCGTTTGCTGGTTGCCACCCCTGTTCTGGCAGGGACCGAATTTGCCCAGACGGTCATCTATCTCTGCGCCCATTCCGCCGAGGATGGAGCCATGGGGATGATTGTCAATCGTCGGCTGACCCACCCGGACATCAGTGCGTTGCTGCGCCATCTGGATGTATCGCCCAACCCGCCGCAGCGTCTTTTTGGTGTGGGTGTTGGCGGGCCGGTGGAGCCGGGGCGGGGTTTTGTTCTCCATTCGCCGGAAGGTGGAGGCCTTGGGCGTGGCAGGACAGGCAGCCGCATGACCGTCCTGCCGGATGAGCCGCCCGTGGCAGAAGTCAGTGCCAGCATCGAGATGATCCGGGAGCTGGCGGCAGGCCGGGGGCCACGGCAGGCCATGCTGCTGCTTGGCCATGCCGCATGGGCCGCCGGGCAGCTTGAAGAAGAGATTCTCCATGGCAATGCCTGGTATGTTGTTCCGGCTGATGAAGATATTGTCTTTGGAGCGGATCCCTCCACAAAATGGCAGCGTGCGCTGGAGAGTGTAGGGCTGGAACCGTCCTCACTTACGGCTTCAGTGGGGGAGGCATAAGGTTTCTGCGGGGCTGCCTTTCTATTGCCTGCATTCTGTTTTGGTCTCAGACTTTACCAGTCTGAAAGGTCCCGGAATCTCCTTGCAGACAGGCGTTTTTGTGGGTGAATCCAGAAACGCCCTCTTGAAACCGATGTGATCGTGCCTAAATTTTAGGCACGGTCTGTCGCCATATCGGGGCAGGCTGAACAGTCATCGCTGCCAAGGATGGGGCGAGAAGGAGAGGCAAATATCATGGATATTCAGAAATTTACGGAGCGGAGCCAGGGGTTCATTCAGGCTGCCCAGACCATTGCCCTGCGAGACTATCACCAGCAGCTGACGCCGGAGCATCTGCTCAAGGCCCTGCTGGATGACGAGCAGGGAGCGGCGACAGGGCTGATCCGTGCCGCAGGCGGGGACCCGAAGGTCGTCCGGCAGGCCAATGATGCGGCCCTGGCCAAACTGCCGGCTGTGCAGGGCAGCGGAGCATCCCAGCCCCAGCCGACGCCTGATTTCGTGCGGGTGCTGGATGGTGCGGAGGCGGCTGCCAAGGCGGCTGGTGACAGTTTCGTGGCGCAGGACCGTCTGCTGGCAGGCATTGCGGCCAGCAGGACACCGGCCGGTGAGGCCCTGCGGCAGGGCGGGGCGTCTGCTCAGGCTCTGGAAAAGGCGATTGCGACCGTCCGCAAAGGGCGGACCGTGGATTCGGCCTCGGCAGAAAACAATTTTGATGCGCTGAAGAAATATGCCCGTGACGTGACGGCTCAGGCGCAGGAAGGCAAGCTGGACCCGGTCATCGGGCGTGACGAGGAAATCCGCCGGGCCATTCAGGTTCTGGCACGCCGCAGCAAGAACAATCCCGTGCTGATTGGTGAACCCGGTGTTGGCAAGACCGCCATCGTGGAGGGGCTGGCCCTGCGTATCGTCAATGGCGATGTACCGGAGGCTCTGCGCAACAAGAAGCTGCTTTCTCTCGACATGGGGGCACTGATTGCCGGTGCGAAATATCAGGGTGAGTTTGAGGAACGCCTGAAGGCTGTCCTCAAGGAGATTGAGAGTGCCGAGGGGCAGATCATCCTCTTCATCGATGAGATGCATACGCTCGTTGGCGCAGGGCGTTCCAGCGGGGCGATGGATGCGTCCAATCTCATCAAGCCGGAACTGGCCCGGGGTGTGCTGCACTGCCTTGGTGCCACGACTCTGGATGAGTACCGCAAATATATCGAGAAGGACGCCGCGCTGGCCCGCCGCTTCCAGCCGGTCTTTGTGGGTGAGCCGTCCGTTGCGGACACGATCTCCATCCTGCGTGGGATCAAGGAGAAGTACGAGCTGCATCATGGGGTGCGGATCACCGACAATGCACTGGTTTCCGCAGCGACCCTGTCCAACCGGTATATCACGGACCGCTTCCTGCCGGACAAGGCCATCGATCTGATTGACGAAGCCGCCAGCCGCCTGCGGATGCAGATCGACAGCAAGCCTGAGGCTCTGGATGAGCTGGACCGCCGCATCATCCAGCTGAAGATCGAGCGTGAGGCCATCCGCAAGGAGGATGACACGGCCTCCCGTGAGCGTCTGGAAGCTCTGGAAGCTGAACTGGCTGACCTTCAGGAGAAGTCTGATGCGATGAGTGCGGCCTGGCATGCGGAGAAAGACCGCATGAATGCCGTGCAGAAATACAAGGAAGAGCTTGACCACGCCCGGTCCGAGGTTGAGGTGGCGCAGCGCCAGGGAAATCTCCAGCGGGCATCCGAGCTGATGTACAGCCGTATTCCGGAGCTGGAACGTCAGATCGAACAGGCCCAGCAGGCAGAAGCCCAGTCTGATGGCAATACGCTGTTCGCTGATACCGTGACGGATCAGGGAATCGCCGCTGTCGTGTCCCGCTGGACCGGCGTGCCGGTGGACCGGATGCTGGAAGGTGAGCGTTCCAAGCTCATGCGGATGGAGTCCGTGCTGCGGGAGCGTGTCGTGGGGCAGGAATCGGCTCTGGTGGCCGTGTCCAATGCCGTGCGCCGTGCCCGTGCCGGGTTGCAGGACCCCAACCGCCCGATCGGTTCCTTCCTGTTCCTTGGTCCGACCGGTGTGGGCAAGACCGAGCTTGCCAAGACGCTGGCGCAGTTCCTCTTTGATGATGAACGTGCCCTGCTGCGGATCGACATGAGCGAGTTCATGGAGAAGCACTCCGTCTCCCGTCTGATTGGTGCCCCTCCGGGGTATGTCGGTTACGATGAGGGTGGCGTGCTGACCGAGGCCGTGCGGCGTCGTCCCTATCAGGTCATCCTCTTTGATGAGGTGGAGAAGGCGCATGAGGATGTCTTCAACATCCTGCTTCAGGTGCTGGATGATGGCCGCCTGACGGACGGGCAGGGTCGTGTGGTGGATTTCCGCAATACGATCATCGTGCTGACCAGCAATCTTGGTTCCGAGGTTCTGGCGCATCAGAAGGATGGTGAATCAACCGAATCCGTGCGGAATGAGGTGATGGAGGTTGTTCGGGCGCATTTCCGGCCGGAATTCCTGAACCGTCTGGACGAGATCATTCTCTTCTCCCGTCTCCAGCGGGCGGACATGGGCCAGATCGTGGAGATTCAGCTGGGCCGCCTGCGGCATCTTCTGGCTGATCGCAAGATCACCCTGTCTCTGGATGAGAAGGCACGGGAGTGGATGGCCGAGGCTGGGTATGATCCGGTCTATGGTGCCCGTCCGCTGAAGAGGGTGATCCAGCGTGAGTTGCAGAACCCTCTGGCCGGTCTCCTGCTGGAAGGGACCATCCATGACGGAGATGAGGTGACCATCTCGGCCAATGATCAGGGACTGCTCATAAATGGACATTCGGCAGCCCAGAGCTGAATGGCGTGATGGAAGGCCGCCCCGCAGGGGGCGGCCTTTTTTCTGTTGTCGATTCTTTTTGGTGGGGTGATTCGCCAGGGTTGTGTTTTTGGGGTTGGGTGGCGGTTTTCTGGGGTTTTTGGGGTTTATGTGAAGAAACTTTGAGAAAGTTTCGGGAATCGTGTTGACCGTATGGGGGTGGGTGCGTATAAGCCCATTCACCGG
>NZ_WNIH01000001.1:0-72978 GCF_009725805.1 Bombella sp. ESL0380 | reverse complement strand
AGCGTTCGCTCTGAGCCAGGATCAAACTCTCAGGTTCAATCCAGACCAACAGAATAAAACATCCAGCTTAATTCAACGCATCAAACTTAAAGTCAGATACATCAGCTTCCGTCTTCCATCAGCCTTCACTAACGAAAACGCCGCCAACATATCCCTTCCAGTCTCTACTTTATAACCCATATTCTCTTGTCAATGACCACCCCAGCCGCCCCGAAACTTCCGCTCCAGCGCCGCCGGTGAATGGGCTTATACGCACCCACCCCCATACGGTCAACACGATTCCCGAAACTTTCTCAAAGTTTCTTCACATAAACCCCAAAAACCCCAGAAAACCGCCACCCAACCCCAAAAACACAACCCCCGGCGAATCACCCCACCAAAAAGAATCGAACATGGAAAAGAAAAAGCCGGTCCCCTTTGAAAGGAGACCGGCTTTCCCAAAACAGTCTGAGACCAAGAAGGCTTCAAAGAGACTTGAGATCGTGCTGCTTCACCTTTTCAGCAACCTCAATCTCCGCACGGGCAGCCTGAATCTGACGTCCCAAGCTTTCCTGAAGCTCAACCTCATCAGGACCAACCCTTGTCCACTGATTCTTCAGCTCATCCAGCGTCTGGCTGGCATCATCAATGGACAGGTCTTCAAGCGCCCGCACCGAATCGGCAAGAATCGTGCAGTGATCCGCTGTCATGTCGACAAAACCACCCGTGACGAAGCAGCGTTCCAGAACCTGGTCGTCCTTGTAGAGAGTGATCACCCCACCACGAAGCTGCAACAGCAACGGGGCACGGCCAGGCATGGCCGCAATGTCCCCTTCCGTACCCGGAACAACAACCATATCGACCTCACGGTCCGTATAGCGTCTTTCCGGGCTGACGATTTCGGTGCGAAGCGGCATGGATCAGCCCTCCTGCTTCATCTTCTCGGCTTTCGCCTGCGCCTCTTCAATGGCGCCAACCATGTAGAAGGCACCCTCAGGCAGGTCATCGCACTCACCGTTCACAACGGCCTTGAAGGACCGCACGGTATCTTCCAGAGACACCAGCTTGCCCGGAGACCCCGTGAAGACCTCCGCCACATGGAAAGGCTGCGACAGGAAGCGCTGGATGCGGCGAGCACGGCCCACCACCAGCTTATCCTCCTCGGACAGCTCATCCATGCCGAGAATGGCGATGATGTCCTGAAGCTCCTTATAGTTCTGGAGCGTACTCTGGACAGCACGGGCCACCTCGTAATGCTCCTGCCCCACAATCTTGGGGTCCAGAGAGCGGGAGGTCGAATCCAGCGGATCCACAGCCGGATAGATGCCCATCTCAGCGATGGAACGGTTCAGAACCGTCGTGGCATCAAGGTGAGCGAAGGTAGCAGCTGGAGCCGGATCGGTAAGGTCATCGGCTGGCACGTACACGGCCTGAACGGAGGTGATGGACCCTTTCTTCGTGGAGGTAATACGCTCCTGAAGGGCACCCATCTCCGTTGCCAGTGTCGGCTGATACCCCACAGCAGACGGGATACGACCCAGAAGAGCGGAGACCTCGGAACCAGCCTGCGTGAAGCGGAAGATGTTGTCCACGAAGAAGAGGACGTCCTGACCTTCCACATCACGGAAGTACTCGGCCACGGAGAGACCCGTCAGGGCCACACGGGCACGGGCACCCGGCGGCTCGTTCATCTGGCCATAGACCAGTGCCACCTTGGAACCGTCAGTATGACCGTTCTCATCAATCTTGATAACACCGGCACCCTGCATTTCGTAATACAGGTCGTTCCCTTCGCGGGTACGCTCACCCACACCGGCAAACACGGACACACCACCATGCGCCTTGGCGATGTTGTTGATGAGCTCCTGAATGATGACGGTCTTACCCACGCCGGCACCACCAAACAGACCAATCTTACCACCCTTCAGATACGGGCAGAGAAGGTCGATCACCTTGATACCTGTCACCAGAATCTCGGTATTGGCGGCCTGTTCCTCAAAGGAGGGAGCGGGGCGGTGGATCGGGAAGCGGGTTTCCGTCTTGATCGGCCCCTTCTCATCGACCGGCTCACCAATGACATTGATGATGCGGCCCAGAGTAGCCGGACCAACCGGCACGGTGATCTGGCTGCCCGTATCGGTCACCTCAGCACCACGAACGAGACCATCAGTCCCTTCCATGGCGATGCAACGGACCTGACGCTCACCAATTTCCTGCGCAACTTCCAGCACGACCGTCTGATCACCATTCATGACATGAAGGGCATTCAGAATATGCGGCAGCTTGTCCGTAAACTGGACATCCACCACCGGGCCACGAATCTGGGTGATCCGTCCAACACCAACACCGGCATTTTCAGCAGAGCGGTTGAGTTCCTCAGACATCAGATTTCTCTCCTGCATGATCTCAGACGGCTTCTGCGCCGGAAATGATTTCGATCAGCTCGTTAGTAATATTGGCCTGACGTGTCCGGTTATACCGGAGCGACAGACGCTCGATGGCCTTGCTCGCATTGCGGCTGGCATTATCCATGGCCGTCATGCGGGCACCCTGCTCACCGGCAGCGCTCTCCAGCACGGCAGCATAAAACTGCACAAGCAGATTGCGTGGCAGAAGCTGTGCAAGAAGGTGGCCTTCATCAGGCTCAAACTCGTAGACAGCGCCGTCTGTCCTCTTCTCCCCGGCATTGTCATTCTCCGCAACAGGCAGAGGAACAAGACCAAGGGCCTGTGGCGTCTGGGTCATCGCATTGACAAAGCGGTTGCGCATCAGGGTGCAGGCATCAATCTCCCCACCCTCGACCAGATCGGCAACACGTTTCGCCAGATCCTGGGCAAGGGCATAAGCATCCTGCTGGGTCCCCGCCTTGTTGTGGAGCGAATCCACAACCATGTCCGGATAATAGCGCCTGAAGATCTCAGCGCCCTTGCGGCCAACGGGCAGCAGACGCACGGTACGACCCTGCGCCAGAAGGTCCTCGATCTGCTGACGGGCAGCACGGATGATGTTGGCATTGAAGCCACCGGCCAGTCCACGATCGGACGTCAGAACAATGAGAAGATGCACATTGTCCCGTCCCGTGCCAGCCAGAAGCGGCGGCAGGGTGGAAGGGTCCATCCCCTGCGATGCCGCTGCCAGCTCGCTCATCATACGCCGCATGGTATCAGCATAGGGGCGGGCTGCCTCGGCCTGATTCTGGGCGCGCCTCAGCTTTGAGGCAGCGACCATTTTCATTGCGCTCGTGATCTTGCGGGTCGATTTGACCCCCGCAATCCTTCCGCGCAGTTCTTTCAATGAAGGCATGAGCTACAACCCTCAGGCTGAAAAACGTTTGCTGAAGGCCTCAAGCAGGGACTTGAGCTCACCCTCGATCTCCGGTGTCAGCTTCTGCTCGGTACGGATCCTGGCCAGAACACTCTTGCCACCGTTGCGCAGCTCCTCCAGGAGGGCAGCCTCATAGGACGTCACCTGGTTGACTGCCACGGAATCCAGATAGCCACGGGTTCCGGCGTACAGAACAGCCACCTGCTCCTCAACAGCCAGCGGGGAGGTTTCCGGCTGCTTCAGCAGCTCCACAAGGCGGGCACCACGATCCAGCTGACGGCGTGTTGCCGGATCAAGGTCAGAGGCAAACTGGGCAAAGGAAGCCATCTCACGATACTGGGCCAGCTCCAGCTTGATGGTACCGGCAACCTGCTTCATGGCCTTGATCTGCGCAGCCGACCCCACGCGGGACACGGACCCACCCACGTTCACGGCCGGGCGAATACCCTTGTAGAACAGGTCAGTTTCAAGGAAGATCTGACCATCCGTAATGGAAATAACGTTGGTCGGAATGTAGGCGGACGTGTCACCAGCCTGTGTCTCGATCACCGGCAGGGCCGTCATGGACCCGGCACCGAACTCTTCGGACATCTTGGCGGAGCGCTCCAGCAGGCGGGAGTGCAGGTAGAACACGTCACCCGGGAAAGCCTCACGCCCCGGCGGACGGCGCAGCAGCAGGGACATCTGGCGATAGGCCACAGCCTGCTTGGAGAGGTCATCATAACAGAGCAGGGAGTGCATCCCGTTATCCCGGAAATACTCACCCATGGCAGAAGCAGAATAAGGAGCCAGATACTGCATCGGGGCAGCATCGGAGGCCGTGGCAGCCACGACGATGGAGTAATCCATCGCACCAGCTTCTGTCAGCTTGCGCACAAGGTTGGCCACCGTGGACCGCTTCTGCCCGACAGCAACATAGATGCAGTACAGGGACTTCTTCGGGTCACCCTCGGCATTGACACCCTTCTGGGCCACGATGGTGTCGATCAGGATGGCGGTCTTACCTGTCTGACGGTCACCAATCACCAGCTCACGCTGCCCGCGCCCGATCGGCACGAGGGCATCAATGGCCTTGATGCCGGTCTGCATCGGCTCACTGACGGACTGACGGGGCATGATACCCGGAGCCCGGACATCAGCACGACGATATTCGACATTCTCCAGCGGACCACGGCCATCAATCGGGTTGCCCAGAGCATCCACGACACGCCCCAGAAGCCCCTTGCCGACGGGAACTTCCACAACCTTGCCGGTGCGCAGCACGGTATCACCTTCGCTGATGAGGTCACCCTCACCGAAAATGACGACACCAACGCTGTCGCTCTCGAGGTTGAGAGCCATGCCACGCACGCCACTCCCCTCGAACTCGACCATTTCACCGGCCTGAACATTGGTCAGACCATAAACGCGGGCAATCCCATCCCCAATGGACAGAACGGTCCCTGTCTCTGAAACAGCGGCAGGCTGATCAAAGGACGCGATCTGCTGCTTGAGAATTTCTGAAATCTCGGCGGGACGGATCTCCATCACGCGGCTCCCTTCATGGCGTTCTGCAGACGGGCCAGACGCCCGGCGATCGATGTATCAAAAAGAACTGAACCAACACGCACAACCATACCCCCAAGCAGGGTTTGATCAACATGTTCAGTCATGGCAATATTGGCATACCCGGCCTGCTGGAGGCTGGCACGGAGGCTTTCACGCTGCCCATCTTCCATTGGACGGGCAGTCGTCACTTCCACACGCACCTCGCCACGCTGGCGGGCGTCCAGAAGAAGAACGGCTGACAGGATTTCATCCAGGCCAGACAGACGGCGCTGATGGGCAATGAAGCCAACAAACCGCTGCAGGCCCTCACCAAGCCCGAGAGCGGAGCCAAGGGCTTTCACCAGTTTTTCCGTCTGGCTGATGTCGAGCCGGGGATCCGCCAGAGCGGTACGCAGGTCCGGCAGCTGGGCGATGGCCTTTCGCAGCGCCCGCACCTGCTCCAGCACGGTGGCCTTGTCCTGTCTGCTGTCCGAGAGATAGTCCTCAAAGGCCCGGGCATAACGCTGCGCCACTTCGCCTGGGGCCCTGATCTGCTTTTCCTGTGCAACCGTCACGGGTTCATTCCGTCTTCATGAGGTTCTGCTTTCACGACCGGTTTCCCGGCACAACCCAACCGGCATGCCCCGGAACATGCTGCGTGACAGCACGGCGTCCCAGAGCCGGAACCCGGCCAGTGTTTCGTCCATGTCCACTAACACGGCGGGGCCCTCCAGCGCAACCAGAGGACCAACCGGGCCACGGCCCACAACACCGGTGGAACCGGCCAGCATGGCAGGGATGCAATGCCCGCGGACTCCAGCACCAAGCAGCCCCCGTTCCATCCCTTTACTAGATGGATAGATGGCGAGGCCCATGCGCAGAGTGTCAATTTCTCAGGAGACTGGAGCGGGCGAAGGGAATCGAACCCTCATCAGAAGCTTGGAAGGCTACTGCATTAGCCATTATGCTACGCCCGCTCTGTTTCGGGCTGGAGATATAACCGCTCTCCCAGAGCAAGACAAGGGGGGATTCACCCCACCCTGCAGATGTGAAAGGTTTTTTCATTTTCTTGGAGATAGTGCTTGACTTTATGGGCCTGTCGTTATCTTTTCCTGCCCATCGTCAAGCCCTGAGGGGCGGACGGTCGCAGGTCGATTCGACCCTGAAGGGGTGTAGCTCAATTGGCTAGAGCGCCGGTCTCCAAAACCGGAGGTTGGGGGTTCGAGACCCTCCACCCCTGCCACGTCATACCCTGCCCGCCTGACTGCCTTACCCGGGTGACAGGGCTCGGGCCGAGATAGATTTGAGGATAATGGTGTCGGTCACAAAGCCGAAAGGCAATTCACCGAAGATGCCTCCGGCCCAGAAAGGCCCAGGATTCAGCCTTCGTAGATATTTTTCAGATGTGTGTGCCGAGGCCAGACGTGTTACGTGGCCGACGCGTCGCAATACCATCATTACAACAGGTGCCGTGCTGGCCATGGTCGTCGCCACCTGTATTTTCTTTTTCGTCGTCGATCAGCTGATCGGCCTGGGGATCAGCAAAATCTTAGGCATCGGAGGCTAAAGCAGCATCATGGCAAAACGCTGGTACGTTGTGCATGTCTATTCAGGCTTCGAGAAGAAGATTGCCGATCATATCCGTGAACAGGCCGAAAAGAAGGGGCTGAGCGATCAGTTCGAAGAAATTCTGGTACCGTCCGAGGAAGTGACCGAGGTCCGTCGTGGCCGCAAGGTGAACACGGAACGCAAATTCTTCCCCGGTTATGTTCTGGTCAAAATGGAACTGACGGACCGTGCCTGGCATCTCGTCAAGGACACACCGAAAGTGACGGGCTTTCTGGGTACACGCAACAACCAGCCAACGCCCATCAGCAATGCTGAAGCCAAGCGGATTCTCCAGCAGGCTCAGGAAGGTGTCGAGCGTCCCCGCTCCAGCCTGTCTTTCGAGATTGGCGAGCAGGTGCGGGTTTCCGATGGGCCTTTCACATCCTTCAATGGCAGTGTCGAAGAAGTCGATACGGAGAACCAGCGCCTCAAGGTCAGCGTCTCCATCTTTGGCCGCTCCACACCGGTGGATCTGGACTACAATCAGGTCGAAAAACTCTGAAGGAAGGGCCTTCGTTCCTTTCCAAAGAAACCACCCCTTCATGGTCTGAAGCGGGTGGTTTTTTTATGGCTTCCCCTTCTCATTCATGAAGGCATGAAAAAACCCTGTACAGCCTTCCAGAGGCCGTACAGGGTTTCCCCATCAGGCAGAAGCCCTGTTCCGTTACAGGCTGGAGGCCTCCTCATGGATCGGCAGTGTCGGTAACGAATACAGAAGCTGGATGGCCTGGTCGGACAGTACTCCCACACCTTCCGCCAGAACCCGCACCATGTCGGCTGGCTTCGTTCCGACAGGCTGCGGCGATACCCACTGCACATTCACTGCACGAGCCTGTGAATCTGGCGCCCCTGCCCTGTGGGCAGACAGCACACCAGTAATGACAGCATGACCAGATACATCCTGCTCGAACCGGGACAGGCTCAGCTCCAGATAGGCTCCAGCCGTCACGGCTACAGAATCATTCTGGGAAAACAGCACATGGCCGGGCAGGCGCAGCCTCAGGTCGGCTGCCAGGGCATGACCAAGCATCTCGCCGAGCGGCTCACTCCAAGCAGCAGCAGGCACCATATGATCCTGGGCATCCTGCATCACCCTCAAAAGACCATCCCGATCCAGCCGGGAGGTGATGGATGGGGTAAGCACCTCAATGGCCTGTGGCAGGGCCGCCTGTATCACAGGGGACGCCACTGGCCCGGTCTGCGGTGCCAGAACATAATAGGTCGTAGATGTACTGCTGCACCCGGCCAACAGAACACCTCCCAGGCAGACAGCTCCCAGCAGCCCACATGAACGCACGAAGGAAGGGTAGAAAAAACGCTTCATGGATCAGGGCCCCCGACCGGTAATGAGAGATGATGGATGATGGTCCAGATAGTCCGCCAGAAGATGGAAAGAGCGGGACATCCGTGTCAGCTGGACAATCAGCTCTTCAAGATTTCTGCGGAAGTCCGGATTGCCCCCATAGGAGGACAGCATCGTACGGGCCTGCGCCAGTGTGCCATTCAGATTGACCATCAGCTCTGGAAGATGCTCATCCGCATGGTCCAGCAGATGGTTCAGCGAGACCAGAGAGCCACTCAGGCCGGCCATGGCCCGTGTGACCTCGGGGCTTCTGAGACGTTCATCACCATGAGCGAGAATCTCATTCAGATGGTCACCGATCTGGGTCAGCGGCATGGCCGCAATCTTGTCCGTGATGGTGGACACTGACTGGAGGATGCTGTCCATGCCGCCGGGCTGGCTTGGAATCACGGCTACACCATTCTCAAACGTTATCTGCTGCCCTTCATGCGTCTTGTCAGGCGCAAAAGACAGGGCAATCATGGCCTCCCCTGTCAGAAAACTGACATTCTGGACAGATGCACGCATCCCTTCAGCCACAAAACTGCCCAGCAGATCGCCCTTCCGGGCGGAATCCTGCTCATCATCAGCAATCACACGCTCAGGTTCAAGCTGCATCTCCACCCGGACACGGGGAGCGTGACCACGTTTATTACCTCCCAACTCCAGATGCACACCTGTCACCTGTCCGACCTGAAGACCGAACATCGTTACCTTGCTGCCTTCCGTCAGACCAGCCACAGCTGTATCGACATAGGTCAGAACAGGGACCTTGTGACGATAACGGGCATTATCCGCATCCTCCTTTGTCTTGTAGAGATGGAAAACGGAATTGGCCACCGCAGGCGGCGTATCCTCAGTCTGTGCACTGTCAGGACGACCAAACGCCACCCCACCGGAAAGAAGAGCCTGGAATGACTGGAGGCGAATATTCATGCCCCCGGCTCCAAAACCTATCTGCATCCCCGATACATTCCAGAACCGGCTGTCAGCCCTCAGATAACGATCATAGGGAGCCTTCACGAAGGCCTTGATCAAAAGAGGCCCCTCTCCACCAGGCGGCATGGTATAGCCAAGGATTTCCCCCACCTGTACGTCCCGGTAGAAAATGGGAGCCCCGGCCCCGAGGGATTCCAGGGTGGACGAAACCAGCCAATATGTGCTGCCCGGTTTGTCCGAGCGGATACCGGGAGGCGCTTCCAGCCCCTTAAAGTGGGTCTGGTAATGGCCTCCCTCCGGTTTGCCCGGATCCATGGCGATATAGGCACCAGAAAAAAGCGTATCCAGCCCCGTGATGCTGGCCCCGTTGATGCGCGGGCTGACAACCCAGAACCGGGTATGCTCATTGAGCGTCCGCGGATCGATGCCACTCATCTGGATGGTCACATCAGCATGGGTCATATCCGGGCTCAGGGCTACGCCCTGCACCACACCCAGGTTCACCGCCTTGTTCTTGACCTGCGTCTGCCCCGGAACAATGCCATCAGCAGCATCAAAGGAGACGACAATGCTCGGCCCCATGGTGGCAAAGTGCCTCCAGGCCAACCAGCCGGCAATCAGCAGAGCAAGGATGGGAATGATCCAGAGCACGGAAAACCGTGGCAGCCGGACATTGGCCTCTGCCCCATGTCCACCTTCGGAATGTCGCTTCAGATGCTCATCTCTCACGCTTTTTCAGGCTCCATATCCCGTAATTCCGTCACATCCTCTTCTCCACCCTGCCTGGAGTGGCCCAGACCCTGCCGGTTATAGCCTGCAGCATCCCACATACGCCGGGGATCATACAGGTCTGCGGCAAAAATAGTTAACACAACCACAAGAGCAAAGAAGACCACACCCAGCTCGGCCGTCACGCTCGCCATGAAGCCGAAGCGGACCACAGCCGCCAGAATGGAGATCATGAACACGTCAATCATCGACCAGCGACCAATGAACACCACGACCTTGTAAAGGCCTGTCAGACGCTTCAGCGCCTTGTGAGAGGCCCTGCCCCGACATTCACAGCCAATCATCAGGGCCAGCAGGAACACCTTGAGGACCGGCACGGTGATGCTGGCAAAAAGCACCAGCAGAGCCAGAAAGTAAAGGCCAGCCTCCCAAAGCTGGATCACTCCAGAAATGATGGTGCTGGGGTGTCCGTGCCCAACCTTCACGAAGGCCATGACCGGCAGCATGTTGGCCGGAATGTAGAAAATGAAAGCCGCCACCAGAAAACACATGGCCGCCTGAAGGCTGTTCCGCTTGCGCCGCCGCAGTATCTGCCCACAACGAGGGCAATCCCCCATGTCACGCTCATCATCCACCGGGCCACGGGCGACAAAAACCAGTCCACAGGCATGGCAGGACAGCATGTGCTTCTCCGGCGGCAGGGCACGCCCCTCCGCCATGTATATGCCCAGACCAGGGCGCCTGGTGACGGACCTGTGCCTCCATATCATGTCGGCATCAAAGGCCGAATCCATGGCTGCCATCATCACCATCAGCCCCCCGAGCAGGTACACGCCCGGTTGCAGGATGACCAGGGCCAGATCAACCAGCTTGGTATAGGCCACGAGCAGGCCGATGACGTACACCTCGACCATGGACCACGGGCGCAGCTTTTCATACCAGGCCAGCAGGGGGCGGACCCAACGGGGCATTTCATCCCGGGACGCACCATAAAGAATCAGCGTCATGCAGACGAGCACGATGCCAGGCATGAGCACGCTGGCCAGAGCCACCAGTATGGCAATGCTCCCATAACCCTGCCGGGCCATTTCCAGCGGGCCGCTCATGAGGGTGACCATGTTCTCCCGCCCGTAGATGTTGAGCGTCATGAGCGGGCTGACCAGCAGCACGATATACAGCGCCAGAGCTGAAAGGCAGAAGACCAGCGGGCCGCCAATCTCCGAAGTCCTGCGCCGTCGTGCCATGGTATTTCCGCAACGGGCGCAGCTCAGAACATGTCCTGGCCGCAGGTGAGGAACATGCTGGAAGAGACCACAGACATCACATTCATCCACCCCGGCCACCACCTTGAGTGCGGGCTGGTCCACATCATGCCGCAGGAAGGAACAGGCTCCGCCCTGGCTCCACAATCCTTTGTGAAAATGATCTTTTCTGAACATCCACCCCTCTTGCGCCGCCAGAGAGGGGTCTGCAACCCCTTTCAGGCCGTTATCCATAAATATTTTACATACACCGTTGCCTGTCACCTCATTTTTCTGTATAGGCTCAACCCGATGCCGACATAGCTCAGGGGTAGAGCAACTGATTCGTAATCAGTAGGTCCTCGGTTCAATTCCGAGTGTCGGCACCAGCTTCCCCTGCACAGGATCGAAGGCGGACATGGCGGGACAACCGGATGGTGGTTTTTTTCCCCGCTCCGGTCCACTGCCCCCAGCACTTCACCACGGCAGCGTAACACCCTCCTTCCTACCCGGGCATGGTATTGCCATCCTTCCCGCGGATGCACTTCTCCTCGGCTTTTTCCTGGTCCTGTTTCTCCAGTACCGCCATCGTGTGCGACGCAGGCGCAAGGCCTGGCAGCTTCTCTGCCAGCTCATTGCCCGGCATCAGCATACACTGGCGCAACGCCAACAGGCCTGCCTGACCGAAAACCATTATGGCGTCGTGGACAAACAACGCTGGCACAGGGAGCTGGACTATTTCTGCCAGAGCATCCTTCTCACCAGCCTGATGCAGGAAAATCTGGCTGACATATGGCCCTCCCTGCGGCGGCGGACCCTCCGCCGCATCAGCCGTGTGGTAAAAATCCTTCTCAAACACAACAGGACATCTCCTCCCCCAGCCGCCGCCGGGAGCAGCACCACACCACGGCAGTTCACCGCCACCATGGACCCGCTGGATTATGAACGTTTCTGCGCCGGACTGCTGCGTCAGGCCGGATGGCAGGCACGCACCACACCACCGGGGGCAGACCAGGGCATGGACATCATTGCCGAGCAGAGCGGAGTCCGGCTCGTCATACAATGCAAACTCTATGGCAGGCCGGTCGGGAACAAGGCTGTCCAGGAAATTTTCACAGCCCGGCAGCACCGTCAGGCCCAGTATGCAGCTGTCGTCTCCAACGCTGGCTATACCCGCCCAGCCCGGCAGCTGGCCCATGCCACCGGTGTCCATCTGCTGCATCACAGCCAGCTTTCAACACTGGGCCTCATGGACCTCCAGCCCCAGCCGGACCTTTTTCACCCATAAACAAAAAAGACCGGCCTGAAACAGGCCGGTCTCTTCATCCAGTCACCCAGACTGCCGCATCAGAAGCAGCCCGGGCCTATCAGATGTTCCCTCAGGAAGCAGCCGGGACACGGATGATGTGGTCAAAGGCAGACAGGGCAGCCTTGGCACCCTCACCCATCGCCACGATGATCTGCTTGTACGGCACCGTCGTGGCATCACCGGCAGCAAACACGCCGGGGATGGAGGTCCGGCAACGCTCGTCAATGCCGATCTCACCGATGCGGGACATCTCGATGCCACCCTTCAGCCAGTCCGTGTTCGGCAGCAGGCCGATCTGGACGAAGATGCCGTCCACGTCGATGCTGTGCTCGCTGCCATCCTTGACATCCTGCCAGCTCAGGCCGGTCATCTTGCGGCCATCACCACGGATCTCGGTCGTGCGGGCGTTCACCACGATATCGACATTCGGCAGGCTGCGGACCTTGTTCTGAAGGACCTCATCAGCCGTCAGCACAGGGTCATACTGAAGCAGCGTCACATGGGACACGATACCGGCGAGGTCGATGGCGGCTTCCACGCCACTGTTGCCACCACCGGCAACAGCAACCGGACGGCCCTTGAAGAACGGACCATCACAATGCGGGCAGTAAGCGACGCCCCGTGTGCGGTATTCTTCCTCACCCGGCACGTTCAGCTGACGCCAGCGGGCACCTGTTGCCACGATGATGGTACGGGCCTTCAGATGGGCACCGCTCTCCAGCACGATCTCGTGCAGGCCACCTTCCTTCTCGGCCGGGATCAGCTTGGCAGCACGCTGTGCCGTGATGACACGGACATCATAGCTGCGAACATGCTGCTCCAGATTCTTGGCAAGGGCCGGACCTTCGGTCTCCGGTACGGAGATGAAGTTCTCGATGCCAGCCGTATCCATGACCTGACCACCGAAGCGCTCAGCCAGCAGACCAGTGCGGACACCCTTGCGGGCCGTGTAGATGGCGGCGGCACAGCCAGCCGGACCGGACCCGATCACCAGCGTGTCGAACGGAGCCTCGTCATTCAGCTTCTCGGAAGCCTTGGCAGCACCTTCAGTATCGATCTTGGCCAGAATCTCCGGCAGTTCCATGCGACCGGTGGAGAAACGCTCACCGTTCAGGAACACCTGAGGGACGGAACGCACATCACGCTCGTTCACCTCATCCTGGAACAGGGCACCATCAATGGCCGTGTGGCGGATGTTGGGGTTGAGCACGCTCAGCGTGTTCAGGGCCTGAACGACATCCGGGCAGTTGTGGCAGGACAGGGAGAAATAGGTCTCGAAATGGAAATCACCCTTCAGGGCCTTGATCTGCGCAACCTGTTCAGCCTCGACCTTCGGCGGGTGACCACCAACCTGAAGCAGGGCCAGTACCAGAGACGTAAACTCATGGCCCATCGGGATGCCCGCAAAGCAGACCTGAACATCTGAATCTGCGGCACGGATCAGGAAAGACGGGCGACGGACGTCATTGCCACCTTCCTGATAGGAAACCTTATCAGAGAGTTCGGAAATTTCGTTAAGAAATTCTTTCATCTCACGGGACTTGTCGCCCTCATCAAGGGAGGCAACAAGAATGATGTTGTGGCGCAGATGCTGGAGGTACCCTCTCAGCTGGCCTTTGAGTTCGTCGTTCAGCATGAATTCTCTCTCCAGAATCTCTGGTGCTCAGGGTCTGGCAGACCGGGGAATCGGCCCCATGAAAAAGGAGGCGCACCACAACGCAGCACGCCTCCCCTCAACGGTGGGGAGAGGCCCCCCACCATACTTCCCGTTTTCAGGGCGTGATCAGATCTTGCCGACCAGGTCCAGGGACGGATTCAGGGTTGCCGTGTCGCCACCCTCTTTCCACTTGGCCGGGCAGACTTCACCCGGGTGAGCAGCGATGTACTGGGCAGCACGGATCTTGTCGAGCAGCTCGGCAGCGCTACGGCCCACACCCTCGGAGGTGATCTCGATGTACTGGATCTTGCCTTCCGGGTCGATCAGGAACGTGGCGCGGTCAGCCGTGTGGCTGCCATCGGCACGCAGAGCATCGAAGTTGCGGGCGATGTCGCCAGACGGGTCACCGATCATGGTGTACTGCACCTTGCCGATGGCCGGGGACGTGTCGTGCCATGCCTTGTGGGTGAAGTGCTTGTCTGTGGAGACACCGAAGACCTCGACACCCATCTTCTGGAAGGTCTCATAGTTCTCGGCGAGGTCTTCCAGCTCTGTCGGGCAGACAAAGGTGAAGTCAGCCGGGTAGAAGAACACGACGGACCACTTGCCACGCAGGTCTGCATCAGAGACCTGAAGGAACTTGCCATCACGGAAAGCCTGGGCGGTAAACGGCTTAATCTCGGAACCAATAGCAGGCATGGAAACCTCCTCATTCACTTTCAGAATTGTAGACTTCCGCAGGGCCTGCGGATGTCCCCTCAAAGGGACAGCCCAACCTTGGGAATGTCAAGCATGTTCACCTTCTAGCCCACGGCTCTGAAACCGTCTAATTGAGGGTTGTTATCAGTATAATTGAGAATCATTATCAATCCTTATGCGATTCCAGTCTTTTTCCCTTGGCCCTGCCTCCAACTCAGCTTATTGGTATCCTTATGTCCTACGTTCCTCTTTCCGGTCTGTCCCTTCGGGACATCGAGTACGTCGTCGCAGTTGATGACCTGCGCAACTTTTCCCGTGCAGCTGAGCGTTGCGGGGTCAGTCAGGCGGGGCTGTCCGAGCAGGTGAGAAAGCTGGAGCAGCTTCTCAATGTCACCCTGTTCGAACGCTCCCGTCGGCATGTGGCTCCCACACCGGAAGGTGAGCGCCTCATCGCCCTGGGGCGGGATGTGCTGGCCTCAGCCCGCAATCTGCTGGAAGTCGCCCGGGCCCATACAGGACCGCTGGACGGCCTCCTGCATATCGGCGTCATTCCCACTCTCGGGCCGTACTACATCCCCGGCCTTCTGCCCCGCCTGCGCCAGAAGTACCCCCAGCTGGGCCTGAGGCTGAATGAGAACACCACGCCCAATCTGGTACAGGCTCTCCGGCAGGGCGATCTGGATGTTGCCTTCATGGCACCCACGGCTGCTACCGAAACACTGGAACATGCACCGCTCTTTCAGGAACCTTTCCTGGCGGTATTCCCCAAAGACCATGAGCTGGCCACCAAGAAGAATCTGTCCATTGCCGACCTGGCTCGGCCGGACCTGCTGCTGCTGGAAGACGGACATTGCCTGCGGGACCAGGCCCTCTCCCTCTGCCCCAGCAATTTCCGCTCGCAGGACCAGCGTCTGGCCACCAGTCTGGAAATGCTCTGGCACATGATCGGCGCCGGAGAAGGTTTCTCCCTCATTCCCCGTCTGGCCCTGAACAACCGGCAGGAATTTGACGGCCTTGTGACAGTCCGGGAGCTGAGTGAGAGCGAAGCCCGCCGGACCATCAGCCTCGTCTGGCGTCCATCCGACCCACGGGCAACATCCTTCCGGGAGCTGGCCAATTTCCTGCGGGCTACCACACCAGATGGCTGCCTGCCGCTGCCCAAAACGAAGATCCCGACCTGAAGGGCTCTTCTCCCCGGGGCAGACTCCATATCCCAACATGAAAGAACGGGTGGAAGAGCATGGCTCCTCCACCCGTTCTTTCATTTACAGACACAACATGCCCGGAACACCGGGCTGACCCTGTCAGCCCGGCTCCCTTTCAGCCTGTCAGCTCAGTGTCATCAGCTCGGCATTGCCACCGGCAGCTGCCGTATTGACGCTGACCACCCGCTCCTGCAACAGGGCTTCCGGCTGCAACGTCACACTGTCAGCCCAATAGACCAGCGGAACAGGTGCATCCGGGTTCTTCAGATGGTCTGCAACGATCTGCCACAGCCCTTCATTGATGGTCTCCGTCAGGATGACGGAACATTTTTCCACATCCCCCAGAGAATCTGCTGGCTTGATCACCTCCCGCAGAACATCAGGCAGCGTATCCAGAGAGGCAATGACCGCAGGAGCAGCCAGCGCCACGACCTCATTCCCGCAGCTGATCGCATAGCTGATCATACGCTTCAGGCCGGTAGGTGTCTCTGCCACAACCAGCACACGGCCACGGGGCTCAAGCCTGTACGTATTCCGCTCACCTACAGGAGAAGGAAGCTCCAGACGGCAATCCAGCAGGCCATGATCCATCCATGGCGTCACCTCACGGACCAGCTCACGGTCATCCGTTCCCAGCCACAACAGCCAGGACCGTGCCATGGCAGGCATGGCGTCCGGTTTGGCCAGCAGCGTACGGGGCGCATGGGCGAGCTGCCGACGCAGGGCCAGAGGACCACCTGCCTTGGGGCCAGTCCCTGAGAGGCCATGACCACCAAACGGCTGGACACCGACAATCGCCCCGACAATGTTGCGGTTGACGTAGATGTTCCCAGCCTCGACACGCTCGACCAGATAGTCGATCCGGGACGGAACACGGCTATGCACGCCGAAGGTCAGCCCATAGCCGCCCGCATTGCTACGGGTGATCAGGGCCTCCAGCTCTTCACGCTGGTAACGCAGCACATGCAGCACCGGGCCAAAGATTTCACCCCCCACATCAGCGATCGCATTGACCTCGATCAGTGTCGGCGGAACAAAGGTGCCGTCAGCCGTTTCGTCCTTCACGACCGGCGCCTGGAAGACCGGATGGTTACGGCCACGCAGCGCCTCAATGTGATCGACAATTCCCTTGCGGGCCACTTCACTGATGACCGGCCCGACATCCGTGGCCAGCTTGGCCGGGATGCCGATCCGCAATTCTTCCATGGCGCCCTTCAGGAGGGAAATGATGCGATCGGCTGCATCGTCCTGCACGCAGAGAACACGCAGGGCGGAACAGCGCTGGCCGGCACTGTCGAAAGCGGAGGCAACGATGTCCTTCACCACCTGTTCCGGCAGGGCCGAAGAATCAACCACCATGGCGTTCAGGCCACCCGTCTCCGCCACGAGCGGCACAGGCTGCCCATTGCGCCCGAGACGGCCAGTCAGCTGGCGGGCAATGATCTGCGCCACAACCGTGGAACCGGTAAAGAGCACACCAGCGATGCGCTTGTCCGCCACCATGGCAGCACCGACATCACCCTCACCCGGCAGGAGTTGCAGGACCTCTTCCGGCACGCCAGCCTCATGCAGAAGTTTGACGGCCTCCATGGCGATCAGCGGCGTTTCTTCTGCCGGTTTGGCCAGAACGGTATTACCAGCTGCCAGAGCGGCAGAGACCTGCCCAAGGAAAATGGCCAGCGGGAAGTTCCAGGGGCTGATGCAGACAACTGTCCCCAATGGGAGGTGGGTCTTGCTGCTGAACTCACGCCGGACCGTCCCGCCATAGTACCGGAGAAAGTCGATCGCTTCCCGTACCTCAGCTACGGCATTGGGATAGGACTTGCCAGCCTCCCGGACAGCCAGCCCCATATAGGCGATGTAGCGTTCCTCAAGCAGGTCGGCCGCACGCTCAAGAATGGCGCCACGGTCATCAGGGGACCGGGCTGCCCACTCCTCGAAAGCTCCCTCAGCAACATCCACAGCACGAGTGACATCCTCTGGCACGGCGAATGTCACTGTCCCGACCTGGTCACTCCGCTCCGCCGGGTTCGTCACCGGGTGGACAGGGCGTTCGGCCTTGCCAAGGCCCGGAACCAGCGGAGCCGCCTCATAATGCTCCGGCAGTCCCTCAAGCCCCTTTCCAAGGCGGGCCAGAACGAGATCATCATTCAGGTCCATGCCCTTCGAATTGTGGCGGTCAGGCTCAAACATGTCGAGCGGCTTGCTGATCTCGGCATGAGGGGCCCCAACCGGAGTGTAGGACCGGGTTGTCTTGACCGGGTCCTCCACCAGCTTCTCCAGGGAAATCTTCGAATCTCCCAGAAGATTGATAAAGGACGAATTGGCTCCATTCTCCAGCAGGCGGCGGACCAGATAGGCCAGCAGCGTGTCATAGGTTCCGACCGGGGCATAAATGCGACAGGGGCGACCCAGATGTTTCTGCCCTACGACGCTTTCATAAAGAGCCTCGCCCATGCCATGCAGGCACTGGAACTCGTACTGCCCCTCGTGGAAGTCCCGGCCAGCCATGGCGTAGATGGACGCCACCGTGCGGGCGTTATGCGTGGCAAACTGGGGGAAAACGGCATCACCAGCGGCCAGCAGCTTGCGGGCACAGGCGATATAGCTGACATCCGTATGACATTTGCGGGTGAAAACCGGGAAATCCGGCACACCATCAATCTGGGCCTTTTTCAGCTCGGTATCCCAATAGGCCCCCTTGACGAGGCGGACCATGATGCGATGGTGCGTCTCACGGCCAAGAGCGATGATGTAATCCAATACGGCAGCGGCACGGCGACCATAGGCCTGCACAACAAAACCGATGCCATCCCAGTCGGCCAGCTCCGGGTCACGGCAGAGTGCGTCCAGAATATCCAGGGACAGATCCAGACGTTCGCTTTCTTCAGCGTCAATGTTCAGGCCGAGATTGTAATGCTTGGCACGTACGGCCAGTGCCTTGACCGTCGGCAGCAGCTCACCCATCACACGCTCACGCTTGGCACGCTCGTAGCGAGGATGCAGGGCAGACAGCTTGATGGACAGACCGGGGCGCTCATAAACCGTGTTGCCCCTGGCCATGGAGCCGATCGCCTCCAGAGCGGCATGGTAGGAGGCCTGATACCTCTCGGCATCGTTACGGTCCAGCGCTGCCTCACCCAGCATGTCGTAAGAGTAGTTGAAGCCCTGGGCCTGCCGCTTGTGGGAATCCTTCAGCGCCCCCTCGATGGTCTGGCCCAGCACGAACTGCTGGCCCATCATCTGCATGGCAAACTGCACGGCTTTGCGGACAACCGGCTCACCCCGTTTGCGCAGCAGGTCATGAATTGCCCCCATGCGCTTTTTGGGGGATACAAGACGGCTCGTGACATCAAGCCCCCAAGAGGCAGCATTGATGATCAGCCCACTGTCACGCCCCATATGGGACAGCCAGTCACCGACACTAACCTGATCCCGGATCAGAGCATCCCGGGTTGCGTGGTCAGGAGTACGCAGCAGGGCCTCGGCCATGCTCATCAGTGCCACACCTTCGGCGGAACCAAGGCTGAATTCCTGCACCAGCGTCTCAACCAGACCGGGCCGACGGTGATCACGCAGATTGCGGGCCAGAGCAAGGGCCACCTTGCCAGCCACGATCTCCTCGTCAGGTTTCAGTTCAGCGGCGGGAAGAAGCGCTTCCACACACTCCTGCTCTGGATACCGGATCTTCTCGGCGATGGCCTTCCGCAGAGCAGAACGTTCCGGCAATGAACCAAAATGACGTGCAAAATAAGCCATAGCAAACCTTCAAGCTGATCGCGTGACAACCACTTCCTGTTGTTAGAGGAGAAGGAACTTCTCTATCTCCAGCCAGACCATGAAACATGGGGTGTTGTCCATATCCAAAAATGCGATTCGCACAAATTATATTCGGGTTACGAAACGTTTCTGAATGCCAGAAAGGCAGCACGGCAAGGAATGTCCGTCCCTCCGCTTCAATCGACCGCTCCCGCGAGACGGAACAACCCTCCCGAAGGGCTGGATAAATATTGTGTGAAGGCTTGGGGAAACAGTGTGTTTCATCCCCTCAGGCAAGGATGAAACCACCCCCCAGAACACGGTCACCCTCATACATCACGCAGGCCTGACCAGGGGCTGGCAGGGCGGGTTCATCCAGCTGCACCTCGGCCCGGTTCCCCTCCAGGGGCCGCACCAGGGCCTGCCGCAGCCCTTCCCGTGCCCGCAGCTGTACACCACAGCGCACACCCTCTGCCGGGGCGTCAATCAACCAGTTCATATCCCGCAGGCGAACGGTCCGGCGGCCTTCATCACTGGTCACCTTCCGGCGGGGGCCAACAATGATGCGGCGGGAGGGCACATCAATGGCCGTGACCATCTGGCGCTCCCCCGTCCCCGTATGAATATCCCCCAGACGACGGCTCTGGCCAACCGTATAACGGGCAATGCCCTCATGACGGCCCAGCACGGTCCCGTCTTCAGCCACAATGTCACCCGGCCCTTCAATCTCCGGCCGCATCTTCTCCACCAGCCCGGCATAGGAGCCGTTCGTGACAAAGCAGATATCCTGGCTGTCCCGCTTGGTGGCCACATCCAACCCCAGCTCCTCCGCCAGAGCACGCACATGGGCCTTGTCGGGCATCTCGCCCAGCGGGAAGCGCAGGAACTCCAGCTGCTCACGGGTCGTGGCAAACAGGAACCAGCTCTGGTCCCGGTCCCGGTCCATCGGGCGGTGCATCTCCACACCTTCCGGGCCTTCCAGCCGACGTACGTAATGACCGGTTGCCATGGCCTCACAGCCGAGGTCCCGGGCCATGTTCAGGAGGTCCGTGAATTTAACCCCCTGATTGCAGGCCACACAGGGAACGGGGGTCTCCCCCCGAGCGTAGGAATCGGCAAAACTCTCGATCACACTTTCCCGGAAGCGGCTCTCCGCATCGATGACGTAATGGGGAAAGCCGATACGCTCGGCGACCATGCGGGCATCCATGATGTCCCGTCCAGCACAGCAGGCCCCGGGTTTCGCCGGACCGCTATGGTCGTAAAGCTGGAGGGTTGCTCCGATGACCTCATGGCCCTGCCGCTTCAGCAGGGCTGCCACCACGGAACTGTCCACCCCACCAGACATGGCCACAAGGATGCGCATGACTGGAAACCTCAGCCAGCCTTGGGAAGATGGACGACGAGACCGTCCAGCTCTTCCGTCATGACGATCTGGCAACCCAGACGGGATGTCTTCTCCAGCCCGAAAGCGAGGTCGAGCATGTCTTCCTCATCATCAGTCGGGCTTTTCAGCTTGTCCGCCCAGGCCGGGTCCACGATCACATGACAGGTCGCACAGGCGAGCGAGCCTTCGCAGGCCCCTTCAAGGTCGATATTATTCTCATGGGCGATCTCCAGCACGGAGAGACCTGCCTGTGCCTCCACCTCGTGGCGGCTACCATCACGCTCAACAAAAACCATCCGGGGCATAAGTCCCTACTCCCTGTATCCATGCAGCGGTCTCACCTCCCGGCAAGGCCCTGCCCAAAACGGGCCACTGCGCACTCCACATCACCTGCCGAGGTAAAACGTCCCACCGACAGGCGCAAGCTCCTGCGTGCCTCCGCCTCTGTCAATCCCATTGCCCTGAGGACATAGGATGGTGCCCCAGATGCCGCTGAACAGGCCGAACCGGATGAAAAAGCAACCCCCGGCACTGCTGCCATGACCTGCTGGGCCTCCAGCCCGGCGGGCAGGCACACATTCAAGACGCCCGGCAGCCGTGGGGCAGGCGCACCATTGAGACGCACCACCGGGAACAGCTGCCGCATACCCTGCCACAGCCTCTCCCGCAAGCCCGCAAGACGGTCAGCCTCCTCCTTCCCGCTCTCCACGGCCAGCCGGACAGCCTTCCCCATGCCGATGATCAGCGGGACCGGCAACGTGCCAGAACGCAGGCTGCGCTCCTGCCCGCCGCCTGAAAACAAAGGTAGCAGCCGCACACGGGGCCGCCGCCGGACATACAGCGCTCCCACGCCTTTGGGACCATATATCTTGTGTGCCGAAAATGAAGCGAGATCGACACCCTCCAGCGTGCAGGGCAGCTTGCCGAACATCTGGGCCATGTCCACATGCAGCAGGGCGCCGGCCTGCTTCACCAGCGGCATGAGGCGGTCAAGGTCCTGCACCACACCTGTCTCGTTGTTCGCTGCCATGATGCTGACCAGCAGCGCGGGTGTCTTCAGGGCCTCTGCCAGACGATCCGGTGACAGGCGGCCATCCGGCTCCACCGGCAGGATGACAGGCTCAAACCCCTCACCCTCCAGTGACAGTACGGCTTCCAGCACACATTTATGCTCCGTTGCCACGGTGACAAGGCGCCGTCGCCCATCACCCTGTTCCTTCAGGAAACGGGCGGCTCCCTTGATGGCCAGATTGTTGGCCTCCGTTGCCCCGGAGGTCCAGATCAGCTCCTGCGGGCTGACGGCGAGAGCCCCGGCAAGCTCCTCCCGGGCCTGCTCCACGGCCGCATTGGCCTTCTGCCCCGGCAGATGCAGGCTCCCTGCATTGGCGGGGTACTGTGTGAACCATGGCAGCATGGTCTCCAGCACGGCTGGATCACACGGAGTCGTAGCAAGGTAATCCAGATAGATCACATCAGCTTCAGGTTGCACGGCCACCTCCCTGGAGAGAACTGCGTTTCAGAAGGCCACGTCCGGCAAAACGCTGGGCCATGAGAGCATAAACCTGCCCAAATGCCCTGACAGCTCCAGCTTCGGCATTCCACGGCAGCGAGACACGGATGGCCTGCCCGGCTGCCTCCCCCTGCCCCATGGCCTCCAGCACATGGGATCGGGCCACCTTGCCGGATGAACAGGCCGAACCGGCTGAAACGCAATATCCCTCGATATCCAGCGCCATGAGCTGCATCTGGGCCGCCACACCGGGCAGGACCGCACTGATGGTATTGGACAGCCGGGCCACACCATGCCCCATGATGAGGGCTCCAGCCTGCACCATGACACCCTCCAGCTCATCCCGCAGCGCCTCCAGGAGGGTCCAGTCCTGCTTCCGGCTCTCCTCAAGGGCGGCGGCCATACCCATGTGGGATGCAAGGGCCGGTGTGCCACCCCGCCGTCCCCGTTCCTGCCCGCCACCGGGCAGCAGGGGAGCCAGGGGCCTGTCCTCCGGCAGCAGCAGGGCACCGGCCCCCTTGGGACCACCCATCTTGTGGGCGGACAGGGCCAGACTGGCCCCCGCCAGGGACCCGTCCTTCAGAGCCAGTGAGAACTCGTCCCGCTCCTGCATCCGGCCTGCAGCCTGTACGGCATCGACATGCAGAAAGGCACCATGCTGGCGACAGAGAGAGGCTACATCCCGCAGGGGAGCGTATACCCCCGTCTCATTATTCGCCGCCATGATGCAGACCAGCGGCCCCGGCCGATCACCTGTTCCGGGAGTATGGGCTGCCAGCATCTCCTCCAGCGCCATGCAGTCGATCACCCCCTGCCCGTCAACCGGAATGAGGGACGCCTCCGGGGCAGCTTTGCGGATGGCATCATGCTCGGTGGCACCAATGAGAATGGCACGGCCTTCCGCCCGACCAAAGCCATGCAGGGCAAGCGTATCCGCCTCCGTTCCCCCTGACGTGAACACACAGCAGTCAGCCTCCCTGCCAAAAGCGGAGGCCATCGTCTGGCGGGCTTCTTCCAGCATGATGCGGGCCCTGCGTCCTGCGGCATGGACAGAAGACGGATTCCCTGTCTGCTCCAGCCCGGCCAGCATGGCAGCCCGTGCAGCAGGCCGCAGGGGTTCGGTTGCATTGGCATCGAGATAGACAGGGCCCTGCTGCACAGCTGTATCCTGAACCATGAAAAAAACCTTCTGCTCCGCTCATGCACATCCGGGACAGTGCCTTTCCCGCAAGCCCCATGACAAACCCTGCCCAAACAGGATGATAGATACAATCTTCTTTACCATTTTGAAAAAACCAGCGCAGAAGAGTCGATTTTGGTAGAAATCACGAGGATGGAACCGATATACAACGCCGGTATGTTCTTCCCGGACTGGGGCCGTGCCTTCTGCCCGGGGCGTAAAATCATGCCCGGGCCCGGACAGGGACCCGGGCATTATCGGTTCGCATAACCGCTCTGGGCCTTCAGCAGGCAACGGGGTGGACAAAGAGATGAGAGACACATGCCTGAAGTCATGTTTGCCGGCCCGGATGGGCGGCTCGAAGGCCATTACCATCATTCTGAAGACCCTAACGCCCCTCTCGCCCTGATCATCCATCCACATCCGCTGCATGGCGGGACGATGAACAACCGCATCGCCTACACCATGTACCGCCGTTTCCAGACCATGGGCTTTTCTGTCCTGCGCTACAACTCCCGTGGGGTTGGCCGCTCCCAGGGGCGGTATGATGGTGGAATCGGGGAAATCTCCGATGCCGCCGCCGCGCTGGACTGGATGCAGATGATCAACCCCAACTCCTCGGAGCTGTGGATCGCCGGTTATTCCTTCGGTGCCTTCGTGGGGATGCAGCTGCTCATGCGTCGGCCAGAAATCCGTGGCTGGATCAGCGTCGCTCCTCCGGCTGACGATTACGATTTCAACTTCCTTGCTCCCTGCCCGTGCAGCGGCCTGATGATCGCCGGTGGAAAGGACAGCATGGCCCCCGAGCCCGTCATCCGCAAGCTGGTGGACAAGCTGAACACGCAGAAGAATGTCACGGTGGATTACCGTGTTTTCCCCGAGGCCGATCATATCTTCTCCCAGCAGGCAGAACTGATTGCCGATGCGCTGGAGGACCATGTAACGACCCGCCAGCGGAATCTCTTCGCCCCTGAAGACGCCATGATCCAGCCTGCGGCAGAGGCCGTGGGCTAAGCCCGCTCCGCCCCGACAGGACAGCCATCAGGAAAGATGCCCTTCATGACCGATACATCACTTAAAAGCCCATTCCTGCGGGAAGCCCAGGCCCGTGGGATGATCTTCCAGTGCACCGATTTCGAGGCGCTGGACGAGCTGATGCTGGCAGGTCCCGTTACGGCCTATATCGGTTTTGACCCCACGGCAGACTCCCTGCATGTGGGCAATGCCATGTCGATCATGATGCTGCGGCTGCTCCAGAAGCACGGGCACAACCCCATCGCCCTGATTGGCGGCGGCACGGCAAAGATTGGCGATCCCTCCTTCCGTGATGAGGCCCGCTCCCTGATGACGGACGAGACCATCACCCACAATCTTGCCGGGCTGCGGGCCTCTCTGGGACAGTTTCTGGATTTTGAGGATGGGGCGTGCCGTCTCGTCAACAATGCGGACTGGCTGGACAGGCTCTCCTACATCAGCCTGCTTCAGGATGTCGGGGTGCAGTTCTCCGTCAGCCGGATGCTTTCCTTCGAAAGCGTGAAGCAGCGGCTGGACCGGGAACAGGGACTGACTTTCCTTGAATTCAACTATTCCATCCTTCAGGCGTTCGACTTCCGGGAGCTGTACCGCCGCCACGGGGCCATTCTCCAGATGGGCGGGTCCGACCAGTGGGGCAACATCGTCTCCGGCATCGACCTGGCCCGCCGCACGGATGGGGCACGCCTGTTCGGGCTGACAACGCCGCTTGTCACCACCTCCTCCGGGGCCAAGATGGGCAAGTCCGCCAACGGAGCCGTGTGGGTCCGCAAAGAGCGGCGGCCTGTCTTCGATTACTGGCAGTTCTGGCGCAACACCGAGGATGCCGACGTGGGCCGCTTCCTGAAGATGTTCACGGACCTGTCCGTGGAGGAATGTGAACGCCTCGGTGCGCTGGAAGGGGCAGAGATCAACGAGGCCAAGAAGATTCTGGCCACCGAGGCCACGGCCATCTGCCACGGCCGTGAAGCCGCCGAGGAAGCTGCCGAAACCGCCCGCAAGGTGTTCGAGCAGGGCAGCGTCCAGGCCGCCCTGCCGGAAGTTGCCGTGCCCGCCAGCCTGTTTGCCGAGGGCGTGCCTGCCTTCAGGCTCTTTGCAGAGGCAGGCCTGGCCGCCAGCGGGGGCGAGGCACGCCGTCTTATCCGTGGCGGTGGTGCCCGGCTGAATGACGTCGTCATCAAGGATGAGAACCAGACCGTCACCCCCGCCGACCTGACGGACGGCACGCTGAAACTGTCCTCCGGCAAGAAGAAGCACATCCTCGTCCGGGTGGGGTAACATCCCCCCGGCAGGCGGAACAGAACAGACACGACAGCACGATACCTGTCGTGTTCAGCGTTCCTGACACCCTTATAGTGGGACATGCTCCAGCACCCAGTCCACCTTCTGCTGGCGTCTGGACGCTTTGGCGGCCCTGCCCCCGGCTTCAGTTGCCTCTTCCTCAGCAGGCGGCAGGGGACGGCCAGGGCAGGACTGGACGACAATCTGGGCTGTCTGTTCCGGCACGCCCCGTCCCATGTAAAGATCATCCTCCAGCATGATCACCCCACCTGTCTGACGGAAACGCCACAGCTCTGAGGGCGCATGAAGCAGGATATCATCATCCTCCCGCTCCACACGGACATCGGGATGGATGTGGAACCGCAGCATGAAAGACACATCCCGCTCCCCCTCCACCGTTTCACTGCCACGCAGCTCCTCCCCGGATGGTTCCAGAAACAGGGAACGGGACCAGAGGACACCGTAGGACGGGTAGTACCCATTATGCGACAGATGGAGTTCCTGAACACGACCCTGCCGTTTCTGTTCGCAGCGTACCTGTGAGGGACGGCGGGTCACGTGGCCATCATTCCCGAAATCGGACGAGGATTCACCATCCACGACCAGAATCGTATGCGCTGCCGAACTGCGCAGGGCCCGCCGCCAGGGGCCGCCCTCCGCTGCCCCACAATTGACGAACAGACGCTGCCGGTCGTGGGAGAACTCAAAAGACAATGTACCGGCATGGGCCATACCATCCATCCCCTGCGGCGGTGGTGCGGCGGCATCCACCAGCAGCAGGGCCCTTCCGGCTGTCAGGCGGGCAAAACCGCCCCGGCTCAGGCTGGAGGCCACTACCTTGTATCGCTCTGCCTGCTCCAGCAGAGCCTGCACGGCTTTCGCACCACGCTCCTGCGACCCATTGAACAGGGCCAGCCCCCCATCCCCATGGCAGAAGGCCCGCAACACGGCACAGGCCCGCCCCAGCATCACCGGGACACAGTCCGGCGGCATCCACTGCAACGTGGTGAACATGCCCTGAATGGCTGTCAGCTCCTGCACGCAACGATACTGGGCCTCCGGGCTGCGCTCGGCCACAATGCCCTCATCACCCAGCAGGCGCTTCAGCTCCAGCGGCAGCTGCTGCTCAAACCGTTTGAAGAACCCATCATAATACGGCACGGCCATATAGACGGCCAGCAAGCCCCGCAGAACAGCCAGCCCTTCCCACCCCATGGGAGGCAGAGGCAGCATGGCCGAAAGACGACGGGCCTCCTTCACGGCGGCATCCAGCACCAGCTGCTGCGTCCCTTCCGTAGCCGTGGAAAGGCAGAACTCATAATGCCCCAGCCAATTGGCCAGCCGCCGCCCCATCACGCTGCTTTCCCGGGCGACAGGGTCAGCCGGGGGGCGGTCTGCCCATGATGCCACCATGGAGCGCGCCAGAAGCCGGGCTCCATTCGTACCAAAGGTCCGCAGGTCCTTCAGCCAGTCAAACCCATAGAACCAGCGCCGGACATCCTCCGGCCAGCTATTGCTCTGCCAGACCCCCCGCAGGGGCAAGCTGTAGGTTTTCTGGGCAAAACGGAACACACCCCCCGTCAGCAGGGCGCCCTGGTCCACATCGCCCTCTTCCCTGTCCTGATAGAGACAGACAGGGCTTGTCCCCTCATGCTGCCGCTGGGGCAGGGAGACGAGCAGCAACCGGAAATACCGCCTGAAGGACCTAAACAACCATCATTCCCCTGATGGGGCCAGTGTGGCAGGCTTGGCCGCCGCACGCAGGCCCCGGATCGCTGCCGCCCGGTCATCCCTGCCGAAAATGGCTGAACCAGCCACCAGCATGGTTGCTCCGGCTTCTGTCACCAGTGGGGTGGTGGTCTCATCAATACCACCATCCACACCCAACACGATGTCACGGCCGCTCTGCCGGATCATCCCGGCAAGGGTCCGTATCTTGGCCAACTGGCCATGCAGGAATTTCTGCCCTCCGAAACCAGGATTGACCGTCATGACCAGAATGATGTCCACCATGTCCATGACCTCGGAGAGAGCCTCCGGCGGCGTGGCAGGGCAGATGGCCACACCTGCCTTGCAACCCAGCGCATGGATGCTCTGGAGAGTACGGTGAAGATGGGCATTCCCCTCCACATGCACGGTGATGTGGTCCACTCCCGCTTCTGCCATGGCAGCCAGATAGGGATCTGCCGGCTCGATCATCAGGTGGGCATCAAAGCGCGCCCTGCTGTGAGGGCGCAGCGCCTTGATGACGGGCATACCAAAGGAAATGTTCGGAACAAAATGCCCATCCATGACATCAAGATGCAGCCATGGTGCCTCCGCCACACTGCCCATTTCATGACGCAGATTGGAGAAATCGGCGGCAAGCAGGCTCGGTGCGATGATGGGCATGTAACCTCTCTCTGAAAACTGAAGATGCATATTTTCATCCGATATTGGCAGAATAAGGCTTTTTTACAAGAGAAGCCCATTTTGCGCCGGTACATGGCCATTCATTTGTACAGAGATGACAGAAAATGGACACGATCTGCCTTCTCTGCTAACAGGGGGCAATGTTCCGAGGGGTGCCTTCACCATACAAGGCTGAGAGGATGGGTCCGGCCCATCCAACCCTTTGAACCTGATCCGGTTCGTACCGGCGAAGGGACAGGAAAACAGCACGGAACGGGATGTCCCCGTCATCTCCCCTGAACTGACGCCTGCACAGCGAACCTTCACCATCGTGCTCCGAAGGCGAAGATTCCATGCGCTTGTTTTTTTCCAGCCACAAAAAGGCCCCTCTCTTTCTGCTCCTGTGCAGCCCCGGCTTGGCACTGGCAGACTCAGGAAAACCGACTCATCCGTCGGCGGCACACCACCACCCGGCCCAACAGCCTTCCCATGCCAGACCGGCCAAAGCCGTACAGGCCAAAAAGGTGGAATACATCACTACCCGGGCGGCCCCGGAAACCATGCAGCGGGGCGGCGGGCTGATCCAGCCCCAGCATGGCACGCAAGCCATCAGCGAGGTGGGCCGGAGCTACATGGACATACAGGCGCCTACGGCCTCGGCCTTCCAGCTCGTGTCCGTCCTGCCGGGTGCCAATGTCATGACATCCGACCCCTTCGGCATCTCGCCCAACACCAACATCAGCGTCCGCGGCCTGAACGGTGATGCCCTGGGCTACGTGCTGGAGGGCATGCCGCTCAACGATGTTGCCTCCTATGGCGGGTACCCCAACCAGTTCGCCGATACGGAGAATTACAGCAAGGTCGGTCTCCAGCAGGGGTCAGCCGATCTGGATAGCCCGGTTCTCAACGCCGCCGGTGGGCTGATGAAGCTCTCTTTCCTCGACCCGTCCCTGAAGCCCGGTGGGCTGGCCTCCTTCTCCTACGGGTCCTTCAATACAAGGCGGGGTTTCATCCGGCTGGAAACGGGTGAGATAGGCCATAGCGGCGTGAGAGGCTTTGTCTCCTACTCCAACACACATGCGGATAACTGGCGCAGTGGCGGCTATGATACCCGCCAGCATATTGATTTCCGGCTGCTCAAAGAATGGGGGCAAGGCAATCAGGCGGGCATTCTGGGATCATGGAACAGGGCCAATACCAGCTATTATCCCTTCACCTCCCTTGAGGACTGGAAAACCTACGGCACCCATAGCGGCAAACTGACCCAGCATTTCGAGCCCGGCGAGAACAGCACCAGTTACTGGCGCCTCTCCCGCGACCCGGAGGAGACGCTTTATGTCGGTGCGCCGGTACATCTGCACTTCAACCAGCGTTTCTCCTTCGACATCACCCCCTATGCCCAGCGGGCTTATGGCAACTTCCCCTCCGGCTCCACACTCTCCAGCACGGGGAACTATTACGGCACCCAGCCCGTCACCTCCCTGCCCGTGACGGACGGCCAGACCGTACGGGCCGACTACACCCAGCGCAGCTACCGCTCTGGCGTGAACATGGCTCTCCATGCCCGATATAAATGGAACGACTTCGTCATGGGCTACTGGTACGATTATTCAGACGATAACGAACCACAACCCTTCACATCTGTCGGAAGTGATGGCTCTGCCGCCAATATCTGGGCGGACAAAAAACGCAGCCGCATCCTCATGCCGGATGGCAACCCCTATCTGGCCGGGAGCTTTCACACCATGTCCCAGACCAATGCCCTCTATGTGGGAGACCACATCTCCCTGATGCAGGACAGGCTGGTGATGGATATCGGCTTCAAAGAGGTCATGCTGCATCGCTGGGGAACCAATGACGTACCCGGGCCGCAGCGCAACATCTCCAGCAACAGGCAGGAGCCCCTGCCACGCTTCGGAATGCGCTGGAACTTCACGAAACAGGATCAACTCTTCCTCAACGTGAACACCAACTTCCGGACACCGGCTGTTCCCACTTATTACAACAGCTATGCCGGTGTGGATGCCAATGGCGTACCCAACGGTTCCATCAGTCAGGCCGGAACCAACCGCCTGAAGAATGAATATTCCGTCTCCGAAGAGTTCGGCTACCGCCGCACGGGAGACTGGCTGACAGCCAGCCTGACCTTCTTCAACTATAATTTCCGCAACCGGCAGGTACAGACCGGGGAAGCGAGCAACCCCAACATCACCACGACCATCAATGCCGGGAAACAGACCTCCCGCGGTGTGGATGTGGAGCTCGGTACACGCCCATGGCACCATATCAGCCCCTATGCGTCCTTCGAGTATCTCCATGCCACCATCGACAACAACATCGCCGCCGGGAGCGACATCCTGCCCACAGCGGGCAAAACAGCCGTCCGCAGCCCCCATTTTCAGGCAGGAGCAGGCCTGCGCTATGATGATGGGCACTTCTTCAGCATGATCTCCATGCATTACATGAGCCATCAATATTCCACCTTCATGAATGACGAGCGCATCCCTGCCATCATGACAGCCGACCTAACCCTTGGTTACCGCTTCAACAATGTGAGCTTCCTGCATCAACCCACATTGCGGCTGAACCTGAGCAACATCAGCAACCAGCGTTATCTCTCGGGCATCAACTCCACCACCCTGAATGCCCATGACACGACCGGCCTTCATGGCGGGCGGATCAGCGGCTCGGCCCCGGGCTATTATATCGGGGCCCCCTTCGCCGCCCTTGCCAGCCTGACGGCTGGATTCTGAGCATGTCGGCACGCCCTCTTGGTCTGGAAAGCGGTTACAATGGCTGCGTCTGGCCTCCCCTGACAGACGGTGACGTCACGGCCCTTCTGCCGCACTGGGGCGTCCGGCCCGCCCGGAATCCCCTCCTCTGGCACAGCCGCCGCCCCTTCTCCGCCTCGGCCATCGTGGCGCTGGAAGATGGGGGGCGGCTGTTCCTCAAACGCCACGGACGTGCCCTGCGCTCTGTGGAAACACTGACGGAAGAACACCGCTTCGCCAGCCATCTGGCAAAGCGGGGCCTGCCAGCCGCCGCCCCACTGCCCATGCTGGATGGCCGGACCGCCCTGGCCACGCCCGAGCATACCTACGAAGCCTTCCCCCTTTACACGGAGCAGGACGCCTATCGGGGGCTGGACTCATGGCGGCCCTATCACGACACGGCACAGGCGGCTTCCAGCGGAACACTTCTGGCACGGCTGCATCAGGCCAGCGAGGGCCATCAGGCCCCACCACGCCATGACCCACCCCTCATTTCCGCCCGGCATCCCCTGCTGGGCGACAGACTGGCGGACAGCCTGATCCCGTGGATCACCCGACAGGAAGGGCTGACAGACACATATCCCCTCTCATCGCTGCAACGGGATGTCCTGCCCCTTCTGACCCCGTTCCATGAAGCCCTGCTCCCCCTGCTGCCAGAAGACCGCCCCCTCTGGGGGCATGGGGACTGGCACGGGGCCAACCTCCTCTGGCACAGGGAGAGTAATGGGCTCGTGGCTGCCCGTGCCTTCGATTTCGGCATGTGTGACCTGACCAGTGCCAGCTTCGACCTCGCCGTGGCCATGGAACGCAGCTTCATCAGCTGGCTGGCCCCGGATGGCTACCCGACCGTGCATGAGGAGCAGCTGAGGGCCTTCCTGCACGCCTATGATGTCCAGCGGCCCCGCAGCCCTGCCGAGAAACGCCTCACCGCCTGCTGGCTGCCCCTCTGCCACGTCACCTTTGCCCTTTCAGAGGTTGCCTATTACGGCCATGTCCTCGGCAACAGGAACGCCGCCGACATATCCCGGCGGGACTACCTCATCGGCCATGCACGCTGGTTCCAGACGGAGCGTGGCCGGGCCCTGCTGGCCATGCTGGAAAGAGACTGACCCATGACGGAACTGATCGCCGCACTGCTCAGTGCCTCCGGCGTCTGGCTGACAGCACAACGCCTCATGATGGGCTGGCCCATCTCCCTGCTGGCAACGCTCTTCTATGGCACGGTATTCTTCCAGGCCCATCTCTATGCAGACACGGTGCTGCAAGGTGTCTTCAGCATCGCCATCCTCTATGGCTGGGCCTTGTGGGCACGAGAAAAACAGGCCGGAGGGAACCTCCGCCACGATAGGCCATCCAGCCCGGCAGATGACCTGCCCGCCCGCCCTCTCGCCTTCAACCGGGCCATATTGGAGACGGGCTTCTTCCTGATTCTCTCCATTCTCTGGATTCTGGCCCTGCAACGCTGGAGTGACGACCCAACTCCTCTTCTGGATGGAGGGCTGAGCGGAGCCAGCCTGCTTGCCCAGCTCTGGACAGCCCGGCGCCACCGTGTGAGCTGGCTGCTCTGGTCCGGCATTGACGTGATCTATACGGGCCTGTTCATCAACCGCTCTCTCACCATCACGGCCCTGCTCTATGCCGGCTATACCGGCCTCGGCCTCTACGGCTACTGGAAGTGGAAACGCTGACCCCCCGAAACAGGCAGGACCGTTCCTACTGGTTCATCCGATCCAGCTCTTCCGGCGTGAGACGCTGGATGCGGACGGGTTTCCCGCTGGAATCATAATAGACGATGGCAGCCCCACGGCGTTCGCCATAGCCATCTGGCTGACCACTTTTCTTGCGGAACAGCAGGCGGTTCCGCTCGGGCTGCACGGTCACCTCATCACCCCGGGGAACAAAATGAAACATGCTATAATCGGCATGTACCCTGGGCAGGGACGAGCCGGGCATCGGCTTTCTGACAACCGAATCAGCCTCATCAGCCTGCGCAGGAGCCAGTCCGGCCACGCCCATCAGCATCATGCCAGTTCCTGCCAGCAGGCCAGCCTGTTTCATAAAACGCATATGCCGTCTCCCCTCGGCCCGACCCCTTACAGATGGCCGGGTGGTGTGTTTGATGTCCCCTGGCTTTTGCGGCTCCAGCCGCCACCCAGGGCACGATACAGCGTTACCATGTTCTGAAACCGTGCCGCCTCGACCATGATGCGGGTCTGCTGGGCCTGATAGAGCTGGCGCTCCTGCACCAGCGTGGTCAGGTAACTGTCGATGCCAGCATGATAGCGCATCCGGGCGAGATCGTAAGCCCGCTGGGCCTGTGTTTCCAGCACGATCATATGACTGTCCTGCCGACGGTATGTCTCCCGTGCTGTCAGCGCATCGGACACTTCCCGGAAGGCCGACTGGATGGCCTTCTGATATTCGGCAATGCCCTGCTTCAGCTTGGCCTTGGCCGTCCGCAGGTTCCCTTCATTGACACCCCATGTCAGCAGCGGGATGCTGATGTTGGGGGAGACGCCCCATGTCTCGGCCAGATGGCTGAACAGGCGGCGGAACTGGAGAGAACTGGTCCCCTCGCTCGCCGTCAGCGTCACACGGGGATAGAAAGCGGCCCGGGCCGCCCCGACAGAGGCATGGGCCCCCAGCAGGCTGTGCTCGGCCGCCATGATGTCGGGCCGCTGCTGCAACAGGTCGGACGGCAGACCGGCTGGCAGGTCGGAAATCATCGTCTGCCGTCCCATCGGGAGGGGCGGCGGCAGGTCTGCAGGCAGGGGCGTGCCGACGAGCAGCTGCAACGCATGTTCGTCATCCGCCACAGCCCTTGTTTCCTTCTCCTCGTCAGAACGTGCCTGCTCCAGCTCGGTCGCACTCTGGGCCAAGGTCAGGGCATCCAGCTCGCCATGATCATATTCCAGCTTGTTGAGACGCCATGTATCCGCCCTCGTACGGGCTGTACGGTGGGCGAGGTCCAGCAGACGCCGATCCGCCAGCCACTGGATGTAGGTGCTTGCCACCTGTGAGACGGTGGTGATCCACAGGTTCCGCAGATTCTCGACCGTGCCCAGCGTCTGTTCCTTCTGGGCCTGGCTCAGATTGCGGATGCGTCCCCAGAGGTCGATCTCATAGGACGAAAACCCGATGGACGTCTGATAGAAACGCAGGGTGGACACCGATGTGCCAGACCCCGGTGCGAAGGCGAACCCGGCCGTATCGGACGGCCCCACATACTGTGCACCACCCCCGACTGAAATGGTCGGAAACAGAGCGGCATTCTGCACCTGATACTGCCCCTGTTCGGCCGCCACGGCGGCCATCTGGGCAGCAAGGTCCCGGTTGTTGGCAAGGGACAGACCAATAAGGGCCTTCAGCCGTGGATCGGTGAAGAAATCTTCCCAACCAAGATCGGACACCTGCTGATGGGCAGGCTGGCCCGGCCTGATCTCTGCATCGGCCGGGTAGATCTGCGAGACGGCCGCATCCGGCCGATGATATTTCGGAGACAGGTTGCAGGAAGTCAGCAGCAGGCTGCCCAGCCCCATCATCCCTGCAAGAACGGCCCTGTTCCTGCCGTGCTGCTTCATGGTCATGCGTGATCTCCTTCCTGCCCTGCATGAGGCTGTTCCGAAAGCCGCCTGACCCTGAAGAGACGCAGCACAACCACAAAGAACAGCGGCACGAAATAGATGGCCAGAATGGTAGCGGTAAGCATACCGCCTACCACACAGGTCCCGATCGCCACACGGGAGGCTGCACCGGCACCCGTGGCAATAGCCAGTGGGAACACACCGCAGACGAAAGCTATGGAGGTCATCAGAATGGGACGCAGACGCTCCTGCCCGGCCTTCATGACAGCATCTTCCAGCGTGTCGCCCTGCTCATAAAAGGCCTTGGCGAATTCCACGATCAGGATCGCATTCTTCACGGCCAGCCCCACGGTTGTCAGAAGCCCGACCTGGAAATAGACGTCATTGCTCAGCCCACGCCAGAGTGTCGAACCGATGGCCCCCAGCACACCCAGCGGCAGCACGAGCAGCACGGCAAACGGGATGGCCCAGCTCTCATACAGGGCAGCCAGACAGAGCAGGATCACAATGGCCGCCAGCGCATAAAGCGGCCCCGTAGCGTTGCCGGACGCCAGCTGCTCAAAGGTCAGGCCCGTCCATTCATGCCCCACTCCCGGCGGCAGGGTCTTGATGATCTTCTCGATTTCCTCCACCGCACGGCCGGAACTGACCCCAACGGCAGGCACACCCTGAATCTCATAGGAATTCAAGCCATTATAGTTTTCCACCTTCTGCGCACCGAGAATCCAGTGGCCCGTGGCAAACGCATTGAAGGGTACCATGTCCCCCAGATTGTTGCGGACATACCAGCGGTTCAGGTCCTCTGGCGTCATGCGGGAGAAAGGCTCACCCTGGATATAGACCTGCTTTACACGGTCATTGCGGGTGAACTGGTTGACGTAAATCGAGCCGAAGGCCCCCTGGATCGTCGTGTTGAGCTCCGCATTGCTGATGCCCTGTGCATTGGCCTTCTCACGGTTGAGGTCCAATACAAACTGGGGGGCATCTTCCAGCCCCATCGGGCGCACAGCGGACAGAAGCGGATTTTTGGACGCCGCTGCCAGAAGCTTGTTCCGGGCGGCAAGGAAGGCCTGATGACCGATATGGCCGTTATCTTCCAGCTCCAGATCGAACCCGGTGGCATTACCGAGTTCCATCACCGCAGGGGGGTTCAGGGCGTAAATCTGCGCTGCCGGATCCCCCCAGAAATGCCCCATGATTCTGTTGGCAATGGCCATGCTGGAATGTGCATAACCAGGCCGCTTGTCCCACGGTTTCAGCCTGATGAAGAACGCACCGGCATTCTGCCCCTGCCCGGCGAAGCTGAAGCCATTCATGGTGAAGACGGATTCCACATCCCGGCCATAGGTCTTCAGCACGTATTCGGTGATGCGGTGGTTGACGGCCCCCATCTGCGCATCGGTTGCCCCAGCAGGCATGCTGACCTGCCCGAAAATGAGGGCCTGATCCTCGTCTGGCAGGAAGCCCGTTGGCACCTTCATGAACAGGAAGCCCACCAGCCCTGTCAGGGCCAGGAAAACGATCATGGCAGGGGTGCGGAAATGCAACATGCGGCGCACGCCACTGACATACCGTTTCGTCAGCCAGTCGAACCGCTCATTGAACCAGACTGCCGGACGGAAATGGACCTCATGTTTCATGGGTTTGAGCATGGTGGCACAAAGAGCCGGCGTCATGACCATGGCCACCAGAACGGACAGCCACATGGCCGCCACCACCGTGATGGAGAACTGACGGTAAATCACCCCGGTGGACCCGCCAAAGGCGGCCATGGGCAGAAACACCGCACTGAGGACCAGCACGATACCCACCAGCGCTCCAGAAATCTCATCCATGGATTCACGGGCGGCGTCCCGTGGGGAAAGGCCCTTTTCGCTCATCACACGTTCGACATTTTCCACCACCACGATGGCATCATCCACCAGCAGCCCCACAGCCAGCACCATGGCCAGCATGGTCAACGTGTTGATGCTATAACCCAGCACCGACAGGATGCCGAACGTTCCCAGCAGCACCACCGGAACAGCGATGGTGGGGATCAGGGTCGCCCGGAAATTCTGGAGGAAGACAAGCATCACGATGAAGACCAGCGCAATGGCCTCCAGCAGTGTCTCGATCACCTCCTCGATGGAGTGGGTAATGAACGGTGCCGTATCCAGCGGGTAGACGACCTTCAACCCCTTGGGAAAGAACTGCGACAGCTGGGCAATCTTCGCCCGGACGGCATCTTCCGTCACAAGCTGGTTGGCACCGGGGGCCAGCTTCAGGGCCATGGCCGTGGCCGGCTTGTTGTTGTAACGGGACGTGAAATTGTAGCTCTGTGCCCCCAGCTCAACGTGCCCGATATCTCTCATGCGGACCTGGCTGCCATCCTGCTGGACCTTCAGCAGCATGTTGCTGAACTGTTCCGGTTCCGTCAGGCGGACAGGGCCGATGATGTTGGCATCAAGCCCGATCCCCTTGCGGGCAGGCAGGCCGCCCAGCTCACCGGATGCCACCTGGATGTTCTGGCTCTGGATGGCACTCTGCACGTCACTCACGGTCAGGCCATATTTGTACAGCTTGTCCGGGTCCATCCAGATGCGCATGGCATATTCGGACCCGAAAAGCGTATGATCCCCCACACCGGAAATGCGGGACAGCGGGTCCATCACGTTGGACGCCACGTAATCCGAAATGTCCTTCCCGTTCATGCTCCCGTCCGTGGAGATGAAGCCGATGACGAGCATGAAGTTCTTGGCTGCCTTGGTGACACTCAGCCCCTGGCTGACCACCTCGGGCGGCAGACGGGGCTGGGCAAGCTGGAGCTTGTTCTGCACCTGCACCTGGGCGATGTCGGGATTCGTCCCCTGCTCGAAGGTCAGGTCAATCTCCATATGGCCGCTGCCATAGGACTGGGCAGACAGATACTCCAGATGGTCCAGACCAGACATCTGCTGGAGGATGGGCCGTACCACCGTGTTGTTGACTGTATCGGCCGAGGCACCGGGATCATCCACACTGACAGCAATCTGCGGCGGAGCAATGGTGGGATATTGGGCGATTGGCATCTGGGTGATGGACACACCACCCACAAGCATGATGATCAGCCCGACCACCCAGGCAAAGATGGGGCGGTCGATAAAGAAACGTGACAGTGACATGGGCCGTTACTCCATCCCCAGATCAGCCAGACTGACCTCATGGGGTCTGACCTCCCCTTCAGGATGAACTTTCTGCAAGCCCTCAACGATCACCCTTTCCCCATCCTTCAAGCCTCTGGTAACCATCCAGCGGGCCCCAACTGTCTGCCCCAGCCCGACCATGCGCAGATGGACGTGATTCTGCCCATCCACCACCATGACATAAGGCTCACCCTTGGGCGTCCGCTGCACGCCAACCTGCGGCAGGAGCAGGGCATTCGGGTCGCTGCCCTCCTTGATGTGGGCATGGACGAACATGCCCGGCAGAAGCAGCTTGTCCGGGTTGGGCATGACAGCACGCATCACCAGCGTCCCCGTACCGGGATCGACCGTCACTTCAGAAAGTTTCAGCTGACCTGTCTGACCATAGGTGGAGCCATCTGGCAGTTCCAGCGTCACGGCGGCCTCGCTGCCGTTCCGCTCCAGCTGGCCAGATGCCAGCTCACGCCGCAGGCGGATCATGTCTTCTGCCGCCAGATTGACATCCACATAGATCGGGTCCAGCCGTGTAACCACGGCAATGGGGGTACTCTGATTGGCCGTGACCAGTGTACCTGCCGTGTAAAGCGTCCGGCCGATGCGTCCATCAATTGGTGACTGCACATGAGTGTAGTTGAGATTGACCTGGGCCGTTTCGACGGCGGCCTGTGCCTGCACCACCTCGGCATCCGCCTGACGGGCCGTAGCCAGCGCATTGTCATATTCCTGACGGCTGATGGCCCTGGGCCCGACAAGAGCCTTGTAACGCTTCAGCTGGGCATGGGCACGGATGGCGCTGGCCTGGGCCTCCATCAACCGCCCGCGGGCCTGGTCATACGCCGCCTGAAACGGTGCAATATAAATCTGATAGAGAGGCTGCCCGGCCTGTACGTCCTTGCCCTCCTCAAAGGTGCGGGAAACGAGCACGCCGCTGACCTGCGGGCGAATCTGTGCCTGTTCGTAGGCATCCGTCCGACCCGGGAGTGATGTTTCCAGCGGAACGCTCTGCCTGTGCAGTGTCATGACGGCAACGGACTGGGGCGGCGGTGCTGGGGGCGTTTTCTTCTGACATCCGGCCAGAACCCCAAAACCCAGCAGGGCCGTACTGCCATAAATGACCGTCTGGGACAGACGCACAGCCAGTTTCGGGCGGAACATGAGCATAAACGTGACGGCCTCTCTGAGGAATGGACATGGGGCAACAAAGCTACAGGCAAAAAAGACCGCCTGCACCATATCACGCCATGAAAAAAACGTAGTGAAAGCGGAAACTATCCAGTTTCCTCCCCGCCGGTCAATCCCATCCCTGCTCTCTTCTCACAAAAAGATCATGAAAACGGTCTCTTTTCATGCAGGGCTTGACAGACCCATGCCGGAATCGGGCACAAGGCAAAACTTCTTCTTCCATCTCGCAAGGAGCGTGGTGCCATGCAGCCTCATGATGACACGGACCGCCGCAGCACCATTCTCCGGGTCGCCTGCACGCTGCTGCAACAGCAGGGCTACCATCACACCACGATGGACCATATCGCCCACCATGCAGGAATGTCGAAAAAGACGCTCTACCTCTTTTTCCCCTCCAAACGGAACCTGCTGGAACAGCTCCTGCTCTCCGAGCTTTTCGTCCCGCTTACCCCCTCCCCCATCCCGGAAACCGGGATGGAAGACCAGCTCCGTGCCATGGTGTTCCAGATGGCGGAAATTCTCCTCTGCGAAAAACGCCTCGGCCTGATGCGCACCATCATCGGTGAAACAAACCGTTCCCCCTCCATCCAGCAGCTCATGGCAGAGCTCTTCCATAACGCCGGCAGCAAGACAAACATCCAGAACTGGCTTGAGGTACAGAAAAAGGCCGGACTGCTGCATTTTGGCAATGCTGCCGATGCCGCAGACCACCTTTTCGGCCTGACCATCGGCGGCCCCATCCTGTCCCGGCTTGCCCATTGCGGGCCGGCACGTGACAGGGAAAACCTGCACCATTATCTGGAAGAAGGAATCCGCATATTCCTGCATGGATGCCGCACCAGAGCCAGCATGACAGGCATGGCAGACCAGTAACCGCAAAATAATAGGTTGTTAAAAGTTTCTTTCCTTCCGCTGCGCATTGGCAAAGCCTTTAGTGTTAGTTATAGAATCTATTCGTAAAACACATGGCAGACCAGACGGAAGCGAAAAGGTATCACCCTGCCGGGCCATGGGCCTTCTAGACCGACCATTGCAGGATCATCGCATGACTACATCTCCCTCCGACCAGACCAGACCCAGACAGGCCAGCGCCACGGATGAAGGTTACCAGAAAGATCTGAGCCGGCGGCATGTGCAGATGATCGCCATCGGTGGAGCCATCGGCACCGGTCTGTTCCTGGGGGCGGGGTCCCGCCTCCAGATTGCTGGGCCGTCGCTGGCCATCACCTATGCCATCTGCGGTATCTGTGCCTTCATGATCCTGCGGGCCATGGGGGAGCTGGTGATGTACCGGCCCAGCAGCGGCAGCTTCGTCACCTATGCCCGTGAGTTTCTTGGAGAAGGCGCCGCCTATGCGGCTGGCTGGTTTTTCTTCCTCAACTGGGCCATGACCGGCATCGTCGACATCACGGCCATTGCGCTTTACATCCATTACTGGCCGATGTTCGGCCATATTCCCCAGTGGCTGATTGCCTTGGGAGCTCTGGTTGTGGTCGGAGCGGTGAACCTCACAGGCGTGCGGTACTTTGGTGAGATTGAATTCTGGTTCTCACTGGTAAAGGTCCTCACGCTGGTCATCTTTCTGAGCGTGGGCGGTTATGTCCTGCTGAGCGGCACGCACGTCGGCTCATACACGCCGGGTCTCCATCTCATTACCGAGTCCGGCGGCATCTTCCCGCACGGAGTCGTTGCCTCGCTGATGCTGATCCAGGGTGTCGTCTTTGCCTATGCTGCAACAGAGCTGATCGGCATTGCCGCCGGTGAGTGTGAAAACCCCCGCAAGGTCGTCCCCAATGCCGTCAACAGCGTGATCTGGCGCATTGTGGTTTTCTATGTCGGGTCTGTCGCCCTGCTGGTCTGCCTCATGCCATGGTCGGCCTACCATGCCGGAGAAAGCCCGTTCGTCACCTTCTTCCACAAGCTGGGCCTGCCTGCTGCTGACAGCATCATGAATTTCGTGGTGCTGACGGCCGCCCTCTCCAGCCTCAACTCCGGCCTGTATTCCACAGGGCGTATCCTGCGTGCCCTGGCCCTTGGTGGCTCTGCCCCACAGGCCATGAGCAAGCTGAACCGCAATGCCGTCCCTTATGTGGGGATCGGGGCAACACTCTTCATCTATCTCATTGGCGTACTGATGAATTATCTGTACCCCACGCAGATTTTCGAGATCGTGCTGAGCATCTCCTCTCTGGGGATTCTGGGGACATGGGCCACCATCCTGCTCTGCCAGCTGCGCCTGCACAGAGCCATAAAACAGGGGCGCATCGCCAGGACGGGCTTCGCCATGCCGGGAGCCCCCTATACAGGCTGGCTGACACTGGCCTTCCTGGTGATGGTCCTGATCATGATGGCTTTTGATTATCCATCCGGCACCATCACGGTTGGTTCCATCCCTGTTCTGGCCCTGATCTTCTATGGCGGCTGGCTGCTCCTGAAACGCAATGATGACGAGGCCGAGTCCTGAGGGACCCGGCATCCCGCCATCACACAAAACCCCCGGCAGAGCCTGAGCCTGCCGGGGGTTTTTCATGTCTGCTGGCTGGCCCTCCCGGGAGCCGGTAGGAGGAGCAGATCAGTCCGTGTCTTCACCCTGCCCGAGTGAGCGGGTTGGGCTTCCTCCGCGAGGGCGGGTTGTGGGCAGGTTCTCACCCGTCACGGCGTAGTAGACCCGCTCGGCCACATTGGTAGCATGATCGCCAATACGCTCCAGATTCTTGGCAATGAAGAGAAGCTCCGTACAGGCACGGATGTTCCGGGCATCCTCGATCATGTAAGTGACCAGCTCACGAAACACGGTCACGTAATGTTCGTCCACGCCCCGGTCGGCGTGCCAGACTTCCATCGCCTGATTGGCATCATGTTCAATGACGGCATCCACAGTCCGGCCCAGATTCTCTTTCACCAGCCGCCCCATGCTCCGCAGGCCGGACAGGGAAATCTGTCCATCACCGGACGCCGCCTTGATGGCCTTGCGGGCAATGGAGGCAGCATAATCGCCGATACGCTCCAGGTCCCCCGTAATCTTCAGGGCCGCAACGATCTCCCGCAGGTCCGCCCCCATCGGGCTGCGCAGGGCCAGCAGACGGATGACCAGACTCTCGACCTCCCGCTCCAGCTCGTCCACCTCCGGGTCCAGCCTCGTGGCCTCTTCAGCGGCGGACTCGTCATGGTTGGAAATGGCACGAAGGGCAAGCCCCACCTGCTCCTCCACGATACGGCCAATCTTCACCATCATGGCCCGGAGCTGTTCCAGCTCCTGCTCAAAACTCGAGACGATATGAGAACGCTCGTGTGGCATGATCTCTCTCCCCTTCCCGCTTATCCGAACCGGCCGGTAATGTAGTCCTGTGTCTGCTTCTCACGAGGGTTGGTGAAGATACGGTCTGCCGTATCCACCTCCACCAGCCTGCCGAGATAAAAGAAAGCGACACGGTCGGCACAACGTGCAGCCTGCTGCATGTTATGCGTCACGATCGCAATGGTGAACTCTTCTTTCAGCTCATCCAGCAACTCTTCAATCCGGGCTGTGGAGATCGGGTCCAGAGCGGAGGTCGGCTCATCCAGCAGAAGAACCTCCGGCCTGGTCGCAATACTGCGGGCAATGCAGAGACGCTGCTGCTGCCCGCCGGAAAGCCCGGTCGCCGGGGCATTCAGCCGGTCTCGCACCTCGTTCCAGAGGGCGACACGGGTCAGCACGTCCTGCACCCGCTCGTCCATCTCCGTACGGTTCAGCTTCTCATGCAGGCGCACGCCAAAAGCGATGTTGTCATAAATGGACATGGGAAACGGCGTCGGCTTCTGGAACACCATCCCGATGCGGGAGCGCAGCATGTCCAGATTGATGGAATCATCAAGGATGTTGCGTCCATCGAACATCACCTCACCCGTGGCCCGCTGGCCGGGGTAAAGGGCGTAAATCTTGTTGAAGACACGCAGCAGGGTGGACTTGCCGCACCCGCTGGGGCCGATCATGGCCGTCACGCAGCGGGCCGGGAAATCCAGCGAAATGCCATGCAGGGCATGGTGCGTCCCGTAATGGAAGTTCAGGTCCCGTACTGAAAGGGCGACATCCTGTACAGGTTCCCTGCCCGACAGGCTGGCAGATGACATCGAGGCAGAAGGCATGAAATTCTCTTCCCTTGATTTCAGTGACGGGATGAAAGCCGCACGGTGATGTTGATGAGCAGTACGCCGAACGTCACCAGCAGGGCACCCGTCCAGGCCAGCTGCACCCAGTCCTCATAAGAGGCACCGGCATACTGGTAGATGGCGATGGGCAGGCTGGCCATGGGCCGGGTCATGTCGGTGGACATGGTCTGATTGCCCAGCGATGTGAACAGCAGCGGAGCCGTCTCTCCCCCCATGCGGGCCAGGGCCAGCAGAATGCCGGTCGTCACGCCCTTGCGGGCCGAACGCAGGCAAAGGGACAGGATGACCCGCCAGCGGGCCGCTCCCAGGGCCGCTCCCGCCTCCCGCATGGCCGTTGGTACCAGGCGGAGCATGTCCTCCGTTGTCCGCACGATGAGGGGCAGGGCCAGCACGGCCAGCGCCACAGCACCGGAGAACCCGGAAAAGTGACCGAATGGCACGACAAGCAGCTGATAGATGAACAGGCCGATCAGAATGGACGGGGCCGACATCAGCATGTCCGCCACAAACCGCACGGCGCTGGCGAAATGATTGCCCTTGCGCCCATATTCGGAGAGATAGATGCCGCACATCAGCCCGACCGGGGCCGCCATCAACAGGGCAAGACCCGTCTGCAAAAGGCTGCCCACGATGGCATTGGCCAACCCGCCACCAGAACCGGGAGGCCCCATCCTGTGCGTCAGTGTTGCCCATGAGAGACCTACCAGCCCACGGCTCAGCAGCGTCCAGAGGATGGAGACCAGAACCAGAAGCAGGACACTCCCCGCCACAATACTGACGCCTGTCGCCACATAATCCAGCATCTGCCGCCGCAGGGCCTTGCGCCCCGGACGCCATCGCCCCGACTCAGAACCGGCCCTGTCGGCCTCGCTGGAAGATGCCGGAGAGATCACAGGTTCCGTCATTGACGTTTCCCTCTGAGACAACGTGCCAGCGCCAGGCTGACACAGGAAAGGAGCATGAGGATGAAGCCCAGCGCCATGAGAGACGAGAGACGCAGGGAGCCTTCCGGGCTTTCCGGGAACTGGAGGGCAATCAGCGAGGCCACGGTGCTGCGTGGCGCAAACAGGGACCAGCCCACGGTCGTCACGTTACCGATGATGAAAGTCACGGCCATGGTCTCACCCAGTGCACGCCCCATGCCCAGCACGATCGCCCCGATCATGCCATTGCGGGACCAGGGCACGACAATCTTGCGCATCATCTCCCAGCGTGTTGCCCCCAGCCCGTAGGCACTTTCCCGCAGCATGGGGGGAACCGCCCCGAACACATCCACCATCACCGCCGTGATGAATGGAGCGATCATCACCGCCAATATGATACCGGCCGTCACAAGCCCCGTACCAACCGGAGGACCGGAGAGCACGGACCCCAGAACAGGCACATGCCGGAAATGATGGTTCAGGAAAGGCTGTACATCACGGGCAATGAACGGGACGATGGTCTGGAACCCCCACATGCCGAAAATGATGGAGGGCACGGCCGCCAGAAGCTGGATGGTCGTCCCGACGATGGAGGCAAACCGCCCCGAGGCGATGTAGGTCAGCCAGAAGGCCGTACCAAACGCCATGGGGACGGCAATCAGCATGGCAATGAGCGTGCTGACGAGTGTCCCCAGCAGAGGGGCCAGAACCCCGTATGTATCCTTGACGGGATTCCACGAGACTGTCGTGAAAAAGGAAAGGCCAAACCTTGTGAAAGCCTGCCAGCCGCCTGTGGCCATCAGCAGGATCAGCCCGCCAAGCATGGCCAGCACCAGCAGTGAGCAGAGCAGGAGCAACCCATGGAAAACGGCGTCGAACCCCGCTCTACGGTGTGATGAACGCAATACGGGCGTCATGCGCATGTATCCGAAGCCTTGACCGTTTCACCTTCAGAGGCCTGCCCTCATGATGAAGGATGCCTCGCCTTCGTGCATTACCGTCCCTGCCCGCAAAGAACAACCGTCAGAAAAAGCGATTGTCCCACTTTGATGGTGGAAGAACCCGCTTTTTTCTGTATTCCTCATTTCGGAATGAAAAATGCCATGTGTCTGGCACGGAAATATTTCACAATTATGAAACAGACCTCTTTCACCAGACCTTGATTTCAGGAGAGGACAATGCCTGCACATCAGTTCCAGGGTTTTGTTGATACGGTGGACAGCCAGAACGGCATCATTGCAGGCTGGGCTGTCAACCTGCACGAGCCGTCCCGTGTTGTCCTGCTGCATGTCCTAGTGGATGGCCAGGAAGTCATGCAGGTTCTCTGCGACCTCAAACGGGAGGATGTCCGCCAGATCCTGCGTATTCCCAGCAACAAGCTGGGCTTCCGCTTCAGGCTCCCCCCGGAAGCCTGTGATGGCGCACAGCACGGCATCTCCATCCGCTTTGATGACCGCACCGCCCTTCTCTTCCCCGATGAGGACCAGCCCGACAGGGCGCATGAGACCCTCACCTTCTCACGCCCGCCCCAGACCGAATATCAGAGCTGCGTTGATGGCATGTTCGAAGGGCTGCTGCGGGGCTGGGTCGTTTCCCGCAATCATCCGGGGGCTGACTGGTCCGGCCATGTTGTCGTGTCTGTCAGGGTGGATGGTGTGCCGGTCGGGACTGTCCGGGCCGACTGCTACCGGGGCGATGTTGTCGAGTTCCTGAAAAGCGCCCCCAACTGCGGATTCGAGCTGCCCATCCCCCAGCGCTATCATGATGGCCTTCCCCACGAGATCACCATTACCAGCCTGCCTGACGAAATCCCGCTTGTCGGCAGCCCGCTGGTCACGGCCCTGGCCGATGACCAGCTGACGGCAAAACTCGTACAGATTGAAAACAGCATCGCCGCCCTGCACCAGCAGCTGACAGCCCTGCGCAACACCACACGCTCGCTGATTCCCCGCAAGCCGCTCAGCCTCCAGCATTATGACCGCTGGGCAAAAAGCTATTACCCCCTCCTGCGGGAACAGACAGCCCTGCTGCACAAGGCCCGTCCGCTGAAGGAAACACCTCTCGTCTCCGTCCTCTGCCCGACATGGCGGCCAGATGAGGCGGAGTTCCGCGCTGCTGTCGAATCCGTCCTGGACCAGACCTATGAAAACTGGGAGCTCATCCTTGTCGATGATGGCAGCCAGTGTGAACGGACCAGAGCGCTCCTCAGGGAATATGCCCGGAAAGACAGAAGAATCCGCACATTCTCACTGAAAGTGAACCGGGGCATTGCCGGGGCAACCAACAAGGCCATCAGCCACGCAAAGGGCGCCTACATTGCCTTCTTCGACCATGATGACCTGCTGGTGGATGTCGCCCTGGAGAACATGGTCCGGGCTGCGCTGGAGACCGGCGCCAGGCTGCTCTACTGCGACGAGGACAAGGTGGATGCTGGAGGGCACTTCCTCGAACCAAACCTGAAACCCGACTATGACTACCGCTACCTTCTGGGTTGCAACTATATCTGCCATCTCACCTTCATGGAGGCAGACACTGTCCGCCAGACCGGCCCACTGGACAGCCGCCATGACGGGGCACAGGACCATGATTTCCTCCTCCGTGCCGTGGAGATCATCCCGCGCGAGGCCATCCACCACGTACCGGAAATTCTGTACCACTGGCGCAAGAGCCCCAACTCCACGTCCAGCAGTGTCAGCAACAAGGGCAATGCCATCCGGGCCGGTGAAGCCTGTATCACCGAGCATCTGAAACGCCGTGGCATCAAGGCGACCGTTTCTTCCGTGGAGCATCTCAGCCTCTATTCCATTCGCTGGCCGTTCCGGAAGCAGCCTGCCGTCAGCATCATCATCCCCTTCCGGGACCAGCTGGACATGACACGGCGCTGTGTTGAATCCCTCCTGGACACCCAGACCTACAGTGCCTTCGACATCATCCTTGTGAACAATTTCTCTACAAACAGGGAAACGCTGGCATGGCTGGACGGAATACGGAACCATGACCGGATCAGCATCCTGCATGTAGAAGAAGCGTTCAACTACGCCCGGCTCAACAATCTGGCAGCCAGACACAGCAACAGCGACCTGCTGCTTTTCCTCAATAATGACGTCATCGTCACCCAGCCGGATTTCCTCAAACGGATGGTGCAGGAAACACAGGCCGCACCGGATGTTGGCGCCGTCGGGGCCCGGCTCCTCTACCCCAATGGCACCATCCAGCATGCTGGTGTGGCTGTCGGGCCAGACATCATCGGGGTCCATGTCCATCGTCTCCAGCCGGCGAAAGCTTTCGGCTACATCGGGCGCCTGTGTATCAGCCACGAGGTGACGGCCATCACCGGGGCTGCCATGCTGGTCTCCCACCCGCTCTTTGATGCCATGGGGGGATTTGATGAAGTCGGCCTGACCGTTGCCTACAATGATGTCGATCTCTGCCTGAAAATCCGCGACAACGGGTACCGCATCCTCTTCTGCGCCGAGGCGGAAGCCGTCCATCATGAGAGCTTCTCCCGGGGGAGTGACGACCGCCCGGAACATGAGGCCCGTTTTTTCAACGAAAAACAGATCATGCTGGAACGATGGAAAGACAATCCGCTCTTTAAAAATGATCCGGCATACCCACATTATTTCCGGCAGGACCTGAGGACCTTCTTTGACCTCCGCAACCCAGAGGATTTATGGTCCTGAGGGTAACGAGGCCCGGAGGAGTCCCTCCCGGTTTCTGAAAAAGTTTTCTCCCCTCCAGTGAAGGACGGGAGAACACGAAGGAGCACTATGATGAGCAAGATCAATCATTATCACACCAGCAACAACACACCGGACAACACGAAGGCTGTTTCCATCGAGACACTGAATGCTCGTCTGGCTGACCTGATCGACCTGGCACTGGTGACCAAGCAGGCCCACTGGAACCTCAAGGGTGTCAACTTCATCGGCGTACACGAGATGCTGGACGGCTTCCGCAGCGGGCTGGATGGCTTTGTCGATACCGCCGCAGAGCGTGCCGTCCAGCTGGGTGGCGTGGCTCTCGGTACCGTGCAGACAGTGCAGAAGAACACCAACTGCGCTCCGTACCCCACGGACATCTACACCGTGCATGACCACGTAAAGGCTCTGGCAGAGCGTTATGGCGTCGTGGCCAACAAGGTCCGTGAAGCCATCAAGGTGACGGCCGAAGCTGGCGATGAAGATACATCCGACATCTTCACCGAGATCTCCCGCGGGCTGGACAAGAACCTCTGGTTCCTCGAGGCTCACCTCCAGGCTGAAGCAGGCCCCCGCTAAGGGTTTGGGCCACACCGGGGCCTTCTGGCTTCGTGCTGACCGGGAAAAGGCATGTCTCCCACAGGGGCATGCCTTTTTCTTTGCCCGACACCCGCATCCCTTTCAGGCATGAAAAAAGGGTGGCCACAGCCACCCTTTCCCGATCTCCGCACCATATCTGCCCTCAGAGGGACAGAGCCAGATGAAGCCGTACGAAATAGAAAGGATCTTCCTTCAGGACATCCCTGACAGCACGACCATCCGGCAGGACGTCGTTTCCGGCCCCCAGATCATCCGGCATGTAATCGGCACGCCAGTCCTTGATGTTGGCATCTGCAGGCAAGGGCTGCAGGACAGGCTGGTCCGGTTCGAACACGGCCTCCGGCTCGGCCTCCACAACAGGTTCAGGCACGGCAGGCGGAACTCTCTCAGGCTTCAGGCTATTCATGATCGCCCTGAAATCCTCTTCCCCCAGAGGCCCCGGTATGCCCCCCCGCTCCCGCTGCACGATCCAGCCCTCGGTCACGCTCTTCAGCATGGCTTTCTCTGCCGGATTCTCCTCAGCCCCAGCCTGCCCGGCCCACCAGCTCCGCCAGGCAGCATCTTCCAGCTGGGCAAAGTCCTCTTCCGTCAGCCGCTGCGGCGCAGAAGACGGGGATTTCTTGACAATCCAGCCAGCCACCAATGCCTGAAAGGCAGCCCTGTCCATCTCCGGCATGTTCATATTCCCTCACGACCTGTCATTCTGCCTATCAAGGCCTCATACTGGGCAAGATACTGCCTTACATCCAGCACATTTTCTGCATGGCGCCGTACATTATGAGCCAGCGTCTCGGCAAGTGTCCTGTTTTCCAGAAGGTGCAGGACAGCATCACCGATGGCATCCGGTTGCAGGAAGGGAACCAGAAGAGCCGTCTCCCCGTGCGTCAGATATTCCCGCACCGGGGCCGTATCACTGGCCACAAGCGGACAGCCCACGGCCATGGCCTCCCTGAGCGACCATGACAGGACAAAAGGGTAGGTCAGATAGATGTGGGCATCCGAACGCTGCAGAACCCGGACCATCTGCTCCCTCTCCAGCCAGCCGACAAAATGGATGCGGGAAAGATCAAGTTTGCCCTCAAGCTCCCTCAGCATGGTCTGCCGCCAGGTGCCGCCACCCGCCGGGGGAAGACCATAGCTGACATCCTCCTGCCCCATCAGAATGACCCGGCAGTCCGGCCGAGCCTTCATCAGGGCGGGAAGAGAGCGCATGAAGCTGTGGAACCCCCGGTATGGTTCCAGATTCCTGGCAGCATAGGTCACCAGCGTCTCATAAGGGGCAACGCTGATGCTTCCCAGCCGGAATGGCTTCTGCCGCAATGAAGGGTCAGGCCGATACTGGGTGAGGTCAACCCCCTCATCCAGCAGGGTGATTTTCTCCTGCGCCCAGGCCGGATACGTTCCCAGCTGGAAACGGGTCGGTGTCTGCCCCTCCCCCGGCCCGGCCAGTGCCTGAAGATTGATGGCATTCTTGCAGCGGATCAGAAGGCCCGCTTCCTGCGGCATGGGGAACTCCGGGTCAAACCCTATGTCCCGGTCTTCCAGACCATAATAGAACTCGAAATAACCCAGCACGGGCACACCGGGAAAGACTGAATCGATATTCAGCAGCTCCCCCCAACCATGATGCCCAATGATAATATCTGGCCGGAACCCAAGATCCCGCAGCGACCGGGCCACTGTCGCAATGGCCTCAGACCGATGGATGGCGTGGTCCATCTCCCGGACGAACGGATGCGCCCCATCCTGCCTCACCTCCGGCGGACGATAGAGCACCCGGCGGACACCGGGAATATCCGGCCCCTTGCCCGCCGTGATGAACACAACGTCATGCTCCGGCCTGCGGGCCAGATGAGCCACCATATGGGCATATTGCGCTGGGAAGCTCTGATGAACAAAAAGAAAACGCACCACTTCCCCCGGCCTGATCATGCCCCTGACGCCCTGTCAGGGCCGTTGCCTGCAACCCCCTTCTACGGCCTTATTTGCGCTTGCCAGAAGCCGCCGCAGCCTGGTTTTTCCCCTGCCCCTTCACCGGGACAAACTCAAGCTGGAACCCTTCCAGCGGGGCCAGACTCTCAGCCTGAAGAGCCTCCTCTCCCCCCTCGATGGGCCCCACCTTCGTACCATCCGTAAAGCTGGCCGCCAGCCTGACCGTCCATTTATGGGCAGCCTCACCCTTCAGGCGGACCCGCAGCCCCAGAATCGGCAGGGACATCCCCCGTGAACCACAGAACTGCCCTCCCTCGGACCAGGGAGACAACCAACCACGCCCCAGAACGGCCTGATATTCAATATCCTTGGCCCGGACAGGCCCCTCGGGACGAACGGCGAAACCCTCGATCCAGCGTTTGCTGTCGACCTGTCCGATCCATTCACCAAGAGCACCGCCCACATCACCACGACGCTGGATATGGGCCACAACATCCCGGGTTGCTCCACCAACAGCACCAGAGACGGAAGCCTTGCTGCCACCAACCCGGTTCCCTTCCGCCATGGCGCCCGCAGCCGGGTCCGCCGGTACCCCACTGATAAGGCTGATCACCTGAAGGCGGGGCGTTTCACTTCCTGCCTGACCATCCTGATAGGTCGTCACCATCACACCGGCAGGACCACGCCTCACCCTTACCAGCGCAGCGCTGTTGGCAGCTCCCATCCAGCCATCGGCAGCAAACGTGACAACCTCGACAGCATCCTCCGGCACACCCGGTGCCCGGGATATCCGCACACCCGGCAGTCCGCTCGGCCCAGCTTCCACCTGGCCCGGGGCGTGAAACACACAAAAAACGCCGGCGTCCAGCGTCATCACGTGGGCTCCCGCCTTCAGGTCCACAACACGATGACGAGGCTGTTCTGTGTCCATCTCTGGCATGCTATCTCCGATGATCATCTTCCATGCGTCAAGCGCAAGGCGCCCACACTGCACAGAACATCTTAAAATGTCCCTGTAATCATAACTGATTTGATAATATTCTGCAAAATGTCATCGTCATATATGGGCACGGTTCACTCCTGGCGACATTTTTCCCGCAGGAAAACACCAGCCAGCCGTTCCACCGGAAGCCCCAGCGGCAGAACCTGTCCCCAGGCTGGCCCCGCCTGCCTGAGACGTTCCGCAGAAGCACCGATATCAAAGCCCACGACCGGCAGCCGGGCCTTCCACAACCAGCCCAGCGCATAGCACCATGTCTCGGGGGCAATGGATGTCACGAAACCAACATCCGCCTTCACATCCTCTATCAGGGGCAGAACATCCCTGTCCTCATAAGAGCCAGTCACCCTGATGCCCGCCGCAAGGCTGGCCGTGTCATCATGTGTACTTCCAACAACTATGAGTTGCAGGGGAAGCCCTTCCCTCTGGATGTGCTGCCCCAGCGCCAGAAGCACATCATGACCTTTCCAGCGGCTGATTCCCCCCAGAACCAGTATTTTCAGAGGCCGCTCCGGCGTTGGGAGGCGCTCACTGCGCAACAGGGGGCCTGATGCCCTGATCTGCCAGTCATCTTCCAGCGGCTCGATGCTGATATCCCCAAGGCCGGGCATGTGCCGCCTCAACCGAGAGGCCGCATCCATGGACGGGGCCACGATCCTGCGGGCCTGACGCAGCTCCCTGTCCGAGCGGGCCAGAAAAGCAGGCAGTGTCAGCCCATCATCCGCCAGCACGCTGCCCCGCCCCAGACATTCCATGCAGCCCGCCATGGAGGGTTCCCCACAATAGCGGCCATGCCTGTCCAACAGTGCGATGCGGGGACAGAACCAGACATGGTCATGCACATGGACATCATACGGCACGCCCAACTGCTGCGGCAGGTCACGCAGGCCCGGCTCATGGCCCAGCATATGGTGCCACACAACAAGACGGACGCCGAGCTGGCGCAGAAAAGCCAGCAGCACGGGCTGTTCTGCTGGCAGGGTGAACACCAGATTGGGGGCCTCCAGCCCTTCCACGGGGCTGACCACCCGGCAGCCTGTTTCCGTGGGCTCCAGAATGATGGGCAGAAGCCCCGCCTGCCCCAGCAGGGCCGCCTGCTCTCTCACAGCACGGGCCACCCCTCCGCCCCCACGATGCTGGAACAGGGCCACCGCTCCGACAAAACGCTCCCTGTGCTGACGCAGCCGCCGCCCGTCCAGCAGCCGGCGGTAATCCCGCAACGGATTCACCTTCTTCCACCGCTGTATGGCCGCATCATAGCCGGGATACAGGCGATTCAGTATGTCCAGATTGCGACGCAGGAGAGGCACTGCCTCCTGCCCGAAAGACCCATGCCCATGGTGCAGGACATAGACATCCACAGCGGCCAGATGGCGGAAGCCAGCCTCGCTAGCCCGAAGGCAGAAATCATTCTCCTCAGCATAACCTTGGGCAAAATAAGCCCTTCTCAGTTGCCCCACCTCGGCCAGACAGGCTGCTGCAATACCCATGCAGAACCCGTTGGCCGTCGGCAGCTCCACCACCGGCCGGACACTTTCCGCCTGTTCCTGCAAAAGCCTGTCCATGGCGGCCAAGGCTGCGGGATCAGGCGCCGGGTTGTCACGCTCATGCGACGGATAGGATGTCAGCCCCCCCGCATTGGAGAAAGGCGTGACCGTCCCTGCCCGCTCAAGACGCAACCAGTGGCACAGGCGCTCCACCCAATTGCCAGAAACGAGCGTATCACTATTGAGCAGGATGACATCCCACCCGGCTGGCACAAGGGCCATTCCAGCATTGATGCTGCTGACAAACCCCTGGTTCGTCATCTGCCGGTGCAGGGTGATACGGCCCGCCACCGCCAGCCTGTCCAGATGATCCCGAATCCCGGCATCCGGGGACGCATCATCCACGATGATGAGGCGACAGGAGTCCGGCATGGTGGCCAGAACGGAGGCCAGACAGGCCCGCACCTCGGCCTCCCCCCGATAGACCGGCACAATGATGGCACAGCCTGTCCCCACAGCGTCTTTCCGCCTGTCGGCCCCGCCGCGCTTCCGGACCATGCGGCACCCCGATTTCGTCCAGCCCTTCCTCCTGTTTCCCCCCTCTTCTGGCGTACGCATCAGCTGTACCAGAGCGGGATCAAGCGGAGCGCCCTTCAGCAGACGGTCATACTGATCCTGAAAACCGGTCGGGCGGTGCAGCAGGCGGGGCCAGTCCGCATAAGGCAGGTAAAAACCCCGGGGCCGTTGCAGCAGGGCCGTACTGCTGAAGGCTTCCGCAGGACGGTCCACCCGTAGCGGATCCTCATGCCCCTCCACCCACAACCATGGCAGAAAGTCCGGCTCACCAGGATACCACAACCAGCCCCGGACACCCTCCGCCTCCGCCATGACCAGCGACTGGCAACGTATCAGGGCCTGTATGTCGATCGGGCTCCCCAATACCGGCCGGTCATGACACAACACGACAAGCTGCTGACCCCGCCACCATGGTCCGGCCTCCTCCGGCACCAGCCGGGCCAGATCATGCACACCGGCTGTCACTGTTCCCAAACGTCGGCCATCCAGCACAAGGTCCACCGGGCCAACTGCACGCAGCCGCAGAGCCCCCGCATTGGACAGCACGGCCCAGCCCGGCACCCCGAGAGGAAAAGACAGGCTGTCCGCCAGGGCATGATGCTCCACCGTCAGACTGTTCCGGGACAGGACCTGCCCCATGATGCGGGCCGCTGGCCCGGTGGCCCCGCATCGCAGATACCCTCCTGCCAGAGCCAGCCCGGCTTCCCGCAGCCCATACCGGGCCCACAGACGTTCCAGCCGCGGCAGGGCCTGCGGAATGGCACCACTCTCCAGCAGAGCCATGGCACAGGTAAAGCTGATATTGTCATCCCGCCCGGACAGCGCTTCGGCCCGCTTCAGCCAGAAGAGACCATCCTCCCGCCTGCCCTGGGTCAGGCAGGCCCGGCCTTCATCAAACGCAGTCTGGATGGCCTGCATATGCCGGGCTGTCCAACGGGCCTCATCCTGTACCCGGAGAAGACGACCATAACCCGGGATGAAGCTGGCCTGCATCTTCACCGGCTGATCCCGGTCTCCACTGCCGCCATGTCCATCAAGGCGGAGTCCTGCGAGGCCTCAGCAGAAGGGTCTGCCAGACTGTCCAGCAGGGTCTGTGCCTGTTCAATTCCCTGCCGTGCAGCCTGCCCCAGCCAATACCGGGCCTGCTCGCCATTCTCAGGCCCACCCAGCCCCCGGAGCAGGTAACGCCCCAGCATCATCTGGGCCAGACCATGCCCCCGTTGTGCGGCCTCCTCGAAACATTCACGGGCCCGCTCCAGATCGACCGGCACATCGTGACCACCCCCATGCATGGCACCAAGGGAGAAATAGGCCTCTGGCAACCCGGCCTCGGCGGCTTTCTGGTACAGCTCCAGCGCCCTTGCATGGTCCCGGCTTCCGCCCACCTGCCCTGTCACGAGCAGCTGCGCCACACTGACACAGGCTTCCGGCATACCCTGGCGGGCGGCCTTGTCCATCCAGAGAAAACCATCTTCCCTGCTCTGTACCACGCCACGCCCTTCAAACAGCATACGGCCGTACCAGTACTGCGCATTGACGACACCTTCCCGTGCCAGACCCAGCCAGTAGAAGGCCTCCGTCTCATCTGCCGTGCCCCCTACACCCTGCGCAAGACAGACGCCCAGATTGAAGGCACCAAGCAGATTTCCGCCTTCCGCCTGCTGCCTGAGACGCTGCTGGAGGCTGCGCTGTTCATCTTCCGGGCGGGTCACACCGGCCAGCACCAGATTGCCAAGGTCTGCATCGGCCATATGGTCCCCCAGCATGGCAGCATGGTTGAACCACTGGGCCGCTTTTCTCTCATCCCGTGGGACGCCGGTTCCTGTCAGATACAGCACGGCCAGCACACGGGCCGCAGGGGTATGATGCTGTTCAGCAGCAAGCTGATACCAGCGGGCGGCCTCCATCGGGCGCCGGAGCAGTTCTTCCCCCCGGATGTACAGGTCTCCCAGCAGGGCCGCTGCCTCGGCATCCCCGCCATAGGCTGCCCGGCGCAGCCAGCTTTCCCCCTGGATGACATTGACCTCTACCCCAACGCCTTTCAGGAGCATCAGCCCGTACCGGGCCTGGGCAGACGGAATGTTCTGCTCGGCGGCTTTCAGATAATGACTGGCAGACTTCCCGGCATCACGGGCCTGACCACTGGCACCATGCTCGTAAATCCACCCCATGGCAGCATTGGCCAGACCGATGCCACCCTCTGCGGCCCGCTGGAGAAGCTCCACAGCCTGCGCCCGCTGACTGTCATCCTCAGCCTCATCCAACAGGATGAGTCCCAACCCGAGCGCCCCCTGCAATGACCCGCCCCGCACAGCTTCGCCATACCAGTGACGTGCAGCCTGCCTGTCCTGCAGGTCATCAGGACCATGATTGAAAATATGCCCCAAAAGGGCCTGGGCCTCGACATGCCCGGCGGCGGCACTTTTTTCCGCCCATATGCGGGCCCGGGCAAAATCCGGCTTGTGGGCATCCATGGCATCCGTATCAAAACGCTCATAGAGGCCACTGCCTGCGGGAACGGTCCTGGCCGGGTCAAATCCGTCCGGCACCCCCATGGCGAACAGCGTGGCCAGCGTAAAACTGGCCTCGCCAAGACCAGCCTCCGCCGCAACAAACGTCCAGCGGGCACCTTCCTCCAACGAAGAAGGCGTCCCCTGACCGGACAGATAACACTGCCCAACCCTGTATGCCGCCTCTGGAACGCCCGCATTTGCAAGTTTTGCGAAGAGGGAAAAAGCCTGTGGCGTTTTCCCCTCTTCCAGCAACCGGGTTGCTCGGGCAAGCCTGCGAGCTTTGGTGTCAAAAATGGCAAGCCTGCGTGCCATGGCCATGAGCCAACCTCCGCCTTTAAGAGGGCTCTCTCATGCCCTCTGTTGCTGCGGGTACAACGCGACTGAACAGATATTTCAGGATCGTCCGCTTGCCGACATCAATATCGGCCGTCACTGGCATACCCGCACTGGGATGGAAGAAAGAAGGCTGACCATGAAGGGTATATTTGTCAATTCTTAGCCGGACACGGTAGAAAATGACAGAATCACCCTGTTTCATCATGGCAGAAGGATCAATCCCGGCCCTGATGTTCCCCTCGACCATTTCAGGTGGCAGGAACGTATCGGCACTGATGATGCTGACCGTACCCTTCGCCCCGCCATACTGGACATAAGGGAAGCTGGCAAACTTGATGATGGCATGATGGCCCTGCCGTACGTAGGCGCTGTCCTGCGGGCTCATGAGAGCCTCCACCTCCAGCCCGCTGTCGGTCGGCTCCAGCGTCATCACCCGCAGGGTGGGTTCCACCGTCGCTCCGACAGAAATGGGGGCTATGGTCAGCACGACACCATCCTGTGGGGCCCGCAGATCGATTTCCTTCTGCTGGACACGCCCCTTGCGGTAGTCACTCCTCAGCTGGTCCAGCCGCCGCTCGCCAACCACGAGCGTTTCATAGATCTTCGTCTTCCATGACTGGATATAGCTTTCCCGCAGGGCCTTGAGGGCGCTCAGACGGTTTTCCGTAGCACCAGCCGTCTGCTGGGCAGAGATCAGCGCCCGCTCCGTATCCATCACGGCGTCCTGTGCCCCGAGGGTGGAAAGACGGGACCCCACGGCTTCTTTCTGCTCCCGTTCCCGCATGTCCAGCACGGCCTGCGTGACCTTCAGCTTGCTGGCATACATGGCCGCACTGGCCCTGGCCGCCTGAAGGTCGTTCTGCATTCCGGCGATGCGACGGTCAAAATCCGCAACGTGGGACTGATAATCCACCTTCATCTGCATGAAGACCTGCGCCTGCTGGATGGAGGCTGGCACGTTCATGTCTGCCTGATAGTCCCCATCGGAGGCCTGCGCCTTGAGCCGGGACACTTCTGCCTGAAGGGACTGCATCTGGGCGGAGAGATTCTCCATGTCCACATTGCTCAGTGTCGGATCCAGACGGGCCAGAACCTGCCCTTTATGGACATATTCGCCAACCCGGGCATTGATCGATCTGACACGCCCCTGGGCCACAGGCTGTACCACCACGATGGGAGCGGTCGAGATGATCCGCCCCGTGACAGTCACGACCTTGTTGAGCGGGAACAGCGCCATGGCCGCCACGCTGGCCAGCACCAGCGACCCCACAAGCCACGTGATGTAGCGTGCCGAGGCCGTCATGGGCAGATTGACCATCCCCAGTGTAGGAGAATGGAACTCCAGCAGGGCTATGGGCATGTCCTCCGGGGCAAACGGATCATCCGCCTTGCGTGGCCCCTTGTGGTTGTCCTCATCCATGTTGGGGGCAGCCTGCTGCTCTGTCTCCTGTGCGGGGCCAGACCCGGTATGCCTGCTCTCGCTCATCATTCCTGCCCTCCTGAAGACGGACCATCACCTGCCTGTGCACCCTGCGAAAGATGCCGGTTCTGCTGGAGCCACAAGGTACGGTACACGTCGCAGCGTTCCAGCAGGACCTCATGCGGAGCAATATCAATGGCCCGCCCCTGATCCATCACGGCAATCTGGTCACAATCCACCAGCGAGGACAGACGGTGCGACACGATCACCATGGTCCGCCCCTTGGCCAGATTCTTCAGGTTGGCATTGACGAGGGCCTCGGATTCCGGGTCCAGCGCAGATGTTGCCTCATCAAGAATCATGAGTTTGGGGTCAGAGATCACGGCACGGGCAATGGCCAGACGCTGCCGCTGGCCACCGGAAATGTTGGTCGATCCTTCCTCGATCCAAGTCTCATACCCAGCGGGCATACGCTCGATGAATTCCTCCGCACCAGCCAGACGGGCCGCCCGGATCACATCATCCAGTGTCAGACCCGGGCGCCCGGCGGTGATGTTGTCATGAATGGTGCCCCGGAAGAGGAAGTTGTCCTGAAGGACCACACCAAAAGACCGCCGCAGGTAATGGAGGTTGATCTCACGCAGGTCGACACCATCAAGACGCAGGTAACCCTGATATTCCCGGCTGACCCCCTGAAGAAGACGGGTGATAGTTGATTTACCGGACCCGGAACGCCCGACAAGGCCGAGCATGGTCCCGGCAGGAACCTCGAACGTCACGTTCGACAAGGCCCTGGTCGAAGCTCCGGGATAGGTGAAATTGATGTTGCTGAAGCTCAGCGCTCCCTTGATGGGCGGACGCATGCCGTGGGTCAGGGCGTAGGTTTCCGTTGGCTGATTGAGCACCTCGCCAGCTTCTCCCAGAGACACGGTCACTTCATTGAGGGACTCCATGATCTTGGCCAGACCGACCAGCGGCGAAGCCACACGGCCGCCCAGCATCATGAAGGCCATGAGCGCACCGCCCTGCATGGTGTTGGCGTCCGTCAGCACCAGATAGGCACCAACCAGGATGATCCCCCGGTTGATGAACATGTTGAGCGGCTGGACCATCGTGCTGACCCAGTTGGCCAGACGCTGGGACGCCAGACGCCAGTGGATGACAACGGCCGTGCGATTGTCCCACGCTGCCCGCCGGGTATTTTCCAGCGCCAGGGTCTTGACGGTACGGATACCGGCCACGGTCTCATACAGTGTGGCTCCCCGCTGCATCTCCGCCCGGACCATCTTGCCCGCCACACGGCTGACCACAGGCAGCATGATGACCACGATCAGACCGATGGCCCCGGCAGCAACGAGTGTCAGCCAGGCCAGGGTGGAGCTCATGTAGAACAGCACCGGCATGACAACCATCAGCATGAACATGTCGAGCATGGTGTTCAGCACCTGCCCGGTCATGAAGTCACGTACCTTGAAGATGGAGTTGAAGCGCCCCAGCACCTCACCAGCCTGCTGGCGCTCATAGAACTCCAGCGGCAGGGCAAGAAGGCGGTTGAAGGCATGGAGGGAGATACGGGCATCCAGCCGGGTACTGACCACCAGTGTCAATTCCTGCCGGGCGTAAGTCAGCAGCACTTCGTACAGGCTTAGAATGACGACAAAACCCGTCAGGGAGACCAGGGTCGCCATGGAGTGATAGTTGATGACCCGGTCCACCACCTGCATGACGATCATGGCCGGGAACAGTCCCAGAACGCTCAGCACCATGGAGGAGAAGACGATGTCCCGCAGGCCCTTCTTCTCCCGCATGACCATTTTGGCGAACCAGTAGAAGTCGAAATTGGCGTCCGCCTCGGATTCATCGCTGCGTTTCTTGATGAGGACGACATCACCCGTCCAGAGCTGCATCAGCCTCAGCTCATCAATCGGAACAGGTGGCTCTCCCTCGCCCTTGAGGGGGTCCCGCAGCCAGACAATACCCTTCTCAGGGTCCGTACGGACCAGCAGGCCAGCAGACCCATCCCTGAACAGAAGCACGACAGGCGGCGTGAAGCCCAGCTTTACGAGATACCGCCACCGCAGGCGCATCCCCTTGGCCACGGCCCCAAAATCCCTGAGCCAACGGACAAGGGTTGCAGGCGACGGAGACGACTCCCCAGGCTCTGCGGCAAAGTCGTGTATATCCAGCTCGATACCATGATACCGCGCCGCTGCCATGACGGCCCGCAGACGAATATAGACCGGGCTCACACGCTGTGGCCTGGCATTGCCATGGTCTGGCCCATGGGTATTGGACTTGTGGCCTCCAGCTTCCTGCCCGGAAGACTGTTCGCCAGTTGGAGGCTGGTTCTCCACAGAATATCCTTACCTTGTCTCTTCACCCGCATCAGGCGTTCTGCTGCCTGATACCCCACTCACATCATGCCAGACGGAAATCTATAGGCAGTTACAGGCCACAAGCAAGGGCACAATATGATTTGCTGTTACTTTTTGCTCATCTTGTGGTGCCTCCCTCTCTCCCCTTCCATTCTCCCAGCCAGCTCCCCATCTGGAAGGCACTGAACGGGGCCACCATGGCCTCCCTCTTGCCCAACAGCAGAAGGCCCCTCCATGCTGACACCTCCGCACCAGGCGGCATCCCTGCCGGATTTCTTTTACCGCCCCCTCACCCTGCCTGTTGCCACAGCCCCCCGCCTCGTTGCCCTGAATACGGACCTGGCACAACAGCTCGGCCTTGATGTGGACTGGCTGCACTCTGCCGAAGGGCTGGCCTTTCTCTCCCGCGGGCTGCTGCCAGGCCGGGATGACACGTCACCAGGGCCTGTGGCGATGGCCTATGCCGGACACCAGTTCGGCCAGTTCGTTCCCTCTCTGGGTGATGGCCGGGCCGCCCTCATTGCCGACTGCCAGATGGAAGATGGCTGTCTGGTGGAGCTCCAGATAAAAGGAACAGGCCCGACGCCCTTCTCCCGCAGCGGTGATGGCCAGAACACGCTGGGGCCCGCCTTGCGGGAATATCTGGTGAGTGAAGCCATGCATGCTCTCGGGATTCCTACCACAAGAGCACTGGCCGTATTGACGACCGGTGACATGGTAGACCGGAGCGAGGGCCCCGTGCCCGGTGCCCAGATCGTACGGGTGGCCCGCAGCCATGTCCGGGTCGGCAGTTTTCAATATGCTGCGGCGCATGGCAGGCTGGAGCATGTCCGCCAGCTGGCGGATTTCACCATCCAGCGCCTGTTCCCCGACCTCGCTGCGGAAGGGCCGGGCCGTTATCTGGCGCTGCTGAAAACCGCCATAAAACAGCAGGCCCAGCTTGTGGCACGATGGATGGAGGCCGGCTTCATCCACGGTGTCATGAACACTGACAACTGCGCCCTCTCCGGGGAAACGCTGGATTATGGCCCCTGCGCCTTCATGGACCGGTTCGATCCCATGAAACGCTTCAGCTTCATCGACAGGGATGGCCGCTATGCCTATGGCCGGCAGCCCGCCCTAGCCCTGTGGAATCTCAGCCGTCTGGCAGAATGCCTGTTTCCACTCTTTGATGACGATGAGGACAGGGCCATCGACCAGGCGCAGGAAGCCCTGCATGATTATGACGGGCTGTTCCACCATCACTGGCTGGCAGGTTTCCGGCGCAAGCTGGGACTGGAAACACGGGATGACCATGACATCCGCCTGCTGGAGCATGTTCTGGAAACCATGCATACCGGGCAGGCCGATTTTACGAACACCTTCCGCATGATGGGCTCCCCGGAAGTCGCCATCGACGGGGATTATTCAGCCCTGCGGGACCTGTTCCCCGGCAACAGGGGCCATTTCGACCTGTGCCGGACAGAAATCCTTCATCGCCTGACGCTGGAAACGCGCCCGCCAGAACTCCGCCAGAAAACCATGCAGGGCACGAACCCCCGCATCATCCCCCGCAACCATCAGGTTGAAGCGGCACTGTCACAGGCCATGACGGGCGATTACCGGCTGTTCCACAAACTTCATGAAGCCCTGAAGACCCCTTTTGCCGAGGCCGATGACGGGCTGGATGCTGCCCCCCGGCCAGAGGAGGAAGTCCACCACACATTCTGCGGGACATGACACTCCCCGCCACTGTCAGGCGGGGAAAGCTCTTTTCACTGCGTCAGGCTGCGGACACGCTGAAGGGCCTGATCCAGCCCTTTCGTCGAGAAAAAGAGCTTCATCGGCTTGCCGGAAAACGTCATGGCCGTGAAAACGGCCTTCGGCTCTTTCAGCAGGCTGGCCCATTGCTGGTCATCAAAGCTCAGGGGAACAAGGCACCCTGTCGGCAGGCAGGTGGAAAAGGAATAGACATCCCCTACAGGCTGGGAGGCGTTGGTCAGTGTCAGGCCACGAACCAGGTCCAGCCCGAAGGGCACCGTAGCCACACCACGCACCTGTGTTCCGTCAGTCTCAAGACGGATGCTCATGACCCGCCTGTGGGACCGGGGCTCCAGCGCCTGCTGCTGCATGGCGCACTGAACATGACCATCCCCCCCTGCCCCATCATCAGGTGCCAGGCAGGCCACATCCCAGTCCTGATAACGCTCCCGCAGGGAGCTAGCCCCGTTGGGCAGGCTGGACGCCGCATAGGCGGACACCCCCGACAGAAGCACACAGCCCCAGAGCCCCCCCAACAGTCGCACCGCCACACCACCTTTTGCCATGGTCTTTTTTCCGTCCCGAGCCATTTCAGTCGTCCGGCCTTATAGACCATAGGACCCTGCTGGTCACCAGCCTGTCAGTTGCTTTCCCACCAATGCCGCTGCGCCATCCGGGCGGCCGTGCCCACATCCGCCTTCAGTTTGGCATCGCCCTGCGAGGTCTGGATCACACGGTCCGTCTCGGCCTGTTTCCGGGCGAGATCGGCCTTGATGACGTCATCCTCCCGGCTGGCCCTGGTCTCCAGCATCTTCAGCTTGAGCTGCTCTTCCTTCAGCTCAAGCTCACGGCTGGCCTCCTTGTAACGCCGGTCATCCTGCCATTCCGCATCACTGCGGGAATTGCGGGCAGCCGCAATGCGGGCGGCACTGTCCGCTGCCTGCCGCCGCAACCTTTCCTGCCTCTGCTGCGTCGCCCGGGCAGCCTGCTGCTGGGCGGCCTCCAACGCCAGACGGCGCTGGTCCTGACTGTCCTGGATGCGCCCAAGTGTCTCGAGCTGGGCAGGGTCTGTCGCCTGTGCAAGGGCGGCACCCCCCATCTCCCAGGGAGCTGCCAGAACCAGAGCCAGCAACATACGATTCCATCCACCTGAACGCATCATTCCATCCTCCTCCGGGAAAGACTCTGCCTCAACGCTTCGGGCAGGCCGCATTGGGCTGGACACGGGTCCCATTCTCACCCGTTGACACCAGCAGTGCCGTACCGGGCCGGTATTCGCAAGTCCGGCCCACCTGTGTGGAGAGCAGGACATCCCCGCCAGCCCGGTCCTGGTAAGCAATCGTCACACCATCAACAAGCGTATGACCACCCACAGCCTGCCCACCCACAAGGGATCCCCCCAGGGCACCACCGGCACCAGCAGCCAGACCACCGCCCCAGCCAGCATGACCAGCACCAACGGCCAGACCACTGCCAAGAGCTGCCCCCAGAATGCCACCGACAATCTTCGCCGTATCGCGGTTACGGGAATTGTCCACGTTCACACGGGCAGCAGACACGGAAATGATCTGCACGGCACGGCCCCGCTGCACGGTATTGACCTGGGACTGGTCATAGACATCCGGCCGTGACTCCTGTCCCGGCGTCACACAGGCACCCAGAGCCAGAAAAGGTACGATCATGACAGCCATCAGGCCACGGGTTTTCAACATGGTCTCTCCACTCTCCAGAACAGCCCACCACAGAATACAGACAGGGCCATGAAAAAAGCCTTCCATTACAGGAACATCCCTCCAGGCAGCACCACCCGGGAAGGCCAACCATCCCTTTTTCCAGAAACAGGAACCCCATCGTCAAGCCGGATTCGTGCAAAATTCTTCCACCTTTACGGGACATCACCGGTCCGATAGTGAACCAGTTCATGTTTCCCTGACTGTCAGACGGACCCAGCCCCATGACCACTGCCAGCACCCTCCCCCATCTCTGGCTGCCCTACAGCCAGATGCAGACCGCCCCCATGCCGGTGGAGGCTGCCGCCACCTCCGGCAGCACCATCACCCTTGCGGATGGACGGACGCTTGTTGATGGCATCGCCTCATGGTGGACGGCCTGCCACGGCTACAACCATCCCCATATCCGGCAGGCCCTCGTCCGGCAGGCAGAAACGATGCCGCATGTCATGTTCGGCGGGATGGTCCACCAGCCCGCCATGACACTGGCCCGGCGTCTGTCAGACCGGCTGCCCGGCGATCTGGAGCGGGTCTTCTTCACCGATTCAGGGTCCGTGGCGATGGAGGTGGCAGCCAAGATGGCCATCCAGTACCAGCTCAACCAGGGGCGGGAAGGGCGGCACAGGCTCCTCTCCTTCCGGGGCGGGTATCATGGGGACACGCTGGCCATGATGGCCGTCTGCGACCCGGAAGAAGGGATGCACCGCCTGTTCGGAGAGGCCCTGACACCGCAGATCATTGCCGACCTCCCCACCACGCCCGGGACGCTGGCGGCACTGGAAACCCTTCTCTCCGAGCGGAGCCACGAGATCGCCGCCATCATCACCGAACCCCTCGTGCAGGGGGCAGGCGGGATGCTCTTCCACGGGCCGGAAACCCTCCGTCATCTCCGCCGTCTCTGCGATGACCACGGCATCCTGCTCATCATTGATGAAATCTTCACCGGGTTCGGCCGGACGGGGACATTTTTCGCCTGCGAACAGGCCGGGATCACGCCGGACATCATCACCCTGTCCAAGGCCCTGACAGGCGGCACCATGCCCCTCGCCGCCACCATTGCCCGGAAACACGTGTTCGAGGCCTTCCTCTCGGATGATCCGCTCCATGCCCTCATGCATGGCCCGACCTTCATGGCCAATCCACTGGCCTGTGCCGTGGCCAATGCCTCGCTGGACCTGTTCGATCAGGAGCCACGGCTGGAACAGGTCCAGTCCATCAGTGCCCAGATGGCAGCAGAGCTGGAACCCTGCCGCTCCCTGCCCGGCGTCAGGGATGTCCGTGTTCTGGGTGCCATCGGTGTCGTGGAGCTGGAAACGCTGGATGACCCGGAGGCCCTCAAGCGGGCCTTCATCGAAAAGGGCGTCTGGGTCCGTCCCTTCCGGCACATCGTCTATCTCACGCCCGCCTTCACCATCACGCCCGATGAGCTGAGCAGACTGACCGGCAGCATCCATCATGTCCTGAAGGACCATCTGGGATGAACACCCTCCAGTCCGCCCTTCAGGCAGCCCTGCATGAGCGGGACCGCCAGCATACCCGCCGCCATCTTGTCCCCGTGGAGCGGCAGGGCGGCTCTCTGCTCCGTCAGGGCCGGAAGCTGGTTGATGTCACCTCCAACGACTATCTCGGCCTTGCGGACCATCCCCTGCTGCGCCAGAGGGCGGCGGACTGGGCGGAACGGTACGGCACGGGCGCACGGGCCTCCCGCCTTGTCAGCGGTACCCTGCCCCTGCACACGCAGCTGGAAGAAAAACTGGCCCGCTTCAAGAAAAGCGAGGCGGCCCTGCTGTTCGCCAGCGGATGGCAGGCCAATGCGTCCCTGCTCCCCGCCCTCAACCACCTGTCCCGCCAGCAGACGGGCCATCCGGCCATCCTCTTCATGGACCGCCTGAACCATGCCAGCCTGCATCATGGCTGTCTGGCGGCCGGGCTGCGGCAGGTGCGCTTCCATCATAACGATCTTGCCCATCTGGAAACCCTGCTGGACCGCCATGCCGACCAGAAGGGCCTGAAATTCGTCATCACCGAGACTGTCTTCTCCATGGATGGAGACCGGGCCGACATCCCCGCCCTGCGGGCACTGGCAGACCGTCACGGGGCCTTCCTTTACGTTGATGAAGCCCATGCCACCGCCGTTCTGGGGCCGGGTGGGTGCGGCCTGTCCAGCGGGCTGGCGGACATCACCATGAGCACGGCCAGCAAGGCCCTGGGTGGAATGGGAGCCTTCGTGACGGGAAGTCGGGCCCTCTGCGACTATCTGGTCAATCAGGCCTCCGGCTTCATTTACAGCACGGCCCTGCCCCCTGCCTGCCTCGGGGCACTGGATGCCGCCCTTGAGATCGTCCCTTCACTGGAGGCTGAACGCCTGCATCTCCAGCATCAGGCCAGCCGTCTGCGCCAGCGACTGAATGATGCAGGGTGGAAGACAGGCCCCTCCAGCACACAGATCATTCCGGTCATGATCGGAGACAGTGAAACGGCCCTGCATGTCGCCCGCTCTCTGGAGGAAAAAGGATTCCTCAGCATTGCCATTCGTCCGCCCACCGTCCCGCCCGGCACGGCCCGCCTGCGGATCGCTCTGGAAAGCCGCCTTTCCGCCACCACCATAGACCAGCTCGGCGACGCCCTGCTGGACAGCCTGCGAAGTGTGACGCCCCGATGATGACGCTCCATTTCCTGCATGGCTGGGGCTATGATGCCAGCTTCTGGACACCACTGCGGCAGCATCTGCCGGAATTCCGGCATGTCTGTGCTGATGCGGGCTATTTCGGAGCGACGACACGGCCAGACCTGCCGGAAACTCCCTTCTGGGCCGTGGGCCATTCCGCCGGGGCCTGTTCCCTGCTGGCCCTGGAAGCACCGCACTGCCTTGGCCTCATCAGCATCAACGGCTTTGCCCGCTTCACCAGAGACGAGGATTTCCCGGACGGTGTGCCGGAACGCATCCTTCACCGCATGATCCGGCAGCTGGACCGTCAGCCACGGGATGTCCTGCGCCAGTTCCGCCAGATGTGTGGAGAGACCGATCCCGTTCTCCCCACCACGCTGGACCATGAAGCCCTGAAAACCGGCCTTGCCGCACTGGCCGGGATGGACCACCGCCCCCTCCTGCCCCGCTGGGAAGGGCGTCTCCACAGCCTGCACAGCCCGGATGACCCGCTCTCTCCTGCCAGAAACGGGCTGGGTCCCGCAGCCAATGGCATCAGCCTGCCCGGCGGGCATCTTCTGCCCCTCACGCACCCGCAGGACTGCGCCATCCTTCTCAGGCGCATCATCAGGGACACCCCTCCAGCATGACATCCCACCGCAAGACCGACATTGCCGCCCGCTTTGATGCCGCCCACGATTATGAACAGGCGGCCTTCATCCAGAAACAATGCGCCCGGATGCTGGCCGGGCGCATCTGCCAGAGCCATCTCCTGCACCCGCCCCGCCGGATTCTGGAATTCGGCTGCGGAACCGGCCTGCTGAGCCGTGAGCTGGTGACCGCTTTCCCGCAGGCGGAACTTCACCTGACCGACCTGGCCCCTGCCATGCTGGACAGGGTCCGCCGGACTCTGGCTCCTCTGCCCGCAACCGTGCATCTTTATGTCATGGATGGGGAACATCCCCAGCCACGGGATGAAACAGGTGGAGGGTTCGACCTCATCACCTCCAGCCTCTGCCTGCAATGGTTCGAGGACCGGGCCGGAGCCTTCCGTGACCTTGTGGCTCTCCTGCGGCCCGGCGGCCGACTGATGGTCAGCACCCTGCTGGCGGGCAGCCTGCATGAATGGCAGGAAAGCTGTGAAGCCGCCGCCATTCCCTGTGGCGTGCCGGACTATCCCACCCTCACGCAGCTTCAGCAGGACTGGCCACCGGGAGGGCATGGCCAATGGGACGCCTGCCCGCTCCATGACCCCAGCCCCTCGGCCCGGCACTTCCTGAAGGGGCTGCGCATGATCGGGGCGTCCCTGCCGAAAAACGGGCATCAGCCGACCCTGGGCCTGCGCAGGGCCATGCGCCATTTTGACAGCCATTTCGACCATGTGACCTATCAGGCCGCCTTCGGCGCCTTCCAGAAAGGACACTGACCACCATGCTCCTCTCCTCCCCCTCTCCTCTGCCACAGGCGGCTCCGCAAGGCGTTTTCGTCACCGGGACGGATACCGGCATTGGCAAGACTCTCACCAGTGCCATCCTGACGAAAGCGTGGCAGGGCACATACTGGAAGCCGTTCCAGACCGGTCTGGCTGAAGAAGAAGGGGATACACCCACCGTCCAGCGTCTGACCGGCCTGCCGGACAGGCATTTCCTGCCCCCGGCCCATGCCTTTCAGGCCCCCCTGGCACCGGCTGCGGCCGGCCTGCTGGAAGGGGTAACGCTGGACCCTGACCAGCTCACCCTGCCTGCTGTCCCGCAGGCTCCGCTGATCGTGGAAGGAGCTGGTGGCCTCATGGTCCCCCTGACAGATACCATGCTGATGATCGACCTCATCGCCCGACTGGGCCTGCCCGTCATTCTGGTCACACGCAGCGGGCTGGGGACGCTCAACCACACGCTGCTCAGCCTGGAAGCCCTGTATCGACGTGATATTCCTGTCCTCGGCTTCATCACCAACGGGCCAGCCTCTCCCCAGAACAGCCAGACGCTGGAACGGCTGGGACGGACCCGGTCTCTCCATCACCTTCCCGCAATTCCCGGCACACCAGAGCCCCATGATATCAACAGGATAACGTGCCAGTTTCCGTCCTGGGAGGAAATATGGAACCTGAACAGTCCCCTTTAATCAGCATTGAGACTACATTTTTTTAATGTAATCTGCCCTGAAATTACCATTCCCTCACCCTTTGATCCCGGGTTAGACAGGGAACAAGACTGTATGGACAGGCGGGGTTTTGAAAGTACATCATGAAACTGCATCGTCGTGAACTTGTAAAAGCAGGTATGAGCCTCGGAGCAGGACTGGCTCTTGCAGGGGGACGCAGCCTGCGGGCACAGACAGTCGACGTCGCTCCGACCCATTTTGATGACGGTACCGTGCGCTCCCTGGCCCAGGCTCTGGCCGGCAGAAGCTACCATGCACCACCGAAGGACCTGCCTGACTCTCTGGCCCACATGACGTTCGACCAGTTTTCGTCCATCCAGTTCAATCCTGAAAAAACCCTCTGGGGACAGGATCATCTGGCCTTCGATGTCCAGTTCTTTCCCCGTGGCTATCTGTACAAACAACAGGTTGATGTTTTTGAGGTCGAAAATGGCGCCGCCCACCCCATCACCTGCACAGCTGACACATTCAGCAGCCGGGATTCCTCTCTGAACATCAGCGCCGGGGAGGGGTTCTCCGGCCTGCGCATCCGCTATGCCCTCAACCGGCCTGATGTCATGGAGGAATGTGCGGTTTTCCTCGGGGCTTCCTATTTCCGTGCCGTGGCAAAAGGGCAGAATTACGGCCTGTCTGCCCGGGGCTTTGCCAAGGATACCGGCACACCGACCGGTGAGGAATTCCCCGTTTTCCGGGCCTTCTGGCTTGAGAAGCCGGCTACGGGCAGCCAGTCCCTCGTCCTGCATGCCCTGATGGACAGCCCCTCCCTGACCGGTGCGTTCCGCTTTACCATCCGTCCCGGGGAGACGACCCTTTTTGATGTCCAGTCCACCTTCTTCCCCCGTGTGGACATCTCGGCAGGCGGTATCGCCCCACTGACAGGCATGTATTATTTCGATGCCAATGACCGGGTGCATGTGAATGACTGGCGACCTGCCGCCCATGACAGTGAAGCCCTCCAGATATGGACGGGCGCTGGCCAGAACATCTACCGCCCGCTGACCAACCCGACCGACCTCCAGCTCTCATCCTTCAGTGATGCCGGGCCCTATGGCTATGGGCTGATGCAGCGCAAACGGTCCTTCCATGATTATGAAGACCTCGCCCTGCATTACGAAAAGCGCCCCTCCTTATGGGTGGAGCCTGTCGGCAACTGGGGCAGGGGCAGTGTCAATCTGGTGGAGATTCCTACCCCCAGTGAAGTCAACGACAACATCGTATCCTTCTGGCGCCCCCAGTCCCCCATGAAGGCCGGGCAGAGCTACAACTTCACGTATCGCATGTACTGGGGCTGGGACACGCCATGGCCGACCCATCTGGCCCGCATCCATGATACCCGTGTCGGTGCCGTGACGGATCACCCCGACAGGGTCCAGTTCGTGCTGGATTTTGATGGTGAGCCGTTCCGTACACTTTCCGATCCGGCTTCCTATCACCTTGTCGCCCAGACATCGACAGGCAGCATCGGAGCCATCACACTCATGCCAAATCCGGACATCAATGGCATCCGGGCCTTCTTCCAGCTGACCCCTGGGGAGACGAAACTCTGCGAGCTTCAGGTCCAGCTGGCCAACATGCAGGGGCCTGTTTCCGAGACATGGCTGTACCGCTGGACCCCATGAGAGAGATGCAACACACGCAGCAGACTGCTTTTCTTCCTCCCGAATCTCCCCTGCCCATGCCCGTGCAGGACCTCCACAAGGCACCGGACCGCCATGGCCGGGCCTTCTGGCGGCTCCCTACGACCCCGACGCTGCTCTGGCTGCGACGCCTGGCCGTGTTTGGGGCTGCTTTCCTCCTGACCGGCTACAGCGTGGTCAAGATCAACGCCGTCTTCAACTCCCTGGGGACAAGCACGCTAGGGATCATCATGCTGGGGCTGTTCAGTATCCTCAGCTTCTGGATCTCCCTGTCCTGCGCCTCAGCACTCGGGGGCTTCTGGGCCATGCTACGTCATGGCGGGCTGGGGCTTGGCATCCGCCGCACCGGCCCACTGCCGCAACTGTCCGGCAAGACCGCCATCCTGCTCCCCACCTACAATGAGCCGCCCCAGAGGGTGATGACCAATCTCCGGGCCATGCTCAAGAGCCTTCAGGAGACGGGACGGGGCGACCATTTCGACATCTTCATCCTTTCCGACACGACTGATCCAGACATCTGGGTGCAGGAAGAGCAGGCCATTCTGGACCTCCACAAACAGGATTACGCCCGCAAGCACCTGTTCTACCGCCGCCGTTTCAAGAACACGGACCGCAAGGCAGGGAATATCGGCGAATGGGTCACCCGTTTTGGCGGGGCCTACCCGGCCATGCTCACCCTGGATGCAGACAGCCTGATGGATGGTGGACTGATTGTCCGCATGGCGGCCGCCATGGAACAGCATGAGCAGGTTGGTCTCATTCAAAGCCTGCCTGTCATCGTGGGGGGACAGACACTCTTTGCCCGGATGCAGCAGTTTGCCGGACGTGTGTATGGGCCACTGATTGCACAGGGGATTGCCTGGTGGCATGGCTCGGAAGGTAATTACTGGGGCCATAATGCCATCATCCGCACGCAGGCCTTTGCCGAGCAGGCCGGTCTGCCACACCTTCCCGGCAAGCCACCTTTTGGCGGGCATATTCTGAGCCATGACTTCATCGAAGCAGCCCTGATGCGCCGTGGCGGCTGGGCCATCCACATGGTTCCGGGTCTGAGTGGTTCCTATGAGGAAAGCCCCCCTTCCCTGACGGACATTGCCGTACGGGATCGCCGCTGGTGCCAGGGGAACCTTCAGCACGCCCGTATCCTCTTCACCAGGGGGATGCACTGGGTCAGCCGGTCCCACATGCTGGTGGGCATCGGTTCTTACATCATGTCACCACTCTGGCTGCTGTTCCTGCTCTTTGGCATTCTCATTGCCTTGCAGGCACATTTCTATCATCCAGAATATTTCAGCACACAGCGCAGCCTTTACCCACATTGGCCGCACGTGGATCCCATTCTGGCCCGGCTGGTCTTCATCCAGACCATGATCGTCCTTCTGGCCCCCAAGGCTCTGGCTTTTCTTGCCATCTGTCTTGACCCCAAAGAGCGGGAACAGGCAGGTGGTGTGGTACGGCTTGGCTGGTCCATTCTTCTGGAAACGCTCATTGGGGCACTCATTGCCCCGATTGCCATGCTGATCCAGACCTCGGCCATCCTGTCCATCCTGCTGGGCCGTGATTCCGGCTGGAAGGCCCAGAACCGTGACGATGGCAGCCTGCCCTGGGCTGATACGGTGCGAAAATACTGGTTCTACAGCCTGTTCGGCCTCATCCTGAGCGCTGCGGCGTGGTCCGTGTCCCTTTCCCTGTTCCTCTGGATGCTGCCTGTCCTGATCGGCCTGCTGCTGGCCATTCCTCTTGTCGGCTTCACCAGCAGCAGCCGGATTGGTCAGGCAATGCGTAAAGCTGGTCTTCTTCTCATTCCTGAAGAAACGGCGCCACCGCCGATCATCCAGAAAGCGCATGAAGAACGGAATCACCCACATCCTGTAATTGTGGAGGCTTTTCACGCTCTTCGCAGCAGTTCAACCCTGAGGCATGCCCACCTGCGGACACTGCCTCCCCCTCGGAAGCCAGGAGACCCCATCTCCGTGCCGCTGCTGACTGGCTCCCTGAAGCTTCAGGAAAGTGCAACTCTGGAAGACGCTCTGGCACAGCTGACACCAGCGGAGAAGGCTGCTGTCCTGAGCTGTGGCCATGACATTGCCATTCTGGCTGACCTCCCTGTCAGCACACCCAACCTTACAGATGCGCCACAGCACCACTGACGGTTATACATCTTGAACAAGAGTTGGGGCTGCCCTGATTTTTTTATGGGGCAGCCCCATTGTCTATAACGACGCAGAGCCCATCTCTACAGGCAGAGGTTTCCAGTCGGTATCCCACGGGACCGGCTGGGACCAACCACCATAACAGGCCCTTCGCATGGGGGGCGGGAGTAGGTTCATGTCCATCAACGTTGTTTACAAAACCACGGCACGCGCAACCGGTGGCCGGGATGGGTTTGCAGAGACCACAGACGGCAGCTTCCGTGTTGACCTTGGTGTTCCCAAAGAAATGGGTGGCAATGGCAAGGGCAATAACCCGGAGCAGCTTTTTGCTGCTGGTTATTCCGCCTGTTTCCTCGGTGCCATGAAATTTGTTGCTGGTGAAGAGAAGATCGAAATTCCTGCGGACACGCATGTTCAGGCTACAGTCGGCATCGGTCCCCGCTCTGACGGCGGTTTCGGGCTGGAAGTTGCCATTGAGGTGTCCCTGCCGGGTATGGACCGGACGAAAGCCGCTGAGCTGGTGAAGAAGACGGAGTTCGTCTGCCCCTACGCCAATGCTACGAAGGGAAATATCAAGACGGTCGTTACGCTGGTCTGATTAGTTGGAACAGGGCGCTGACCCAGCGCCCTGCCCTTCTGTCTTAAGAGATTGCTTCATTGTAGTGTAGCAATAGCCACGCTGACATCATGAAGGTCTCTTCTTGAATGTCGTAATGACAAGCGCCACTGCTGCCAATAGGGTAACCTGGAACCCAAATCCAAACGTAATCTGGGATATCACCTTCTTGGCCAACACGCCCGGGTCAGGCATTGAGAGCGCTTGCTGGGCAGAAAATTGCCCGAACAATCCACCCAAACCATTCATGAGCCCATTTGTAGAGCTCTGCAGGCACGCTTCCCCACAACATAGCTCTACTGTTAACAAGCAATATGCCGATGGTTCCGTATCAACTTGTTTGGGAGTATTCGTGGGTATGGATGCGGGGGTAGGATTTGAACCTACGACCTTCAGGTTATGAGCCTGACGAGCTACCGGGCTGCTCCACCCCGCGTTGGTGGGTGGTTTTTATGGGGGTGGGTGAGCGAGGGGACCTGGCGG
>NZ_WNIH01000002.1:0-198778 GCF_009725805.1 Bombella sp. ESL0380 | reverse complement strand
TGTCACCAATACGGGCAACGGGTCCCTGACACTCGACAACAGCACCATCGGCGGTACCCTCACCCATGATGGCCAGAACCTGACCGTCACCAGCAACAATGCCTCCGCCGGGTCCCTCGCAGGAAACGGCAACGGCACGCTGGATGGCACGCTCACCCTGACAAAGGCCAATGACACCTATAACGGTATCCTCTCCGGCAAGGGCGGGCTGGCCCTTGACGGGGGGAAAGAAACCCTCACGAACCATCAGGCCTATACCGGTGACACAACCGTCGGGCAGAGTGGTGACCTGACCCTGACAGGCTCCCTTTCCGGGGCACTTGTCAACAACGGCCACTCCGCCCTCCAGGATGGTTCAGCCGTCACCGGAACGGTCACGAACAATGATGGATCACTGGTGGCGAACGGAGCCAGACTGGCCAATCTCGTTACCAATGCGGGGACCGTCACCCTGAATGACAGCATCGTCAGGGACGTCAGCAGCAATGGTGGACAGACAGCCCTTGCCGGAACATCCGCAGGGACCGTAACAAACGCTGCCAATGCCACCTTCAGCGCCACGGGCGGGTCCCAGGCCTCCACAACAAACAGCGGCGTCATGACCCTCGCCGGGGGCAACAAAACGGATGGTGCTGTCACCAATACGGGCAACGGATCCCTGACACTCGACAACAGCACCATCGGCGGTACCCTCACCCATGATGGCCAGAACCTGACCGTCACCAGCAACAATGCCTCCGCCGGGTCCCTCGCAGGAAACGGCAACGGCACGCTGGATGGCACGCTCACCCTGACAAAGGCCAGTGACACCTACGCCGGGTCTCTTTCCGGCAATGGTGGCCTGACCATCGATGGCGGGACGGAAATCCTGACAGGTGACAGCACCTATTCAGGCCCGACGATGATCCAGAACCAGGCAACTCTGGAAGTGGATGGTCGTAATGGTTCCAGCCCGGTTTCCGTCGGCAATGGCGCAACTCTGCGTGGTACCGGCACCGTCGGCTCAACCCAAGCTGTCTCCGGTGCTACGGTCGCCCCCGGTGCGATCGGCTCTAATGCGCTCTCCACCCTGCATGTCAGTGGTAACCTGACCATGGCCAAGGGCTCTGTCCTGCGGATCCGCGGGACGAGCGATACGACGGGCCAGACCATTGACACGGCAAAAGGCAACGGGTTCCATGAACTCACCTCCGACCGTCTGGCTGTCACGGGCACGGCTTATCTGCAGGGCGGGACTCTGGACCTCCAGCTGAAGAATGCAGGCGCTGGCCTGACATATGGGCAGGCTTACCGTGTCCTGACGGCATCCGGCGGTGTCAACGGCCAGTTTGACGAAAAACTGTCGAGCAATCTGGCACCCCAGTATGCCTATCTGGACCCAGCCTTTGCCTACAGTGCCGATGCTGTTGACATCGTCCTGCGCCGCAATGCCAGCTCGTTCAGCACGGTAGGTGAAACCCGCAACCAGATCACCACCGGCCAGGGGCTGGACCATCTCGCTCCCAGCTCGGCGCTCAGCCAGGCCATGACAGGCCTGACACGGGACCAGGCACGGCGGGCGCTGGACAATCTCTCCGGTGAGCTGCACGCCTCCATCCGTACGGCGCTAATTCAGGACAGCTTCTACATCCGCAATGCGATGATGGACCGTCTGGCAAACAGCGACTGCGATTATGGCCATAATGGCCAGAGCCTCTATGACCTGAAGACGCATAAAAAGAATGGCGCCTGCTATTCCGACCATGCTGTCCTGTGGGGGCAGGCTTACGGAGCCCTCGGCCATAACAGCGGGGATGGCAATGCTGCCCTCATGCACCACAACACGGCCGGGTTCATCATGGGGGCGGATGCGCCGATCAACCGCAGCAACTGGCGTGTCGGCGGGCTGCTGTCCTATGGTCACTCCCAGTTCAACATCCAGCGAGGGCGCTCCTCCTCCGGCAACAGCAACAACATCACTGTTGGGGCCTATGCCGGGACACACTGGGGCCGCCTGAACCTGCGGCTGGGCGCTGCCTATAGCTGGAATGTCATCAACACCCGTCGGCATGTCGCCGTTGGTGATTATGGCGGGCGCCTCAGCAGTGGCTATCTGGGTGGAACTGCACAGACATTCGCTGAACTGGGCTACAAGATGCGCACCGGGCGCGGCGTCTTCGAGCCGTTCATGAACGTGGCGTATGTGAACATGCAGACCAACAGCTATCGTGAGCATGGCAACGAGGCCGCCCTGCGCAGCCGTGGGACGGATACGGGGGTCACCTTCTCAACCTTCGGTTTCCGTGCCGCCACGACGCTGAATATCGGCCGGACGATCTTCATGCCGCACCTCACGGCAGCCTACCGCCATGGCTTCGGTCGCCTGGGGTCCCGCCAGCATGAGGCCTTTGCCACGACAGGCGGGACCAGCGACATGGACGTCGCCGGTGTTCTGCTCTCCAGCAATGCGGCTGTCGTGAATGCTGGCATGACGGCCCGCCTGACTGATCGTATTGATCTGGATCTGTCCTACATTGGCCAGTACGGCAACCAGTCGACCGAAAGCGGTGCAACGGGAACCTTCAAGATGAAGTTCTGATCCCGTATCTCCGGTATCGCAGACAGAAAAGGGCGGACCATGGTGGTCCGCCCTTTTTGTTGGGTGTGGCTCCTCCAGCTGCCCCCTAGGGATACGCCTGCCCACAGTACAGAACAGACCGTAACAGACTGGACCTGTGCAGGTAATTATGAAGGACTGGCTTAATCTCTGATAAGGGAACAGCCCCTATCTTCAGACGGTTTCCACGAAAAAACCGGATACCGCCCAAGATAGCTGCTCATGATTGTCGCACAGAACCAGACCATCACGTACACTCCCCAATCCCGTAAAGCTGTCATCAACACCACGCTTTTCATGCCTGACAACCTGTCGTTGCCACAGGAGGATACGTTTTTCGCCTTTCAGGGAGGGTCACTGGTCATCTCACCGGCATCATGGAATGGCACCGTCAGCTCTTCTCTCATGGCTGCCCCCCATTCCCTGACCATAGACCCCGGAACAGGTGGACAGCTTGCTCTTGATTACGGAGGGCTGAGCGGCGCCTCCCTCCAGACCAATCTTTCCCTGGACCTCCATCTGGTCAGCCCACCACCATCCGGCTTCACATTCCAGTTCACATTTTCCGGCCAGACGACATCCAGAACGACAACACGGCAGCGCTACGATGCCTCGGCCAACCAAACCATCATCCAGATGAACGAGGATTACAGCTTCTACAGCACGGTCCATGCAAACATCTTCATTCCCGGCAATCCATATGGCCTCCCGCAGGATGGACGCTGGTCCCCGTTCACACCTCCGGCACCACCACAAACCAGTGCGGATGTTGTCTGCTACCTCGCAGGCACATTGATAGACACCCCCCAGGGCCCCAGACCCATTGAGGAGCTGAGGGCCGGTGATGCCATCCATGTCTTCCGGAATGGTCACAAACACATCGAACATCTCCGCTGGAGTGGCTGGAAATCCGTCACACCCACCTCGTCTGACGACTGGCCAATACGCATCAGACGCCACACATTCGGGGAGAACTGCCCCTTCCGTGACCTCTACATTACCGAAGAGCACTGCCTGCTGCTGAAAGGCAGCTTCATTCCCGCCCGTATGCTCGTCAATGGCAGGACGATCCTGCGGGAAGAACGGGACAGCTACGACATTTACCACATCGAGACCTATGAGCATCGCATCATCAGTGCCAATGGTGTCCTGTCCGAAACATATCTGGACACGGGCAACCGCCACAGTTTCACGACGCCTGAAGCAGCCCTGTCCATTCCCTCCCCAGCGTCCTTCCACTCCCGCCCCAAAGACTGGCAACAGGACGCCGCCGCCCCGCTGAACGTGGATCGGGCCTTTGTCGAGCCCCTGCATGCTGCACTAGCAGAACGGGCAACCCGGCTGGGATTCCCACCGGAAACCGCCAGACCAGCCACCACGGACGACCCGGCCCTGACCCTGCTGGACCCACAGGGGACCGAACTCGCCCTGTATCAGCGCAATGGCGGACACTACCTGTTCTGGCTGAAAAACAGTCCATCCTTTCTCACCATCAGGTCCCGGACAAGCCGGCCGGACAGACAGATTGGCCCTTTCGTGGATGACAGACGAACCCTGGGCGTTCTTGTCGGCGAGATAACGCTCGTTCAGCCTGATGGAACCGACATCCCCCTGACATCACACCTGACAGCCGCCCCGAACACAGGATGGGATGTTACAGAGCCTGTTCCATGCCGCTGGACCACCGGGGCAGCCCATCTGCCACTGCCTGACATGAAACAGCAGAATGGCTGCCTGCTGAAGCTCGAGATACTCAGTGCAGGCCCCTATGCTCTTGCCTGACAACCCACTGAAAACACATAAGGGGATGGCCCATACGGACCATCCCCTCACAGAGAGCCTGCCCTGACTGGACAGAGACCCTACCCACGGCCATCCCTTGCGGGATGACAGGGATCAGATCAGACGTGTGACGAAGTTCACAGCCTGCTGAATGCCCGTCCCTACGAGAGACAGGATCGTACGCAGAGGATGCTGCAGGAAATTGCTAAAAGCAGAGGTAAAGCTCTGGATAGGAGACAGCAGCTGCCCAAGACCACCAAGGCCACCAAGATTGAAACCGGCAGCAGGAGCAGCAGCCCCCTGCGGGTAGCTAACGGCCGGGATCGTATTGGTATTGGCAGCCGGGGCCAGAGCGGCCAGCGGGTTCTGTGCGCCGCCACCAAGACCACCAAGACCACCAACCAGACCACCAATCAGGTTGCCCAGACCAAAACCACCAGAAACGCTGTCCAGCTCGCGGTTGCTGAGAGCTCTCATGTCAAGTCTCCACACACTTTCTATTAAGGAGTTGGAAGCCCCATATGCGTCTTCCGAGGTTATAAATCCATATTCACGAAATACAGTCAACAGGAAAATGATGAATTCTTCCAGTTTAACTTTGTAATAACTTTAAATGCACAATTTATTTTATAATTTTACTTTGTATTTTTTTTAACATTTTGATCATATATTCGTATTTATATACATTTTATTTTAATAATTAAAATTAAAATACAAAAAATTAAAGTTAAATTATGAAAAATTTTGCTAAAATTCCTTGGAACATCCAATAAACAGACCCACATCACACCCTACAATTAATGAATGGTAATATATATGACTGTTCATACACGCTCATGAAAAAGATGAAGAAACAGCAGACCATTGTCATGCTCTCCTCTTCAACACCCCAAAAGTCTCCACATACAGTCTTCTGAACCATCGGCCCGAAGCGATTCAGTCTCTCCTGACGCCAGCTGGTCAATGTTGCCAACAGCCACCCGAATCCTGCACGGGGGCCACTACGGACAAAAATCATACGATTCCCGATGAGGCTGCCGGCCCCCATGAAGAAAGCAACGCCGTTCCCTCCCCACAGATAACGGCAGCACAAATTCGAAACCCTGCGCAGGAATGTCGCCAGCCCCAACGGGACGGTATGGCTGTTCACAGGAACCCCTGCCGTCTCATCCAGAATTCGGCCAGAATGGGCCACTGCCCTGTTGATCCATTCCTGCGCCCCAGACCAAAGCCATGACCCCCAGTTGCAAAACGGTGGTCTTCACAAGGTCGCCCATGACGCTGATAGGCCTGCAACAGCAACGTCTCCTGCTCAGGTGACACGATCGGGTCATCCAGCGCATGAGCCATGAACAAAGGCGGCGCATCATCCCGGACATGAGATGGCAGAGACCAGCGGACAGCCCGTTCCACTGTCGGATTATCCCCAAGACACACCCGACTGGTACGACTCCCGGTAAAAGGGGGCGCAACACTGACAACCGGATAAAGCAGCATCAGCAGGGCCGGTGGCGCATCATGGTCCTGCAAAGCTGTCAGACCCAGCAGGTGCCCTCCGGCAGAAAAACCCATGAAACCCACACGCCGCACATTACCACTTCCACCAACCTGCCCGGACCGTAGCAGATGCAGGGCCTGTCGGGCATCCGCCAGTGGGGCCTCCATGCCTTCAGCCCATCCCTCGCCTGGCAGACGATACAGAAGAATGGCAACAGTCACACCCAACGAGACCAGCCACCGGGCCGCAGGCAAGGCTTCATGCCCTACGGCAATATGCCCATAACCACCACCTGCTGCGATGATGACAGCCGATCCATTCGGATGGACAGGCCGCATGACATGCAGACCCGGCACATGAATACCGTAAACACGCCCTCCCCGCGCAACACGGGGCTGCTCCATGGTACCAACCTCCGGCCAGAGAGGATAAAAGCCAGACTCATCATGCAGCATGGCCTTCACAGGGCATGTCCCTCGGGCCAGACCACGCCTGCCCCCTCCCGCAGAGACCGCCAGGGAAAGAGCGGAACAGCCTTGCAGAAACTGGCGGCGGGTGCTCATCTATCGGCCTCTTTTCCTTCTGACGACGACACGGAAACCCTACCTGCACCCCCCACCGTGCGGAAACATGAAATATTCATGACATCTCCGTAAAAGAGAGCTGAAACCTCTCCTGAACCCGGCAAAAACCCTACTCTTCCGCCGCTTGTGGCCCGATTGGCGGTGCTGTTTCCGCTCCCCGTGAATTACGGTAGGTTAGCCCGCCTGAAAGGGGACAGACACATGATGCGCCAGAAGCAGCATATCGTGCAGCGTTATGAAGATGAGCTGCTCCATTTACGGTCCCTGATGGAGCAGATGGGGGGACTGGTAGAGCATCAGCTCTCCCTCATCCTTGCAGGCATTGCCGAGAATGATGGCCGGACAGCCCTTCAGGCAGCACGGCAGGATGATGAAGTGGATGCACTGGAACAAAAGGTGGAAACACTCGCCATCCGTCTGCTGGCCCTGCGCAGCCCCATGGCGGCAGATCTGCGGGAGATCGTCGCCTGCATCCCCATGGCTGGCGCCCTGGAACGCATGGGCGATTATGCCAGCTCCATCGCCCGGCGCCTCAGCCAGATGGAACAGCCCCTTCCCCGCCCCGCCCGCCTCGCCCTGAGCGAAATGGGACGGCTGGTGCTGGAGCATCTCCGCCGCATCATGGATGCCCTGGCCCACAAGGATGCCAATGCCGCCCATGCCATCTGGGCCGCCGACCAGCTCGTGGACAAATACTGTGAAGCCATGACGGCAGATTCCCTGGAACAGATGACCCGTCATCCCCATACCATCCGCCTCCATATCTCCCTGCTTTTCATCATCAGGAATCTGGAACGGATCGGCGACCACACCACCAACATGGCCGAACGTGTGGTCTTCATGGTCACGGGGGCTACGCTGCCCCCGACCCGCCCGCATGGCCATGACAGCCAGCCACTCCCACCCGGACAGGAGTCCCCCAGCCCATGAAACCCCCTGCCAGCCCCCAGAAAGGCTCTGTTCTTGTCGTGGAGGATGAACCCACCCTGCGGGTCCTTCTGGAACACAGCCTGAGGCAGCGGGGCTATCAGGTCAGCACCGTCATGGATGGCGAACAGGCACTGGCCTTCCTCGAAACAGAACGACCGGACGTCGCCCTGCTGGACTGGATGATGCCCGGTCTCTCCGGGCTGGAACTCTGCCGCATCATCCGGCAGAAACCGGGGCTGAAGGACCTGCCCGTCCTCTTCCTCACAGCCCGGACGGACGAGCAGGATGTCATCGCCGGGCTGGACAACGGCGCTGATGACTATCTGACCAAACCATGCAGTACCGACAGGCTGGATGCCCGCCTGCGGGCCCTGCTTCGCCGCACACGCCCCGTACAGGACATCGTGACATTCGGCCCCCTTACGCTGGAACCGGAGAATCATCAGGTCACACGGGCCGGGCGTCCCATCGCCCTGGGGCCAACCGAATACCGCCTGCTGGAACTCTTCATCCACCATCCCCGCAAGGTCTTCTCCCGGGAAACCCTGCTGGAACGTCTGTGGGGCCCCAACGTCCATGTGGAGATACGCACGGTGGACGTTCATATCCGCCGCCTCCGCAAGGCGCTGAATGAAACGGGGGAAGCCGACCTCATCAGGACCGTACGGGCCGCCGGTTATGCGCTGGATGATGGCACCATCAGCCAGCACGGCCCATCCTCCGGCTGATCCGCCTCATGGCCTCTCCGCTCCTGCCAGAGATCATCACGGCAATCTGTGCCTGCCTTGCCCTGACGGGCTGGGCCATGGTCTGGCACCTGTCCCGGCGCCCCCACGGCACCACCCGCCCCGACAGCCCCAGACCATCTGCCCCACCCCCGGGCAGCGTTCTGCCCTTCCATGAGGCCACCCTGCTGGTAGATACCATCCCGGGCATGGCCCTCATTCTCGGCTCCGTCGGACAGATCATGGCCTGCAACGAGGCAGCACGGACCCATTATGGCAACAGCCTCGGGGCGCTCCTTCGCCACCCCACGGCACACAGCACCCTGCATAGCGCCCTTCATGCTCCCCCAATGGATGATGGCCTTCCTGCACCCTGTTCAACCACCATCAGGCTGGATGTTCCCGTAAAATGCTCCGTCCATCTCGCCATGCGCAGACTGCCCGGTGCAGCAGGACGGAACAGCCTTGTCCTCGTCCTGCTGCATGACCGCAGTCTCATTCAGGCTGTAGACCGCATGAGAGCCGACTTCGTGGCCCACGCCAGCCACGAGCTCCGCACACCTCTGGCCTCCCTCACCGGCTTCATCGACCTGATGAAAGAGGGAGGCGACCAGACCGATCAGACATCACGCACCCTGTATCTGGAGATCATGAGCCAGCAGGCAACACGGATGCAGCGGCTGATCGACCGGCTGCTCTATCTGTCCCAGCTTGAGATGAAAGGCCACCACCACCACCCCCGGGAAGAGCTGGAGGCAGAAGAACTGTTCGCCCTTGTGCTGGGCGAAGTCACCCCACGTTTCCAGCACGACAGCCGCAGGCTGACCGTGACGCAGGAAGACAGCCTGACCCTGCTGGCCAACCGGGATGAAATGGTGCAGGTTCTCCTCAACCTCATCGAAAATGCCATCCGGTACGGCACAATGCCGGAACGGACCCTGCACGTCCGCCTTCACGCCAGACGGGCCACCCCAGCCGAAGGACCGACCTCCTCCCTGCCGGGACTCCTGATCACGGTGGAAGATAACGGCCCTGGCATTGCCGCCCACCATCTCCCCCGCCTTACAGAACGCTTCTACCGCATCACGCCGTCATCCGACTCCAGCCATGCGGAGGCCGGACAGGGTACGGGGCTGGGGCTGGCCATCGTCCGACAGATTCTGGAGAGACATGGTGGGCAACTGCACTTCACCAGCACGGTTGGGCAGGGAACAACCTGCCACGTCTGGCTCCCGGCCGCCCCACTCCCACAGGACCAGACAGCAGGAAAATGACAGCCCCCCTTGCAGACGGACGCTGGCCAGCCCCAAGTTGGAAGACAAGGCAGCAACCGCCTGCACAGGCCCATGAAACAGGGAGACCCTGCGTGCCCTACATCACCACCAGCGACCATGTGAAACTGCATTACGAGGATCACGGCCAGGGACGCCCCCTGGTCATGATCCATGGCTGGACCTTTTCCAGCCGCTTCTTCCACCGCAATGTCGGGCCATTCGCAAAACAGTATCGTGTCATCACGCTGGACCTGCGAGGGCATGGTGAATCCGGGAAACCGGACCACGGCTACCGTATCGCCCGTCTGGCAGCAGACCTCCGGGACCTGCTGGAAGCACTGGAGATTGAAGACGCCACCGTGCTGGGCTGGTCCATCGGCTCCCCCATCATATGGTCCTATCTGGAGCTGTTCGGCCGGCACCGGCTCCGCAGCGCCATCTTCGTGCAGCAGACACCAAAGCAGTTCTTCGCCCCGGACTGGAAGCTGGGCCACGCCACCTGCTACGATGGGGCCGGGCTGACCTTCCTCCAGCAGCAGCTGGTTTTCAACCGGTCCGCTTTCGACAGGCAGAACCTCTCGGACTGCCTCAGCACCAGTCTGCCCGAAGACGAAAAGGCCATGCTTCTGGAAGAAATGGCCAAATGTCCCAGCCAGGCAGCCTCTCTCATGATGGCCGACCACACGACCCAGGACTGGCGAGACGTCCTGCCCCATCTTGACCTGCCCTGCCTGATGATGATTGCCGGCAAAGACAAGGTTCTTCCGGCTGCGGGGCCCCGCTGGGTCGCCGAGCACATGCCGCACTGTCAGGCCGTGGAGTTTGAAAACAGCTCCCACATGGTCTTTCTCGATGAGACGGAAAAATTCAATCAGACGGTTCTCACCTTCATGAAAGAAGGAGCAGCAGCATGAGTGGTTTCCCCTTCGCCTTCGGAATGAACGAATTCACAACCCAGCCATGGCCCTTTGAGGAAGACATCCAGCGCTATGCCGCCTTGGGCGTGGAGACAGTTGAGCTGTGTGAAAGCAAGCTGGATCCGCAGCGGGTGGACGAACAGATGGCGCTGCTGAAAACAAGCGGCCTGAAGGTCAGCTCCTTCCAGCCTGCCGTCCGTACCTTTGGGGCCAGCAAAATGATGCCCTACCCCCAGGAGCCTGGGCGCCGCCTTGCCCGGCTGGAAGAAAGCATGCGCCGTTACGCTCCCTACACCCAGGGGGTGCCGTTTGTCGTCAATACCGGGGCCCCTGAGAATGGCGATGTTCTAGGGTGCATCACCCGCACGATCGATGCCCTGCGCCGCCTCTGCCCTCTGGCAGCGGAACTGGGCATCACCCTCTCACTGGAGCCACTGAACCCGACCTCCATCAATTACGAGACGGCCATCTGGACCATCGATCAGGCTCTGGACATCATCAAGACCGTGGACCATCCCGCTCTGGGGCTGTGTCTGGATTACTGGAACATCTGGCAGCAACCAGAAGCCTGTGCCGCCATCCGCCGTGCAGGGGCACTCATCAATGTCGTACAGATAAGCGACTGGCGCACGCCACGTTCCGCCGCAGACAGGCGCATACCCGGCAAAGGATGCATCCCCCTCCATGAGCTTCTCCACGCCACATGGGATGCCGGATTTCGGGGCGCCTGTGCCGTGGAGATTTTCTCTTCCGACGTGCCGGACAGCCTCTATGAGGGCGACCTCTCTGCCCTGATCACCCAGTGCCGGGCCGCACTGGAGCATATCTGGACCCATCCCGGCGCCGGATGAGCCTGCCATAAAGGCCATGGGAAGACCCTCCTGCCGTGGCCCTGTGTGCATGGCAGGCACTCCGGACAGTTTCCTTCATAACAGCGTCTGATATTTGTTTCATAATCAGAATAATTTATTTTTTAAGGCTTATCTCCGGCACAATTCTATCCCATAAAGACGGAGTGTCTTACGCAATGAGGGTCCGTTTCCATGCTCAGCCTGTTTGACCTGTTCAAGATCGGGATCGGTCCCTCGTCGTCCCATACGGTCGGCCCCATGCGGGCGGCACAACGCTTTGCCGATGTCCTGGCGGACCTGCCTGACGGCCCGCTGGAAAAAAGTCCGGCCCGCATTGTCGTCACCCTTTATGGCTCCCTGGCCCTGACAGCCGAAGGACACGGCACCATAAAGGCCGTCCTGCTTGGCCTTGCTGGCGAAACACCGGAACATGTCGACCCTGACGCAGCAAAAAAGCTGGTCCAGCACATTGAAAGCACGCATCTGCTGAACCTCAATGGCACGAGCTTTTCCTTTGATTATCAGACCGACATCTGCCTGGACACGGCCACCATCCCGCCCATCCATCCCAACACCATGCAGTTTGAAGCCTTCGGGCGGGATGGCACGCTGATAACCCGCCAGCGTTTCTGCTCCGTTGGCGGGGGATTCATTACACCAGAGGAACAGGCACGGACGATGTCCTACTCCCTGCCGGATGTCCCCTTCCCTTTCCGCAGTGGTGCAGACCTCCTCGCCCACACAAAACGACAGAACACCGATATTGCCAGCATCATGATGGCCAACGAGACCGCCACCCGCCCTCTCTGGGACGTGGAACGCGGCATGGACAGGATTGCCGACACGATGCTGGCCTGTATTGAAGCCGGGCTGCACAATACAGACACCCTGCCCGGTCCCCTGAAAGTCCAGCGACGGGCGGCCAAACTGTATGCACGCCTCCAGGCCAAAACCAATGCTGCCCCGTCCCCCCATGGCGTGATGAACTGGATCAGCCTCTTCGCCATTGCCGTCAACGAGGAAAATGCTGCTGGTGGACGGGTCGTGACCGCCCCCACGAATGGCGCTGCGGGCGTCATCCCGGCTGTCATGCGCTATTATCGGGACTTCTGCCCCGAATATACGACCAACGGGCTGCGGACCTTCCTCCTGACAGCAGCAGCCATTGGCGGGCTGTTCAAGCTCAATGCCTCCATTTCCGGGGCGGAAGTAGGCTGCCAGGGCGAGGTCGGCGTGGCGTCATCCATGGCAGCAGCAGGGCTGACGGCCGCCCTGGGTGGTACGCCGGAACAGTGCGAACATGCTGCGGAAATCGCCATGGAACACCATCTGGGCATGACATGCGACCCGGTGGCCGGGCTTGTGCAGATCCCCTGCATCGAGAGAAACGCCTTTGGAGCCGTCAAGGCCATCAATGCTTCATCTCTGGCCATGAGTGATGACAGCGGGGCGCATTATGTCTCGCTGGACCATGTCATCAAGACCATGGCCGAAACCGGACGTGACATGAACCACCGTTACAAGGAAACCGCCTTGGGCGGTCTGGCTGTCAACGTCCCGGCCTGCTGATGGTTGCTGGAACCGCTTGCCTGAACACACCACAGCTCATACGATATCGTGAGTCCTTTTTCTCCCCGTGCTGCGGTATCCTTGCCTCATGACACTCCATCACATGCCCGCTCTTCTGCTTGCCGCCTCCATGATGGCGGTCGTGTCCACCGCCCGGGCAGAGCCGGGTGATCCTCTCCCTGTGGACAAGCGCCCTGCAGCACCGGCTCTTCTCATTCCCACCCTTCCCTGCCAGACGCTGGCCAGTACACCTCTCACCTATGCCTCCACAGGCAGTGACGACTCGCTGCATGTCCGTGTGCAGTGCAGCATGGAAAAAGGGCAGGACGATCTCTGGCGGGCCAAGGCGTGCCGATACGACTCCAGATGGAACGGATTTTACATGCCCCGCCATCATGGCGCCCGCCCCTACCGGGAGGCCGTAGCTGCCTACATGGGCCATGCCTGTTTCTCCGACAGCCAGCTGACGCCCTATTTCTCGGATGAGCAGACCGACCAGCCTGATGCCGTGTCCAGTGAAGACGCCTGGTCATCCCGTCTCATCGTTCCATGGCGGGGGACCCAGCCTGCCCATGGCATCAGCCGGGCACAGGATGAAACAGTCGGGAATGTCTTCCTGCACAACCGGGCCGTCACGGTAAAGCTGAGCTTTACACACGTGCCCCCCGTAACGGCAGAAGAAAACAACATGGACAAGGCCGCCCATTCTCCCCGGCGGTTCCAGCCTGCAACAAGCCTCATCAATCTGGATAATGTAGCCCCGTCCCGCTGAAGGGGCGGTCCACCACCCGGAAGGTAAGGTTGTACCGACAGTCCAGCCCGGCGACGGCTGGTGCGGCCCGTATCGGTGCCACACCGTGAAAATGACATCGGCTTGGGCCACCCCAGACCACCACATCCCCATGATGCAGCGGCACCTTGCGGCAGGGGGAACCCCGCAGGGCACCACCCCACAGGAACAGGGCTGAAAGCCCCAGCGAGACCGAAACGACGGGGGCCTGCATGGTGCGTTCGTCACGATCCTGATGCAGCCCCATTCCCGCTCCGACGGCATACCGATTGACAAGCCCGCATTGTGGGACAAACCCCTCGTAACCTGCCGCCCGTGCAGCACGCCCTGCCATATCTGCAAAAAGGGCAGGCATGGCCGGCCAGGGCTGGCCCGTCAGCGGGTCGGTCTGCATGTAACGGTAGCCCTGCCCGTCACTCACCCAACCATATGGACCACAGGCCGTCATGCCCGCTGCCATCACCCCTCCACCAGCCGTCCTGTAATGACGGAAAGGAGCCTTCTGGCTGATGGATTCCGCAGCCTGAAGCAGCGCCTGCGCCTCCGCACGGGCAAAGCCACCCAGCAGAACCGCCCCGGGCGACAGGACAAGCTGCTCCCGGGTCTGCGGGAAAAGATCATCCATCAAGGGCCAGTCACTCCCCTCTCATTGCCGATGAAAGAACCGTATCTGCCTCGTGACAATCTTCAGATCCTGCAACGCTCTGGAAAAAACGGCAAAATGCGGAGCAGCCTCATGCGCCCGGAAGGCAGCCCGGCTCTCATACACCTCATGCAGCACAACAAGCATGGGATCATCCTCACTGCACTGAATGGTAAATTCCAGACAGCCTGGCTCATCAGCCCTGGAACGGGCCGCATCATGACGGCAGACCTCAAGGAATGCCTCCAGAGTATCTTCTCTGGCCTCGAATTCTGCCAGAACGACAAGTGGTCCGCACATGGAACGTCTCCTGCATGACGGATGGATGAAGACCGACCCACCCTTCTGGCAGAATGGCCCGCAACCGGACCAGACGCAACCATCCCGGCCGTGAGGCCAAAGCAGGGCAGGGCTGTATCATGACGGCTTGCCAGACGAAGAGTCGCAAGGTTTTCTGACTGGAGCATCATCCACCCCTGCATATCCAACAGGAGACACCCCATGACAGACAGGCAGGATACCGCCGCCACCCGGTTTCTCGACAGTGCCGCCATTTCATACAGGACATGCCGCTACGACTATGCCCCACAGAAAGGCCATATCGGCGAGCAGGCCGCCAGCGCCATTGGGGCAGAGCCTTCCGCCGTCTTCAAAACCCTTGCCGTCAAGATCGACAGGAAGCAGCCCGCTTTTGCAGTCATCCCGGTGGACAGACGGGTCAACTTCAAGGCACTGGCAGCGGCTCTGGGTGGCCGGAATGCCAAGATGATGCAGCCCGATGAGGCCCATGACCGCACGGGATTCGTCTCGGGTGGAACAACGCCTTTCGGCTCCCGTGAAACCCTGCCCACCGTCATCGACCGCAGCGCACAGAAACACAGGACAATCTGGATCAATGCCGGGGACCGGGGATTTCTGGCCTGCCTGACACCCCAGGATGTGCAGATGGTGACGCAGGGGATTTTTGCCAGCATTGCCGAATGACCGGTCTTCACCCCCCACAGACATGACCATTTCATGACAGTGATTTCACTAACATTTTATCACCCTGCTCCTGTATCTTCCCATGCGGACAGCCCCACATGAGAGAGGCTGGACAGGCAGGCAGCCTGACAGAACTGGTACAAGGAAACGCAAGATGATCCATGTCTCCGGACTACTGATGAAGCGGGCAGCCGCAGGCCTTGCTCTGGCATCTCTGGCCTGCGGTCTGGCCATCACGCCAGCCGAGGCACACCATCACCACAGTTTCGGCCACAGCTTCGCCCGGGGGCTTGGCTTCGGCGTAGGGTCCGGTGTGGGGTACAACGTGGTTGACCGTGTCTTCAACGGCTATGGCGGAGGCGGCTATTACGATGGTGGCTACGCCATGCCCTACATGGCCCCGAGCTATGCCCCGCCGCCACCGCCACCACAGAGCACGAATGTCATTGTCATCCAGCAGCCTGCAGCTCCTCCGCCTGTACCCGGCTACCCCTACCCCGTGCCCGGCTACACCCATTTTCAGCCCGGTCAGGGATATGTCGCCCAGACGACCACATACGTACAGGGCTATGGCTATGTTCCGGCGCAGCCCCAGCCCGTGACGCCCTGAGCAGGCCAGACGAAAAGGGAGGATTTTAACCTTTTCTTCCCAAACTGGTATTACTTGAATAACCAGTAAAAACTGGTTGATTTGAGTGGGATAATATCTCTATGGAGGCACAGGTTCTGCAATAACACGATAAGAAAGAGTTAATAGTCAGGGATGGTCTTCTGTCGTCTTTTCATTGACCGCCCCGTGGCGACAACACTTCTGGCACTCGCCATCTTTCTGTCCGGCATGATTGCCCTGCCTTTCCTGCCCATTTCCACCATGCCGGACATGACGGCGACCTCCATCATGGTGATCGCCAACCAGCCGGGGTCGGACCCGCAGCAGATGGCCACCTCCGTCTCCACTCCACTGGAGCGGCGGCTGGCGACCATTGCAGACATCCAGACGCTGGAATCCGTCACGACCAGAGGGCAGACGTCCATCTTTCTGGATTTTTCCTCATCCCGCAACATCAATGGCGCCCTGCGGGATGTGCAGGCAGCCCTCCATGCCGCCCGAAGCGACCTGCCCACCAGCACGCTGGAAGCAGACCCGCAGGCCTTCAAGCTGGATGGCGACAAACCGATCTATCTGCTCCATCTGACATCAGACCAGCTCCCCAGGGCACAGCTTTATGACCTCGCCACCATCAGGGTCCGCCCCATACTGGCACAGATAGCCGGTGTGGGGCGTGTCGAGCTGTTCGGGGCCTCTAACCCGGCTGTCCGGGTCGAACTGAACCCCTATCCTCTCTACCGCTGGGGGCTGAACCCCGAGGATGTCCGGGCGGCGCTGGCCTCGGCCAATGCCTTCACGCCAAAGGGCTTCATCACGTCGGGCAACCAGCGCATCCAGCTCCAGACGAATGACCAGGCTACCGAGGCCGCCCATTACAGGGACCTCATCGTGGCCTACCGCAACGGGAAAAATCCCATCTACCTCAAAGACATCGCCACCGTACGGGATGACGTGCAGGACGTGTACCAGAACAGTACACTGAACGGGAAAACAGCCATCACAATCGCTGTCATCCCTCAGCCACACGCCAATGCGGTGGAGATTGTCAACGACATCGTCAGGCGTCTTCCCCGGCTCCAGCAGGCCCTGCCTGCCAGTGCGGAACTCCGCACCGGCCTAGACCTGTCCCTGACCATCCGGGCCTCGCTGGCGGATGCCAAACAGACACTGGTCATTTCCATCTTTCTGGTCGTGCTGGTCATTGCCCTCTTCTTCCGCCACATGGCCAGCACGCTCATCCCGGCCATCACCATCCCTGTCGCTCTCTCGGGGACGCTGACAGCCATGGCGTGGTTCAATTTCTCGCTGAACATCCTTTCCCTCATGGCGCTGACCATTGCAGTCGGGTTTGTCATTGATGATGCCATTGTCGTGCTGGAGAACATCGCCCGCCACATGGAAAACGGGATGAACCGCTATCAGGCCAGCATCGTCGGCACCTCCGAGATCGCCTTCACCATCATCTCCATCAGCCTGTCCCTCATCGCCGTTTTCATCCCGCTGCTCTGCATCCCCGGTACGCTTGGTTCGGCCCTTCATGAATTTGCGCTGACAATGGCTGCGACCATTGCCATCTCCATGGTCCTGTCCCTGACCCTGACGCCCATGCTCTGCGCCCATTTCCTGACGATAGAACCAGCAGGCAGAACGCCGGCCATTCCCGAAAGGCCCCGCTATTCTCCCCTGGCAGACCCTGTCTCCTGGCTTCTCTATGGTGCCATGAGGACTGTCCGCGCCGTGGAAACGGGACTTTACCACCTGACGTCGCTCTATGACCGTTCAATGCACTGGAGCCTCCGCCACCCCATCATCATCGGGCTGACCCTGCCGGGGAGCTTCCTGCTCATGGTCGGCATCATCATTCTCATGCCCAAGACGGCCATACCCTCCATGGACCTTGCCATTCTTCAGGGCAGCATCAATGGCGAACCAAGCCTCTCCTTCAAGGCCCTGACACGCCGGATGCATCAGGTGGAAAGCATCATCCAGAAAGACCCGGCCGTGCAGACCGTCGTGACCTTCAACCGCACGAGCCATACGGGGCGCATCTTCGTCACGCTCAAGGCCAAGAGCATGCGTGACAGCATCCCCGTCATCCTGGCCCGGCTGCGCAAGGCCATTCCCCAGCAGGCCGGGGCGGAGGCCTTTTTCTGGGCTCTGAACAATGGCCGCCAGGGAGGGGGCGACAGCAACACCACGGGCAATTACCGTTATGTTCTCCAGAGCGACAGCAACGGCCCCCTTTACGCCACCATGCCTCCCCTGCTGGCCCAGCTGCGGGCCAGCGGGAAGTTCCGCAACCTCTCCACCGATGCAGAGGATCTGAGCTTTTTTGCCAATGTCCTCATCCACCGTGACCTGGAAGCCCGCTACAACATCACGCCCCAGCTCGTGCAGAATGCGCTCTTCGATGCCTACGGGCAGAGCATCGTCTCCACCATCCACCTTCCCCTGACCAATCACCGGGTGGTCATGGTGGTGGCGGAACCGTTCCGGGAATATTCCAACACACTGCACCATCTCTGGCTGTCCACCTCGGCTGGTACGGCAGCAGGGGGCATTGCCTCCAACCTCATCCGGGTCAGGACCAAAGGCACGCTCAGTACCCAGGCCTCCCTCTCCCGGGATTCCGTCACCAACTCCCTGGCCAACAAGCTCTCGGGCAACAGCTCGAACGGGGCCGCCGTCTCCTCATCCCAGGAAACGATGATCCCGCTGGACAATGTTGCCAGCATTGTCAAAACGCCCATGCCGCTCAGCATCACCCACCATAATGGCTATTATGCCACGACACTCTCCTTCGATCTGGCCGAAGGCACCAGCTATGATGATGCCATCTCGCTGATACACAGGGCACTGGTGAACCTTCATGCTTCAGACAGCATTCATGGGGAATTCACGGGGACAACCGGAGAAACGACGGACCTCATGCTCAATGCCCTGCTGGCCTTCCTGGCCGCCATCACCATCATGTACATTGCCCTCGGCGTCCTCTACGAAAGTCTCCTCCACCCCATCACCATCCTTTCCACCCTGCCGTCCGCTGGCGTGGGGGGCGTGCTGGGGCTGTGGGCCTCCGGTGAGCAGTTCAGCCTTGTGGCCATCATCGGCGTCATCCTGCTGACGGGCCTCGTGAAGAAGAATGCCATCTTGGTGATCGACTTTGCCCTGCACATCCACCACCATCATCCAGACATGACAGCCGAGGAGACCATCCGCCATGCCTCTGTCACCCGCTTCCGCCCCATCCTTATGACAACACTGGCCGCAGCCCTCGGCGGTATCCCGCTGCTGATGAGCCAAGGGTATGGCTGCGAACTGCGCCGCCCTCTGGGCGTGGCCATTCTGGGCGGCATGGCCATCAGCCAGCTGCTCACCTTCTACACCACACCAGCTGTCTATCTGCTGATGGAAAAGCTGAAACACCGCAGTCTGTCCCTGATGAGGCGGGTCCGGGCCGCCCTGTAAGCCTGCCCCTTATGAACCCAACAGGAAAAAACGGTCAGCCGGCCCCTCCACGGGCCAATTGCACCGCGCTGCGGCTCTTTCTATAAAAAGGGCCTGAGGAGAACGCCCGCCCATGACCCGGAACCATGATGCCAGCACGGCCCATCCATCCCTTGATGAAGAGTCCCTCCTGCCCCGCCCGACACGCCGCACGGTCCTGACGGCTGGGTCCGTGGCGCTGGGAGGGGCCGGGGCCTGTACGCTGGCCGCACCCTTTCTGGACAGTCTCCGCCGCACCCGGGCAAGCTCTGCTGCCAGCACACAGGAAGAAACGGTCCTGGATATTTCCGTACAGGACCTGGAGCCCGGTGCGCACAAGATCGTCGTCTGGCAGGGGATGCCCGTTGCCATCCAGCGCCGCACACCAGAGATGATCCGTGCGCTGGAGGACCCCGCCCTGCTCGCCCAGCTGCTGGACCCGCAATCCCGCATCCGGCAGCAGCCCCGTGAGGCTGAAAATGCCCACCGGTCCCTCCGGCCCGACTATGGCGTGTATGTCACCATCTGCACCCATCTGGGCTGCGTACCGGACTATCAGAACATCACCAGCCTGCCCGCCTCTGGCGGATTCTTCTGCCCCTGCCATGGGTCGCAGTTTGATGGAGCTGGCCGGGTCCTTCGCAACATGCCCGCCCCCTACAATCTCCCGGTTCCCCCACTCCATTTCGTGGATGACCATACAATCAGGCTGGGAGAAAGCCTTCTCTCACCCCATTACGGCATGAACAGCATCCAGCAGCTCTGAGGGACGGTCCACACGATGAACGACAACACACACCCGACCAGAAGCTGGCTCGACTCCCGCCTGCCCTTCCTGCGGCCTTTCTGCCAGCACATGACCCGCTTCCCCATGCCGCCGGTCAATCTGCTCTGGACACTTGGTGCCTGTCTGATGGTTGCTTTCGGGCTGATGGTCGTAAGCGGTCTGTTTCTCTCCCTGCATTACCAACCCGATCTCGCCCAGGCTTTCGACAGTGTGGAAGCCATGGAACGGCGGGTCCCCTCCGGCTGGCTCATCCGCAGCATCCATACAGGCGGGGTCAGCCTGCTCTTTGCTGCGCTCTATCTCCATGTCGGCCGAGGCCTCTGGTACGGGTCTTACAAGGCCCCACGGGAACTTGTCTGGCTCTCCGGCCTGTTCCTGATGCTTCTGTTCATGACGACCGCCTTTGCAGGTTATGTCCTGCCATGGGGGCAGATGTCCTATTGGGGGGCCACCGTCATCACCCATGCCGTGGAGGCCATACCCGGCATCGGTCACGGGCTGCTCGTCTATCTTCTGGGAGAAGACACGCTGGGCGGTGTGGCCCTGCACCGCTTCTTCATCCTGCATTTCACCCTTGGCTTCATCATCGCTGCGGTGGTCGGGCTCCATATACTCTGCCTGCATGGTACAGGCTCCAGCAACCCCACGCTGGACAGCCCCCACCCGGACCGCACGACCCGCCCCTTTGCTCCATTTTATGTGGTGAAGGACTGTCTGGCCGTCTGCGTGTTTCTGGCCCTGTTTGCCGGGCTGATCTTTTTCCTGCCGGGGCTGCTGGGCAAGTTGGACAACATCATCCCAGCCAATCCCCTCAAAACACCGACAGACATCACACCGGAATGGTATCTGGCCCCGTGGTTTGCCATGCTGCGGGCTGTCCCTTCCCGTCTGGGCGGGCTGATTGCAGCAGCCACCAGCCTGCTTCTCCTCTTCATCCTGCCCTGGCTGGACCAGTCCCCCCGCCATAACGCTACCTACCGCCCGCTGGCCCGGATGGGGCTGGGGCTGTTCTTCATCGCCTTCATCATCCTCATTCTGGCAGGAATGAACAGAGCTACCCCCCTCTGGGTCTGGCTCAGCCGGGGCGCCATGCTGGTCTGGTTCCTCACCTTTCTGGGGCTGCTCCCTCTGGCAGCCTACAGGGAACGGCGAGCCAGTGACGCCTCCACACAGGGAGATGCACCATGATGCGTTCATGCCTCCGCCCAACGGGCATGGTTTTTCTGGCCGCCCTGTCCCTGGCCCATCTCCCCGCCACGGCCAGAGCGGATGACCCTGCCCCAACACAGGCCCCTGCCGCTGCGCAGGTGGCGGCCCCTGCGACAGTCCCGCCAACCACCATGCGCCCGGAAGAACGGGGGCTGATGATCTTCCAGCAGGTATGCAGCTCCTGCCACAGCATGGAGCGTGCCCATTATGGGGACATGATTGACCTCCAGCCCTCCGTCACGGCCCTGCAACACTGGGCACAGCAGCGTCATGCCGGGCTGGAAAGCCCCATCGCCTCCCCCTATCCCAGTGTGGCTGTAGGCAAGGCCAATAATGGCGGGGACTATCCACCGGACCTCTCCCACATTGCCCGCACCATCCGGGGCGGCCCGGACTATATCCGCCAGATGCTGGCAGGTTACCGCCCCGTTCCGCCCGGCGTCACCCTGGCACCGAATACCTATTACAACCCCATCGCCCTGACGCATCATCACAGGTTCAAGATGCGCCCCCCACTGCATGAGGGCATGATCGCCTTCCCGGACGGTACACAGGCCACCATTCCCCAGATGGCCAGCGACGTGACGGCCTTTCTCCAGTGGGCTGATGATTCCCACCGCAGCACCCGCCATTTCATCGGCACGGCCGTCCTGCTCTATCTCGCCCTGCTGGGCGGAATACTGCTTGCGCTCTGGAGGCTGCTGAAAAAAGAGGCCTGAAACGGAAAAGCCCCGCCCCAGAAACCGGGACGGGGCCAACCTCGGAACGACATCCGGCCTCAGGGCGCTGGATTGGCGTTCAGCTGGTGGATGGCGTTGATCTTCTCTTCCAGCTCCGGCGTGATCTCCACCTGAATGGAGGTCAGAGCCGTCTCAAGCTGTTCCATCGTCGTGGCACCGATGATGTTGGATGTCACGAACGGGCGTGACGTGACGAACGCAATGGCCATCTGGGCGAAATCAAGCCCGGATTCCTTCGCCAGAGCCTGATAGGCCCGGATGGCATCATCCACACCCGGCTTTTCATAACGCTGGCCCCGGTTGAACAGGGTCGTCCGGGCTCCCGGCGGGCGGGCACCATCCAGATATTTGCCGGTCAGATAGCCCTGCGCCAGAGGGGAATAGGCCAGCAGGCCGACATCTTCCCGCAGACCCATCTCGGCCAGACCGATCTCATAGGTCCGGTTCAGCAGATTGTAGGCATTCTGGATGGAAGCAATGCGAGGCTGCTTTTCCTCCCGGGAAACACGCAGGAACTCGGACACGCCCCAGGCGGTCTCATTGGAGAGACCGACATGACGGACCTTGCCTTCCTTCACCAGCTCACCCAGAGCGCCCAGTGTCTCGGCAATCGGTACCTCATCAGCATCGGAGAGCGTGCGGAAGGTCGTGCCGCCCTCACCAAAGATGTTCACCACCCGGTCCGGCCAGTGCAGCTGGTAAAGGTCCAGATAATCAGTGTTCAGCCGCTTCAGGGACTCATCAATGGCATAACGTATCTGTGCCGGTGTCAGACGTGGCTTTTCACCATCGGGGCGAAACCAGTCATTCTGGCTGCGTCCAACAACCTTGCTGGCAAGGATGACCTTGTCCCGGTTGCCACGGGCCTTCAGCCAGCTTCCCACGATCCGCTCGGTCGAACCCTGCGTCTCCGCACGCGGTGGAATCGAATAAAGTTCAGCCGTGTCGATGAAATTTACGCCATGTTCAAGCGCCATATCGAGCTGGGCATGACCCTCTGCCTCGGTATTCTGCTGGCCGAACGTCATGGTGCCAAGGCAGAGCTCACTCACCTTCAGGCCAGTCCGTCCCAGTGTTCTGTACTGCATGGGCATTCCTTCCTGTCATGGTCACTATATGGCGGGCATCCTGACATGCCCGTAATGTAGGGCCCGACCACCAGGCAAGGGCCTGCTTCCCTTTTGCCCCAGCTTGCCGCTATCCTGCCCCACAACGATACACCACGCAGCATATCAGGAAAACAGGCAGGACCAATGCGTATTCTACTGGTTGAGGATGATCCGACTGTCCGCTCCTTTGTCCTCAAGGGGCTGAAAGAAGCTGGCCATAACGTGGACCAGGCCGACAACGGCAAGGATGGGCTGTATCTGGCCATTGGCGAGAAATACGACATCATCATCCTCGACAGGATGCTCCCCGGTGGCATTGACGGGCTGAACATCCTTGAAACCCTGCGTGGCCAGAAGAACAACACCCCCGTGCTGCTGCTCTCCGCTCTTTCCGACGTGGATGACAGGGTGGATGGGCTGCGGGCCGGCGGGGATGATTATGTCACGAAGCCTTTCGCCTTCTCCGAGCTTCTGGCCCGTGTGGAAGCCCTGGGGCGCCGGGGCCACAATGAATCCGCCCCGGAAACATCCCTGACCGTAGGCGACCTGACGCTGGACCTCCTCTCCCGCGAAGTCCGCCGTGATGGGCAGAAAATCGATCTCCAGCCCCGTGAATTCCGCCTTCTGGAGTTTCTCGTCCGCCATGCGGGGCAGGTTGTCACCCGGACGATGCTGCTGGAGAAAGTCTGGGACTATCACTTCGACCCGCAGACGAACGTGATTGATGTCCATGTCTCCCGCCTGCGCCAGAAAGTGGACAAGCCGTTTGAGACGGCCATCATCCACACGGTCCGCAATGCAGGCTATATCCTCCGCCCCACGCAGGACTGACAGCCAACACCATGGCAGAGGAAAGGACACCCCTATACCGCCGTCTGTCCCGCCGCCACCTGTTCCGACTCCCTCTCCTCCACAGCCGGAACGGAAAACGGCGCTGGCCCATCCGCTCGGCGGGCATCAATTTTGCTCTGGGCTATGGTGTCCTGTTTCTCATTTCGGCCACGCTGTTTCTCTCCTTCATCTGGTGGAGCAGCACAAACCTGCTGAACGACCATGTCCGTGCCTTCATCGAGACGGATGCGCAGGAACTCCGGCACCGCTGGGGGCACGGCGGGGCCCCCGCCCTGAGTGAGGCCATCAATGACAGGCTGGAACAGAACATTGATGATGACGCCCTCTATCTGCTGATAGACCGCCATGGGCGGCGAATGGCGGGCAACCTGCCGGGCTGGCCGGTGGCCGTCAAAAAGATGAACCACTTTTACGAGCTGACCATCCGCCGCTACACCTTCACGACGCCTGCCCAGTTCAAGGCCTATACCCTACCGCATGGCTTCAAGCTGATTGTCGGGCACGACATACGGGGCCGCACCCTCCTCAGCACTGTCATCACCCGCACGCTCATCTGGTGTGCCGTCATGATCTCCCTGCTGGCCGTGGGCGGCGCCCTGGTGGTACGGGACCTCTTCCGCCGCATGGTTGGCTCCATCGCCCGTACAGCCTCTGCCGTAGCCAATGGCGACCTCAACCACCGCATCGCCCTGACAGGCAGTGAAACCGATCTCGTCGCCGAAACGGTCAATACCATGCTGGACAGGATCAACCGGCTGATGGAGGGCGTCCGCCAGGTCTCCAACGCCATTGCGCATGACCTGCGCACCCCCATAACCCGGGCCCGCAACCAGCTGGAAGAAGCTTTCTTCTCTGCCACCTCACCCGATGAACTGCGCACGGCCGTGGACAGAGCCATCGGGGACCTGGACCACATTACCGGCATCTTCGAGGCCCTCCTCCGGATCGCCCAGATAGAAGCAGGAGCACGCCGCTCGGCCTTCACGACCGTCAACCTCAACCAGCTCCTGTCCAACATGGCTGAACTCTACGAAGCCTCGGCAGAGGATGCCGGGCTGAGCCTGGCACTGGATGTCACCCCTCTGCCCTCCCTGTTTGGTGATGAAAGAATGCTCCAGCAGGCACTGGCCAACCTGCTGGACAATGCCATAAAATTCTCCCCACCAAACAGTATGCTGACCCTCAGCGCCCATCCCGTCATGGCCGGAACAGCCCCGGGCAGCGGCGCAGAGAAAAAACCACAGGGACTCGAGATCAGCGTCCGGGATCAGGGGCCGGGAATGAATGATGCCGACATACTGCGCGCCCACGAGCGCTTCTTCCGGGCTGAAAGCGCCCGCAACACGCCAGGCTCCGGCCTTGGCCTCTCTCTGGTACAGGCCGTCACCAGCCTGCATCATGGCCGTCTGACCCTTACCCAGGCCAATCCCGGCCTGAAAGTCACACTCTTCCTGCCCCTTCTGCCAGAAGCAGAACGGACCGGCAGAAGCACCACTCCGGCGGAAACCACACCATGAGACACCGTCCCGTCAGGCCTGTTACCAAATCTTCATTCCTCGCCCATCTTCCGGGCAAACAAGCTGTGATAGTCTGATGACCATGCGCACCGTTTTCTTCCTCACTGTCCTTCTCCTGCTGGCCCAGATGCCGCTCCGGCCGGGGCACGCCTGGGGGTCACTGCTGCCGGAAGAAGAACCCTCCACCCCTGCGCAGGACCTTGTCATCACCAGCGACAGCCAGGCTTACTGCGCCCAGCTCAGCGAGCATCTGGCAGAAAAGATGCGCATGCCTCATGATGTTCCCGTCGGGGCCATGGATGATGCACGGCATCTTCAGGAAGAAGGGCAGGAACTCTGCCAGCAGAACCACATACGGGCGGGCATAGGCCGCCTGCGGCGCGCACTTGTTCTGCTGAAAAATCAGGAAGGCTCCCACCAATGACCCTCCATCGTTCGCTGAAATTCACGGGCCTGACTGCACTGGCCACCGGATGTCTGCTAGGCAGCGTGGCCATGGCAGCTCCCCCAGCACCAACCATCCCCGATGGCGAACCCCCTGCCATGATCCCGCCAGAGCCGCCACACCCACATGGTACGCTGCTCGCCTTTGCCGTTTCTGATGAAGCACAGGCAAAGGCAGATACGCTCTCCATACGCTTTTCAGCCAGAACGGAGGGCAGTTCTCCCACCGGCACCCAGCAGCACCTCAACCAGCTTGTCAGCAGTGCCATGGCCATCCTGAAAGATCAGCCGGACGTGAAAAGTACGGCGGAGACTTACACGGTCGGGCAGGAATATGGTCCTCATGACAAACGCAGCTGGGTTGCCCGCCAGAGCCTGACCCTGAGCAGCCAGAACCGTGACGGCCTGCTTGCTCTGGCCGAAAAACTTCAGAAACTGGGGCTGGGCCTTGAGGACATGCAATGGACTCTCAACCCCGAGACCCGTGAAAAGCTGGAAAAGCAGGCCCGTCTGGGGGCCCTGAAAAAGCTCCGCCAGCAGGCCGAGGAAGATGCCGCCGCTCTGGGCCAGACCCTGATTGGTCTGGAACGTGTGCGTATCGGGAGCCACGGCGCAGATGGTTTTGAACCGCTCCACCCCGCAGGCCCAATGCTCATGATGGCCGAAGCCCGCAGCGCTGCCGCAGCACCGGAGAGCACGGCAGAAATGCAGACCGTCCGTGTCACCGTCAGCGCCCAGGCCCGTCTGGCAGACAGGGAACCCCCGACTGCACCCTGATGGAGGGGCAGCCAGCCCTAGAAAACCGTCGTGGGGCGCTTGCCCAGCGCAACCGGAAGGGTGATGATCTTGCCCTCCCGCCTTATGGTGAAATTGAAAACCGTCCCGGGATGGGCTGCCGCAACACTGCGCAACACCGTCCGGGCATCATGCACCGGGATGTTGCCAATCGCCAGGATGGCATCCTTCTTCCGCAGGCCTCCCCGCCATGCCGCTCCGTGAGGATCCACATCCTCCACCCACATGGGGAAACTGGAATCGTTGAGCGTCACACCCAGCCAGCCATGTTCCACATGGCCCGTCTGGCGGATGGCCTCCACGACAGGCGCCACGATTTCCGACGGAATGCCAAAGCCAATCCCCACGGAACCATCACTGGGGGACGCAATGGCGGCGTTCATCGCCACGACCTGCCCCTGGAGATTGAAAGCAGGCCCACCAGAATTGCCCGGATTGATGGGGGCATCCAGCTGCATGAAGTCATCCAGCGCCCCACTGCCCAGATCACGCCCGACAGCAGAAACAATGCCTGCCGTCACTGACGACCCGAACCCGAACGGATTGCCTGCCACAAGTATCCAGTCCCCGATTTCCACCTGCCGACTGTCCCCCCAGGAAACGCAGGGCAGCGGTGTCGGGCTATCCACCTTGATGACGGCAATATCCGTCATCGGGTCATCCCCCAGGCTGTGAGCGGGCAGGGAGCGGCCGTCAGACAGGGACACCATGATCCTCGTGGCGTGGCCGATGACATGCCGGTTCGTCACGATGATGCCAGAAGCATCCACCACGAAACCGGATCCCGCCCCTGTCAGCTCGTCATCAGCCGGATGCAGCATGTGATGCCCCTTGCCCGTCACATGATGCCGGAGACGATGCTTCTTCCGGGGGGCCGGTGAAGCGCGGCGCTGCTCCTGGCTGGCAGGCGGAGAGGCCGTATCAGGCTCTCCCTCATCATCCTCATCCGCCGAGGATGACGCATGAGAGATTGAAATATTCACCACCGCCGGAATGACCTGATGGACCAGCGGCGCAAAACTGGGCAGATTCAACGCCTCCCGCAAAGCGGGCGCTTCATGGTTCACACCCACGGGCAAGGCCCCCACCGGTGTGGCAGCAGGCGGCAGCACAAGCGGAGACGATACCGGGACAGGCGGATGACGGACCGCTTTATACAGGCTCGTGTTCTTTATCGGCTCGGGAACCTTTTCCCCACCAGGCACCCACCACAGGCATACGCCCGCAGCCACCATGCTCCCCACGGCCGCCGGCAGCAGGACAGACCAGACCAAGTGCCTCATAACCGGCTGCATTCACATGCGCTCCCCTCACTGCGGCACGGCTGCCGCAATGTCTCTTCAAGTCTTCCACTCCCTACCACACTCCATCCCGTTTGAAAGCACCTTCCTGACCTTCAGGCTGTACCACATATCAGCCCGCCCCAGCAGAAAACACCCCATCTCCACCTTGCAAAATACTTGCAGGGACCCGGTCTCCGTGGCAGTTTACTTTTCTTTCATTTTCAGGGCAGGCAGGGCAGGTCAGGAAAGACCCAGCATTCAGACAGCACGGGCTGAAAACAACCATGCCCCCTACCTCCTGAAGACCTGAAAAAGACATGCCGGATGCGCCAGAAGGACGGATACATGACAGCCCACAGCGAACGTAATGCAATTGCCCTGCATCACCCGATTTTCGTGACGTATTTCTTTACGGTTCTCATCATCCAGAATGATGAGTTCAGGCATGTCGATTTCTGCGACATCGAACATTACAGGGCCTGCCTCCCCACCCATGAACAGCTGACGGCACATGGCATCACCGTCCTGAACCCGAAGGATGATACGTTCGTCCTGCTGAAAGACGGCAATTTCCTGTCCGCCCGCCCCGAAGGCACCTTCGGCTTCGCCAACAAGGCCAACTGGTGGGAAGAGTTCAGACGCCTCTCGAGCATTCCATTCAAATTCGTTCAGGAAAAACCTTTTTCTCCCCATATACCGCACATCATCCACCAGACAGACAATGCCCTTCACCCGGAAACAGGCTATCTTGAAAACATAACGTCCCTGAAAACAATGAATAAGGACTGGGAGTACCGGTATTATTCAGAAAAAGACCGCATTGACTTCATCCATACCCATTATGGATGGGACGTGCTGAGTGTCTATCTGCGGCTGAACCGCCTCTATGGCGCAGCACAGGCGGATTTTTTCAGATATCTCTGCCTGTATCAGCATGGCGGCGTCTATCTGGACATGAAATCGGGCAGCAGCCGGCCATTATCCTCCATTATCCGTGATGACGACCAGTTCATCATTTCACAATGGGACTGGAGCCTGCCCCAATACTTCGAATGGGGCAAAAAAGCCGAACTGTCCCACATTGAAGGGGGTGAATTCCCCATATGGTGTCTCATCTGTGCGCCGGGCCATCCTCTTATGGCCAAGGTCATCAACCAGCTGATCGCCAACATCTTCCTTTACACGCCCAACCTGCACAGCACGGGCAGCGTGGCAACACTGAAAGTGACCGGCCCCATCCTGTTCACAAGAGTCGTCTTCAACAACCTGAACAAATTCGACATCAGGATGGAAAACATTCTGGCGAAGGGCCTCAATCCCCACATGGTGAAGAACATTTACCGCAAGGACCAATATCACGAGCAGGTCCTGCCCCTCGTCATACAATCCACCCGTGTGGGCGATACCATATGATGGCCTCTCCTCCCCGAAGCAGCACATACTCGAACCACCGGAGACAGAAAACCGGAGACTGAACGGCCTCAAGCCTCCTCGGCGGGATTTTCGGGCCATTTATGTCTGGGGTAGCGCCCCCGCATGTCCCGCCGCATGTCCAGCCAGCCTGACGTCCAGAACTGGGCAAGGTCCGCCGTCACGGCCTGTGGCCGTCCGGCAGGGGACAGCAGGGTAGCATGGAGCGGCACCCGGCCACCTGCCAGCTTCGGCAGGGCCGTGGTGCCATAAAAGTCCTGCGCCCGGGCAGAAAGGGATGGCACGACCGTCGTGTAATCAATGCGCCTGCGCCCGACCTTCAGAGCCACATGGGACGGAAGCTGGCGGTCCAGCTCCTGCCTGTCCTCGTAGGACAGACGGCTGGCCAGAATGGCCACAAGGTCCAGCTCCTGAATCTGTGTGAGCCGGTCCAGTCCCGCAAGCCACGGTTCCAGCCACTCCATGTCCTCGGCCAGAGCCTCGTCAGACAAATCAGACAGATGGGGCGCATAATGCGTCCGGGCCAGAGCAACACGGGCCTGAAACTGGCGGGCCGCCGCCGACCAGTCCAGATGCCGGGCCAGATCAGACCGCACCTTCGCCAGAAGGGCCACCGTGATGTCTTCCGCCTCGGGGGGGACGTTACGATCCTTCAGCACCAGATTGCCCAGCCGCAGCCTCTGCCGGACAATAACCTTGCCCGATGTACCATCAAGGGCCGGTTCCCGCTGTTCCTTCAGGCTGGCCTGTACGGAATCGGGCAGGGTCTCCAACGTGACCGGAGCCGCAAGGGTCATGTCCGTCCCCTTGCGGACATGGAAGGCCGCCCCAGCCAGAAGGTCCTCCTGCACCAGCGGGTCTGTCGCCCCCAAGCGGGCACTGCCACCTCCTGCCAGACGGTACCGTCCATCGGCACTGGTCCGCTGTGCCAGACGGTCAGGGAACCCCGCCGCCACCAGACGTCCCGCGACGTGACCCGTCAGCCCATCGCTCACGGGGTCCGCAAGACCATCCGGCCCTGTCCCCTGCCCGGCCCGGCGCAGGAACCGCCCCGCAGCATGGCGGAGCTGCCGCAACACATGCCTGGGAACACGGGCATCATCCTGCATGAAGAGTTTCAGACGCAGCCGGAGGTCAGCGGAGGCCTCTCCTCCCCGGCCCCCACGGCCGCCCAGCGGATCACGTTCTTCCAGAAGGGCCGCCAGACAGGCCGCCACGGCCATCTCCTCCACCGTCCGGGCAGCGCAGAGCATCGCAGCCAGCCGGGGATGCGTACCAAACCCGACCATCCGCTGCCCCAGAGCCGTCAGCTCCCGCTGACCATCCAGAGCCCCCAGAAACTGGAGAAGGGACTGCGCTGCGGCCAGTCCCCCCTCCGGGGCTGGCTCGATGAGCGGCAGAGCCGCCGGGGCCGTGCCCATCGCCTGCTGCCAGGCTGCCGTCACGAGGGCAAAATCACACAGGTCCGCCTCCCTTATGGCGGGGACTTCCTGCACGATCAGGCTACGCTGGGTCATTTCAGACCAGAGACGGATGGCAATACCGGGAGCCTGACGCCCCGCACGGCCTGCCCTCTGTTCCGCCGTTGCCCGGGAAATGCGCCGTGTATGAAGGCGGGGCAGGCCCGTACCGGCATCACGCTGGGGCAGACGCCGCCAGCCACCATCCACCACCACACGCACACCGGGAACCGTCACGGACGTTTCAGCAATGGATGTCGCCAGCACGATACGCCGCCCGGACTCCGGAGCCAGCGCACGGGCCTGATCCTCCACCGACTGCTCCCCGTACAGAGGATGGACAGGCACCCGGTCCCCAAGAAGTCCCTGAAGACTGGCCTGCGCCCTGCGGATTTCTCCCACCCCGGGCAGGAACGCCAGAATGGAGCCCTCTTCCTCCCGCCAGGCCTGCGCCACGGCCTGGGCACAGCTCTCCGGCAGATCACGCAGATGGGCAATGTCCCGCCGGTAGCGGACCTCCACCGGGTGCTGCCGTCCGTCACTCTCGATCAGCGGGGCCTGAAGGGCGGTCGTGAAAATGCCCGCATCCAGCGTGGCGGACATGGCCACGAGCCGCAGCTCCGGCCGCAGGCTCTGCTGCATGTCCCGGCAGAACCCCAGAGCCGTGTCGCCATCCAGTGACCGCTCATGCACTTCATCAAACAGGACGGCAGATACGCCATCCAGCAGGGGGTCTGCCAGCAGGCGGCGGACCAGCAGACCCTCCGTGACGACTTCAATGCGGGTCCGGGCCGAAACGGCACTGTCGATGCGGGTGCGATAGCCGATCACCCCGCCGGGGGCTTCACCCCGCAAGGCCGCCATGCGCTGGGCCGCTCCCCGTACGGCCACACGCCGTGGCTCCACAAGCAGGATACGGCCATCCCCCAGCCAGCCAGGCGCAGCCTCCAGCAGAAAAGGCGGCACGGCCGTGGTCTTCCCGGCACCCGGCGGGGCCACCAGCACGGCATTGGAGCCAGCAGCCAGTGCCTCCAGCAAAGCCGGCAGGACCGCCGTCACGGGCAGGGAATCCGACATCATGCTGCCTCCTGTAGGCCCTGTCCCGGCTCAGTCCTCGTATGTCAGAAGGGACGTAACCGGCACGTCAACCTTTCCACGGCCTCCCAGAGCCAGCAGCTCGATCATCACGGAAGCCCCGACAACCTCGGCCCCAGCCTTGCGCAGAAGGTCGATGGAAGCAGCCAGCGTACCGCCGGTTGCCAGAAGATCATCCAGCACCACCACACGCTGGCCGGGACGGACGGCATCCGCCTGGATGTGCAGCTCATCCTCACCATATTCGAGGCTGTATCTGTGGGAAATGGTCTTGCCCGGCAGCTTGCCCGGCTTGCGCAGCATGGTGAAACCACAGCCGAGGCGGGTTGCCAGCGGAGCTGCCGTGAGGAAGCCACGGCTCTCGATTCCTGCCAGAAGGTCTGGCTGAAAGCGGGCCACCGCCTGCGCCAGACGCCCCGTAGCCACCTGCCACGCTTCCGGATTCCGGATCAGGGTGGAAATGTCATAGAACAGGATGCCCGGTTTCGGAAAATCCGGAACTTCACGGATATACTGTTTCAAATCCAGCGGAGCAGGGTCTTCAAAGGACATGGCAGGCCTTCACATTGCAGGTCATGATATGCACGAAGCCCCCCTTATAGGCCCTTGTGCCGTCCTTTTGAAAGGGAAGGCTCTCCTTGCTGCCATCAGGGAGCCATGCGGGCAAACAGGATCATGAGGAGGAAAGCCGCCAGCAGCATTCCCCCCATTGGGATCGCCGTACCCACCGGCAGCCATGAGAACATGACACTGGCCAGAATACCGAACACATACTGCCCCGTCCCCGCCAGAGCGGTAGCGACACCGGCATTGCGCCCCTGTGTCAGCAGGGCACCGGCCATGGCATTGGGGCCAATGCATCCCCCCGGCCCCAGCGCACAGAGCATCGCCCCGAACAGTGGCCAGAGATAGATGTGCCTGAGATGCCCTGCCGCATCGACATCCAGTGCAGACCAGATGGCCAGCCCCAGCAGTACAACCGCCCCGACGCAGCTGATGGCAAGCCCGGCCCGAAGCAGGGTCCGGCTGTGATAGTAGTTCAGCAGCCAGGCATTGATCTGGGACGAACCGATCATGCACACCGCCATCACGCCAAACAGCACGCCATACTGGAACGGCGTGAACGCATACACGCTCTCGAAGAGGAAGGGTGCAGCCGTCAGATAGGTGAAAATGACGAATCCCTGCACCATCCAGATGAGCGCATTGAAGCGGTAGTTCCTGTCCTTCAGGGTCTGCCCATACCGGACGATAATGGGCCAGAGACGCATGGGGTGACGGTCTTCGCCATCCAGTGTTTCTGGCAGGAAAAGGAAGACCGCCAGCAGCCCCACTACACCATAAAGGGACGTTGCCCAGAAAATGTCCCGCCAGCTGATGAACTGGAGAGCAAAACCACCCAGAGCCGGCGCCAGAATGGGCACGACACCCTGTATGAGAATAAGGCGGGACATCATCTTCGCCGTGGCGTCACCGACTGTCAGGTCCCTGACGCAGGCATTGGGCACCACGAGGCTGGCAGCCCCCATCAGGGCGGCAAAAGCCCGGAAGAAACAGAGCATGGGCATGGAGGTCGAAAGGGCACAGCCTGCTGCGGCCAGAGCATAGAACAGGGTACCCACAAGCAGCGGACGACGACGACCAAAGCGGTCCGTCACCGGCCCGACAATGATCTGCCCGATGGCCAGCCCCGCCACCCAGGCCGCCATCGTCAGGCTGCCCGTTCCCGGTGCGGAACCAAGCTGCTGCTCCATCTCTGGCAGGGCCGGCAGATAGATATCTGTCGAGACAGGGCCAACCGCCGTCAGCGTTCCCAGAAGGATCGGCAGCCAGAAAGGCATCTTCCCACCCTTGATAAGCGGTTTGCCAATCAGGGCATGTTCAAAAAAGCCATGCTGTGACGTCTTCATGCTCCGCTATCCTGCCTTTCCCATCTCATCTCTTTGTGAAACCCGCGTAATACCCAGCCTCCCAACACGGCGGAAAGAAGTGCCAGCACGGCGGCGGTAACCAGTGCCCAGCCATGGCGTAGTTCTACACCCCTGCCAGCCAGAAGAAAAACCAGATTCTGGGGCAACCCTCCCAGCATGGTCGCCAGCAGGAACCGGCCAACTGCAAGCCCCGCCATGCCAGACGAGACTGATACCAGGAGGGCAGACCCGACCGGCAGCAGCCGGGCACAGGCCACCATGCGGAATGGAGCCCGCTGTCCAGCCCGGATGAACCACGGCACGTAAACCGCCCTGACCGGGCATTTCCACCGCCAGAGCCGCCCCCAGCCATAGCCCAGCAGGGCACCGGCCCCATAGGCCAGGCTGGCCTCCACCACCCCGATGCCAATGCCAAACCCCGCTCCCAGCACGAAACAGAGTGCCTGCCGGGGCAGACCAAAAGCACAATACAGCACGGCCAGCGGCAGGACCCGCAGGGCCGCATAAGGCTGCCCGGCCCACTCCCGCATCAGTCCCAGCCCATGCTGGATGGCCGGAATCCGCCACAAAAGCAGCGGCCCTCCCACCAGAAGCAGGACCAGAAGAGCGGGGCGGACTGCCGCCCGCAACGGAACGGGACTCCTCAGAGCAAACCCCGGGCCCGTATCTGGGCATAGGCGGCCAGCGTAACCATGCAAGTCATCTCCCCTTCCACGATCATGCGCTCAAACTCGGCAAGCGGGATGTCTTTCACCTTCATGTCGGCTTCCGTCGCTTCCCGCTCGGCCTCACCACGGACAAGATTCCGGGCCAGAAAAACATGCCCCATCTGCGTGGAGTATCCAGCTCCCTGATACAGTGTCCCTGCATGGATCAACTCACCGGCACGCAGGCCCGTTTCCTCCCGCAGCTCACCAAGGGCAAGCTCCGTGGCATCTGCATCCGGCCGTGTCTCCCACATGCCCATGGGAAACTCCCAGAGCCGCTTTCCCACCGGGTAGCGGAACTGCTGGACCAGTGTCAGGCGACCATCAGCATGCATGGGCATGATGACGGCAAACGTCCCCCGTTCGACAACGCCGTACAGGCCCTTCCTGCCACCAGGATGGATGATCCTGTCTTCCCGCACCGCAGTCCATGGGTTTTCATAAACCATCTCGGAAGAAAGAATCTGGTAGCCTGCATCCTCACAGGCTTTCTTTACCGCATCATCAATCATCATCGGCTCCTTCGCAGCAATGGCCGGTCGCTCATCATCGTGATCAGGCCGCCCTGTATCATGGTGAAGAAGAAAAAGTGAAACGCTTTACCCCAACCAGCCAGATATCATCCTACTGATATCCCTGCATGGCAGCCATTCATAACTATGCAAGCTGGGCAAATCATTGCCCCGTGACGCAAAAGGCTTTCTCACCTATGGTCGATAACCAAGAAAGGCTGTGCCGGTTACAGTTACCAGGTGGGCACGGCTTGCGGAAACTGCAAAGGGGACGCCCATGTCTGATGAAGACGCAACCTATACGTGCTCGCCGACCATGCGGGTCATGCCCGTAGTCCTGTTCAACCTCCTTGTCTATTTTGTCATCGGGCTGCCCAATGCCATCATTGGTGCCCAGTTCGTGCACAACACGCTGGGTTTCAGCACAGCCATTGCCGCCAGCACCATCTCCCTGCAGTACATCGGTACCGCCATGGGGCGTGTGATCGTCGGTCATCGCATTGACGTGCATGGCCCCAAGGCCATTCTGCGGTATGGTCTCATCTTCTGCACCATCTCCGGCCTGCTGATGTGCCTTGCGGCTCTGATCCCCAGCTTCATGGGCCTGAATGACACGTCCCGCTATGTGGCCCTGGGCATTGCCCTCATCAGCCGTCTCTTCATCGGCTGGTCCGAGAGCTGCACCTCCACCTCCGTCACGACATGGAACCTGCGCCGCGTCGGCCCTGCGCACTCCTCCGTCGCCATTTCCTGGAACGGTGTCACCTCCTACGGTGGTATCGCTGTTGGCGTGACCGTCGGCCAGTTCCTCAGCGGCATCCTGCCGAACATCCGGCTGCTGCCCGTCGGCATTTTTGCCACCCTGCTGGGTATTGGCGGCATCATCCTGCTGACCTTCTACAAAGCCATCAAGCCGCTGCCGAGCAAAGGCAAGCCGATGTCCTTCGCCCTCGCCGTCAAGAAAGTGCTGCCGTATGGTGCCGCTCTGGCTGCCGGGTCTGTCGGCTTTGGTACGGTCAACAGCTTCCTGGCCCTGTATTACACGGATAACCACTGGGCTGGCCTGGGTGTGGCCTTCGGCGTTTTCGCTGCCTGCTTCATCTTCATGCGTATTTTCGTCTCCGGCCAGATCGACAAGCATGGCGGTGTGCCGATCGCTTACATGTCCCTGGTGACGGAAGCCATTGCCATGGCCGTCTTCTGCCTGGTGCACAACCCCACGGGTGGCCTGATCGGTGCTGCACTGACGGGTGCGGGCTTCTCCCTGCTCTTCCCCGCCATGGGCACCATGGCCGTCCGTACCGATGGGCCGGAGTTCCACGGTATCCTGATCGCCGCCTACTCCATCTTCACCGACCTGACCATCGTGATTTCCAGCTGGTTCATGGGCGGTCTGCGTGACCACATGGGCTGGGGTGTCATGTTTGCCGTGGCTGGTGTGCTCTGCATCAGTGGTATCGCCTTCAGTGCCATCTTCTCCCGTATTCCGGGATGTGGTGTGCCGAAAAACGCTGCCTGACCAACAGCCGCCTGCTGGGTGGGGCCTTTCCCGGTTCCTCCCCAGCGGGGCTGCCAGTTGCCAGAATGCCGGGTACAGTCTTCTCTGCCCGGCATTTTTCTGTTCGGAGGAAACAGTCCATCATGACCATCCGCTCCTGCTCCGTCTTCTGCGGGTCACGCCCCGGGCACGATCCGGCTCACATGCAGGTAGCCCGTGCCCTCGGAACAGCCCTGGGGGAAGCGGGTCTCACTCTCGTCTATGGGGGCGGGACTGCTGGCCTGATGGGCGCCGTGGCCGATGCTACCCTGCTGGCCGGCGGTACCGTAAAAGGCATCATTCCCCGCTTTCTGGAAGCGCAGGAAATCCTGCATGAAGGCGTCACAGACCTGGAAGTGACAGAAGACATGCCCAGCCGGAAAGCCCGGCTATTCGAAGAAGCTGACGCTTATGTCATCCTCCCCGGAGGGTTTGGCACATTCGACGAATTCATGGAGGTTCTCGTGAACCGCCAGCTGGGGCTGAGCCAGCGGCCCATCATCATTCTCAACACCAACGGCTGGGCCGACCCGCTCATCGCCCTGCTGCAGGCCACGCAGGCACAGGGTTTCGCCGATGCAGGGGCAGAAACCCTCTACGAGGTCGTAACGGACGTGCCCAGCGTCATGCGGCGTCTGAAGAAACCTTCACACGCCTGATCTTGGCCCCGCAGGCGGAGAGCTTCTTCTCCACATGCTCATACCCACGGTCGAGATGATAGACACGGCTCAGTTCCGTCTCACCCTCGGCCACGAGGCCAGCCAGGATCAGTGAAAAAGATGCCCTCAGATCCGTGGCCATCACCTTGGCACCAGAGAGGCGTTCCACCCCACGGATCACGGCTGACCGCCCCTGGATGGTGATGTTGGCCCCCATGCGGTTCAGTTCCGGCACATGCATGAAACGGTTCTCGAAGATCGTTTCCGTGATCATGGACGCTCCCTCCGCTACAGAGAGCATGGCCATGAACTGCGCCTGCATGTCGGTCGGAAAACCGGGGTAAGGTTCGGTTGTCAGGTCCAGCCCCCGCAGCTTTCCCTCACTCCGTATCCGCAAGCCATCAGCCTCTTCCGTAACATCCACGCCAACCTGCTGGAGCGCATAGACAACCGCTTCCTGATCTACCATGCGGCCACCTTCCAGCAGGACATCCCCACCCGTCATGCCCACGGCGCAGGCATAGGTGCCACACTCGATGCGGTCTGGCATGACGGAGTAACGAGCACCATGAAGCTGCTCCACCCCCTCTACCATGATGGTGCCGGAATGTGCCCCGGTGATCTTCGCCCCCATGGCATTGAGGCAGTTGGCAAGGTCCAGAATTTCCGGCTCCCGGGCAGCATTGACGATCTCCGTCGTGCCACGGGCCAGCGTGGCTGCCATGAGAACATTCTCCGTCGCCCCCACACTGGGGAATGGCAGCACGACACGCCCGCCCTTCAGGCCATTGGGCGCTCTGGCATTGATGTAACCCCCCTCCAGCGTGATCTCGGCGCCCAGGGCCTCCAGTCCTTTGAGATGAAGGTCCACCGGGCGTGTCCCGATGGCACACCCACCCGGCAGGGAGACACGGGCTTCTCCCATACGGGTCAGCAGAGGTCCCAGAACAAGAATGGAGGCCCGCATCCGGGACACGATGTCGTAAGGAGCCTCTACCGACTGGATGGTTCCACCAAGGCTGAGCTGCCGGGGACCATCAATCTCCACCACGTCATAACCCAGCTGCCCCAGCAGGGTCCGCATGGTACGGATATCCGCAATATCGGGAATATTGGAAAGAATGAGAGGCCCTTCGGAAAGCAGGGCGGCCACCATCAGTTTCAGGCCCGAATTCTTGGCCCCACCAACAGAAATGCGCCCCTCAAGACGGTGGCCACCTTCGATCAGGAAATAATCCATCTGTCTCTCTCCATACCTCATCCCATCACCGTGCCTCACAGGCTGGATGAGGTTCTCTGCTTGTCTGAATTTTAAAGCCGCGGGGGCGTTACACCGGACTGGCGCATATACTTTCCGGCACGGTCAGCATAGCTGACTTCACAAGGACTGGCTCCCTGAAAAAACAGAAACTGGCAGATGCCCTCATTGGCATAGATACGGGCTGGCAGGGGGGTGGTATTGCTGATCTCGATGGTCACCTGCCCCTCCCATTCCGGCTCCAGCGGTGTGACGTTGACGATGATCCCACAGCGGGCATAGGTGGACTTGCCAAGGCACACGACCAGCGTATCACGGGGGATGCGGAAATATTCCACCGTATGGGCCAATGCAAAACTGTTGGGCGGGATGATGATGTCCCCGCGGCGTGTCACGAAACTGTCAGCAGAGAAATTCTTGGGGTCCACCACGGCACTGTCAACATCTGTGAAGATGTGAAATTCATCAGCGACACGAGCATCATACCCATAGGAGGACAACCCGTAGGAAATGACCTTCTCACGCTTCTGCGCCTCGACAAACGGCTCTATCATGCCGTGTTCCTGCGCCATGTGGCGTATCCAGTGGTCAGGCATGATCGACATGGCCGTTCTCCCTTGTGGATGGTGATGTCTTACTGAAAATCGACAAAAACCTGACAGGGACAGACCGCCCCCGGACAGAGACAGACCCGACCAGCCGGGCCTGCCCTGTCATATCATCTGTCTGCCCCGGCGCAAAGCGGAGGAACGGCCCGGAGGGGGTCAATCCCCCGATGAACCACGGATCACCAGCTCAGACATGCTGAGCCGACGGCGACGCTTCCTCTCCGAAGGCAGTTCACGCACAGCACCACCACGCAACGTCCGACGGAAGCGGGGCCAGCGGGGTTTTACCTCACTGGCCAGCACACCAGCCACAATGAAACCAGCCCCAATGAGCGTGGTCATCGTCAACACGTCACCCGTCACCCAGCCAACCAGCCCCCCCCAGATCGGCTCACTGGAATAGATGAGGGTCGCCTTGGTGGGAGAGACCGTTTTCTGCGCCCAGTTGAGCACCAGCTGGGTAGCCGCACTCACAATGCCCATCACCAGCGCACACCCCATCCAGCCCCAGCTGAAGGCGGGCACATGCTCTCCCATTACCGGCATGGCACAGAAAGCAAAAAGTCCACCCGCCACAAGCTGGACAAACGCCATGCGGCGGCTATCCGTGTGAAGAGCGAACAGCCCGACGCAGATGATCTCAAAAGCGTAAGAAAAAGTCCCCAGCAGGGTCAGGCCGTCACCCGTGCTCATGGTCAGGCCGGTCTTCCACGGCTCGGCCAGCAGAACCAGCCCAACGAAGGCAAGAAAAATGCCGGCAATCCCACTCCTGCTCGGAGCCTTGCGCAGGATGATCCACTGAAGCAGCGGCACCAACGGCACATAGAGAGCTGTCAGAAAGGCAGAACGGCTGCTGGTGATGCTCATCAGCCCGATCGTCTGACAGATGTAACCGAAAGCCAGCACGATACCGATCAGCCCGCCACGCCATATCTCCGAACGTGGAATCCCCTGCATGATATGCTTGCGCCCAACAAAACAGACCACAAACAGGGCAGCGATGAGGAACCGGACCCCGATGAAAAACAGAGGACCGCTAGTCTTCAGCGCCATCTGGATGATGTAGTAGGTCCCCCCCCACAACACCGTGATGATACCGAGGGCAACCTCCTGCCGCGATGGCAGTGGCAGACGCGGGCTGGTCACTCAGCGATCCCCCTGGCTGGCAGAGGCTGTTACACGCCCAGACACGGCCGGACGGCTGCGCTGCTGCTGTTTGCGACGCAGAAGGTTGGCCCGCAGGGCCTGGGCTTCCCGCAGCTGGCGCTCCTGCCGTGCTGTCATGGGGGCTTCGCCGGTCTTTCTCTCCTGTTCAGGCTTCATGAACCTGCATCCCTCTCCTCATGAAAGCGCACAAACGCTTCCCGCAAGCCAGCAGGAAGCAGCTCATCATACACGCCCAGCGTCGCCCGCTGCATGTGCTGCTTGGTATAATGGGCAAGAGCATGGGCACGGATCTCGTCCTGCCGCTCTGCCATAAGTTCTGGTGGCACGTCCAGCACTTCCCTCAGGGCACCGGCCAGCGCCCGATGGTCCCCCGCCGGAACAAGCGTCCCGCTTTCACCATGCTGTATGGTTTCCTTCAGGCCGCCACGGGCCGAGCCGATCACCCAGCAGCCCATCATCTGTGCTTCCACCGGCACCCGCCCGAAGGGCTCAGGCCGGAGAGAAGGCACCGTCACAACATGCGCCAGCCGGTAGGCCGCTGCCATGTCCCGGCAGGGACCAGCAAAACGCAGACGAGTCGCTATGCCCCGCTCCTCGGCCATCCTGTGCAGCATCCGGGCATAGCTGCTGTCCTCCCCTGGCCCGACCATGACGCAGACCCAGTCCAGCCCCGGATGATGGGTGGCCAGATAGCCAAGAGCCTCGATCAGACATTCCTGTCCTTTCCAGCGGGTCATGCGGCCGGGCATGAGAATGATGCGGCTTTCCTCACCAATTCGCCAGCGCTCCAGCAGCGTCTGCATCTGGAGGCCTTTCACCGCCCCCGGGGAAAAAATCTCCGGATCACTGCCACGGGGGATGATGCGCAGCCTGTCCTCCCCAACCCTGTAATCATGCCGCAGTCTCTCGCCAATATGCTCGGAAACGGCAATGACACGCTGCCCCCGTACCAGAGCGGAATTATAGAACTTCTTGAGCCAGAAATTCGTCTGGTGGTCACCGTGCCAGGTCGTCACCAACGGCACTTTCTCCCGGCGGCAGGCCACAACCGCCACAAGAGCCGGATACCGGGACCGGGCATGGACAAGATCGACCCCCTCCTGCCGGATCAGCATCTGCAAGGCCTTCACCCGGCTGAAAAAATACCGCAGGGACATCCTCTTGCGAAACGCCAGCTCCACATGCTCACCACCGACATACCGCAGACGGGACAGCAGAGCTCCACCCTCCGCCGCCACGAGCGCCCGGCCACCGGCCTGACTTATGGCTTCGGCCATGTCGATGGCGCCACGCTCAAGGCCGCCAATACCCAATGCCGGCAGAATCTGAAGGATCACCGGTTTCTGCTTCATGACCATTTTTCCGCTATGTCCACACCCATCCCGTGCCCGGTCACCCTGCCGGAATCGTCACGACGGCACCGCCGCCATGACTGGTTGCCGCAAGGGTACTGAGGACCTGCACCATGGTGAATGCCTCCTTGCTACGGAAATCCGTATCGGAAATCCAGTACCAGCACTTTTTATAGAAAACGGAAACATAGCTTTCCCCAGGTTCATTCCTGCCGGAATGAATGGCAACCTCAGGGCGGCTCTCGATGCCAACCTGCCCGATGGTCGGCAGGGTCCTGCCGGAGCGGACATCCTTCTCCGGCACTTCCATCTCGTAGGAAAGCTGGGTCAGCATGGCGAGCATGGACCGTGTGAGAATGGCGATCTGCCCCTGTTTCTTCGGATATGGCCCATAGACGATCTCCGCCTCCGCCGTATTGGGCTCCAGATGCAGCAGGCGGCGTACCTCCCCCTGTATGGCCTGAAGATTGCTGTCCGCCGTGGTTGTCAGCACAAGATAGATATGCTCGCCAGACGTATTGCCTGATCCCCCGCCACCATTGCCGGACCCGGCATTGCCATTCCCCTGACCGGTTGCACTGCTGGCACCCGATTTCCCCCCCTTGCCGGAGGCAGCCGGGTCATCGGTAGAAATACGTACCGTCATCGCCCCGGCCAGCTGAAGCTGGCGCAGGTCATGCAGAAGCAGGTAGAACCGCACGGACCCACCCCCGAATGGCCCGACACCCCGCACATTGGACAATCCATCAATGGACTGTGCCGTCAGCCGCAGGAGAGTGTCGATGGCCATGCCACCAAGACTGAGCGGCATGATGGCCGTGGGCGAAATGGGACGCACCACATTTTCCGCATACTGCTCACCTGTCAGAGGCTGATAGGTGATGGTCGGATTTTCCGCCTGGGAAAGTGTCCCCGTTCCAAACAGGTAATTGCTGACAGCAGAAGCCGGATAGCCATAGTACCCCCCCGAAACACTGCGGGAGAAGTTGTAACCGGCAATCACCTGTGTCGTGTCAAGAAACGCAGGCGGCTCGCCATAACGCAGCCGCACGATATTGAGCAGCATCTCACGTTTCTGCACTTCCCCCAGTGCCCGGGAATAAGCCAGCTGATCATTCTGGAGATGTTCCGGCCCTATGGGCTGGCAGGCACACAGCAGCAGAAAAGCAGCAGACGGCAGAAAAAGAACCGAACACCAGGTCGGGCCCCGCCCCGGCTCGGAAAACAGGGGCAGAAGACGGCCCGCCTTGCGGAACAGGGAAAACAGACAGGACAGAAGACAGGCTCCCACGGATGAAACCGGTTGCAGGGTAAAGGTGGGACCTTACCCGAAAAAGAAGACCTTGACCAAAAAGAAACTCCTCACACCTCCAGCAGGACACTGTAAATCTTTTCCATTCCTGCTCTTGAAACACAAGACACCCCTCCCCAGATCGAACAGCAAGGGTGTTGCAGGCCTTGGCCTGCCCCCAGACCTGATAACGTCGCAATAGGGCTTCTCCCAATGCCTTGAGGGGTTGTGGGAAGCCGCTGAAAAGGGACAGATATCCATGGGCAAGATTATTGGTATTGACCTCGGGACCACCAACTCCTGCGTTGCAGTCCGCGAGGGTAACGAGAACAGGGTGATCGAGAACAGCGAAGGTGCCCGCACCACGCCGTCTGTCGTTGCCTTTACAGATAGCGGTGAGCGTCTGGTCGGTCAGGCCGCCAAGCGTCAGGCCGTCACCAACCCCACCAACACGCTTTATGCCGTCAAGCGTCTGATCGGTCGCCGCTACGATGACCCGACCGTCGCCAAGGACCAGAAGACCGTTCCCTACGAAATCGTGAAGGGTGACAACGGCGATGCATGGGTGCGTGCCCGTGGTGAGAACTACGCTCCGTCCCAGATTTCCGCCTTCGTTCTCGGCAAGATGAAAGAGACGGCAGAGGCCTATCTGGGCGAGAAGGTGACCGAAGCCGTCATCACCGTTCCGGCCTACTTCAACGATGCACAGCGTCAGGCCACCCGTGATGCTGGCCGCATCGCTGGTCTGGACGTCAAGCGCATCATCAACGAGCCGACCGCCGCCGCTCTCGCTTACGGGCTCGAGAAAGGCGATTCCGGCAACGTGGCCGTATATGACCTTGGTGGTGGTACGTTCGACATCTCCATCCTCGAAATCTCCGATGGCGTGATCGAGGTGAAGTCCACTAATGGTGATACCTTCCTCGGCGGTGAAGACTTCGACAACAAGCTGATCGACTATCTGGCTGACGAGTTCAAGCGTGAGCAGGGTCTGGACCTGCGCACGGACAAGATGGCCCTCCAGCGCCTGAAGGAAGCCGCCGAGAAGGCCAAGATCGAGCTGTCCTCCGCCAAGGAAACGGAAGTCAACCTGCCCTTCATCACGGCAGATGCCTCCGGTCCGAAGCATCTGGTCGTCAAGGTGACCCGTGCGAAGCTGGAAAGCCTCGTTGAAGACCTCATTAAGCGCTCTCTGGAGCCCTGCCGCAAGGCCCTCAAGGATGCTGATCTGACACCGGCTGACATCAAGGAAGTCATCCTTGTCGGTGGCCAGACCCGTATGCCGAAGGTCGTGGAAAGCGTGAAGGAGTTCTTCGGCAAGGAACCCGCCCGCAACGTGAACCCGGACGAAGTGGTTGCCATCGGTGCCGCCGTGCAGGGTGGCGTGCTCCAGGGTGACGTGAAGGACGTGCTGCTGCTGGACGTGACCCCGCTGTCCCTCGGTATCGAGACGCTGGGTGGTGTCTTCACCCGTCTGATCGACCGCAACACGACGATCCCGACCAAGAAGAGCCAGACCTTCTCCACAGCCGAAGACAACCAGCCTGCCGTGACCATCAAGGTCTTCCAGGGTGAGCGCGAAATGGCTGCGGACAACAAGCTGCTCGGCAACTTCGACCTGACAGGCATCGCTCCGGCTCCCCGTGGTGTGCCGCAGATTGAAGTGACCTTCGACATTGACGCCAACGGTATCGTGAATGTCTCCGCCAAGGACAAGGCCACAGGCAAGGAGCAGAACATCTCCATCAAAAGCGATGGTGGTCTCTCCGATGCCGACATTGATCGCATGGTCAAGGAAGCTGAGGAGAACGCCTCTGCTGACAAGGCCCGCCGTGAGCTGGTGGACCTGCGTAACAGCACCGAAGCCATGATCCATCAGACGGAGAAGACCCTCTCCGAAAATGGTGACAAGGTTCCGGCCGCTGACAAGACCGAAGCCGAGGAAGCCATCAAGAAGGCCCGCGAGGCTCTGGAAGGCGACAATGCCGAGACCATCAAGAGCGCCAGCGAGCATCTGACACAGGTTGCCATGAAGGTTGGTCAGGCCGTCCATCAGGCCGGTGCCTCCGCCGGTGAGGAACATCAGGCCGGTGGCAAGACTGACGAAGATGTCGTCGATGCTGAATTCGAAGATGTTGACGACAAGAAAAAGAAATAATCGCTGAAAAGGGACGGAGTCCGTGCCGACAGGCCGGGCTCCCTTCCTGCGGTTGGCGTCTTGTTTCCCTCTCTCTGCGGGGAACAGGCGCCCTTTTTACATTGAGGGCCTTGCACCTGTCCGGCTCCGGCAGGCCACACCCCGCACGCCTTGTCCGGGTGTCCGCTCTCCTGCGTGACTGAGGATCACTATGGCTACACAGATGGATTATTACGAGACACTCAGTGTCTCCCGCTCCGCAAGCGGTGAAGAGATCAAAAAGGCCTATCGCAAGCTGGCCATGCGCTACCATCCCGACCGCAATCCGGGGGACGAAAAGGCCGAGCTGAAATTCAAGGAAGTCAATGCCGCTTACGAAGTGCTGAAAGACGACCAGAAACGGGCCGCCTATGACCGTTTCGGCCATGATGCCTTCCAGAACGGTATGGGCGGCAGCGGTGGAGCCGGTGGTTTTGGTGGCGGCTTCGGCGGTTTTGATGCTGGCGGTCTGGGCGACATTTTCGAGCAGATGTTCAATATGGGCGGACGTCGTGGCCGCCAGCAGCGTCAGGCCGAGGATGTACAGGTCCAGGTCGACATTTCCCTGACGGAAGCCTTCTCAGGCATCAGCAGGGAGATCGAGATCGCCACACGCAAGGCATGTTCCAGCTGTCATGGTTCAGGTTCGGCCGATCCCAACGCCAGCCGGCAGACCTGCCAGACCTGTCACGGGCAGGGTGCCGTGCGGGTACAGCAGGGCTTCTTCGTGGTGGAGCGCCCCTGCCCCACCTGTAACGGCGCAGGCCAGACTGTCAGCAATCCATGCCACAGCTGCCACGGCAGCGGTACGGAAGCCGCCAGAGAGACCGTAAAAATCGACATCCCGGCTGGGATCGAAGATGGCACCCGCATCCGTGTGGCAGGCAAGGGCGAAGCCGGAGGTGAAGGTGTCCAGCCCGGGGACCTTTATGTTCTGGTCACAGTGGACAGTCACAGCATCTTCGAGCGTGAAGGAGCCAATATCCACTGCCGTGTGCCCCTGCGCATGACACAGGCCGCTCTGGGCGACGAGATCGAAGTGCCGCTGATTGATGGTGGCCGGACAATGGTGAAAATCCCTGCCGGGACACAGACAGGCGACAATTTCCGCCTTCGTGGCAAGGGCTTCTCCGTCCTGCACTCCAAGGCACGAGGTGACATGTATATCCGCATCACCGTGGAAACACCCAGCCATCTGACCAAGCGCCAGCGTGAGCTGCTGGAGGAGTTTGAGGCCGAAAGCGGTGACCACAGCAAAGGCAGCCCAGAACATACCGGCTTCTTTGCCCGTGTCAAAAAGCTCATTGACCACCGGTAAAGGACACCAACGATGAGCAACACCTCCCCCCGCATCGGCATTGCTGGCATCACGGGGCGTCTTGGCCATCTCTGCGCCGAGGAGGCCGGGGCCCTTCTGGCTGGCGGCCTGTCCCGCACGGCAGACCCTGCCCGCAACATCGTCTCCAGCGCATCAGAACTGGCCAGCCGATGCGATGTCATCATTGATGTCAGCCATGCCAGTCTTGTCCCCGCCCATGCCAAAGCCTTCGCTGCGGCAGGCTGTGCCTGGGTTCTGGGCACAACAGGGCTGGACGGAGCAGCCCAGCAGGCCGTGCATGAAGCCGCCGGACAGGTAGCCGTTCTACAGGCGGCCAATTTCTCCCCGGCCCTGACGATGCTGCTTTCCCTGGCCCGTCAGCTCGGCGCCGCCCTGCCGGACTACGATGCTGAAATTCTGGAAGTCCATCACCGCCAGAAGCTGGATGCACCTTCTGGCACGGCACTGGCCATCGGTCGAGCCGTAGCCGCAGGCCGGGATGATGACTTCGAGGCTGTCAGGCGGCTGGATCAGAACGGGAAACGGCCTGATGGTGCCATCGGCTTTGCCTCCCTGCGAGGCGGGCAGGTTGTTGGCGAGCATGATCTGCGCTTCTTTGCCGCTGATGAGGAAATCTCCCTCTCCCACCGGGCGCTGGACCGCCGTGTCTTCGCCCGTGGGGCACTGAAAGCCGCCCTCTGGCTGGCTGATCCCCGCCGCACCCCCGGCCTTTACGGGATGCAGGACGTACTGAACACACCCTGAGCCCCCTGCATCATGTGGGAGCTGCCAACAGGCAGGTCCCGCATGCCATCCCGTCCTTTCTGGTCGTGTATCCTTACCTTTTGTCCACCAGATACAGATTCTCTGTTACATATCTGTCCCTGTCAGACAGATTCCGGCAGCCACGGAACGTGTTGTAACACGTATCCATGACACTCACCTCCCCCAAGGACCAGAGTTCCGATATGAAACGGTCACGCTTGATGAACCCTTCGGAATTATAGGAAATAAGCACGAAATCGGCTTTCACATTGTCAATGGCATCAAAGAGACGTGTCTCTGCATGTCGTGCCTTGTTGTAGAAAGATCTGTTCCACTCCTTCGGGATGCCGGAAACCCGACTGATATCAAGCGGTCTCCTGTAATCACATAAGATATTCAGCATGAAATAGTTCGATCCATAAGGATGCTGATTGTAAGGGGGATCAAAATAGGCAATGTCCACCTTCCCAACATCCCTTACAACGTCATTCGCATCGCCCTTATGAATGAACGACTCACAGGAAAAATGGCTCAGAACCGGCGCAACCACCTCAATATTCCGCATGATGCGGGACAAGGCATTGCGGGAATCTCCTCCAAACTGACCAAATCCGGCCCGATTCTTGTAAAATCCCTTGAAAACACCAGATGTATTCGTGTGCACGGAAGCTTGGGCAATGACCGGAGCAAGAACATACGGTTTCAGATGATCCGGTGTCTGGGCAAGAGCTCTACAAAAACTGTCCAGAAAAATGGCATTCCGTCTCGTGTAAAAAACTCTTTCTCCGTATTTTATGGTGCGATCATCCTGCGGAGCATATAATTCCGCAATGAAGCCCGGCTCGAAATTCGTTTCAACATCCCGTCTGATCCGCCGGATTTCATGATCCAGCTCATGAATATCAAGAGCCCCCCTGTTCGTCTGGTAGCAGGTATTCGTAACGAAGCTGTACTCTTCAAGATCATTGCAGTGGATACATCTGGCATGGCGTCTGGCCATGCGGGCCACGACGCCTGTTCCTGAAAAAAGGTCAAGAAAATCAATGTGATCCTTGCCAAGCCTTGTTTTCACATCGACGATGGCTGCCTCGATGAAATCCAGAAGCGCCCTTTTATTTCCCAGATAGGTAATCAGCTGGGTTCTGAGAAAATCCTCTTCTTCCCGAAACAGGATTTCATTTTCCCCTGCACATCCAGTCACTCTGAAACCTATCCTCTCATATTCGCCATCCCCCTCCCATACAGCACATTCCGGTCATGCAGTAAGCCCGCTCTTGACCTCGAGGGTATTTTCAGCCAAGCGGTAGAACTCTTACTTCCTGTCACTTGTGCCTTTCGGGGGGCAGGGGCAGCCTCTTTTCACCACTCATTCCCTGTGAGGTCCCTGAGTGCGCAATCACGGCGATTTTCTCTTTACGTCTGAATCCGTTTCCGAAGGTCATCCCGACAAGGTGGCAGACCGTATCTCCGATACCGTCCTCGATGCTTACCTTGAGGCCGACCCGGAAGCCCGTGTAGCCTGTGAAACGCTGGTTACCACCAACCGTGTCATCCTTGCCGGTGAAGTCCGTGGCCCCAAGGCCGTGGAGGACACCCTGATCGACCGTGCCCGTCAGGCCATCAAGGACATCGGCTACGACCAGGAAGGCTTCTCCTGGAAAAAGGCCGAGATCACCTCCTTCCTCCATGCCCAGTCCGCTGACATTGCCGTCGGCGTGGACAGCGCAGGCGACAAGGATGAAGGGGCCGGTGACCAGGGCATCATGTTCGGTTTCGCTACACGTGAAACAGAAGAGCTGATGCCTGCTCCCCTGTTCTATGCCCAGAACATCCTCGAGCGCATCCGGGACTACCGCAAGCAGGGTGATGCCCGTGGCGTCGGCCTGCTGCCAGATGCCAAGAGCCAGGTCACGCTGCGCTATGTGGATGGCAAGCCGGTCGGCGCAACTTCCGTCGTCGTTTCCACGCAGCATGTCGAAGGAATGCGGCAGAACACCATCCGTGAGATGGTGCGTGAGACCGTGCGTGAAGTCCTGCCGGAAGGCTGGATGTGCCCGGAACACGAATTCTACGTCAACCCGACGGGCAACTTCGTCATCGGTGGGCCGGATGGTGATGCCGGTCTGACAGGCCGCAAGATCATCGTGGACACCTATGGCGGTGCCGCCCCTCACGGTGGCGGGGCTTTCTCCGGCAAGGACCCCACCAAGGTGGACCGTTCCGCCGCCTATGCCGCCCGCTACCTCGCCAAGAACGTGGTAGCTGCCGGTCTGGCCGACCGCTGCACCATCCAGCTCAGCTACGCCATCGGCGTCTCCCGTCCGCTTTCCGTCTATGTCGATCTCGACGGCTCCGGCAAGGATGTGGATGAGGTCCGCCTCGGCTCCCTGCTGAACGAGATGGTGGACCTTTCTCCCCGTGGCATCCGTGAGCGCCTGCGCCTGAACCGCCCCATCTACGCCAAGACGGCCGCCTACGGGCATTTTGGCCGTATTCCAGACCCCGCTCTGGACAACTTCACATGGGAGAACACCGACCTGGCCGAGCAGCTCAAGAGCGCGCTCAACCGCTGAGTCTGTCTCCATGGAGGGGGCTGTCCCCCTCCACCCTTCAGGCCCCTTCTCCCGACCCGCATGGACCATGCGTTGAGGGTGGGGGCTTTTTGCCATTTTCAGACTGTGTATCGACCGTTGCCTGACGACATCAAACCCCAGCCCGAACGTCTCTATGGCCGCCAGCGTGGCCATCCTCTCCGCCCCCGCCAGCAGCGCCTGCTGGATGAGGCCCTGCCCCGTGTGCATTTCCGCAACATGGCCGACCCGCTGAAGGGCTTCGGGAAGCCGGTTTCAAAGCTCTATCTGGAAATCGGATTCGGTGGCGGTGAACATGCCTTCGATCAGGCGGCCCGGAACCCCGAGACAGGCTACATCGCCTCGGAAGTGTTCGATAACGGCGTCTGCTCCCTCCTCTCCCGCATCATTCCCGAAGGCGAAGAGGCCACGGCCACCGGTCCTGACAACCTGCGCCTCTGGGCGGAAGATGGCCGCCAGCTGCTGAAGGGCCTGCCCGATGGCTGCCTGGACCGGGCCTACCTCATGTTCCCGGACCCGTGGCCGAAAGCACGCCATGCCAAACGGCGTTTCATCCATCCCGAAAACATCCGGCAGATGGCCAGACTCCTCAAGCCCGGTGCCCACTGGCGAGTGGCCAGCGACCATCCCGTCTATCAGGAGTGGGTCACAGAAGTGATGGGCCAGCAGGACCTCTTCGAGGCTCCAGCCCCTGCACTGGAACGGCCTGAGGGCTGGTCCCCCACCCGTTATGAGGCCAAGGCCTTCCGTGAAGGACGGCAGCCTTTTTACTGGACCTTCACACGGAAAGGGTGAGATACGTCCCCCGTACAGCTTCATGTTTCAGGCAGCCAGCAGGAGTACGCCATGACGCAGCCACAGAGCGATAACACCGCCATTGAACGGGAAGAAATGGCTTTTGATGTTGTCATCGTGGGTGGGGGGCCTGCCGGACTGACGGCGGCCATCCGGCTGAAACAGGAAAATCCGGACCTCTCCGTCTGTCTGCTGGAAAAGGGAAGCGAAGTCGGCGCCCATATCGTCTCTGGCGCCGTACTGGAACCCACAACGCTGGCCGAACTCTTCCCGGACTGGAAAGAACGGGGGGCCCCGCTGGATACACCCGTCAGCAGTGAAAAGCTGCTGTTCCTGACCAGAAAGGCCGCTCTCCCCGTCCCGGCCCTGCATCTGCTCATGCCGCAGATGGACAACCGGGGAAATTACGTCATCTCTCTCGGAGCCTTCTGCCGCTGGCTGGGAGAACAGGCCGAGGCTCTGGGAGTCGAAATCTATCCCGGTTTCGCCGGAGCTGACCTCTTCATCGAGAATGGCAGGGTCTGCGGTATCATCACCGGGGACATGGGCGTGAACCGGAAGGGAGAAGAAAAACCGGACTACATGCCGGGCATGATCCTGCGGGCCAGCCAGACCATTCTGGCCGAAGGTGCCCGTGGCTCCCTGAGCAAGAAGGCCATGAACACCTTCGACCTCCGCAAGGGGGCCGACCCGCAGACCTTCGGCCTTGGCATCAAGGAAGTCTGGGAAATTCCGGCAGAAAAACACCGCCCCGGCTTCGTGCAGCACAGCTTCGGCTGGCCGCTGGACACACACACCTACGGCGGGGCCTTCCTCTACCATTTCGGGAAAAATCTCGTCTCCTACGGCTTCATCACGGCCCTGGATTACCGCAACCCGTGGCTGTCACCGTTCGAGGAAATGCAGCGCACCAAGCAGCACCCGGCCTTCCGGGAGCATTTCGAGGGTGGCCGGCGCATCATCTACGGGGCACGGGCCATCTCTGAGGGAGGCGTGCAGTCCCTGCCCCATCCGGTCTTCCCCGGAGGGGTGCTGACAGGCGATTGTGCCGGCTTCCTCAACATGCCCAAGATCAAGGGCATCCATACCTCCATGAAATCTGGCATCATCGCTGCCGAGGCGGTGATGGACGCCATCCAGAATGAGCGGGCCGAAGCGTCTTCCTACATGGACCGCCTCAAAAGCTCGTGGCTGTGGAAGGAACTGCACGCCGCCCGCAACATCCGTCCGGCCTTCTCGCACTGGGGGATGCTGGGCGGGGCCCTCTATAGCGGAATCGACAGCATGATCTTCCGCGGGCAGGCCCCGTGGACGCTGCGCCATCGCCATGCCGACAACGAGACGATGATCCCGGCAGAAAAGGCCCCAAAAATCAGCTACCCCAAGGCGGACGGGACACTGACCTTCAACCGGGCCGAGTCCGTCTTCCTCAGCAATCTGAGCCATGATGAGGACCAGCCCGTACACCTGAAAGTGCAGGACATGGCCACATGGAAAGAGGTCAACCTGACCCGCTTCGCCGCACCGGAGAGCCGCTACTGCCCGGCTGGTGTCTATGAGACCAGCGAAACGGACGAGCTGGTCATCAATGCCCAGAACTGTGTGCACTGCAAGAGCTGCGACATCAAAGACCCGGACCAGAACATCACCTGGTGCACGCCAGAGGGCAGCAGCGGGCCCAACTATCCTTCCGGGATGTGACTTTTGAGACAAAAGGGGATAATCTGAAGACAGTTTCACTTTGAGCCGCGACAGCAACAAAGGATGACCATGAAGGTTCTTGTCCCCGTCAAAAGGGTTGTTGATTACAACATCAAGCCGCGTGTCGCGGCTGATGGTAGTGGTGTCGAAACGCAGGGCGTGAAAATGTCCATGAATCCGTTCGACGAAATTGCACTGGAGGAGGCCCTCCGCCTTCGTGAGAAAGGCCAGGCTGACGAGGTGGTTGCTGTTACCATCGGGGCACAGGTCGCTCAGGATGTTCTGCGCACGGCCATGGCCATGGGTGCCGACAGGGCCATCCTCATCCAGACCGATGCCGAAGTCGAACCCCGTGCCGTCTCCAGCCTTCTCAAGGCCGTTGTGGAGAAAGAACAGCCGGGTCTTGTCTCCATGGGCAAACAGGCCATTGATGACGACATGAACGCCACAGGCCAGATGCTGGCCGCCCGTCTGGGCTGGCCACAGGGGACCTTCGCCAGCAAGGTGGAAATTGCCGATGGCAGGGTCGAGGTCGCCCGTGAGGTCGATGGCGGAACGGAAACCGTCTCCCTGAGCCTGCCAGCCGTCATCACGGCGGACCTGCGCCTCAACGAGCCACGCTATGCTTCCCTGCCCAACATCATGAAGGCCCGCAAGAAACCGCTGGAAACGATCGAGGCCGGCTCCCTCGGCGTGGACCTGACGCCGCACCTGAAGATCGTCAGCGTGGCGGAGCCGCCGGAACGCAAGGCCGGTGTCATTGTGGAAACGGTGGAAGAGCTGGTCGAAAAGCTCAAGACGGAAGCGAAGGTGATCTGATGACCGCACTTGTTCTGATTGAAGCCGAAAACGGCAGGATCCGTCAGGGCTCCCGCTCCGCCGTTGCCGCTGCCTCCCGCTTTGGCGATGTCGATGCCCTGCTTCTGGGCAAGGCAGGAACAGAGGCCGCCAGCAAACTGCCGGGCATCCGCAAGGTCCTGCATGTCCCCGCACTGGACCATGCTCTGGCCGAACCTGCGGCTGCCCTGCTGGCCAGCCTGGCAGAGTCTTACAGCCATATCCTCTCCGCAGCGTCCTCCACTGGCAAAAACATCCTGCCCCGCCTCGCTGGTCTGCTGGACGCCCAGCCGATCTCCGACGTCGTGGCCATCAAGGATGATGCCACCTTCGTGCGGCCCATCTATGCGGGCAATGCACTGGCTACCGTGCAGTCCAGCGACAGCATCAAAATCATGACTGTCCGCTCCTCCAGCTTCGACCCCGTGGAAGAAGAAGGTGGCAGTGCCCCCATCGACGTGCTGGACGCTCCGGCAGATGATGGCAAAAGCAGCTTCGTAAAACTGGAGCAGAGCCAGTCTGACCGGCCGGAGCTGGAAGTGGCCCGTGTGGTCATCTCTGGCGGCAAAGGCCTCAAGGATGCCAGCAACTTCCATACCCTGCTGGAACCAGTGGCCGACAAGCTGGGCGCTGCCATCGGGGCCTCCCGTGCGGCTGTTGATTCCGGCTTTGCGCCCAATGAGATGCAGGTCGGACAGACCGGCAAGGTAGTGGCCCCCGAACTCTATATCGCCACCGGCCTCTCTGGGGCCATCCAGCATCTCGCCGGGATGAAGGACAGCCGTGTGATCGTTGCCATCAACATCGACCCTGAAGCACCGATCTTCAAAGTGGCCGATTATGGCATGGTCGGGGATCTCTTCGAGCTTCTCCCCGCTCTGGAAAAAGCCCTCTGAGGCACCCGGCAGGCGAGGCAGACACGCCCCTTTGCCCGGTTCTTTGCAAAAAACCCGCTCTTCCTTCTGGGAGGCGGGTTTTTTGCGTGTCATGCCCATTTCTGTAAAGAAGGCTTCATTTTTCTATAAAAACAGTCCGTTTGCCCCTTGCGCCTTTCCCTGATGAAGGGTAGGAATAGCCCCACAAAGTCGGAGTGTAGCTCAGCCTGGTAGAGCACTGTGTTCGGGACGCAGGGGCCGGAGGTTCGAATCCTCTCACTCCGACCATTTCATCCCCTGACAATTCCATTTTCTTTCGTTGGCCAGGCAGGTTGTCTTTCCCGGCGTGGTCCCTTTGTCATGTTGGCGCTCCCCATAGTGTGATCGTGTCATTAAAGTAAAAATTAACCTTTAGCATCCTTTCCAGCCCTGTCCCTCTCCCCATATCATGAAGGGGCAATGGACGCTCTCTCCATTATGAGCAATAAGAGGGCGTGCCTTTCATCATGATGGCCGAAACCGGACGCCACTCATCCATGACCAACAGGCCAGTCTCATTTTTCTGCAAGGATCAGATCATGACCCGCAAGATTTACTCTCTCATCGCTGCTGCCGTGCTGGCCGGTTCTGCTGCTCCAGCCATGGCCGAGCCGGGTGGTTGCCTGAAATATGGTGCCGCCGGGGCCGTAGCTGGCCATGTTGCCCATAAGCATGGCGTAGTCGGTGCTGTAGGCGGCTGCGCCGTCGGCATGTATCAGCGCCACAAATACCGCAAGAGCATCGCCGAGAAAGCTGCCCTGTGGGAGAAGGAACATCCTGTCGACAGCAAGCAGAATGGTTCCGGCTGGTGGCAGAACAACCATTCTGCTGCTGCGACAAACCAGAAGGCCCAGTGGTACGATGCCGAACATCCGGAAAGTGACGCACAGCCTGCGGCTCACTGATGCCTGACCGTTCCTGTGTGAACAGAAAAACCCGGCCAGAAATGGCCGGGTTTTTTCATGCCTGAACGGAATGTTCCTTCACCCAGTCAGAACTGGAACCCTTTCATGGCCTGCCGGGAGAGGGTCTCCAGCAACGTGACAGCCTCTGGCGCATCATTCAGGCAGGGAATGAAAGCAAATTCCTCACCACCTGCTTCCATGAATTCCTCACGCACCTCACGACCAATTTCATCCAGCGTTTCGATGCAGTCCGCCATGAAACCGGGCATGATGACGGCAATCTTCGTGATCCCCTGTTTCGGCAGGGCCGAGATGTAAGGGGCCGTATAAGGCTGCAACCATTCCATGGGGCCGAAGCGTGACTGGAAGGTCAGCGGAACCTCCTCCTCGCTCAGACCCAGAGCCGCCGCCAGAGCTTTCGTCGTGCGGACACATTCATCCCGGTAGGAGTCGCCCTTCTCCACGAACTCTTTCGGCAGGCCATGATAGGAGGCCACCAGACGCTGCGGCGTGAAAGACAGTCCCTCATAAACCCGGCGCACGGAAGCCACCAGGGCCTCAATGAACTGTGGATGATCCGGGAAGGAAGGAACCGTCAGCACGGAAGGCTGACGCCGCAGGCGCATCAGGGCACGGAACAGCTGGTCATTGGCCGTTGCGGTCGTCGTGGCGGAATATTGCGGATAGAGAGGAATGCTGACGATACGGTCACAACCCTGGTCCATCAGCTCCGCCACGGCCTGCTTCACAGAGGGCTGGCCATAGCGCATCCCCCAGGCCACCGGGATTCCATCCGGGGCCAGACGCTCGGCCAGCCCTTCCGCCTGCTTGCGGGTGAAGACACGCAGAGGGGAGGCATTCTCCTCCCTGTCCCAGATGCGGGCATAGTTGGCCCCACTGGCCGAGGGCCGACGGGCCAGCACCAGCGTGTTGAGGATCGGCTGCCAGATGAGGGGATGGGCCTCAATCACCCGCCTGTCTGAAAGAAACTCCCTCAGATAGCGGCGGACGGAGAAATACCCCGTATCATCCGGCGTGCCGAGATTGACGAGAAGAACACCAACCCGCCCCCCGGAGGGAACAGGCGTGCGAGGAGGCGTGTAAGTGAAATAAGACATAGCCCATCCACTATGGAGACAGCACCACCTTTTGGGAAGAGGATTTCACTTACACTCTTTTACAGGCGTAACTTATGAAAAGGTTCCACCAGAAAGACAGAACCTTTTCCAGAAAGTAACGCCTTTTACGCCGGCTCTTCCGGGCGGGGAACCGGCTGCCAGAGCGGCGAGTCCTTGCCGATCAGATGCTGCTCATGCAGGCTTTCGGCAATCTGCACGGCATTGAGGGCTGCTCCCTTGCGGAGATTGTCCGACACGCACCAGAAGGCCAGACCATTCTCCACGGTCGGGTCAATGCGCAGGCGGGACACATAGGTGTCATCCTCACCCACACATTCGATCGGAGTGACGTAACCGCCATCTTCCCGCTCGTCCCGCAGCACGACGCCCGGAGCCTTCCGCAGGGCGGCACGGGCCTTCTCCAGATCGACCGGCTTCTCACACTCGATGCTGATGGCCTCGGAATGACCGATGAAGACCGGCACACGCACGCAGGTGGCCAGAACCTTGATGTCCGGGTCCAGAATCTTGCGGGTCTCGACCGCCATCTTCCATTCTTCCTTGGTGGAACCATCCTCCATGAAGCGGTCGATATGCGGGATCAGGTTGAAGGCAATCTGCTTGGTGAACTGGGCAATGGTCGGTGCGTCATTCACGAAGCTGCCCTTCGTCTGGCTGAACAGCTCATCCATGCCTGACTTCCCGGCTCCCGACACGGCCTGATAGGTGGACACCACCACACGCCTGATGCGGAACAGGTCATGCAGCGGCTTCAGGGCCACCATCATCTGGGCGGTGGAGCAGTTGGGGTTGGCGATGATGCCCTTGCGGGCCTTCTTCAGGGCAGCTGCATTGACCTCCGGCACCACGAGCGGCACGCCCGGCTCCATGCGGAAATGGGACGTGTTGTCCACGACCAGACATTTCGCTGCCGCAGCCTTGGGGGCATACTTTGCAGATACCGCCCCACCGGGAGAAAACAGGGCGATATCCCAGCCCGTGAAATCGAACGTCTCCAGATTCTGGACCTTCAGGACCTTCTTCTCACCAAAGGACACCTCACGCCCGGCAGACCGGGCGGAGGCCAGTGCCACGATGTCATCCACCGGGAACTGACGCTCCGCCAGTGTCTTCAGAATCTCACGCCCAACAGCCCCTGTCGCTCCAACGACGGCAACCCTGTAACCCATTCTCTCATTCTCCCTCGGGCAGGGCCCAACCCCGCCCCGTTTCATTCAGAAACCCATCCGGGCCTCATTATAAGAGCTGTCTCTACCCGAAAAAAGGCAACCGCTTGCAGAAGGCGGACACATGATGGCGCACCAGCTCATACCGGGCACGGCCATCCCGCGCCATGTAATTGAGCTGGACCGTGTGGCGTGCCCCCACATAGGGGCGGTGGCCGTGCCATGTGTCCGGCCCATTGGGGAAAATGACCAGCGTGCCACCAACAGGCGGAATCTCGCTGGCATAATCCTCCACATCGTCAGGCCCGTTGAGAAAACGCAGGCACCCCCCCTTGTGATCCCAATCCTTTTCCGGGTCATTGAGATAGAGCAGGATGGTCACACGCTTGGAGGCACTGTCCCTGTGTATGCGGCCATCCTTGGCCCGTGTCTGGCCCCGCATGGTCACCATGCTGGGCGCAGAACGGACATCCAGCCCGAATTTCTCAGAGACGATCTCTTTCAGCCGGGGCCCGGCAAAGTCTTCCATCATGGCCTTGAGCTCGGGATGGAGCTCAAGCGCCCCGATGGGGAAAGACCCGCCCGCCCGTATCTCCGGCAGCAGGGACACGGCCCGGGCCAGCGACGGCCCCGCAAGGAAATCCGGCACCACAATGTGCGGACATGGCACCCGGCTGACCACGGCCCGCCTGACAGCCTCGTAATTGATAGAAATCGTACTCATGGTGACAGTCACGCTACCGCCCTCCGGCAGGGCAGGCAAGCCGTCCCGGCCCCTCTGACGACAAGGTGAGGGAAGATTTTGCCTTCCCGGCACGATCGGTTAAAAATACCCTCCCAGCGAGGCAAGAAGGAAAGATGCCATCATGACGGGCTCACCGAACCACCAGAATGCGATCAATGGCGAAAACATCGCCTATCTCGGTGAGCTGTACACCCAGTGGCTGGAGGACCCGGCCTCCGTCCCTTCCGACTATGACACGCTGTTCGCCACCATGGGCGACCCTGCCAGACATGAGACAGGCCCGCACGCCACGGTCCCGGACGTCAGCCTGCGGGATGAACGGCTGAAGGAGGCCTTCCGCCTCTGCGGGCATCTCCAGGCAGAGCTGGACCCGCTGGGCCTGCGCCCTGCCCGCCAGATCGATGCCCTCACCCCCGACAGCCAGACCGACCCCACCCTGCTGGCCCGCCTGAAACGGACCTATTGCGGGCCGATCGGGGCGGAGTTCATGCATCTTCAGGACAGCCAGCAGCGGCAGTGGTGGATCGACCATCTGGAAGAAAAACCGGCCACCGCCCTGCCCCTCTCGCAGGAGCGCATCCTGAGCCTGCTCACCCGTGCCGAAGGCTTCGAGACCTTCTGCCAGCAGCGTTTCACCGGGATGCGCCGTTTCGGCCTTGAAGGCGGAGAAAGCCTCATCGTCGCCCTTCAGGCCCTGCTGAATGAGGCGGCACGGGACGGCGTGCGCTCCATCTCGCTCGGCATGCCCCATCGGGGGCGGCTGAATGTCATGGCCAACATCCTGCGCAAGCCTTATGCCGCCATCTTCAGCGAATTCGCAGGCAAGGCCTTCTACCCGGAAGGCATCCGGGTCTCCGGGGACGTGAAGTACCATCTGGGCACCACGACCACCATCCGGCAGGGCCGCCACGAGATCCGCATCTCCCTCCTCCCCAACCCGTCCCATCTGGAGGCGGTGGACCCGGTCGTGCTGGGCCGTGTCCGGGCCGACCAGGACAGGGACAGGGATGAGGACCGCCAGAAGCATCTGGGAATTCTCGTCCACGGGGACGCCGCCTTCGCCGGGCAGGGCGTGGTGTATGAAACACTCCAGCTGTCCCGGCTGGAAGGATACCGTACCGGCGGCACGGTGCATCTCATCATCAACAATCAGGTGGGCTTCACCACCAGCCCGGACTCGGCCCATTCCGGCATCTGGAACACCGACATCGCCAAGACCGTGCAGGCCCCCATCCTGCACGTGAATGGCGACAACCCCGAGGCCGTGGCCCGCTGTGCCGCCCTTGCCCATGAATGGCGGAAGACCTTTGCCAGCGACATCGTGGTGGACATCATCAGCTACCGCCGCCACGGCCATAACGAGACGGACGACCCCGCCTTCACGCAGCCTGCGATGGTGCAGACCATCAGCCAGCACCCGACACTCCGCCGCCTCTATGCCGAGAAGGTTCTGGCCGAGACGGACATCCACCCTGCCGAGGTGGAGGCCCTGTGGGATGATGTGCAGGCCCAGCTCCATCAGGCCTTCGAGGATGCCGACACCTACCAGCCGGACCCGACCGACTGGCTGGATTACAGCCCGCAGGACCCCACCCGCCTGCTGGACACGCCCGAACGCATCCAGCCCATGACGGGCGTGCCCCTGCCCCGGCTCCAGCAGGTTGGGGAAGCGATGACAGCCATTCCGGCGGATTTTACCGTCCATCCCCGTCTGGCCCGGCAGCTTCGGGCGAAGCAGGCCACGCTGGCCGAGGGCGGCCCGGTGGACTGGGCCACGGCAGAGGCCCTTGCCTTTGGCACGCTGGCCCTTGATGGCCACGCCATACGCCTCTCCGGGCAGGATTGCGGCCGGGGAACCTTCAGCCAGCGCCATGCCGTGCTGACGGACCAGCATACGGGCCATCACTACACGCCGCTGGCCCATATCGCCCCCCGGCAGGCTCCCGTGAACGTGTGGAACTCCCCCCTCTCCGAATATGGCGTGATGGGGTTCGAGTATGGCTATTCTCTGGGCAACCCGGATGCGCTGGTGCTGTGGGAAGGCCAGTTTGGCGACTTCGCCAACGGGGCGCAGATCATCATCGACCAGTTCCTTGCAGCCGGAGAGACAAAATGGCTGCGGACATCCGGCCTGACCCTGCTCCTGCCCCACGGCTATGAGGGAGCCGGGCCGGAACATTCCTCCGCCCGACCGGAGCGCTTCCTCCAGCTCTGTGCCGAGAACAACATGCGGGTCTGCATGCCCTCCAGCCCGGCGAGCTTCTTCCATCTGCTCCGGCGGCAGATCGCCCGCCGCTGCCGCAAGCCGCTGGTCGTGTTCAGCCCCAAGTCGCTCCTGCGGCACAAGCAGGCCGTCTCCCTGCTCAGCGAGATGGGACCGCAGACACGCTTTGCGCCCGTCATTGCCGATGCCACCTGCGCCGGTGGCGCACGGCGGGTCATCCTGTGCAGTGGCAAGGTCTATTACGACCTCCTCCAACAAAGGGAAGACGCCGGACTGAAACACTGCGCCATCATCCGGCTGGAGCAGCTCTATCCTTTCCCCCATCATGCCCTGGCCGAAGAGCTGGGTCATCACCCCCAGGCAGAAGACGTCATCTGGTGTCAGGAAGAGCCGGAAAATGGCGGGGCCTGGCAGTTCGTGGACCGGCGCATCGAAGCCTGCCTGCGGGAGATCGGCCATGCCTGCACCCGCCCGCATTATGCCGGGCGCAAGGCCTCCGCCTCACCCGCCACCGGGCTGCCCGGCATCCACCAGGCCGAGCAGGAAACGCTCATCCGGCAGGCCCTGGGGCTGGAGGCCGCCTCCCCATCCATCGACTGATCCTTCATTCAAGACGTAAAGACACACATCATGCCAGTAGACAAACCCATCACCAGCCAGCTCAATTCCCTTCGCACCGGACCGGATGAACGGGGGCATTTCGGAATCCACGGCGGGCGTTTCGTGGCCGAAACCCTCATGCCCCTGATGCTGGAACTGGAAAAAGCCTACAACCACGCCAAGACTGACCCGCAGTTTCAGGAAGAGCTGGATTATTACCTCCGCCACTATGTGGGCCGTCCCAGCCCGCTCTGGCACGCCAGACGGCTGAGCGAGACGCTCGGCGGAGCGCAGATCTACCTCAAGCGGGAAGAGCTGAACCACACGGGCTCCCACAAGCTGAACAACGTGATGGGCCAGATTCTTCTGGCCCGCCGCATGGGCAAGACCCGCATCGTGGCCGAGACCGGGGCCGGACAGCACGGCGTGGCCACGGCCACCGTCTGTGCCCTCTTCGGGCTGGACTGCGAAATCTACATGGGGGCCACCGATGTGGAGCGGCAGAAGCCCAATGTCTTCCGCATGCACCTGCTGGGAGCCAAGGTCCATCCCGTCACGGCGGGAGCCGGCACGCTGAAGGATGCCATGAACGAGGCCATGCGGGACTGGGTGGCCAATGTGGAGAACACCTACTTCCTTGTCGGCACGGTGGCAGGGCCACATCCCTACCCGGCCATGGTGCGGGACTTCCAGTCCGTCATCGGGACGGAAGCCCGTGAGCAGATACAGGAACAGACAGGCCGCCTGCCGGATGCCGTCATCGCCGCCATCGGGGGCGGGTCCAACGCCATGGGGATTTTTCACCCCTTCCTCGATGATGCCGATGTCCCGCTTTACGGCGTGGAGGCCGCCGGGCTGGGGCTGGACAGCGGCAAGACGGCAGCGTCCATCGCCCGTGGCAGGCCCGGCGTCCTGCATGGCAACCGCACCTACCTGCTACAGGACGAACACGGGCAGATCACGGAAGCCCACTCCATCAGTGCAGGGCTGGACTATCCCGGCATCGGGCCGGAACATTCATGGCTCAAGGATATTGGCCGGGTGAACTACGTCAGCGCCACGGACGATCAGGCCCTCGACGCCTTCCAGACCCTCACGAGGCTGGAGGGCATCATCCCGGCGCTGGAAAGTGCCCATGCCGTGGCCCATGCCATCGTCATGGCCCCGACCATGACCAGAGACCAGACCATCATCGTCAACCTGTCCGGCCGGGGTGACAAGGACGTACCCACCGTTGCGGCCCATCTGGGCGTGAAACTGTAAGGAGAGCCACCATGAGCCGCATCAAGACCTGTTTCGACCGCCTGAAAAAAGAGGGCCGTGGTGCCCTGCTGCCCTATCTGGAAGCCTTCGACCCGGACAGGGAGACATCCCTGGCCCTGCTGCGCCAGATGCCCGAGGCCGGGGCCGATCTCATCGAGGTCGGCGTGCCCTTCTCCGACCCCTCCGCCGATGGCCCGACCATCCAGCTAGCCGCACGGCGTGGCCTGAAGGCCGGGGCCACCCTGAAGGGAACGCTGGAGCTCATCCGGGACTTCCGCAAGGAGAATGACCATACGCCGATCATCCTGATGGGCTATTACAACCCGATCGACAGTTACGGTGTGGAGCGATTCTGCAAGGATGCCCGCTCCGCCGGTGTGGACGGGCTGATCGTTGTGGACCTGCCACCTGAGGAATCCGAGGAGCTGGCCCCCCACGCCAGAGCGGAAGGGCTGGACATGATCACCCTGACCGCCCCCACCACCCCGGATGACCGGCTGAAGACCATCCTCAGGAAGGCCAGCGGGTTCGTCTATCATGTGAGCATCACGGGCATCACAGGCACACGCAGCGCCACGGAAGAGCAGCTGAAAGCCGCCATGACCCGCCTTCGGGCCGCCACGGACCTTCCCGTCGTGGCCGGTTTTGGCATCAGCACGCCGGAGCAGGCCCGCACGGCCTCCCGCATCAGCGACGGGGCCGTCGTGGCCTCCGCCATCATCAAGGAGATGGCCGCCACCTATGATGAACACGGCCACGCCACGGCCAGAAGCATCCCCACGGCACTGGAGAAAATCCGCTCTCTGGCCAAGGCGGTGCGCAGCTGAAACCGGACACGAAAAACCCCCAGCCACAGGGCTGGGGGTTTTCCGATTGCATCTTTTTGCAGAACTGGCTCTGAAGGCTTACTTCTTCAGCCAGCGGCCAATGGCACACAGGCCAGCCAGAGCGGCCACAATGGCACCACTCCACAGCAGCGTCTGACCAACACACTGGCAACGGCTCTTGGGCTTCAGGTCCTTGCTGATGGACTGGAATGCCTCCTGGGCACGGCTGGCATATTCCTCAGCCTTGGCTTTCAGTTCATCGGGGTTGACGATTTCCTCAGCCTTGGACTTGAGCTCATCAACATTGATAGCGTCCGCCATGGATATTCCTCCCTGAATCCGCCACTGTACCGGAATAACCGGTCTGGCGGATCAAATCTTGCATTTGCGCCAGAAAATTACTGACTGCCGGTAAACATACCACTGATCATTTTACCATTCAGCAAATTTCTCTCATGGGAGCCTCGTCTTTTCTGCATATGTCTGTCTAACTCCCATGCAGAAAAACGTTTTTTCTTCACCAATGCCCAGCAAATGCTACTTTTGTTCCACATGCTACTGCACGATATACCAGCCTGACACCACCATACAGGGGAGCCCCATGCCTGCTTCACCATCATCCCAGACGCTTCCCATAGAAGGGATGAGCTGCGCCTCCTGCTCCGCACGGGTGGAGAAAGCCCTCCGGGCCGTTCCAGGCGTTGAACAGGCCAGCGTCAATCTGGCAACTGCCACGGCCCATGTCACAGGCACGGCCTCCCGCACGGCTCTCATCCAGGCTGTCGAACAGGCCGGGTATGATGTCCCGTCCCCGCCCATCACATTACGCATTGAAGGGATGAGCTGCGCTGCCTGTTCCACACGGGTGGAGAAGAGCCTTCAGGACGTCATTGGCGTCAGGATGGCCAGCGTCAATCTGGCAACCGCCACCGCACAGGTAACCGGGACAGCCACACATCAGGCGCTCATCAGCGCCATCCAGAAAATGGGATTCGCCGCCTCGCTGCTGGAGGGAGAGACAGGGCTGGAAAATGCCCTGACACAGAAACAACGCATGAAGCAGGCCATGAAAACCCAGTGGCGGGACCTGATGATGTCTGCCCTGCTGTGGCTGGCCATCCTGTTCATGACAATGGGACACGGGTTTGGTCTCATTCCACCTGCCATACAGCCCCTGCTGCAATGGGCACTGGCCAGTGTCGCCCTGCTGGGGCCGGGCCGGCGCTTCTACCAGGCCGGGATACCGGCCCTGCTGCGCCGGGCACCAAACATGAACTCACTGGTCGCACTGGGGACCGGAGCCGCCTATCTGTACTCCAGCCTCGTGGTGTTCTGCCCCACCCTGATGCCAGCCGGTACACAGCATCTCTACTTTGACACCATCCTGGCCATCCTGACGCTCGTTCTTCTGGGACGCATGATGGAGGCCAGAGCAAAAGGCCGCACATCCGCAGCGCTGGAAAAACTGACCCATCTGCAACCGCAGCATGCCCATCTGCTGACTGAAGGAACATGCCGCATTGTCCCTGTCGCCCAGATACAGACGGGCGACAGGCTTCTTGTCCGCCCCGGCGAGCGGGTTCCACTGGATGGAATCGTACTGGAAGGGGAAAGCCATCTGGATGAATCCCTGCTGACAGGCGAGCCCATGCCAGCCCTCCGGCAGGTCGGCGATACCGTCATCGGCGGGACCATCAACCAGGAAGGAACACTGACGGTCCAGGCCACGGCCACCGGAGCCGACACCATGCTGGCCCGCATCATCAGCATGGTCGCACAGGCCCAGGGTGGCAAACTGCCCATCCAGTCCCTCGTGGACAAAGTGACCCTGTGGTTTGTCCCAGCCATCATTCTGCTGGCCGTGCTGACATTCCTCATCTGGCTGTTTCTGGGCCCTGCCCCGGCGCTGGGCCATGCTCTCGTCAATGCCATTGCCGTACTGATCGCCGCCTGTCCCTGTGCCATGGGCCTCGCCACGCCAACAGCCATCATGGTCGGTACGGGCAAAGCGGCGGAAATGGGCATCCTCTTCCGCAAGGGCGAAGCCCTCCAGACGCTGGAATCCACCACTCTGGTTGCCTTCGACAAGACCGGCACCCTGACGGCCGGCCAGCCCCGGATGACAGAATTCTACCTGCTGGACAAGAACACCTCCGACCATCCTGAGCAGGCCGAGAACACCCTGCTGGCCCTTGCCGCCTCGGTCGAAACGCAGTCCGATCACCCTGTCAGCCGGGCCATCGTCACAGCTGCGCAGGAACGGGACCTGCCTTCCGTAAAGACCCGTCATGCCCGCATCATGCCCGGACTGGGCATAGAAGCGCAGGATGAAGACGGGCAGAGCATCCATCTTGGCAGCCAGGCCTGCATGAGGGCTCTGGGCTTCCATAATGCAGAAGCCAACCGGCTTGCTGCAGAGCTGAGCCAGAAAGGCACGTCCCCCCTCTTCATGGCCCATGGGGGGCAGATCGTGGCCCTCATGGGCGTGGCGGACCCCATCCGCCCCTCCGCCATGAAAGCCGTTGCAGCCCTGCGGGCCCAGAATATACGGACAGCCATGATTACCGGGGACATCGAACCTACAGCCCGGCATATCGCCCGCCTGGCCGGAATCGAGGACGTCATCGCCCAGGTCCTGCCGCATGAAAAAGGTGAGGCCATACGGACCCTTCAGAAGACACACGGTTCCGTGGCCTTCGTGGGCGATGGCATCAATGACGCCCCGGCATTGGCACAGGCTGACACCGGGCTTGCCATCAGCCATGGAACAGATATCGCCATAGAGGCCGCAGACCTCGTCCTGACGGGCGAGAGCCTGATGACCGTGCCCAATGCCCTTGCCCTGTCCCGGGCAACGATGACCATCATACGGCAGAATCTCTTCTGGGCTTTCGCCTACAACATCGTGCTGCTGCCGATTGCCGCAGGGGTGCTCTACCCGTTCACTGGCACGCTGCTGTCCCCCCCTTTCGCCGCAGGGGCCATGGCGCTCTCCAGCATCTTCGTGCTCTGCAACACGTTACGGCTGCGACGCCTCCGCACGGTCGTGGAAACCGAGACCAGCACGGAAGTCTGAGACCCTGGCCGGGGACGGGCCTTCATGCCCTGCCCCCGGCCTCTCCTCCTCACACACCAGCCAGAACGGCGGCCAGAGCCTCCACAACAGGCGGCAGGTTGTGCTCATTCAGCCCCGCCATGCAGACACGGCCACTGCGAAGAACATAGACACCATGCTCCTCCCGCAGACGGTCCACCTGAGCGGGTGACAGCTTCATCATGCTGAACATGCCACGCTGCTTCAGCAGGTACCGGAAATCCTGCCCCGGCAAACGGGCGGAAAGCTGCTCATGAAGCCTCTGGCGCATCACACGGATGCGGGCCCCCATGGCTGCCACTTCCTCCCGCCAGAGCTGCGCCAAGGCCTGATCTCCCAGAACGGCATCCACAAGCTGCGCCCCACGGACGGGCGGACTGGAATAGTTCCGCCGCACCGTGACCTTGAGCTGGCTCAGCACCCGCTCTGCCGCATCACCATCCCGACAGACGACCGACAGGGCCCCGATGCGGTCCCCATACAGGGAAAATATCTTGGAGAACGAATTGCTGAGCAGGAACTCCAGCCCCGCATCCACCATGGCCCGCACGGCATACACGTCTGCCTCCAGCCCATGACCCAGCCCCTGATAGGCAAGGTCCAGAAACGGGATCAGCTTCCGGTCCTTCAGGACAGGGATCAGCTCATCCCACTGGTCAGCCGTCAGATCGGCCCCTGTCGGATTATGGCAGCAGGGATGAAGCAGGACGACATGATGTTCCGGAATCTGGCGGATGCAGGCCATCATGGCCTCAAAATTCACACCGCCCGTTGCCGGGTCAAAATAGGGATAGGCCTGTGTCCTGAAACCGGCTCCGGCAAAAATGGAAATGTGATTTTCCCATGTCGGATCACTGACCCACAGTTCGGCCTGCGGAAAATAGCGGTGCAGGAAATCTGCCCCGACCTTCAGTGCGCCAGACCCACCAAGACTCTGGACCGTGGCGATGCGGCCAGTCTGCACCGGCTCGCTGCCACAGCCAAACAGCAGGTGCTGGACAGCCTGCCTGTAGGAAGCCAGACCTTCCATCGGCAGGTAGAGGTCCGGCCTGTCCTGCTGGGTGGCCAGCCTTTCATGCGCCTTGCGGATGCAGGCCAGCTGCGGGACATGACCTGCCTCATCATAATACAGGCCAATGCTGAGATTGACCTTCTTCGCCCGGTCATCCCGCTTGAAGTCCTCCACCAGCGACAGGATGGGATCCCCCGGAGACAGTTCAACAGACTGGAACATGGACTGCTTCATCCTTTTTTCGCACTGGTCTTCATACTGGCATTACGCGGGCCCTGCGGGCCGTAATCATAATCCGCCACGACCATGCCAAATCTCTTCAGGGCATCCGGAGCATCCATCTCCGGCAGAAGGACCTCGATGAACACGGCACGGTCGGCCTGTTCTGCCTGTTTCAGGGCCTGCTCCAGATCGCTGACCGTTTCCACCACGAGGGACAGGGCCCTGTCCTCCCGGTCGAACGCCCGGGGCAGGTCAGCATAACGCCAGTTGGCAATGTCGTTGTACCGGGAATGTTCCCCCAGAATCAGGCGCTCGATCGTATAGCCCCTGTTGTTGAGCAGGAAGATGATGGGCTTCTGGTCATGCCGCAGGATGGTGGAGAGCTCCTGCGCTGTCAGCTGGAAGGAACCATCACCGATGAAGAGCAGGTGCCGCCGGTCCGGGCTGCCAAGCTGGGAGCCGAACAGGGCTGGCAGGGTATAGCCGATGGCCCCCCAGATGGGCTGGGAAATGTAATGGCTGTTCCGGGGGAAAGGCGTGCCCAGCAGGGCGGTGTTGCTCGTCCCCGCCTCACCGACCACGACATCCCCTTCCTTCAGGAAACGGGCCACACGGGGCCAGAGGGTCGCATGGGTCAGCCGGTCCGCCGCCTCACCGGGCAGGGACGCAGCAGAATCCGCCGGACGGGCAGGCAGCGTACGGGAAGACGGCGTCACTTGCGCCAGCAGGGCCTCCAACACCGCCCCGACAGGGGCAGCCGGAATGGACCGGCCTGCAAGGCTCACATCATGGGCCTGAAGATTGATGAACACCTCCGGGCGGATCTCATGCGTGAAGAAGCCCGTGTTGAGCTCCGTGAAACGCAGGCCGACCCCGATCACGCAGTCTGACTGGCTGACCAGCTCCCTGATGTCCGGGCGGCTGGCCCCACCCACATAGCCACCCAGATAGTAGGGGGCTGTCTCATCCAGCACGGCCTTGGCCGGAGCCGCCGCCACACAGGGGATTGCACAGCGTTCCGCCAGCACGGCAATCTGCCCGGCCACGCCGAAGCGGTCGGCATCGGAATCGAGAATCATCACCGGCGAGCGGGCCGCAGCCAGACGTGTGGCGATGTGCCCGGCCGCCAGGGCCACCTGTTCCGCATCACCCTGCGGAAGGGCAAAACGGAACGGTTCTTCGGGCACCTCGATGTTCAGATGGGTGATGTCGGCTGGCAGCTGGAGATGGACAGGCCGCCGCTCCCGCCAGCAGGTCTGGAGGACACGGTCGATTTCTTCCACGGCATTTTCCGGCGTCAGGCGGGCCTGGGCGACCGTATATTCCGCCATGCACCGCCCGATGTTGCCATACCCGCCATCACCCAGCGTATGATGCAGCAGGGCACGCCCCTCGACCGCATGAAGCGGTGGAATCCCGGTGATGTGCACGAACGGAACACGCTCGGCATAGGCCCCGGCAATGCCACTGATGGCCCCGAGGTCACCCACGCCAAAGGTCGTCACCAGGCCGCACAGGCCGGAGGTGCGGGCATAGCCATCGGCGGCATAGGCGGCATTCAGCTCGTTGCAGTTTCCCACGAAGGTCAGGGACGCATCAGCCTCCACCTGCTCCAGAAAAGAAAGGTTGAAATCCCCCGGAACACCGAAAAGATGGCTGATTCCTGCCTCGACGAGGCGGCGGGCCAGATAGGCCCCGATCTGCATGCGCATGAACAAATTCCTAAAACCTGTGAAGAGGGCGTACTCCCGTACAGGCAGAATACCCGCCTCGCACGAAACCCCGTTCGGCCCTCGATCATACTGCAATATATATGCAATCTGTGTGCAAATATGATCTATCATTCCCCCTTCTCCGCACGGATCACGCATGAAAGCGCACATCATGGACCATCTTGACTGGAAGCTCCTGTCCGCCCTGCACCGCAACGGGCGTCTGACCAACCGGGAGCTGGGCGAGGCCATCGGCCTCTCACCGTCCCAGTGTTCCCGCCGCCGACTCCTGCTGGAGAAGGCCGGTGTCATCCGGGGGTACAGTGTCACGCTGGACCAGCAGGCCATGGGGCTGGGCGTGATGGCCTTCGTCCAGGTCATCATGAAGGGCCATGCTGCCGGGGCCTTCGAACGCTTCCAGGCCCTCATAAACAGTACCTCCATGATCCAGGAAGCCCATGCCGTCAGCGGTGATGCCGATTACATCCTCAAGGTCGTGACGAAAGACCTGCCGAGCCTCTCCACTTTCGTTACAGACCAGTTGCTGGCGCATGACACGATCGGCCACGTGAAATCCTACATCGCCCTCCGCCCCCTGAAGACAGACAGCCCTCTACCGCCATTCCAGCCCTGAAAACCCTCCCGCTGGGCAGGAAGTCACACAGCCGGTGAAGAGAAAGCTGGCATCTTCAGGCAAGCCCGGATAAAGTCGCCCGACCATGAAGCCCCCCTTCCGGCCAGTGCCATGGTGCCCCCGTACCGGGATGCACCACTCCGATGGCCCTCCGGCAGGCCCGGGTCCGCCTGATGATGCACCACTGCTGGAGAGTGAACAGAACACCATGAGCTGGCTGACCGAACATGTCCGTCCCAAACTGCGGAGCCTGTTACAGAGGGATGTGCCAGACAATCTCTGGACCAACTGTGAATCATGCTCGCAGATGATGCTCACCAAGGAGCTGGTCCGCAAGAAGAAGGTCTGCCCCCATTGCGGGCACCATATGCGTGCCACAGCCCATGAGCGGATGAAATGGACCTTCGATGATGGCCAGTATACCACCATCGACCTGCCCGCCGTCCCGGCCGACCCGCTGCATTTCCGGGACTCCAAACGCTATACGGACCGCCTGAAAACTGCCCGCTCCAAGGCGGGTCTTGATGATTCCCTGCTTGTCGCCCATGGCAGGATCGACGGGCGGGAAGCCGTCGTGGCCGTCATGGCCTTCGAGTTCATGGCAGGGACGATGGGCAGCGCCCTTGGGGAGGCTTTCCTGACAGCCTGCCGGGAGGCCATCCAGCGCAAGGCACCGCTCATCATCTTCACGGCCTCCGGTGGGGCCCGGATGCAGGAGGGGGTTGTCAGCCTGATGCAGATGCCCCGTACCACCATCGGCGTGGAAATGCTGCGTGAGGCCGGGCTGCCCTATCTGGTAGTCCTCACCAACCCGACGACGGGTGGCGTGTCCGCCTCCTTCGCCATGCTGGGCGACATCCACATCGCTGAACCCAATGCCCTGATCGCCTTCGCCGGCCCCCGTGTCATCCGTGACACGGTGCGTGAGGAACTGCCGGAAGGCTTCCAGCGTTCCGAATATCTGAAAGACCACGGCATGGTGGACATCATTGCCAGCCGTGCCGAACTCCCCGCCCTTCTGGGGCGTCTGATCGGGATGCTGTCCCCCGCCGCCAACGGGGACGCCAAGGCTGCCCGGGCCTCCTGAACGTGTCCCTGCCCTGCTGCCCTGCGGCTGACAGCAGGGCGGGACGATGCCTCTCTCCTGCCGTCCCCCCCTGAGACAACCGGATTACGCAATCATGGCAACAGGCCAGCAGACCAGCACCCCGCAAAGTGAATTCCACGGGCGGACCGGGGCGGTAGTACGCCGCCTCCAGGAACTGCACCCCAAGCTGATCGACCTCTCTCTGGACCGGCTGGAAGTCCTGCTCGCCCGCCTCGGCCATCCTGAACGGTCCCTGCCACCGACCATCCATGTTGCCGGGACCAACGGCAAAGGCAGCACCTGTGCCAATCTGCGAGCCATTGGAGAAGCTGCGGGACTGAAGGTCCATGTCATGACCAGCCCGCACCTGCTGGACGTGACGGAGCGCTTCCGTCTGGCCGGACAGCTTGTCAGTGAAGATCAGCTTGTGGCCACTCTGGAAGAAATTGAACAGGTCAATGATGGAGCCCCCATCACCGTCTTCGAGGTACTGACAGCCGCCGGGTTCCTCCTCTTTTCCCGTGTTCCGGCTGACCTTCTGGTTCTGGAGGTCGGGCTTGGTGGCCGGTTTGATGCCACGAACGTGATCCCCACGGCCCGGGCCTGCATCATTACCTCCATCAGCCTGGACCATCAGGCCTTTCTGGGCGATGATCTGGCAGGCATTGCCCGGGAAAAGGCCGGAATCATCAAGCGGGGCGTGCCGGTCTTCGTGGCTCCACAGCCGGATGATGTCATGGCAGCCATCGCAGAGATTGCCAGAACCCACGAAGCCCCACTTTACCGGCTGGGCCATGAATTCACCATCACGCCGCGACAGGACGGCCTGCTCTATCAGGACGAGGCCGGAAAGCTGACACTGCCTGCTCCAGCCCTGCATGGTCCCCATCAGGCACAGAATTCGGCCCTGGCCGTGGCAGCTCTCCGCCATGCCGGCCTGAACCTGCCAGACACGGCCTTTGCCGGCATTGCCAGCACATGCTGGCCTGCCCGCCTCCAGACGCTGCATGGCACCCTTACCCATGACATGCCCCCAGGCTGGGAACTGCTGCTGGATGGTGGCCACAACCCCGGGGCCGGTACCGTTCTGGCCGATGTTCTCAAAACATGGCAGGACCGGCCCCTGCATCTCATCGTCGGGCTGAAGGACAGCAAGGACGTGCAGGGGTTCCTGCGCCCCCTGATCCCCCATGTCACCTCCATACAGGCCGTGGCGGAAGACGGACAGCACCTGGCCATGCCTGTCCAGACCATTCTGGAAGCCGCAGCGGCGGCAGGCGGCACAGCCCTGCCCGGGCCGGACATACGCACCGCCCTGAAACGCCTGCGTGACAGCGCCAGCCCCACGGACAGACCAGCCCGAGTCCTGATCTGCGGCAGCCTCTATCTGGCAGGCTGCGCCCTGGCGCTGGATGGCGCCTCCCCACACTGAAAGGGGATCACACTTTTCCCCTTCCCCGTCCGCACCCTGCCACTGTGTGGACACACCCCAATGACAGAGCGAAACGGACCAGCATGAGCGACCAGTCCCCTGCCCCCCAGCCCAGCCCCGCAGCGGAACCCGGCGGAAGCCTCCATGAAATGCTCCAGCGTGTTCCACCTGCCAACCTGCCAGCGGAGCAGGCCCTTCTGGGGGCCATCCTGACCAACAACAAGGCTTATGAGAGCGTCTCGGACTTCCTGCACCCCTCCCATTTTGCCGATGCCGTCAATGCCCACATCTATGAGATGATCACGCAACGCATCGAGCGTAATGGCGGCAAGGGAGGCGTCGACATCATCACGATGCGGGGCGACTTCGAGGCCAGCCCCATTCTGGCTGCGGCCGGAGGGGCTGACTATGTGGCCAAACTGCTCAATGCCATGGTGGGCATCGTCAATGCCCGTGATTATGGCAAGGTCATCCATGACTGCTGGGTCCGCCGCCAGCTGATCGGCATCGGCACGGACATCGTCAATAACGCTCACGGTGCCCGACCTGATCTGGACGGGCCGGAACAGATTTCCGCTTCGGAAGAAGCCCTCTTCAACCTGGCAACGGACAAGGGACAGGAAGGCGGCTTTCTCGTATTTTCCCAGGCCCTGAAGAAGGCTCTCGACATTGCCGACCAGGCCTACCAGCATACGGGCGACATTGTCGGGCTGACCTCTGGCCTGCGGGATTTCGACAAGAAAACCGGTGGCCTGCACCCGTCCGACCTGCTGATACTCGCTGGCCGTCCTGCCATGGGCAAGACCGCCCTTGCTACGAAAATCGCCTTCTCCGCAGCGCAGTCCCTCTTGCGGGAGGCAGAAGAAAAAGGTGAGCCACCCCGTGGCAGTGTGGCCATTTTCTCACTGGAAATGTCCTCCGAACAGCTGGCCGCCCGTATCCTCTCCGAACAGGCCGAGGTCTCAGGCGAGCGCATCCGCCGTGGCGATGTGGGGCCGAAGGAGTTCGACCGGTTCGTCCGTGTTGCCACGGAGCTGCAACGCCTGCCCCTGCATATTGACGACACACCAGCCATCTCCCTCTCCGCCATGCGGACACGCTGCCGCCGGCTGGCCCGCACACATGGGCTGAACCTCGTGGTGGTGGACTATCTCCAGCTCATGCGCCCGGCCATTGGCACAAGACCGGACAGTCGCGTGCTGGAAATCTCGATGATCACGCAGGGCCTCAAAGCCATCGCCAAAGAGCTGGAAGTGCCCGTCATTGCGCTCTCCCAGCTCTCCCGTCAGGTCGAATCCCGTGACGACAAGCGCCCGATGCTCTCCGACCTGCGTGAATCCGGCTCCATCGAGCAGGATGCCGATGCTGTCATGTTCGTCTATCGTGACGAATATTACCTGCAACAGCGCAAACCCAAGGAAGCCTCCTTCCCCAGTCCGGACAAATACCAGATCGCCCTGGAAGAATGGCAGCGGAAGATGTCGCTCGTCCACAACAAGGCCGAGCTGATTCTGGAGAAGCAGCGCCACGGGCCGACCGGCACTGTCCATCTCTACTTTGAAGGTGAATTCACCCGCTTTGGAGACCTGGATACCTTCCACGAGTAATCCCGGTCACCGGGGCCTGTCACAAGGCCCCGCTTCCCCTCACTCGTGGGGCTTGTCCTCAAGCGGCGGGGTGATGACGGCAGCAGGAGTGGCGGCAATGACCTCCGGTGTAGGCTTGCGCCGCCACCACCAGCCACGATGCAGCATCTTCTCGAAACGGATCTTCTGCCGCAGCCAGTTCAACATTCCGGACAGAGTGACGACGGCAATGCCTATGCCATCCCACATGTCCACGGGCTGGTTGAAAATGAAGTAGCTGAAAGCCACGATCCAGGCCATCTGGCTGTATTGCGGCAGGGCCACACGATTGGCCGGGGCAATGGAGGCGGCCAGCATGAGCAGCAGCTGCCCGGCTGCGGCCAGAAACCCATAGCCAAACAGCAGCAGCCATTCATTCACCCCATGTGGCACGACAAAATGCTGCACCATCAGGATGCCATCTCCCACCAGCGGCCCGCACAGGCTGGAGCCGTACAGCGTCAGGCGGGATGTTTCCTTGCCCGCAAAACGGTAGGCAATCACGCTGACAGCCGAAGCCATGGCCACCACAATGGCACAGAGATGCCCGAACTGAAGCGCCTTCACACCGGGGCGCAGCACGATCATCACACCTGCAAAACCCAGCAGGACAGACAGCCACGCCCATCCCGTCACCTGTTCCTTGAGGAACAGCACGGAGACGATGGTGACGAAAAACGGCATCAGGAACATCAGGGAGAGGGCTTCTGGCATGGGCAGAAGCATGAAGGCCTCCACACTTCCTGCCGTGGCCACGAAGACCGCCGCCGCCCGCACAAGCCAGAGCCACGGATGACTGGACAACACCAGCGCCCGATAAGACTCATTCGGGCGCTTCAGCAGCGGAACGATCAACAGGCCGAACACACCGCCGAAAAACGCTACCTCGAACGGGTCCAGCCGCCCGGCCAACCCCTTGGAACAGGCATCACTGATGGAAAAAAACGCATACCCCAGAAAGGCCAGTACGATGCCCGATGTAAAAAGTATCTTCCTCATGCAATCCCTGTCCCTGACACTCCGGCCGCTATGGCGTCATGCCAAGGGTAAGGGCTAACCCACCAAAAAGAAACCACCCAACCATATCTCTACAGGATGGCAGCCCTGTGATGATGTTCCATCGTCACAGGGACAAGGCAACGCCCCCCATCACGCTGCGCCGCAGACCATATTGCGGGGCACCAACACCGACCCCACTGCCATCACGCAACATGTATCGCCGGTCGAACAGGTTGATGACATCCAGCCGCAGCTGCATGGTGTGTCCGCCCAGCCAGGGCATATGCCGTAACGCCTGCACCAGCCCCAGATTGAAGGTGACATATTGCGGCACATGCGCCCCATTGGGGATGGTACCTTCGGCTGTTTCCCTGTCCTTCCGCAGGCCGCTGCCATAAATCATGGTGCCCGAAAACTGGAGGGGATGATTCGTCCCGTGGAAAAAAGCATAGGAGCCACCGGCAGAGGCCGTGATCAGCTGGTCATGATCCAGATGGACCCAGTGATTCCTCATGTAGTGGAGGTCGTCACTGTCAAAATTCCACTGGGCTGACGTAATCTCCTTGCCCGTGGCCCGTGACACCGCCAGATTGCCGTAGAGGGTCAGGGGGCCTGTGCTGTAATCAGTCGTCAGCTCCACACCACGGACACGGCCCCGGTGATAATTGAACGCTGTCAGAATGACAGGGGCGCCGAACTGCCCTTCATCAATCAGGTTTTTCGCCTGCTTCCAGTACGCATCCAGCCCGACATGCCAATGGCGTGTCAGCTGCTGCATGAAGCCGACATCATAATAATTGGCCCGCTCCGCCTTCACACGATCATTCTGATAGTTGGCCGGTGCGGCGGATGTCCCCTCAAAACGGTCCAGAGATGTCGTGCCAATCGTCTCGAAAGGCGGAGGTGTCAGATAACGTGCATATCCCACATGGAACCGCCCGCCATGCCATGGTGTCCAGACCAGCGACACACGGGGGCTGAGCTGGTGGGCATGAACATATTCCTCCACACCATCAAACCGTACCCCTCCATTGAAGACAAGAGACCGTGCAAGGTGCCATTCATCCTGGAGATAGACCCCGTACAAAGCACCCGTCTTGCCCGATGAATCATGCACTTTCACGGTCTGGGGGCTGACAGTCCCTTCTTCATCAACTGGGTAGACCAGTGAGCTGCTCTTGCTCACAGCACGCTCGCCATAAGCCTGCACACCTCCCCGCACGGTATGCGTGCGATTGACGTGCCATGTCACATCACTCTGCACACCGCTGGAAAACACCGACCGGGCTGCCTGCTGGGCAAGACCGTTATAGACAAGGTCCCCCACCCAGTCGGGTGAGTAGCGCATGGAACTGTACCGCAGGATGGCGGATGTCTGTGCACTGACCTTCTCATGGTCTTCCTGCCAGGAGAGGATGGCGAAATCCGTGATCTGCTGCTGGTGTTCATCCAGATGGCTGCTGTCTGGCGCATCCTCCTGCACAGGCCGATTGTCCGCCTTGAAAAGCGGCGTGGCAAACTGGTGCTGCTGGCCGGGATTGTTGGGCAGCTGGTACCAGGCATTGGAAAGCCCCGCCGTCAGGCTGAAGCGTGTTTCCGGCCGGAGAGTATACCGCAGATGCCCCAGAACATGATACTGGTTGGAGAGGTCGTGAATGGCATTGTAACTGGGGGTCGTGTTCTCGATCCCCACCCGATTGTGAACGGCATCTGCCGTGATGAAGCCATCCCACTGCCCCCAATGCCCGCCATACTGGATGGCAGGCTGCACATAGTCCCGCACGCCACCATAACCGGAGAGGGTTCCGCCTTCATCCGACACGCCGTTCTTCGTCTGGATGTCGATCACACCGGCCTGCCGGAAGCCGTACTCCGCTGGCAGGACACCGGTCGTCAGGCTCATGGAATGGGCAAAGCGGGTCATCAGAGCCTGCCCGAAAACGCTCACACCTTCCGGCAGGGCCACACCATCCAGCCGAAACTGGACATCATTATGATCTCCCCGGATGTGAATCTGCCCGTAACTGTCCTGCGCCACGCCGGGAGCCTGCAACAGGATGCTGTTCAGCGGGGCATTGTCGGCACCGGGATTGGCCTCGATGGCCTTGCGGGAAAAATTCGTCTGCGTGGCCCCGATGGCAGGCTGAAGAGCCGCACGGGCCTGATCCAGCCGCCGGGCCGTGACGTGAATATGCTCCTCCCTGCTGTCCGCCTTACGGACAGACCCATCCCCCCCATTCTGGGGCTGGTCTCCCGTGGATGTGACTGACGGCTTCCCGCCCGTCTCCACATCACCAGCCTGGGCTGCCTGAGACAGCGTGCCAGACGCCACCAGGGCCAACACCGCATAAATGGCTCCACCCCGTCCCATCATCACCATGATGTTCTCCAGTCCTCGTCATGCTGGTCTGATTGTTCATCGCAAGTTATGTTATAACATAACATATGTGAAGCCATTCTTTTCCGGTGCCCATAAAAAAGGCCGGGACATGTCCCGGCCTTTCCTCAGATCATCTTCACGCCAATCAGCAACAACAGAGTTCCCAGAATGAGCCGCTGCCAGCGTTCCGGGCATCGCCCGGCGCAGTGGGTACCAAGCCAGATGCCCGGCAGGGAGCCACTCAGCAGGAGCAGCAGGGTCGGCACCATGACGTCCCCTTCCACCCAGTGGCCTGCCCCGGCAATCAGTGTCAGGGGGATGGCATGGGCAATGTCGATGGCCACGAGTTCACGCAGGGGCAGGGTCGGATACAGCATCACCAGCACGGCCATGCCGATGGCCCCGGCCCCGACGGAGGACAGGCTGACCATGCAGCCCAGCACGAAACCCAGCACGACCGTCAGAACCCGTGACTGTACCGGTCCCCCCAGCTGATGCCGCAGCACCCACGCTTTAAGCGTCGGACGGAACAGGATGGCCGGGGCCGTCACCAGCAGGCAGATGCCCAGCGACAGGCGGATGACATGCGCCATCTCCTGCGGCGACCCCAGATGCCGCAGCCAGAGCAGAGCCACCGCCACACCGGGGAGGCTGCCTGCCATCATCCACAGCACGATGGACCAGCGTACCGGCCCGCACCGCCTGTGCAGGACTGTCCCGAACAGTTTCGTCACGGCGGCATAGACGAGGTCCGTCCCCACGGCAGCCTTGGGGTGGATCCCACACAGCAGGATGAGCAGCGGCGTCATCAGCGATCCGCCACCCACGCCTGTCATGCCGACCAGAAACCCGACCAATGCGCCGGAGATGACATAAGCCAGATGCCCCATCACCTTATCCTTCTCCCAGAACGGAAAGAGCCTTTTTCAGACAAAGCCTCCCCCACCGGCATTTTCCTGCTGGAAAAACCGGGTTCCTGTTCCATGTTCTTTCAGAAACCGGGACCCGCCGGGCCTCACCTCATGGAGGAAGGCCCGGCAGAACCGTCTGTCAGCGCACGACCTTATGAACGGCGTCCGTCAGGTGCCGTACGCTCCGGGCCACGTCACCATCACCGGGGACGACAACATCCGGCTTTTCCGGTGCTTCATAAGCCGAAGACACACCCGTAAACTCGGCAATCCGGCCTTCTTCCGCCTGAGCATACAGGCCCTTCGGGTCACGGCGGCGGCACAGTTCGGGGGCCGTATCCACAAAGACCTCGTGCCAGTCTTCCCCGATGATCGCCTTGGCCATCGCCCGGTCCCGGATGAGCGGAGAGACCAGAGCCACCAGCACGATCTGCCCGGCATCCGCCAGAATACGGGCCACATGGGCCACACGGCGGATATTCTCCCGCCGGTCTTCCGGCGAGAAGCCAAGATCGCTGCACAGGCCGGAGCGAACCGTATCGCCATCCAGCACGGTGACATGCAGCCCCTCACGGCTGAGGGCCTCCTCGGCATGGCGGGCGATGGTGCTCTTTCCGGCACCGGGCAGACCGGTCATCCAGAACACGGCCCGACCATGCCCCCGCAGACCAGCCCGGACGGCATCACTCACGCCGCTGGCTGTCGGATGGATGGCCTTGGCTCCCTCCGGCAGGGCCGCCGGACCGATCAGCGGGGCACCGCCAACGATCTTCTGATGGCGGTCCACCAGAACACCACGCCCGTCCGGCATTCCCGGCGCAAAGGGATCGAAGAGGATGTTGCGGGCCACGGCGAGGGTGATCTCGGCAAAGCCATCCGGTGGCACCTCATCCGCCGGACTCAGGCTGAGATCATCAAGGTCCACCACGGCATCAATGGAAGCCACGGTGACATCATGTTCTGCCGTGGCCAGACGCAGCCGGAAACTCTCCCCCACACGCAGCGGCTCACCACGCAGCCAGAACAGCCGTGTCCTGAGACGGGCGGCCTTCAGCGGGGCTGCGGCTTCATCACCGGCAGGGAACAGCAGGTCCCCACGATCCGGCACCAGATCAGGCTCCAGCCGCAGGGCGATGGATTCACCAGCTCCGGCCACAGGATGATGCGGAGCATGCCAGCGGCAGACCTCGGCCACGGTGGCCTCCTGCCCCTGCCCGCCAATTTCCAGCCGGTCTCCTTCCCGCACCGTGCCACGCTCGATGCGTCCCGCCACATAGCGGATGCCCTCGAAACGATACACGTCCTGCACCGGCATACGGAATGGCAGGGCATGACGGGATGCCGGAGGCTGGATAAGAGACAGGGCCTCCAGCAGGGTCGGCCCCCTGTACCAGTCGGCCTTTTCAGAACGTGTGGCGATATTGTCGCCATCCCGTGCCGAGGCCGGAATGACCTGGTTGACGTTGATCTCCAGCCGCCCCAGCAGCTGACGGATGTCACCTTCCACCTGCTTCAGTCTGGCTTCATCAAACCCGATGCTGTCGGCCTTGTTCAGCAGGACGATCACATGATTGATGCCGATGAGCCGCAGCAGCATGGCGTGGCGGCGTGTCTGCTCCCGCACACCCTCGGCGGCATCCACCACCAGCACGGCGGCCTCGGCGTCGGCAGCACCGGTAATCATGTTGCGCAGGAACTGCCGATGGCCCGGCGCATCCACGATGACGAAATCCCGGCCATCCAGCTGGAACGGAATGCGGGTGGAATCCACCGTCACACCCTGATCCCGCTCGATCTGGAGGGAATCGAGCAGGAAGCTCCACTCCACGGCCAGACCACGCTTCCGGCTGCTTTCCACGATCTGGACGAGGCGGCCATCCGGCAGGCTGTCCGTATCATACAGAAGGCGGCCAATCAGGGTGGATTTGCCGTGATCCACATGGCCCACGATCACGATCGGCGTGCTGACACCGTGACGGACCTGCGATGATGGTGAATGAGTCTGTGTCATCGAAAAAGTCCCCTCACAGATAACCGGCAACACGGAGACGCTCGAAGGCATCTTCCGATTCATGATCCATGGCACGGCCCGCACGCTCGGAGGTACGGCTTGTCTCCAGCTCGGCAATCACTTCCGCCACGGTGGAGGCATTGCTCTCGATCGGGCTGGTGATGTCCTGATCGCCCAGTGAGCGATAACGCTTGCCATCCTTTGCAAAATAGAGGTCCACGAGCGGAATCTTCTCACGCTCGATGTACCGCCAGATGTCCAGCTCCCGCCACGCCAGCAGCGGATGGACACGGACATGCATCCCCTCCTCGTAAGGCGTGGCGTACTGGTCCCAGAATTCCGGTGGCTGGTTGCGGACATCCCACTGGTGACCGGCACCACGGGGACTGAAGACACGCTCCTTGGCACGGGTGGCCTGCTCATCACGCCGGATGCCCGCAACAACACCCCGGAATTTGTGCTGGTCGATCAGGTTTGCCAGACCAGCCGTCTTGCGGGCCGCAGACCGGGCCGCCGGTGGCAGGGAGGGGTCCATGTCCTCGACCGGGGGACACTCCCCGAGAACAAGGTCCAGATTCCACTTTTTGACGTACTCATCCCGGAAGGCATACATCTCCGGAAATTTCTTGCCCGTATCCACATGCATGACAGGAAAAGGCACATGCCCCATGAAGGCCTTGCGGGCCAGCCAGACCATCACGTTGCTGTCCTTGCCCAGTGACCAGAGCAGGGCCAGGGGCTTCAGCTTGCGGTAGGCCTCCCGCAGGATGAAGATGCTCTGGGCCTCAAGCTGGTCCAGACCATCCATGATATGTGCGTCTTCCAGAGCCATGACTGCTCCCTTTCCTTCCTGATGGGCCATGCGGCCCGGTCTTATCGTGCGGGCCGCTCTGCAATCAGGGCAGCAGCTGAGATTTCTTCCACATTGGCGTCGGGCGGTGTGGAAACAGGCCGATGCAGGCCACATTCCGTCTTGGCCAGTCCGGCCCAACGTCCGGCACGGCTGTCCTCTCCCGCTCCCACGGGCCTCGTACAGGGTTCACAGCCGATGGAGCGGTAACCCTGCGCCACCAGCGGATGCGGCGGGAGGGCTTTCTCCTCCATGAAACGGGCGATCTGCGCCTCGCTCCAGCCAGCCAGAGGATTCAGCTTCACACTGCCATCCTCCTGCCGTTCCGCCACGGGCAGGGCCGCCCGGGTGGCCGCCTGCATCCGCTTGCGGCCTGTCACCCAGATGTCGAACTCCGGCAGAACCACCTCCAGCGGTTCCACCTTCCGCAGGGCGCAGCAGGCATCGGGGTCGAAAGCCACAAGCTGACCCTCCGGGTCCCGATACTCCACCTCGGCACGGGCAGGGCGCAGGGTGCGGACATCCTCCAGCCCCAGATGACGGGTCAGCTCATCCCGATAGGCCAGCGTTTCCGGGAAATGCCGCTCCGTATCGAGAAAAAAGACAGGCACGGCTCTGTCCTGTGCCGCCACCTGCGCCAGCAGCACGGCAGACTCGGCACCGAAGGAAGAAATCACCGCCACACGGCCCGGAAAACGGGCCAGAACGGAGGACAGTACACGGCCCGTTTCCTCCTCCGAGGCAGCCACGTCTTCCTGCCGGGGCAGGGCCTGGAACTCATCGTCCGATATTGCCATGTGATCTGCTCCCTTCGGAAAATACGATAAGAAAGAAACTAATTACATATTTAACGTGCTTCAATGATGATTTTTGATAAATCATCAATTTTTCAGGATATAAGAATGTCATTATGAGCTTTCCAGAGAATCAGGAAGCCTGATATCCGGCAGGAAACGGCGGAAAATCGCCTCTGAGACCGCCATTCTTTTTCACAATACAAAATCGTATTTATCAGAAGGCTCAGAAACGCAGCGTGAGGGTCGAGAGCATGTAGGTCCCGTTCTTCCCCCCGGCCTGCCTCATGCGATGTGTCAGCAGAATCGCTCCCCCATCAATCTGCCAGTTGACGTGCTGCTGAAGCTGGAACTGCACCTGCCCCTGCGGCTGCAACCCCACGGCCCGCCCGGCCTGCCGCAGCTTCGGCCCTGAAAGGAAAGAAAAGGGCGATGATGAATTATACAGCCCGTCATTCATGCTCTCCCTCCAGAGGTAAGGCACCCGGATACGGATGTTCATGAAAGGCCGGGGTGCGATGCTGGCCAGCGGGCCGGCACTCACGATGTTGGCCCTCGCAATGGTGCGTGTCAGGTCGAACGTTCCATTACGGGGTGAGAACGGGGCCGAGAACGTGCCCACGGTTCCCTCTTTCCGGCGATTGTCTCCTCCGCTGTAAGCCTCCGCCTGCACGCCCAGAAAGGGATGCAGAAAGGATGAGGAATGACGCCAGCCCAGCACGCCCCGCACGGCCCAGGCACTCACGGGACGGCTGGCAATGGATGACGTGCCGGGATGGAACCGTCCCCCCTGATACACGCCCCCCAGCTCATACTCGAAGGACGGTGCCGAACCATACCAGCGGAAGCCACCATTCTGTCGTGTCTGCGTTCCCGCCTCCGACCCTTTGTAACGGGCCACGGCTGCCGTTTTCCCCTCATCACGGAAACCCATCCAGAAAAGGTCCAGAAAGGAATGGACCTGCTCCCCCCCAATGGCAAAGGGCCGCAGGGCGATCCCGACATTCCCCCCATAAAGGCGGGTGCCATCATCAAACCCGCCCCCCATGATGGTATCCCTCGTCACCTGTGTAGCGACAAAATTGTAAAGGTCCAGCCTGATCCGGTTCCACAGCGCATAGCCACGGACACCATTCCACGAAAGCGGGACGTTGGGAGTTTCCCGCATGTAGACGAGCCATGAAGGGGCATCGAGAAACTGCTGCCGCCCGACCATCACGCCGGTCTTTGCACCGAACAGTTTACGCTCATACCCGACAAAGAGCTGCTGCACTCCCAGCCTGCGCCGCCATGTCGCATTATAGCCGTAATAGTTCCATCCGGCCGCCTCACCATTGTTCAGCTGCCCGAATATCCGCCAGTGCGGGCCAAGATGAAGGTCCGCCCCCAGCAGGTTGCGTACCGTGAACCGGCCGGAATGACGCCTGTTCACCGTCCCCAGCATGGGGTTCGACTCATACCAGTTGCGTATCCGGGATTCACCGGAAAGCGACAGCCAGATGCTGCCCGACTCATTGAGGCGGATGGCCTTCAGGGGATCAAGAAAATCCGTGTAATTCCTGGGGTCCTTCTTGCTGCTCCAGTCCTCGGCCCAGGGGGCGACCCCGTAGACACCAACCGGCCCGAACCCGGCAAATTCACCATTCCCCCAGTTGAAGGCTCCCCAGTCTCCCTGATGCCGCTTGCGGGACCGGTTCTCCTCCAGCGTGACACGGCGTGGCTGGCCGATCACCCCGGCTCCCGGCATGGTCTCCACGGCAGGGGGAACCTTTTCAGTAACCTGCGCTTCCGCCTGTCCCAGCCCTGCAGCAACGGACAGTACGGCAAGAACTACCGGGGACCGCAAAAACCTGCCCGTCCGCCCCAACAGGCTGACACACCTCAGAGACAGGTCCGGTCTTTCCTGCATCGTCACTCGCCACGATGGCCTGCCTGTCTGCATGAGCGGCTCACTTATTACTTTAAATAATAGTTATTTTTATTAAATATCATTTTATTACCTATGTGAAGACGTGAATTAACTTTTCTCTCATCCATCACGTTTCCCATGGCCAAAAAAAAGATGGGCACAGCCACCAATGGTACCGTACCCATCCCCTACACAGCCACTATTACAGTCAGGCTACGCACTCTTTCAGAAACTGCTGCATCGCCTGCCCACGATGGCTGAAGCGGTTTTTCTCCGTTTCGGCCATCTCGGCAAACGTGCGGCTTTCTCCTTCAGGAATGAAGATGGGGTCATAACCATGCCCATGCGTCCCTCTCGGTGGCCATGAGACCTGCCCCCGACACTCACCCCGTACGAAGCGATGCGTCCCATCCGGCCATGCCAGACACAGCACCACCACAAACGACGCTGCCTTGTCAGCCGACCCGCTGGCCTGCATCTCCTCATGCACACGGTTCATCGCCAGTGTCATGTCCCGCTGCGGGCCTGCCCAGCGGGCAGAATAGACGCCCGGTCTGCCATCCAATGCCGCCACGCAGAAGCCGGAATCATCGGCCAGTGCCGGCAGGCCCGTTGCCCTGGCAGCGGCTTCCGCCTTGATGAGCGCATTGCCCTCAAAGTCGGCAGCCGTCTCTTCAGGCTCTGGCAGGTTCAGTTCGGCAGCCGAGCGGACCGTGATGCCGCTCTCTGCCAGCAGGAGAGAAAATTCCCGCAGCTTGCCTTCATTGTGACTTGCCAGAACAATCTCGCTGCCACGCTCCAGACGGCGGCCAGAATCCTGCCCGCTCATCATGCACTTTCCTTCCTGCGGGCCAGAGCCTCTTTCTGTACGGCGAACAGCTCCTTTGCACCTTTCTGGGCCAGACCAAACAGAATCTGGAATTCTTCAGGCCGGAAGGGGCGCTCTTCTGCCGTACCCTGAATTTCCACGATGCCGCCATCAGCGGTCAGAACGAAATTGGTATCAGCCTGTGCCGTGCTGTCTTCCGCATAATCAAGGTCCAGCACCGGCCCGGCATCCGTCAGCCCGCAGGACACGGCAGCCACCTGCCCCGTCAGCGCCTTCGACTTGCCCATGCCTTCCAGAGCGATGGCCAGAGCCACCCACGCCCCGGTAATGGAGGCACAGCGTGTGCCGCCATCGGCGTTCAGCACGTCACAGTCCAGCGTGATCATGCACTCGCCCAGAGCCTTGAGGTCCACACAGGCCCGCAGGGAACGGCCGATGAGACGCTGGATCTCCTGCGTGCGGCCGGACTGCTTGCCACGGGCGGCCTCGCGGGAACCACGGGTGTGGGTGGCACGGGGCAGCATCCCATATTCCGCCGTGACCCAGCCCTGGCCCTGGCCCCGCAGGAACGGCGGGACCCGTGTCTCGACGGAAGCGGTGCAGAGCACCTCCGTCCCGCCGACACGGATCAGGGCGGACCCTTCCGCATGAGTGGAAAAACCGGTCTCGATGGTAACCGGGCGAAGGGCGTCGTCAGTACGGCCGGAGGGACGTTCGAACATGAAACAGCTTCCTCGAATCTCTTCAGAAAATCCACATGGGCGGGACTGGACCAGCCACCCCATGACAGGACACCACCATAGGCAGCCCCCGTCCCCTCGGCCATACCCACCCATAAAAAACAGGCAACACTCTGCTTCTTCCCGTTCTTTTGCAGGCCATGTTATAGGGAGGGCATGAAGCGTTCCCCCATGCTGCCAGACAGCCCGCCCTCACCATCCCAGAAGCCCCGTTTCCGCCGCTGGCGGTTTCTGCTGGGGGCTGCCCTTGGCATCGGTACGTTTGGCGTTTCTGCCGTCATTCTCACAGGGGTGGGACTGTATGCCCATCTCAGCGCCAATCTGCCCAGCGTGGACGCTCTCCAGCATTACAAGCCGCCCGTGGTCAGCCGGCTGTACACGGCCGATGACCAGCTCATGGCAGAACTGTCCCACGAGCGGCGCATCTATGTGCCCATCCGGGCCATTCCCCCGCTCGTCCGCAATGCCTTCATTGCGGCGGAGGACCAGAATTTCTATTCCCATGGCGGCGTGGACCCGCTGGCCATGCTGCGGGCGGGCGTGACGGACATCGTCAGCATCCTCACCCATCAGGGCAAACGGCCTCTGGGGGCCTCGACCATCACCCAGCAGGTGGCCAAGGTCATGCTGCTGAACAACAACAGCCTGACCATCGAACGGAAGGTGCGGGAAGCCCTGCTCGCCATGCGGATCGAGCACACGCTTTCCAAGGACCGGATTCTGGAAATCTACCTGAACGGCATCTATCTGGGGAACGGAGCCTACGGGGTCGAGGCGGCGGCGCAGACCTACTTCAACAAGACGCTGGACCAGCTGAGCGATGCCGAGGCGGCGATGCTCGCCAGCATGCCCAAATCCCCCAGCAACTATAATCCGTTCCTCCACCCCAAAGCGGCCATGTGGCGGCGCAACTGGGTGCTGGACCGGATGGGCGAAACCCACGCCATCCCTGCCGATGAAGCCCAGCAGGCCAAGCAGGACCCGCTCGTGCCGCAAGGGCAGGTGCGCTTCGGTCCGCTTGCAGGGTCCGAATGGTTCGCTGCGGAAGTCCGCCGCCAGCTGACATCCCTCTATAATGAGGAACAGACAACGGAAGGCGGGCTGGACGTCCATACCAGCCTCGACCCGCACCTCCAGCAGGTCAGCACGAAACTGCTGCGGGAAGGGCTGATGGCCTATGCCCGCACCCATGAGGGCTGGCACGGGGCTGTCGGCCATCTGGACAGTGACGCCATGGCAGACTGGCAGGGCAGCATGGCCCGGCAGAAAAATCCGGCTGGCATGCTGTCCACATGGCGTCTGGCCGTCGTCCTCTCCACAACACCAGCACCCCGTGTCGGCTGGGTGAAGGCGCATGAGGCCCACACTGCCACGCTTCGCAAGACAGACGAAACATGGAGCCGCCGCACCCATCCGCTTCAGACGGGTGACCTCGTGATGATCGAGCCGCAGGATGACGGCTCCGCTGCCCTGGAGCAGATTCCGCAGGTGGAAGGGGCGACCGTTACGCTGGATGCCCATACGGGGCGTGTCCTGGCCCTCGTGGGGGGCTGGTCCTTCCAGCAGAGCCAGTTCAACCGTGTCACGCAGGCGCAGCGCCAGCCGGGGTCTTCTTTCAAGCCGCTGGTCTATCTGGCAGCGATGGAACGGGACATTTCCCCCTCCGAAACATTCGATGATTCTCCCATCAGTTTCGGAGACTGGAAGCCGCAGAATTACGAACACGACAACTGGGGCCCCACCACCCTGCATGATGCCCTGCGGGAAAGCCGCAACCTCGTGACCATCCGTGTGGCGGCCCATCTGGGCATGAAGGCCGTCAGCGACATGGCCGTACGGTCCGGCATGGTGGACAACATGCCACCCTACCTGCCCGCTGCCCTCGGAGCCGTGGAGACCACCGTCCTGCGGGAGGCCGGGGCCTATGCGGCCATCGCCAATGGTGGCCACAGCATCACCCCCAGCCTGATCGACTACATCCAGAATCCTGATGGCACCATCATCTGGCGCAACCAGGCCAACCGGCGTACCGTGACAACAGAAAACGGGATGCCCGTCATCCATGATGGCCGTCCGGTCCTGGCCTCGCCGCAGAGTGCCTTCCAGATCACCACCATGATGCGGGATGTCATCGCCCGGGGCACGGGCGTACGGGCTGGCGTGGGAATCGACCGCCCCATCGCCGGGAAGACCGGTACCAGTCAGGACTATCATGATGCCTGGTTCGCCGGGTTCTCTCCCGACACCGTCACCGTGGTGTGGATCGGCTATGATGCGCCCCGCAGCCTGGGCAAGAATGAAACAGGCGGCCATCTGGCCGGGCCGATCTGGAACGGCATCATGAAGGCCGTCTTCGCCACCCGGCCCCGGCTGGAGTTCCCCGCACCGGACGGCATCACGCTGGCGGAATATGATACAGGGCGCATCCGTGCCACGGATGCCTTCAAACCGAACCAGATTCCGGGAGCCTCCGTGCCGCTGCATGGTTTCGGAGCCGGAACACAGGCCCTTACCGCTGCTGACACCGGTGCGGACATGATTCCTGATTCCGAGACGGACATGCCCAGCTCCAGCCCGTCCAGCAGTGGTACCATCACCGACCCGCTGGATGGAACCATGCCCTCACATGCCCCTGCTTCCCTGCCTGCGGCACCGCCCCAGGAGAAAGCAAACCCGGCAGAGGGAGGTGACATTGGCGTCGGTGGTCTATACTAAGGCAGCAACATCAACCTGAAGAAAGCAGGAGAACGCCTGATGTCGGCTGAGACCGAAGCCCTCTCCGAACAGATCAAGCAGTCGGTGGCACTGCTGAGGAGGCATCTTTGACTGGGATGTCGCCAAAACACGCCTTGCCGAACTGAACCATCTCTCTGAAGACCCGGACCTCTGGAACAACCCGGACGCCGCCCAGAAACTGATGCGTGAGCGCACGATGCTCGCCAACCAGATCGAAGGGGTCGAGGCTCTGGAGGCCGACGTGCAGGACACGCTGGACCTTGTCGAGCTGGCCGAGATGGAAAATGACGACACCGTGGTGCAGGAAGGCCTCGCCACCCTGCGCAGCCTCGCCGCCCAGGCCCAGCAGCGTGAGACGGAAAGCCTCCTCTCCGGTGAAGCCGATAGCAATGACTGCTATCTTGAGGTCAATGCCGGTGCTGGCGGTACGGAAGCGCAGGACTGGGCCGAGATGCTGCTGCGGATGTATACCCGCTGGTCCGAAAAGCATGGCTACAAGGTCTCTCTGATGGAAAGCAGTGAAGGGGAACAGGCCGGGCTGAAATCCGCCACGATCCTCGTCAGCGGTCCCAATGCCTATGGCTGGCTGAAGACGGAAGCCGGGGTGCATCGCCTCGTGCGCATCTCCCCCTTCGACTCCGCTGCACGGCGGCAGACCTCCTTTGCCTCCATCTACATCTCACCTGTTGTGGATGATTCCATCGAAATCGAGATCATCGATTCCGACCTGCGTGTGGATACGTTCCGGGCCTCCGGGGCTGGTGGGCAGCACGTCAACAAGACGGACTCCGCCATCCGCATCACCCACATCCCGACAGGTATCGTCGTGGCCTGCCAGACGGACCGGTCCCAGCACCGCAACCGGGCTACGGCCATGGAAATGCTGAAGGCCCGCCTCTATGAGGCCGAACTTCAGAAGCGGGAGGCCGAGGCCTCCGCCGCCGAGGCCGCCAAGACGGACATCGGCTGGGGGCACCAGATACGGTCCTACGTTCTGGCGCCGTATCAGCTCGTCAAGGACCTGCGGACCAACATCGAGAAGGGCAACCCTGATGCTGTTCTCGATGGCGATCTGGATGAGTTCATGGCAGCATCTCTGGCCCAGCGTGTGAGCGCCACACGCTCCGAGGCCAGCGCCACGGCACAGTAAACCCGTCTGACACAGGGGCACTCACCCGGAGCAGACCGTAAAAGAGGGGGCATGACATTCTGGTTCATGTCCCCTCTCTTAATGGTAGCTTTTTCCGCCAATAAAACGATTAAATATCGTATTTAATGTCAATCATCAAAAAAAATCTGTTTTTTTCATAAGAAGGACCAACCAAAACAATTCACAGGCCGGGCATCATCCCAGCCACGAAAAACCTTTCAAAATCGTCCATAAACTGCCGTTTTTCCGGTTTCCTCAAAAAATATCCACAGATATGCCCCTGTTTATGCACAGGCGATCCTGCGAAAGAGTCGCATGAGAGCCCTTGCATCAAAGGGGCGGCTTGGGCCATTGGTAAAGGAACCGATACGGGAACGTTCCCGTGCTGCTTTGCTGTCTCCCCTTACCGGGCAGGGCCTGACCGCCAGGGACGAAGAGAAGGAATCGGCATGGGGCCGTGCCCGTGATGCGGCACAAGGTTTTTCCCCTCCCCCGTACGGGTACGTCCCGTCTTGTGAGGGTACCAGTCATGCTGGCAGGCCTGCCCTGCCGGGAAGAAGCGCCGGACCTGCGGCGTGGAAAAGGGTAAGAAGGTTTTGGAATGAGAAGCTATGCCGCCCAGCAACGCAAACCGACGGATTACATCGTCGCTGTTGTCGTGGCTTTTCTGGCCATCGGGCTGGTGGTCTATGCCTTGACACTTACCAGGATGGAAAAGCAGGAACCCTCGCATCCTCCCATCCAGACACGTGTCATTGCGGAGGCTCCCCCACCACCGCCGCCTCCACCACCACCGCAGCCGGTGATGGTGCAACCGCCGCCACCTTATATCCCCCCTCCCAAGATCAGGGTGGCACCCCCCCCCAAACCGCCGATCCAGCACAGCCACCAGAAGGCCCCCAAACCGAAGGCGGCGGCACCCCAGCCTGCACCATCGGCCCCGGCCCAGTCTTCAGCAGCGGCACCGTCGGCAAGCTCCAGCAACAGCTCGTCTGAAAGTGACCATTCCGCTGGTGCCATGCCCATCAACAATGTGCGGCCGGAATATCCAGAGGAAGCGCAGGAGGAAAGCCGTGAAGGCTCCGTGACGGCCTCCTGCGACATCCTCACCAACGGCAAACCGGCCAACTGCAAGCTGCTGAGCGTCAAGGGCGGGCACGATTTTGCCGAAAGTGCGCTGGACTTCCTCGAGCGTTCACCAGTCCGCTACCAGCCAGCCGTGGTGGGTGGGCAGCCAGTCGTGGAACACAACCACGTCCTGCATGTGGACTTTACCCTTGGTGATGAATGAAGCCATTCTGAGCCAGCACAGACCAGCATGAAGCTGCCCTGCCCCAAACGGGCCACCCCTGCGGGGGCAGGGTAGCAGACGTTTTCACATTGTCCCGACCTGCCATGGATGGCAGGAATGACAGGGAGACCGATACGGGAGGTTTCTCCCACCGGTGCAGCACCTCCAGACTGGTGCTTTTTTAGACAAGGATATGGGATTCATGACCAGACTGTTCCGCCTCCCCGTAACTGTTGCTGCGCCCCGGGCGCACGCTGTCTATGGCACGGCCCTGGCCCTGACTCTGGCTGCCATGCCGCTGGCCTCCACCGCTTTTGCGCAGGACGCTGCCCCGGCCGCTCCGCCCGCCGGGACCACGATGGCAGCCCAGCCTCCCGCAGGCACCACACCCGCAGTTCCCCCCGCCGGGGCTGCACCGGCCACGGCACCAGCAGGGGCCACACCCGCTGCTCCGCCAGCTGGTGCTGAAAGCGGCACCCCGGTCACCGCTACGCCGGTCAGTGAAAAACCGACCGAGGAAGCACCGAAGGAAAACCCCTACGGGCTGGGTGCACTCTGGAAAAACGGTGACATCATCGCCCGTGGCGTCCTGCTCATCATGGCCATCATGTCTCTGGGGACATGGATCATCATGATCAGCAAATTCCTTGAACAATCCCGCCTCTTCCGGGCCTCCAGGGCCGTCAACCAGACCTTCTGGACACAGAAGACCATCCAGGAAGGGGCACAGACACTGAAGGCGGATTCCCCCTTCCGCTACATTGCCGAGACCGGCATCGTGGCAGCACGCCATCATGAAGGCTCCATGCGGGATTCCATCGACCTCCAGTCATGGACGAGCATGTCCATCCAACGGGCGCTGGAGACCATCAACACACGTCTTCAGGGCGGGCTGGCCTTCCTTGGTACGGTCGGCTCCACCTCCCCCTTCATCGGGCTGTTCGGTACGGTCTGGGGTATCTATCATGCCCTGACAGCCATTGGCATTGCCGGCCAGGCCTCCATCGACAAGGTGGCCGGTCCTGTCGGTGAATCCCTGATCATGACAGCCATCGGTCTGGCCACGGCCGTGCCGGCCGTGCTGGGCTACAACCTGCTCGTCCGTCGCAACAAGGGTGCGATGGACCGTGTCCGCAACTTCGGGTCCGACCTTCATTCCGTCCTGATCGGCGGTTACCGTCATGACGCCGTGTTCAACAGCACGAAGGATAACAGCCCGACCACGACAACCACGAACGAGCGGATCTGAACCATGGCATTCAACACCGGAGACATGGGTGATGATGGCGAGGTGGTATCAGCCATCAACACGACACCGCTGGTTGACGTCATGCTGGTGCTGCTCATCATCTTCCTCATCACCATCCCGGTGGCCACGCACACCGTAAAGGTCAAGCTGCCGGTAGACCGCAACCAGCCAACCCAGACCAAGCCTGGCAACATCGTGCTGGCTGTCACGGCGGATGGGCAGACCTACTGGAACACACAGCCCATCGGGGACCACAAGGTGCTTGTCAGCCGTCTCATGGAAGCAGCACGCCAGCAGCCCCAGCCGCAGATACAGATCCGCGGGGACGGTTCGGCCCAGTACATGCCCATTGGCAAGATCGTGGCGGCCTGCCAGGAGGCAGGCATCCAGCACGTTGACTTCATCACAGAGCAGCCGCACGACTGACCTGTGGTCTTTCCGGCCCCTGCCCTGCCGGGTGGGGGCCCTTCCTGCCGGTTCTCCCCGGCCCGGTTCACCGGGGCATGACGCCCGAGGCAGACAGTTTTTGGAGATTCCTCATGGCCATGAACGTTGGTACGGGCAGCACTCATGAAGATGAAGCCATTGTCGACATCAACACGACACCGTTGATCGACGTGATGCTGGTGCTGCTCATCATGCTCATCATCACCATCCCGCTTCAGACCCATTCCGTAGCGATCGACCTCCCCCAGGGCGATCCACCACCCTCTGCAATACAGCCACAGGTTGCAACAATTGGCATCAGCTATGACAATACGCTGAGCTGGAATGACACGCCCATCACCTCGGAGGAGGACCTTCAGGCCCATCTGAACGGGGCCGTCCATCCCGTGACAGGTGAGCAGCCGGAGATCCATATCCGTCCCGACCGTCTTGCCACCTACAAGACCGTGGCCCATGTGATGGCGGACGCCCAGCGCCTTGGCGTGACGAAGCTGGGCATTGTTGGTCTGGACCAGTTTGTGGAAGGACAGTAACCCATGAGCCTGCCAAACCCGAAACACCCGCACGGCTGGCTGCTGGCTGGCATGTTTGGCCTGTCTGCCCTCTCCTGCCTGTCCCCCATCTCCGGGCAGGCTCCCACCCGCCTGCTCATCGGGGCAGCGCAGGCAGAGGATGAGCTGGGCCGGGAGGTCGGCACGCAGCTCCAGAATGCACAGTCGGCTCTGTCCAGCCATCAGCCAGCCAAAGCCCTGGAGTTCGTCAATGCTGCTGATGCCGTGGCAGGAAAGAGCGACTATGAAAGCTACGTCATCGCTCAGATGCGGGCAGCGGCGGCCAGCCAGGCGGGCAATGTCTCTGTCGCACTGAAGGCCTATGAAACCCTCATCAGGAACAGCCGCACCACTCCGGCCGCACGGCAGCAGATGCTCATGGCGCAGGCCAGTCTGGCCTATGGAGCCCGTGACTATGCCAGTGCCGCCAACGCAGCCAGCCGTTATCTGAAGGAAGTCGGCCCGAACCAGCAGATGCAGACCCTTCTCCTCCAGTGCCACTATCTCCAGCAGGACTGGAAAGGCACGGTGGAGGCAGGCCGGGCCATGCTGGCCGCCGACCGGAAGGCTGGACAGATTCCGGCGGAAAACCAGCTCCAGATGCTCGCCGCCGCTTACGACCAGCTGCATGACACGGCGGGCAAGACAGGCATCTATGTCAAACTGGTGAAATATCATGCCCGACCCCAGTACTGGCAGATGCTGATCCATGACCTGACAACCGACCATTCCCTCACGCCACGCATGGTCTTCAATCTCCAGCGTCTGCGCCTGGCCACTGGCCTGCTGACCAGCCCGGCCGAGTTTCAGGACATGGCAGAGCGGGCCGTGCAGATGGAGCTGCCCCAGCTGGCCCTGAACCTTCTGGATGAAGGCTATGCCCGCCACCTGCTGGGAACTGGCACCGGGGCAGAAGCCCAGGCGCATTTCCGGGCTTTCGTGGCTCAACGTGCCGCAGAAGCCCGCACCAGCCTCCCCGCCATGGTAGAAAAAGCCAAAACCTCCACCGAGGCGGGCCCCTCCCTGACAGCCGGATACAACCTTGTCCTCAACGGACAGGTGGATCAGGGTCTGGCCCTCATGCAGCAGGGACTGGGGAAACAGCCCCACCAGCCGGACCTCGCCCGCCTCTCCCTGGGCATGGCCATGATGGACGCCGGACGCCGGACAGAAGCCCTCCAGCTCTTCAGCAGCATGGATGGCGAGGGGACTGCCAACAATCTGGCCCAGCTATGGGCCGTTCAGCTCTCCGCACGTCCATCCCACTGAAAAACGGGCCATAAGGCCTTGCATACTCCGCCATTCCATCTCCGATACCGGGACGGGATGGCGGCACCCCTCCTGCCTGAAACAGGGGATTTCAGAAAATTAATCCTCCTTTCACCAGAGCGTGCCTTAAAATCCTGACACTGTTCTGCGAAAACGGCCCGGACAGAAGGCATGCTGCCGCCTCACACCAAAAAAGGAGATGCGTATCTACATGACTGACAGAATACCGCACCCCAACACGGGGGCCGCTCCGTACCGGCATTTTACCGGTCTGTTCGTACGCAGCCTGTTGCCAGCCCTGCTGGTGGCCTGTCTGGCCCTGTTCGGGTCCCTGCCCGCCCGGGCACTGGCCGCAGACGCCCCGGCACCAGCCACCACGACAGGTCTCTCCGCTGACCAGGCCCGCCAGCTCATTTCTGTCCTGAGCGATGATGCCCAGCGTCAGAAATTCCTGACGACCCTCCAGAACCTGACCCAGGCCGAGCCACAGGCGAAACATGCCTCCGTCATTGATCTGGCCCGGGAAAACATTGCCCTTTTCGGTGACCGTGCCCTCCAGCAGCTGCACATCCTGCATCAGAGCATCATCGATTTCGGCGCCATTGCCCCGTGGGTTCAGGCCCTTGTGCATGACCCGGCCCTACAGGCCCGTGTCGGCCACATCGCCCTGCGTGTGGTCATCATGCTGGTGTGCAGCTACCTGCTTTTCTTCGGCGTGCGCATCATCCTGCGCCCTCTCTACCGGCGCATCAGCAGCATGGCGAAAAAGCACGACCACATGGTTTTCCAGCAGGAAGCTGAAAAACTGCACAAGACCCGTGCCGAAGCAACGGAAGCCGCCACGGATACAGCCCGCACGGCAGCCACCCATAATGAGCAGACCAAAGAGGAGGCCGCCGCCACCCAGGCCAGCCTTGAGGACAGTCTCCGCCATCAGGGGGCACTGACACAGCTCATGCTCTGCCTGCGCCGCGCTCCCTATACGCTGGCCTGCGCCCTGCTGGAGCTGATCACCATCTGCACCTTTCCCCTGATCGCCCTGCTGATGGGCGTGCTGGACCCTGCACCTTCCACCGAAGCGGCCCATGCAATCTGGAGCATCTCCTGGCTGATCGGCATCGGGCTGGGCGTGTGGACCCTGGTCCTGCGCATCTTCCTCGCCCCACAGACCCCATGGCTGCGGCTGAGCATCCTGCGGGACAGTTCCTCAACCTTCATCTTCCGCTATTTCCGCCAGATTGGTGTCATTCTGGCCTGGGGCTTCTCACTGCTGGCCATGCTGCACGCCATGGCCATGCCTATGGCTGTTTCCAGCGGTCTCCAGAAGCTCCTGCTGCTGGCCGTCCACCTCTTCCTCGCCGTCATGATCATCCGCTCCCGCAAGCGGGTGCAGCATGCCTGCCAGCATATCGGTGCAGCCAACCGCCGCCTCCAGTCCATCATGGCGCTGGTCTCCGGCAGCTGGTGGATTGTGGCCCTGTTCTTCGACTTCGCCCTGTGGCTTGTCTGGGCAGCCGACATTGATGGCGGATACCAGCTCATCCTCCAGATATTCGTCCGTACCCTGGTGGCGCTGGTAGCTGTCCGCATTGTCAGCATTCTGGCCTATGGCGGACTGGAGCGCTTCATGCGGGCACTGGACAGCTGGAATCTCAATGAAGAAACGCTGTTCCGCATCCGCCGTTACTACCCAGCTGCCACGACGGTCATCCGTCTCGTCATGGCCGTCCTGACCATTCTGGCCCTTGCTCTGGCGTGGGGCGCTCCGGTTTACATCCTGCTCGGCCATGACACGCTTGGTCCCCGCATCTTCCAGGCAGCCTTGACCATTCTGGTGGCTCTGGTCATCGGGATTCTGGCTTGGGAGGTCGCCAATGTGACCATCGAGCATCATATCCGCCGTCTGGGCGAACAGGACAGCCGGGATGTGCAGATCCGCATTGCCCGCCTGCAGACACTGACACCGATGTTCCGCATCCTGTTCCTGCTGGTTCTGGCTGTCATCATCGGGCTGACGGTCCTCTCCCAGCTTGGAATTGATACAGGCCCGCTCATCGCCAGTGCTTCCATCTTTGGTGTGGCGCTGGGTTTCGGCTCCCAGAAGCTGGTGCAGGACTTCATCAGCGGAATTTTCCTCCTGCTGGAAAATGCCCTGACTGTCGGCGACTCCGTAACGCTGAACGGCACCTATGGCGTGATCGAACGGCTCTCCCTGCGCTCCGTTCATGTCCGGGCTAATGACGGATCAATGAACATTTTCTCGTTCAGCTCGCTCAGCCAGGTGACCAACTACAACCGTGACTTCTCCCGTGCGATGATTCTCGCCACGGTGGACATCGACAGCGATACGGACCAGGTCGCTGCCATCCTTGTGGAAATTGGCAAGGAAATGCGGAATGAAGAGGCCTACAGAGACCTCATCCTGGCAGATTTCGACCTTTGGGGCGTGTCTGCCATCGGCACATCCTCCGTCTCCGTGAAGGGTGTCTATCCCACCACGAATGCCGGACGCTGGACGGTGGAATGGGAATTCAACCGCCGCATGAAAAAACGGTTCGAACAGGCGGGCATCCAGTATCCCCGTGATGTGGTGGACATCCAGGGCCCGGCGCTGGAGCATTTCATCAACAGCAGGGGCGTGCCCGATACAACCACCGGGCAGAACAAGGCCTGACCGGCCTCTGCCCTTCCCCCCCCCCTTCCGCCATGACAGGCAAGGGGGGCTGATACAGAAAAGCCCCTGCCTTTACGGACAGGGGCTTTTTTCCGGCCAGACTGAAAGCTCAGCGAGCCTCATCATAGGAACGCAGAGCCAGAAGCGCCCAGATGGCTGCCGGAATCCAACCCAGAATGGTGATCTGCAACACCAGGCAGATGATTCCTGCAATCGGACGGCCAATGGTAAAGAACGTCAGCCAGGGGATGAAAAAGGCGATCAGAATACGAATCATGATTATTCCTCCATGCAATACGGGCATGACTGCAAAAATAGTGGGTTCCCAGTACGGAAAACCATCTCCTTCATCCTTAAAAAAAATGCCATTATTATGAAAGTGTTATTCTGTCCGCTGGAATGACACTGCCAGAAAACCGGAACTTCCACCCGCCCCGGGGGCTCCTCTCCCCCAAAACGGCACCATGAATCAGAAGAGTGTCTGCCATGATCATCGCCTCAGTGTCCTATCTCGCCTCCCCGGATGAGGTTCAGGCCCAACGCCCTGCACACCGTGCCTTCCTTGCAACGCTTTTCGAGCGGCGCATCCTGCTGGCATCCGGCCCCAAACTATCGGGGGATGGGGGCATTCTCATTGTCCGGGATGGGATCACCAGAGAGGAAATTGAAACCCTTCTGGCGGAAGACCCTTTCATCACCTCTGGCGTGGGGCAATACGACTTCACCGAGTTCAGAACGGCGCAACTTGCCCCCGAACTGACAGAGACCCGCTGACCATGAGCCCGGCAGGCCACGCCACAAGGAGCATGGCCTGCCAGATGACGTCTCCGTTATCCAAAGATGATCGCAGCAGGCGACGCGTAATGATAAAGTAAATGTTAGCCATTCATTCAATAAGATGAGCCGTGAGGTCTGGCCCCCGCCAGCCCCTTTCAGCAAAGGAACATGCCATGGCAGATTTTCTGACGGAAAAGGTGCCTGAACGCCCTGCCGCCATCCTTGGCGCTGGCACGATGGGCTCCCGTATCGCCCTGATGCTGGCAACACGCGGCGGCACCGTCCGCCTTTTTGACAGGCAGGAAGAAACCACCCGGAAGGCCATCGCCTATGTCGGGCAGCACCTGCCTGACGTTGTCGCCTCTGTCGAAGGTGGAAAAGCCGGCCATGTGGACATCGCCACCACACTGGAAGACGCCGTGAAAGACGCCTGGCTTGTCATCGAGGCCCTGCCTGAAAAGCAGGACCTCAAGACAGACATCTTTGGCCAGCTGGACCAGCTGGCACCTGCCGATGCCATCCTCGCCACCAACTCCTCCTCATTCCCTTCCAGCCAGATCGTCGGCAAGGTGACGAAGAAGAACCGGGTCCTCAACACCCACTTCATGATGCCACCTGAAAAACGGGCCGTGGAACTCATGTCCTGTGGAGAAACTGACACGGCCCTCATGGAGGATCTGGCCCGCTATTTCAGCGAGGTGGGACTGTCCCCCTACATTGCCCGGAAAGAGAGCATCGGATTCATCGAGAACCGCATCTGGGCCGCCATCAAGCGTGAAGCCCTCTGTGTCGCCGCAGAAGGTGTGGCCGACCCCGAAACCATAGACCGCCTCTACTGCGAGACACAGGGCACGACTGCCGGGCCATTCCGCCTCATGGACCAGGTCGGACTCGATATCGTCCTCCAGATCGAGGAACATTATGCCGCAGCCTTCCCCCACCTGCCCGAAGCGCCCCGCACGCTGCTCCGCAGGATGATTGCCGAACACAGGCTGGGCGTGAAAAGCGGGCGTGGTTTCTATGATTACAGCAAGGCCACCTCATGACCCGAAACATCATTCTTCATTCACTCGAGATCGAACCTGCCCGGATCACTGCCCTCTCCGTACAGGATGGCTGCCCACTGTCCCATATCGACATCGGCTGGGGCTGCCCGGACGGGGTGTGGATCGACCCCACGGAAGGCCGGATATACTGGACGAACATGGGCGCCAACCCCAGTGATGCCGATGGCACCATCGAATCCGCCCGACTGGATGGCAGCGACCACAAGGTGCTTGTGGCCAACGGACTGGTCGTCACCCCAAAACAGCTGACATCCACCCCGGGAGGCGAGCATCTCTACTGGTGCGACCGTGAAGGAATGCGCATCATGCGGTGCCGCCGTGATGGCTCCGACGTGGAGGTGCTTCTTCAGACCGGCACCTACCCGGAGCACATGAAGGATGCCACACGCCACTGTGTAGGCATCACCCTTGATACCAGCAACGGCCATCTCTACTGGTCGCAGAAAGGCCCTCCCAAAGGGGGGCGTGGCCGCATTTTCCGCATGTCTCTGGACCTCCCTGCCGGTACGGACCCCGCAGACCGTCATGGCATCGAGCTTCTGGCCGACCATCTGCCAGAGCCGATCGACCTGCATGTCTCGCCTGCTCTGGGCAAGCTCTGGTGGACGGACCGTGGCGCTGCGCCCGATGGCAACAGCCTCAATGTCGCCCGGGTGGATGAACACGGGCTGCATGACCAGCAGGTCATCCTGCGGGACCTGGATGAGGCCATCGGTCTGGCGGTCGATGCCGAAGGTACCCTGGCCTTTGTCAGTGACCTTGGCGGATCCATCCGGGAAGTCATTCTCGAAACCGGACAGGCCAGACTCATCACCAAACAGGCACCAACAACAGGTCTCTGTTTGGTGGTACAGGAAGACTGACCTCCTCTACAGGGGGCAGGAACACCTGCCCCCGAACAGACACGGTGAAAGGCCTTTCATAAAGTCCCGCACATATTCATCAGGCTTTATATTCCTTTATCATTAACTGTTCATATGGTCATCTCTTTACCTTGACAGAATAGAGCGACCCGCTAAAAACACTCTCTACGCACGGCCTTCCCCGGCCAGAAAAATCATTCCGCACAAGCGGGATGTAATGGTGCAGCCTTGGCAAGACTTTTCCACCCCTGTGGAACTGTCCATGATACCGTACTGATCCACCCCTTAATGTTGAAAGGTACCACCATGTCCCGGTTTTCCCACCTTCCCCGGCGCCGTTTTCTTGGCCTTTCAGCAGGGCTGGCTGGTGCTGCCGCCCTTGGCCTGGCCCATCCGGGAATCGCCCGTGCCGATGGCCGTACGCTGAAAATCGGCATCATGTCTGGCGAGGACGAGGATATCTGGCGGCTCGTCAGCCAGAATGCTGCCCAGCGTGGCCTGACGCTGAAGATCATCCCATTCTCCGACTACAACACGCCCAATGAGGCCCTGTCCGAGCATGACGTGGACGCCAATGCCTTCCAGCACCGGCCCTTCCTCGATGCCCAGATCAAGGCCCACGGCTACAGGATCGTCCCTGTCGGCGACACATACTTCCAGCCGATTGGCCTGTATTCCCACAAATGGCACTCCGTGGCCGAAATTCCGCAGAATGCCCGTATTGGCATCCCCAACGACCCCAGCAACGAGGGTCGTGCCCTCCATGTGCTGGAAACACTGGGGCTGATCCGTCTGCCTGCTGATTCCGGCCTTTTCCCCACGGCGCTGGATGTCACCGACAACCCCCGCAACATCTCCATCGAAGAGCTGGATGCCGGTGTGGTTGGCCGCTCCCTGCCTGATCTGGATGCTGCCGTTGTCAACATGGACTGGGCCCGCAAGGCAGGCATCACCGAGCAGGAACGCATTGGCGTGGAGGGGCTGAAGAACAACCCGTACGTCAATTTCATCTCCGTCAATGAGGGTGATGCCAACGCTGAATGGGTCAAGCCGCTGGTGGAAAGCTATCACCAGCCGAATGTCCACAAGCTCATTCTGGACATCTATCACGGCACAGTCACACCTGCGTGGCCATGAAGCCCATTCTCGACATCCAGCACGTCACCCACAGTTTTGGGCAGCATACGGCTCTTCAGGACATCTCCTTCTCGGTAAAGCAGGGGGAGGTCGTGGGGCTGATCGGCCGCTCTGGAGCAGGTAAGTCCACCCTGCTCCGCTGCCTCTGTGCGCTGGAACGCCCCCAGCAGGGCCACATCCTGCTGGATGGTGTGGACCTCACCACACAACCAGAGCGGCAGCTTGTCCGCATCCGCCGCAAGATCGGTCTGGTCTTCCAGCATTTCAATCTGCTGACTTCCCGCACCGTGGCAGGCAACATTGCCCTGCCCCTCCAGATCGCCGGGTGCCCCCGCAAAGAACAGGCCAACCGCATTGCGGAACTGCTGGAGCTTGTCGGGCTGAAGGGCTTTGAAAAGAAATACCCCTCCCAGCTTTCCGGCGGGCAGAAACAGCGTGTCGGCATTGCCCGTGCTCTGGCAGCCAACCCGACGCTGCTCCTCTGCGATGAAGCCACCTCTGCTCTGGACCCGGAATCCACCAGCTCCATCCTCAACCTGCTGGCCGACATCAACAGGAAGCTGGGGCTGACCATCGTTCTCATCACCCATGAGATGGATGTGGTCCGCCGCTTTGCCCAGCGGATCCTGGTCCTCGATCATGGCCGCCTCGTCGAAGATGGAACCCTGCTGGACTTCCTCCGGGATGGACAGAACAACCGGACCCTCCAGACCCTTCTGGCAGATATCCGTCCCTCCCTCCCTGCCTTTCTGGCACAGACAATGGCTGCCACACCGTCAGCAGGACCACACAAGGCCATCGTACGGCTCGTCCTCAGCGGGACTGATGCCAGCGAGCCGCTCTTCAGTGCACTGCATGAACGGTTCGGCGTGCAGACGGCCCTGCTACAGGGCGGCGTGACCACCGTCGGGGACCATCTGAGTGGTGACATGATCCTCAGCCTTGAAGGAGACAGGACGGAACAAGCTCTGAATCACCTGAAGACGGCAGCGCAGAACATGGAGGTCCTGGGATATGTCCCCTCTCATTCTTAAGCTGATCCTCCATTCCACATGGCAGACGCTGGAAATGGTCGTGGCCTCCACGGCCCTTTCCGTCCTGTTCGGACTGCCGCTGGCCCTGTTCATGATCGCCACCGGCCCGCAGGGGCTGTACCGGCTGCCTTTTGCCGCCCGACTGATGGGCATGGTGGTGGATGCCGTCCGTGCCGTGCCATTCATCATCCTGCTGGTGCTGCTCATCCCTGTCACGCGCTTCATCGCCGGGACGTCTCTGGGGACGGAAGCGGCCATCGTGCCGCTATCCATCGCCGGGATTCCCTATTTTGCCCGCATTGCCGAAATGGCCCTGCGGGAGGTTGATTCCGGCCTTGTGGATGCCGTCCGGGCCATGGGTGGCACACGCATGACCATCATCCGCTCCGTCCTGATTGCCGAAGCCCTGCCGGGACTTGTCACCGGCGTGACGGTCACGCTCATCACCATGGTCGGGGCCTCTGCCATGGCGGGCGTCATCGGGGCGGGGGGCCTGGGTGACCTTGCCATCCGTTACGGGTATCAGCGTTTCAACACCACCGTCATGTTCGGGGTGGTGGTGGTTCTCATCATCATGGTCAGCCTGATGCAGCTCATCGGCAACAGTCTGGCCCGCTGGCTGAAACACTGAAGCATCCGCCTTCTTTCTATCGCCACTAAAAAAAGCCCGCCCCTTCAGAGAGGCGGGCTTTTCCGTATCAGGGCTGACACCGTGACCTTCAGGCGACGTCCAGCGCCTGCTTCACGTCCACCAGCAGATCATCCACATGCTCCACACCGATGGAGAGCCGCACGGTGGATGACGTGACGCCAATGCGCTCCCGTACCTCTTTCGGCACGCCGGAATGTGTCATCGTCGCCGGATGGCTGGCCAGAGACTCCGTGCCTCCCAGGCTGACAGCCAGCTTCATGATCTTCAGCGCATTAAGGAAGCGGAAAGCCGCAGCCTCACCCCCTTCAATATCAAAGGAGAAGGTCGAGCCGGCACCACTGCACTGGCGGGCATAGACTTTCCCCTCCGCCGAATCAGCCTCGTAGAACGGTGGGAAATGCACCTTGTTCACCTTGGCATGATCCCGCAGCAGCTCCGCCACACGCTGGGCATTGAGGGTGGCACGCTCCATGCGCAGCCCCAGCGTCTCCAGAGAGCGGCCCAGCATCCAGCAGCTATGCGGGTCCAGATGGGTTCCAATGGCCCCACGGAGCTGACGCACCGGGCGTGTCATGGCATCACTGCCCAGAACGGCCCCGGCCACGAGATCGGAATGGCCGCCGACATATTTTGTCAGGGAATACAGTGACAGATCGGCCCCATGCTTCAGCGGATGCTGATAAAGCGGCCCGAGCAGCGTGTTGTCACAGACGATGATGGGACGGCTGCCCTGTCTGGCCTCGATCTCCTCGGCAATGCGGCGCACCAGCTTCAGGTCCACCAGACCATTGGTCGGATTGGCCGGTGTCTCGATCAGGATCAGGGAGACACGCCCTTCTGCGATGGCCTTTTCGGCAGCCTCACGCATGATGGCCTCATCCACTCCGCAGCTTCCCAGCCCCACGGACTTGATTCCCAAAGAAGCCATGGTCTTGGTCAGCAGGGTTTCCGTCCCACCATAGAGCGGCTGGGAATGAAGAATCACATCACCGGGGCGGGCATAGGCCAGCAGAGTGGTGGCAATGGCCGACATGCCAGAAGAAAACAGCACCCCACGCTCTGCTTCTTCGTAAACAGCCAGACGGTCTTCAACAATCTCACTGTTCGGATGGTTGAAGCGGGAATAGACCAGCCCCTGCCCCTTGCCTTCCGGCGGTTCTTTCCGGCCGGAAACATAATCAAAAAAATCCCGGCCATCTTCTGCCGTGGGAAAAACGAAGGTCGACGTCAGAAACACGGGCGGTTTCACGGCTCCTTCCGAAAGGGCCGGGTCATAACCGTAATTGAGCATCTGTGTCTCGGGATGCAGCTTGTGGCTGCCAATATGGGTCTTCTTGTGATCTGACGCCATTGGGAATTTCCTTCAGCAGGTACCTAGCCTGTATATGATCCATCACCCAGCTTCAGGACTGCCGGACAGTGCCAATACGGCACCAGGGCAGCCAGTCTGGAAAGCAGAACAAGGATATGTTGTTTTCCTTATATCCTGCCTGATCCATCGACTGATACCACATCCCCCAGACTGGATAAAGCTGTGCCCCCCATTGGCAGCCAACATAAAAAAACACCCCCATCGGACCGATGAGGGTGCTTGCTGGCTGACCCGGCAAAAAGGAACCGCTTACCGTCCCCCCCCATGGCGGGGCAGGATGCGGTCCACCACCTGATCTTTCCGGATGAAACGGTGATAAAGAGCTGCCAGCACATGCAGGACTATGAATCCACCGAAAGTCCATGCAAGCCAGTTATGAACATCTGGCATGATTTCCGCCAGATAGCCGCTATCCATCACGCTCTGCGGCAGAGGGATCAGCGGCCACGATACCAGCCCGAACAGCACGATCGGCATGGCCATGGCAGAGACCATGAGCCAGCCCGTCACGGGCAGGATGATCTGATACAGGTAGAGGAGCCCTTCCATCCCACCTGCCACCACACGCTGCCCTGCCGACAGGTCCTGCGGCAAGGCCGGGGCCCTGTGTGTCAGGCGCCAGAGGACACGCACCACGATCAGCAGCATGGTCACGATGCCGACAGACTTGTGCAGCTGATGCAGGGGTGTCGGATCATTGAGGGGTACATGATCCATATACAGCCCCAAGCCGATCATGAAGAGGATCAATACCGCAATCACCCAATGCAGGATGATGGCCACCGAACCATAACGTTCCGGTCTGCCGGTTCCTGTTTCCACTTTCTCTGACACACTCTGTCTCCATAGACCATGGAATAAAAAAAACGGCCCCTCCGTTCCTGAAAACGGAAACAGGGCCGACCCAGCAGTAAACAGTCTCCAGCCCTCGGGCCAGACCCCTCTTACTTGCCCTTCTTGCTGTCCACATCCTGGAACAGCTCATTGAAGCGACGCTTGGCAGCGCCATAAAGCGGCGCCTTGCGGGCCTCTGCTTCATTGTTGGCATTATCGACAACAACCAGCCCTACCATGCCCAGCGCAAAATGGGGCAGGCACTTATAGCCATACAGACCCGGCTTGGTGAACTGTACCGTCTTTTCCTGGCTGAAAGGAACATTGATGGGCTGTGCGCCATCAGGTGTCATGCCGGGGATGGACTGGGCGTTATGACCCTTGTCCGTCGGAATGAAATGAACACTGTCACCAGAATGGATGTAAACGACAGCTGGCTCAAAAGAGAAACCGTGACTGCCACGGCTCAGCATCTGCACATCAACCGTAGCCGCCGTGGCAGAAAAGGCTGTTGCCATAAACAGGGCGAGTGCACCACCAGCAAATTTCAACATGCTATCCTCCACGTTTGGACAGACCGCCGGGGAGATGTCTCCCCGACGGAATGTATCGTCTGATCTTCCCGCAGGAAGGGACAGATCTTAGCGCTGCAGGTCGAAGCGGTCGAGGTTCATCACCTTCGTCCAGACCTTCACGAAGTCATTGTAGAACTTCGCCTTGCCATCGTTGGAGGCGTAAACCTCAGCAACGGCACGCAGCTCGGGGTTGGCACCGAAGACCAGGTCCACGTCCGTGGCTGTCCACTGCTTCTGCCCGGTTGCACGGTCAAAGCCCTCGTAAAGGTCTTCCTGACCCTCAACCTTCTGCCAGCGTGTGTCCATCGTCAGCACGTTGGTGAAGAAGTCCGTGCTCAGCACACCCGGGTTCTTCGTCAGCACACCGTTGGCGGAGTGACCCGTGTTGATGTCCAGAGTACGCAGACCACCCAGCAGGACTGTCATCTCAGGGATGGTCAGACCCAGCGTGTCAGCCTTGTCCACCAGAGCGTTCAGAGGCGGCGTGTTGTCCGCATCCGCACGGTAGTAGTTGCGGAAGGCATCAGCCGTCGGCTCCAGCAGGTTGAAGGAGTTGACGTCCGTCTGGTCCTGTGTGGCATCGCCACGGCCCGGAGCGAACGGCACCTGGATATTCACACCAGCCTTCTTGGCAGCATCCTCGATACCGACGCTACCGCCGAGAACGATGATGTCAGCCAGAGCAACCTTGCGGGCGCTGTGAGCGTTGAACTTGTCGCGGACCTGCTCCAGCTTCGGCAGGACGGTCTTCAGCTCTTCCGGATCGTTCACGGCCCAGCCGTTCTGCGGCATCAGGGCCAGACGGCCACCGTTGGCACCGCCACGGTGATCGGTCACGCGGTGGGAAGAAGCAGCAGCCCATGCTGTCTTGATCAGCTCACGGTCGGACAGACCGGTTGCAGCGATCAGCTTGCGCAGCTCACGGACGTCAGCCTGGTTGATCGGCTTGGCCGGCATGTTGACCGGGTCCTGCCACACGAAGGTTTCCTTCGGAACTTCGCTGCCGAAGTAGCGGCTCTTCGGACCCATGTCACGAACGACCAGCTTGAACCATGCACGGGCGAAGGCATCGGCGAACTCGTTCGGATGCTCGGCCCAGCGGGCAAGGATCTTGTGGTAGGCCGGATCGGTCTTCAGGGCGATGTCCGTGGTGAACATCATGATCGGACGCATCTTGGACGGATCGTTCGGGTTTGCCGGATCCGGAGCAATCTTGTCATCCGTCTTGGTGTGCCACTGGTGAGCACCGGTCGGGCTTGTGCCCAGCACCCAGTCATTGTTCAGCAGGTTGTCAATGTACTGCGTGGTGAAGTGGATCGGATCGGCAGACCAGGAGCCTTCCAGACCGCTGGTGGACGCATCGTCAGCCGTCTGCTTGCCCTTGATGCAGTGGTCGGCCCAGCCCAGACCCTGATGTTCCACACCGTTGGCAACCGGCGGGCCGCTCAGGCAGGAGTTCGGATGGGCACCATGAGCCTTGCCGAAGGTATGACCACCGGCGATCAGGGCCACGGTTTCTTCGTCATTCATGGCCATGCGGCCGAATGCCAGACGGATCATGGCAGCGGACTTGACCGGATCAGGATCGCCGTTCGGCCCTTCCGGGTTCACGTAGATCAGGCCCATGTGCGTGGCAGCCAGCGGGTGCTTCAGAGTACCGTTCTGACCGACCTGGAAGGAGCTCTTGTTCGGGAAGAACGTCGTGCCCGGACCCCAGTAGATCAGCTCGGACTGCCAGTCATCCGGACGACCACCGACGAAGCCGAGGGTCTTGAAGCCCATCTGGTTCAGGGCAACGTCACCGGTCAGGACGATAAGGTCACCCCAGGAGAGCTTCTCACCATACTTCTTCTTGACGGGCCACAGGAGGCGCTTGGCCTTGTCGAGGCTGGCATTGTCCGGCCAGTCGTTCAGCTGGGCGAAACGCTGCTGGGCACCCTCTTCACCACCACGGCCATCGATGGCACGGTACGTACCGGCATTGTGCCAGGCCATACGGATGAAGAACGGACCATAGTTGCCGTAGTCAGCCGGCCACCAGGGCTGAGAGGTCAGCATGACCTTCTCGATGTCCTTGCGGACTTCCTGAAGGTTCAGCTGCTCAAACTTCTTGTGATAGTTCGTATAATAATCCGCACCGTACGGATCAGACTCTGAATCGTGAGCACGCAGCTTGGCCAGGTTCATGCCCTTCGGCCAGTAGTACTGGTTCGGGCTCGGAACATCGGCAGCCATGGCTGCAGAGGCGAAAGATGTCAGGGTCGTGCTGGCGATCAGCAGAGCAGCCCCGAAATTCTTCAGTTTCATCCTGATCAGTTCCCCATTCATGGATAAGATCTCGACAGATTGTATAGCAACAACGAGCCGGAGCACGATTGGAGCCGTCCCACACGCCACTACTACACATCGCAGGAGTTATATTATCGAGGGGGGATAAAACAAGTAAATCGTTATTTTTAATAACTCTTATAAGTTAACTCTTTTCAGAGAAACCCTTCCTCATAAAGGAAACCTAGCATATATACAAGGAAAACTATTATTGCAAGCCCCTCACGATACCTTTGTTATCTTTTTTTGCCAGTTTCCTGCCATTTTCGGGCCATCTCTTACAATGTGGAACCTGGCCTGACAGCTTGTGTTTCCGCCCCACACGCTACCAGCGCACAGGCAGGGGCATGAAATAAAGGGGCCGCTCTTTTATCAGCTGTTAAATATTCACAACAGCCCACACCAGTAATTCTGCTTCATATCAAGCACTCTGTTACCGGATATTATATTTTCTGAAAAAAAGACTGGTGCCCAGAAGAAGACTCGAACTTCCACGTCCTTGCGGACACAGGCACCTGAAGCCTGCGCGTCTACCAATTCCGCCATCTGGGCACACTCTCTTGCGAGCATGGTGAACCGGCTGGGACTCGAACCCAGGACCATTCGATTAAAAGTCGAATGCTCTACCAACTGAGCTACCGGTTCACTTGAGGAGGCTATCTACCTGCTCCCCCGGGGAGCGTCAACCCCGGAGGCCGCAGAAAACACCACCCTCATGATTTTCTTCATCCGCCGGACGGCACGCCACCATGCGGACGGAGAATCATCAGGTTTCAGACAGTTATGTCAGTTCTCGATGTAAGCCTTGATGATATGATCCGGATTCTGGACCATGCCGGAAGCCCCGGAGCCACGCTTGATCTTGTCCACATGCTCCATGCCCTCGATCACCTGACCGGCAATGGTATACTGGCCATCCAGGGACGGTACACGGTCGAACATGATGAAGAACTGGCTGTTGGCGGAGTTCGGGTCCATCGTGCGGGCCATGCCCAGCGTGCCACGGTCGAAGGTGGCCGTCTGGCTGAACTCGGCCGGCAGGTCAGGATAGGAGCTGCCGCCCGTCCCCGTGCCTGTCGGGTCACCACCCTGTGCCATGAAGCCCTCGATCACACGATGGAACTTCACGCCGTTATAGAAACCCTCATTGGCCAGCGTCTCCAGACGCTCGACAGCCTTGGGGGCCAGATCGGGACGCAGGGCGATGACCACCTTGCCATCCTTCAGCTCCAGAACCAGCTTCTTGCCTGTTGTCGTACCTGTCATTGTCGTGCTCTCCCTGAGCTGATCGTTACCATCCTGACCACCGGCCCATGCCTGTGTCAGGGTTCCACCGGTCAAGGCAGAAACTGCTGCAAGACCGGCCATGAAATGTCGCCGTCTCATGTCTGTTCTCCTGTCAGTTTTGCCCGCACGAGACGGGCGGTCATGGGGCTGACAAATGGGGAAATATCCCCCCCAAGACGGGCAATTTCCTTCACGATCCGGCTCGCCGTCGTACGGTGGCTCTCGGATGCCAGAAGAAAAACCGTTTCAATCTCCGGGGCCAGACGCCGCAGCGCACCGGAAAGCTGGGTCTCGAAATCGAAATCCCCGGCAGAACGCAGACCACGGATCACCGTGCCCGCCCCGGCCTGCCTCACGGCATCCACCAGAAGCGTGTCAAACCCGGTGACGGAAATGCGGTCCTTATGCGGCAGGGCGGCCACTTCCTGCTCCAGCAGCTCCCGCCGCTCCTCGAAACCCAGAAGGGGCCCCTTGGCATCATTGATCGCCACACCGACCACGACATGGTCGAACAGGGCCGCCGCCCGGTCGATCACGTCCAGATGACCGAACGTGACCGGGTCGAACGTGCCAGGATAGAAGCCGATGCGCCGGTCAGTCATCCGTCCCACCGGCATCAGCCGCCGGGGCAGCTCCGGTGTCTCCACCGTCCGCCCCATCAGCCTCGGTCTCACCCTCGGCGGTATCGTCCGCATCATCTTCCATCACGGGGAAGACGCTGATGATGCGCTCGTCACCATCCACACGGAAGAGCGTCACCCCCCCTGCCTGACGGGACATCACACGCACCTGCTCGACCGGCAGACGGATGAGACGGCCCGTATCCGTCACCATCATCACGTCCGTGCCATCCAGCGTCACGAGCGTACCCACGACCTCACGCCCACGGCGGGCGTTGGAGAAGGTCATGTTGTTGATGCCCTGCCCGCCACGGCCGGAGACACGATAGTCATAGGCCGAGGACCGCCGCCCGAAGCCCGTGTCCGTCACGGTGAGCAGGATCTGCTCCTGCGCCTCAAGCTCGGCATAACGGTCTTCGCTCAGCGGGCTGTCAGCCAGAATCTCCTCAAGCCCTTCCTCATCGGAAGCCAGCTCGCTGCCATCCTCGATCTCTTCCTCCAGCCCCTCATCCCCGGGCTGGGCCGCCAGAACACGGCGATGGGCATTGGCAGCCCGGAGGTAAGCAGCCCGCTCCTCCACGCTGGCCTCGACATGGTTCAGCACGGCAAGGGAAACGACCCGGTCACCATCAGCAAGGCGGATGCCCCGCACACCGGTGCTGCCACGGCCAGCGAAAACACGCAGCACGTCATCCGTGATCTGGAAGCGGATGGCCCGGGCATTACGGGTGGCGAGGAACACGTCCTGCCCCTCCCGGCATGTTGCCACGCCGATCAGCTGGTCATTCTCATCCAGCTTCATGGCGATCAGACCGGAAGAACGGATGTTGCGGAAGTCGCTCAGGCGGTTGCGTCGCACGTTCCCGCTCGCCGTGGCAAAGACGAGATGCAGGTCATCCCACAGCTCCTCATCCTGCGGCAGCGGCAGAACGGCCGTGATGGTATCCTCGCCCAGCTCCGGCAGCAGGTTGACCAGTGCCCGCCCCTTGGCCGTCGGGGCCGCCTCCGGCAGGTGCCAGACCTTCATGCGGTAGGCCTTCCCGCCCGAGGAGAAGAACAGCACCCACTGGTGGGTATGGGCATTGAAGCTGCGGATGACGATGTCATCGCCTCGCCGCCCCGCTGCCGTGCGGCCACGGCCACCACGGTTCTGCGAACGGAACAGCTCCAGCGGCGTCCGCTTGATGAAACCGTCCCGTGTGATGGTCACCACCATCTGTCCCGGCTCGATCAGGCTCTCATCGGACTGGTCACCCAGCGCATCGGAGATTTCCGTGCAGCGTGGGTCAGCCAGAGCAGCACGGGCGGCCTGAAGCTCGTCCCGCATGACCTCCATGCGGCGCACATGGCTGCCAATGATCTCCAGAAGCTCCGTGATGCGGGCACTGACCTCTGCCAGCTCCGCCTGAATCTTCTCACGCTCCAGACCGGTCAGACGCTGGAGGCGCAGCTCCAGAATCCCACGGGCCTGCGCTTCTGTCAGATGGACACGGCCATCGACGATCACATTGCCTTCATCATGGATCAGCTCCAGCAGCGGCTCCACATCGGCGGCAGGCCATGTGCGTGTCATGAGCTGCTCACGGGCCGTGGCGGCATCCGGGGCGGAACGGATGAGGGCGATCACCTCGTCAATGTTGGCCACGGCCAGCACCAGACCGACCAGCAGATGCCCCCGATCCCTCGCCTTGTTCAGGTCGAAACGGGCACGGCGGAGAATCACATCCTCACGGAAGCGGATGAAGGCCTCCAGCACGTCCCGCAGCCCCATGGTGCGGGGGCGGCCTTCATCCAGTGCCAGCATGTTGACGCTGAAGCTCGTCTGAAGCTGGGTGAAACGGTAAAGCTGGTTCAGCACCACTTCCGGCGTGGCGTCACGCTTCAGCTCGATCACCACCCGCATGCCGGAACGGTCACTTTCATCCCGGATGTCGGAAATGCCTTCAATGTCCTTGGAGCGGACGAGATCGGCAATCTTCTCCTGCAGTGTGGCCTTGTTGACCTGATATGGAATCTCCGTCACCACGATGGCGAAGCGGTCCTTGCGGATCTCCTCGATCTCGGCACGGGCACGGACAGGGATGGAGCCACGGCCCGTCTCATAGGCCTGCCGGATGCCCCGACGGCCCATGATGATCCCGCCGGTCGGGAAATCCGGCCCCGGGACGATCTGCATCAGCTCTTCCAGCGTCATGTCCGGGTTGGCGATCAGGGCCAGAACGGCATCGATCACCTCGCCCGGATTGTGGGGCGGGATGTTGGTGGCCATGCCCACCGCAATGCCGGACGCCCCATTGACCAGAAGATTCGGGAAGGCAGCCGGAAGAACCTGCGGCTCCTGCTCGCTCTCGTCATAGTTGGGCTGGAAGGCGACCGTATCCCGGTCAATGTCATCCAGCAGGAAGGAGGCAGATTTGGCCAGCCGGGCCTCGGTGTAGCGCATGGCCGCCGGACTGTCGCCATCGACAGACCCGAAATTGCCCTGCCCATCCACCAGCCGCACACGCATGGACCAGGACTGCGCCATGCGCACCATGGCGTCGTAAATGGAACTGTCACCATGCGGGTGATATTTACCCATCACGTCACCGACCGCACGGGCCGACTTGCGGTAGGGCTTGTCCGCCGTGAAACCACTCTCCCGCATGGCGTACAGGATACGCCGGTGCACGGGCTTGAGGCCGTCACGCACATCTGGCAGCGCACGGGAAACAATCACCGACATCGCATAGGCCAGATAGGAGGAACGCATTTCCTCTTCAATCGTCACCGGGAGGCGGTCGGAAGGCAAAATATCGTGCGGCTCGCTCAAGACAGGTCCACCAGTTTTCTGTAAATGGTCAGTGATCGAGCATAACCCATTCTACCTCAGGTGCCTAGTTCCTCCCCACCCGCCCTGCTGCAACGTGACCGGATACCCCGCCCCTCCCCCATGCCTTTTTCTCCTCCTCTTCCTGCCCCCCACATCACGGAACTGCCATGGTGCCCCCCGGAGCGGCTCTTCCCCCTCTGCCGGGAGGGAGGCGCATCCGTCTTTCTCGATAGCGGCGGCCCGGCAGAACAGGAACGGCATCGCTGGAGCTTCCTCTGTCCCCGTCCGGCCGGACGGCTCACCCTGCCCCTGGCGGAGATGCACCATCTCCCGCAGCATCTGCGGGCCTTTCTGGCCGCCCATGCACCGGCGGGCCGCCCTTCCCCCCATCTGCCGGAACTTCCCTTCACCGGCGGCGTGATCGGCCTGCTCAGCTATGAGGCCGGCATGGCCCGTGAGGGCCTCACCTCCCGCCACGCAACGGGCTGCCCCGCCTTCACAGCACTGGCCTGCCGGGACCTGTTCATTTTCGACAGGCTGGAGCAGAGGCTCTGGTGGGCCAGTGCGGACGGCACCCCACCACCGGGCCAGCCCGCCACCACGGCCAGATCGGACCACCCGGGGCCGTCTCTCACCCCCGTGGCCGAACAGGATGCCGCCACGTGGCAGGCTGCCGTCCGGACCGTGCAGGAGTACATTGCGGCCGGAGACATCTTTCAGGCCAACCTGACAATGCGCTGGGTCGCCCCCCGCCCGGAGACGCTCGATCTGCACGCCCTCTACAATCAGCTCCGCACCCGCTGCCCGGCCCCCTTCGGGGCCTGGTTCCACACGCCGGACTTCACGCTGCTCAGTGCCTCGGTCGAACGCTTTCTTTCACTGGACCGTCAGGGACGCATCGAGACACGGCCCATCAAGGGCACCTGCCCCGTCAGTGATGATCCCCAGCAGAATGGCGCCCTGAAAGAGGCCCTCCACAGGGATGAGAAAGAGCTGGCCGAGAACCTGATGATCACCGACCTCATGCGCCACGACATCGGCAGGGTCTGTCAGCTGGGCAGTGTGGATGTTCCGCAGCTTTTTGCCGTGGAACGGTTCGCTCACGTTCACCATCTCGTCTCCAGCGTGACGGGGCAGCTTCAAAGGGACCATGATGCCGCCGACCTTCTGGCAGCCACGATTCCCCCCGGTTCCGTCACCGGAGCCCCGAAATACCGGGCCATGCAGATCATTGATGAGGTCGAGTCTTCTGCCAGAGGAGCCTATTGCGGCACGCTTTTCCGGCTGGGCTGGGATGGTGCGCTGGACAGTTCCGTCATCATCCGCAGCATCAGCGCCACAGCCAGCCATTTGCAGGTAGGAGCCGGTGGGGGCATCACCTACCCTTCACATCCAGAGCGGGAATATGAGGAAATGTGCCTCAAGGCCGCTCCCCTGCTGGCCGTCCTGCGTGACCATGGAGCCTGATGCATGGCACCCACACCCTGCCCCTTTCTCTGGCTCAATGACCAGCTGCTCCCGGCGGACAGTCCAGCCATCATGGCACAGGACCGTGGTTTTCTGCTGGGTGATGGGCTTTTTGAAACCATGCAGCTTCGCCACGGGGCTGCCCCCCGGCTGGAAGCCCATCTGGCACGGCTGGAAGATGGCTGCCATACCCTGCGCCTGCCCTTTCCCGGACGGGACACGATCCGGCAGGCCCTGCCCCACCTGATGGCTGCCAACAGCCTGACGGATGGTTCCGCCCGCCTGACCCTCACACGAGGCCCCGGCCCAAGAGGGCTGGCTCCGCCTGTCAGACCACACACCACACTGCTCATCACGACAGCCCCGCCGTCAGAACAGTCCGCCACCCCCGTCCGGCTGCATGTCAGCACGCAGCGACGGGACAGGCAGGCCGTGCTGAACCGGGTGAAGTCCCTCAACGCCCTGCCCGCCATCCTTGCCCGCATGGAAGCACGGGAAAAAGGGGCCGATGATGCCCTCTGGCTCACCCACGAGGGTGAGATTGCCGAAGCCACAGCCGCCAGCTTTCTGGCCCTGCTGGATGGGCAGATCGTCACGCCACCCCTCTCCGCCGGAATCCTGCCCGGAATCTCCCGGGGCCGCCTGCTCGCTGCCGGTCTCTGCACGGAACGCCTCCTGACGGAAGCCGACATTCCCAAGTTCCAGGGGGCCTGGCTCATCACGGCCCTGAGCCTGACTCCGGTCGCCGCCATAGGGACGCAGGCGCTGCCACTTCAGCCGGAACAGACGGGCCGGCTGCGGCATTTTCTTTATGACGCCTCATGACGTCTCCATCTGGACCATTGAATCCCTCCCGATCAACCGCCACATCTCCCCCATGACTGCTGACAAACACACCGCTCCCGCCCTGCCCAAGGCCCCCGTGGCCCGGCGCAATCCCGTCGTGCTGGAACAGCTCGGCCGCACCCGTACGGATTCCTACGCATGGATGAAGGACGAAAACTGGCAGAAGGTCCTGCGGGACCCGTCCGTCCTGCGGAATGACATACGCTCCCATCTGAAACAGGAAAACGCCTATGCGGAGGCCGTCCTCGCCGGAACGGTGCCGCTTCAGGAAGACCTCTTCAAGGAGATGGTCGGCCGCATTCCTCCGGCAGAAGAGTCCGTGCCGCTGCCTGACGGGCCGTGGCTGTACGGCCTGCGCTTCGAGAAGGACGCCCAGTACCCGCTCCATGTCCGCCGCCCCCGCAAGGCCGGGGCCAGCGAGGCCGACGGACCGGAAGAAATCCTGCTGGACGTGAACGAACTGGCCGCCCGGCACAGCTTCTACAGCCTCGCCCAGGCCGCCCACACAGAGGACCACCGTTATTACGTCTATGCCGAGGACGTGCAGGGGTCGGAAGTCTACCGGATTCAGGTCAAGGACCTTGCCACGGGTGAACTCTGCGCCCCCGCCGTGGAAAGCAGCACGGGCAGCTTCACCCTCTCCCCGGACAGCCAGCATCTCTTCTGGATCTACCGGGACGACAATGGTCGCCCCTCCCGCATCTATCGCCGCCCGCTTCTGGGTGGTGAGGACACGCTCATCTTTGACGAAACCGACCCCGGCTTCTTCCTCAGCATCGGTGTCAGTGCCTCCCGGAAATGGATCGCCATTGAAAGGGGTGACCATGACACGAACGAGACCCTGCTCATCCCCGCCTCAGACCCGACGGCCATGCCCAAAGTCGCTGCACCGCTGGTGCGGGGGGAACGCTACAGCCTGACCCACTGGCAGGACCGCTTCATCGTCCTGACCAACGCAGGCGGGGCCGTGGACTTCAAGCTGATGACGGCCCCGGAAGCCACGCCGGACCGTGCCCACTGGCAGGAGTTCCTGCCCCATGAGGAAGGCCATTTCCTCCTCGGTGTCAGTGCCGGGAAGGACCATCTGGCCTGGCTGGAGCGGCGCAACGGCAATACGGAAATCTTCACCCTCAGCCGTGAGGACGCCGACAGGGGCGACATCCGCCGCCATGCCCGCCATATCAGCATGGACGAACCCGCCTATACGCTCAGCCTGCTGGGCGTTCTGGAATATGACCAGCCCTTCCTGCGCTACATCTACCAGTCCCCCACGACCCCGGCGCACTGGTATGATTATGACATGCGGACAGGGGAGAAAAACCTCCGCAAGGTGCGGGAGGTTCCCTCGGGCCACGACCCTGCCGCCTATGAAACACGCCGCCTGTTCGCCCGGGCTGATGATGGCGCCATGGTGCCCGTCACCCTCCTGATGAAGAAGGGGACGAAGCTGGATGGGCAGAATCCCATGCTGCTGTACGGCTATGGTTCCTACGGCATCTCCATGGAGGCCAGCTTCTCCACCACCGCCCTCAGCCTCGTGGACCGTGGCGTGATCCATGCCACGGCCCACGTGCGGGGTGGCAGTGAAAAAGGCTGGAACTGGTTCCTTGAAGGGCGGGCAACCAAAAAGACCAACAGCTTCACCGACTTCATCAGCTGTGCCCGGCACCTGATTGCCGAAGGCTACACCGCCCCCCGCCGCATCGTGGCGCATGGGGGCTCGGCAGGCGGGCTGCTGATGGGAGCCGTTGCCAACATGGCACCGGAGCTGTTTGCCGGTATCGCCGCACAGGTACCGTTCGTGGACATGCTGAACACCATGTCGGACGTCTCCCTGCCGCTTACGCCGCCGGAATGGCCGGAATGGGGTAACCCGCTGACGGACCCGGAGGCTTACGACCTCATCGCCAGCTATTCTCCCTATGACAATATCCGCCCCGTCTCCTACCCGGCCATTCTGGCCCTGGGAGGGTTGTCCGACCCACGGGTGACCTACTGGGAGCCTGCCAAATGGATCGCCCGCCTGCGGGAAGAGGCACGGGGAGGGCCCTTCCTCTGCCAGATCAACATGGAGGCAGGGCATGGTGGGTCTTCGGGGCGCTTTGCCCGCCTGAAGGAAGTGGCTCTCGTGCAGGCCTTCGCCCTCTGGAGCCTGAAACAGGCAGAAAACTGACCTCCTGAAAGAAAAGCCCCTGCTCCTTTTACGGAACAGGGGCTTTTTCTGGCGGTCCCGCCCACTTACTGGAGATCGTCGCCCTGATCTTCCGAATCGAGTTCAGAGAGCTGGTTACATATCTTGCCCAGCCGTGCATTCTGCCCGGCAACCCCACCCCCACAGGCCGTGCGTGCATCCCGGCCGCAGCTGGCAATCACGCTCTCCATGTCCGATTCCAGCACATCCCGCAGAAGACCGACATCGAAGCTGCGCTGGGCCGTTTCCTCGTCATCCAGCTGCTTCTGCACCTTGCGCATCTCATCCAGGGTCTTCAGGCACTGGTTGCCCGCCGAATTCGGGCTGACCCGCAGAACAGCAAGGATATTGTTCACCACGACGCCCTTGGCATTCACGGCTGGGTCGTCATCATCCGTTCGGGCCGCACCCCCTGCCCAGGCCTGGCTGGCCAGACAGAGGCTCCCCAGGAAAAGAACCGGCACGAGCTTGCGGAAACATGAAGGACGAAAAGATGGAAACTGGCTCATGCCGGGCAGCATAATCTGAAAAGGATCAGGAAGAAATGGGGTTTTGGCCGCCACAACCTTGACTCACCCCCAAAGGACAGGGTATGCGGACGCCAAGTTTCGCGGGCGTCTCAGCCCTGCATTATGAGAGCCGCTGTCCGGAAGGGCAGGCAGGCCTGTCTTTTCTGTCGGGGAGCCTGAACATCATGAAGATCCGTAACAGCCTGAAGTCCGCCAAGGTTCGTGACAAGAACTGCCGTGTCGTGCGTCGTCGCGGCCGCGTGTATGTCATCAACAAGCAGAACCCGCGCATGAAGGCCCGTCAGGGCTGAGCTGACAGACGGATGGGACGGTGCGGCATGTCCACGGCTCCGCTGCGCCACCCTGTCTTTCATGCTCTGAAGCGTGAAGCCCCCTCCGGGGGGCTGAAGCCTCCCGCTTTTCGGCTGGGGGCTTTTTTTATGGCGGCGGCCTGTCTGTTCTACAGTGCAGGGCCAGCGGCCATGGCAGCCACCGCTCCGGCCCACAAGCCAGTGCAGGGCCAGCCCCATGCAGCAATACCCGCACCCGACTCCAAAAACAGCCTTCATGTTCCACCGCCCCCAAAGCCGCACAGCCCGAGCCTGAAAGAAAAGCTGGAACAGACCGAGCAGGCCATTGCCAGCGAACAGGATGACCAGAAGGCCCACAGCCTGATGAAAAAGGCTGACACGCTGCGCCTCTACAGTGTCAAGAACAGTGGCCGCATCCTGCTCAGCGAGGCACAGGATGAACTCAAACAGGGCCATACAGGTGACGCTGAAAAAGACCTCTCCGCGGCTCTGACCCTCCAGCCCGACAACGCCTTCCTCCGCCGCCAGCGGGCTGCCGTCCGCTTTCTCGGCAATGATCTGACAGGAGCCGTGCAGGACCTTCAGGTGGCGCTGGTGCATGACCCTGGCGATGCCCAGAGCTGGGACATTCTGGCCCACACGCAGGAACATCTCCATCATCCCCATCAGGCCCTCCATGCCTATACCGAGGCCCTGACACACGCCCCCCTGCTCCCGGACGGACAGAAACGCTACCGGCAGCTGGAACAGCAGGCCAACGGCATCCCGGACTGACCTTTCCCGGTTACATGAAAGACACCGGGTCCACGTCCACGTCGATGCGGGCATCATTCTTGCGGGGCGCACCGTCCAACCACCGCCTCAGCAGGGGCTGAAGGGCGATGTCCCGCCGGGTCCGCAGGAGAAGACGGTACCGGTACCGGTCCCGCAACAGGGCCAGAGGGGCCGGAGCCGGCCCCAGAACCTGAATCCCCTCCCCCCGTGGGGCGTGCATGGCCAGCAGGCGGGCCAGCTCCTCCGCCTGCCGCTCCTTCGGCGCACTGACGATCACGGCAGCAAGACGCCCGTAAGGAGGCCAGAATCCCGGACGACGCTGGGCGGCCTCCTGCTCCATGAAGCTGATGAAGTCATTGGCCAGCAGGGCCTTCATCACCGGGTGATCACCCGCATAACTTTGCAGCATCACCTGCCCCGGCTTCGTGCCACGCCCTGCACGCCCCGCCACCTGATGCAGCAGCTGCATGGTCCGTTCCGCTGCCCGCAGGTCACCTCCACCCAGTCCGAGGTCCGCATCCACCACCCCAACCAGCGTCAGGTCCGGGAAGTGCCAGCCCTTGGCCACGACCTGCGTGCCGATGATGAGGTCCACCTCCCGGCTGGCGATTTTCCGCACGGCCTCTTCCATGGCCGTGGGTGAGGTCAGCGTATCGGAGGCCATGCTCAGCAGCCGTGCATCCGGGAAGCGGGCCTGCGCCTCCTCATGGATGCGCTCCACCCCCGGGCCGATCGGCACGAGACTGTCCTGCGCCCCGCAGGATGGACAGGCACTGACAAGTGGCTGGGTGTATTCACAGTGATGACAGGCCAGAATCCGGCGGCGCCTGTGCTCCACCATCCACGCTGAACAGTGAGGGCATTGCAGGCGGTGCCCACAGGCCCGGCACAGCGTCATCGGTGCATAACCACGCCGGTTCAGAAACAGCATGCTCTGCTCTCCGGCCTTCATCCGCTCTTCAATGCTCTCACAGAGCAGAGGGGATAGAAACTGCCCCCGCTCCGGGCCATGCTCCTTCATGTCGATCAGGGTGATCTCCGGCATCCGGGCCGTTCCATGCCGAGCCTCCAGCACCTCATGACGGAAGCGCCCCTTCTGCACATTGACGAGCGTCTCCATGGACGGTGTGGCGGAGACGAGAATGACCGCCCCCTGCACCAGCCTCGCCCGCACGATGGCCATGTCCCGCCCGTGATAGAGAACGCCTTCTTCCTGCTTGTAGGTGTTCTCGTGTTCCTCATCGACCACCACAAGCCCGAGACGGGCAAAAGGCAGGAACAGGGCAGAGCGTGCCCCCACGACAACCTGCTGCCGCCCCTCGGCAATGGCGCACCATGTCTCCCGCCGTGTCTTCTGCCCCAGCTCGGAATGCCAGACGGCAGGCCGGATGCCGAAGCGCCGTTCAAAACGGTCCGTCCACTGGGCCGTCAGGACGATCTCCGGCAGCAGCACCAGTACCTGCCTGCCCTGCCTCAGGCACGCTGCCACAGCCTCGAAATAGACCTCCGTCTTGCCGGACCCCGTCACCCCCTCCAGCAGCGTGACATTGAAGGTCCGCTCCTCCACGCCGGCCACCAGAGCCTCCGCCGCCTCGGCCTGCTCTGCGGAAAGGGTCGGCGGGGCATGGTCCGGGTCCGCCTGTCCGGCAGGGGATGGTACCTCCATGAGGCACTCTTCCAGCACCCCTGCATTGGCCAGACCCCGGATCACCGCCGCACTGGCCCCGCTCTGCGCCGCCAGCATCGCCGTGGTGCCGGGACCACCCTGTTCCAGAGCCTCCAGAACGGCCCTGCGGGCCGGGGTCAGACGCAGCGTGTCCGGCAGGGGGCCGGGTTTCCGCATCCAGCCCATGAGGGGTTTCATGCTGCCCGCCTGCGCCGGAACCCGCAGGGCAATGGCCAGCACCATGCCCGGCGCACTCAGGCCATAGGCCGCCACCCAGTCGATGAACTGGCGGAGATCATCCGGGAGGGGCGGTACATGTTCCAGCACGGCCGAGATGGGACGCAGTTTTGCAAAAGCGAACGTTTTCCCTCTGGAGACCGGACGGAAATCGACAGGAAGATGGGCTGGCTCGCCGTCCCACACACAACCTGTCAGCTCCTGCCGCCCCAGCGGCACACGCACCAGCGTTCCCGGTGCCAGAAGCCTGTCGGACCGATAATCCAGCGGGCCATCGAAGGGACGGGGCACCAGAACGGAAAGACGATGACCGGCTTCCATTCTCCTGCTATGGGGAGGGAGGCTGTTTTCTGCCATGTCTTCATCCTAACCTCTCCGGCAGGGAAATACCATGCGCCTTCCATTTGGAAGCCCCCCCTCCAGCGCCATGACCATTCATACGGCCCATGAGGCCCTCACGGCCTGGCAGGACTGGCTGACCCATGAGAAAAGAGCCAGCAAGGCCACACGGACAGCCTATCTGCACGATGTCTCCCTCGCTCTCGGTTTCTTCAGCCGCCACTTTGGTGGGGACCTGCCGCTGGAAGCGCTGGACAAGCTGACACTGGCTGATTTCCGCTCATGGCTGGCCCATGAAACGAACCGGGCCGAAAAGATGGCCCGCCTCCATCCTGGCAGCCGTCACACGCCAGATGGCCACGCCCGCAGCCGGGCCCGCCGCATCTCCGCTCTGCGGGCCTTTTACCGCTATCTGGAAAAAGAACACCGCATCACCAATCCGGCCCTCACCCTCCTGCGCAGCCCCCGGCTGAAAACCCGCCTCCCCCGCCCTCTGACGCCGGAAACCGCACGCACGGCCCCGGACGGTATTGCCGACCAGACAGCCGATGGCCATTTTGCCCTGCGGGATGCCGCCCTGTTCACCCTGCTATATGGCACGGGCCTGCGCATCAGCGAGGGACTGTCCCTCAATGTCGGTGACGTGGAGCGGATCAGCGATGACATTCTGTTTGTCACAGGCAAGGGAGGGAAGGAAAGAGCCGTGCCTGTCCTGCCCGCCGTCCGGGATGCTCTGGGACGCTGGCTGGCCGTCCATCCCTCACCCCATGCCAGTGCACCGCTTTTCTGCGGCGTACGGGGTGGACGCCTCAATCCGGGTGTGGCCCAACGGGCCATGCGGCAATGGCGCCTGATGGAAGGACTGCCCGATTCTGCCACCCCCCACGCCCTGCGCCATGCCTTCGCCTCCCACCTGCTCCAGAATGGAGCAGACCTGCGGGCGATTCAGGAGCTTCTGGGCCATGCCAGCCTGTCCAGCACACAGATATACACGCTGGCAGACGAGCATCACCTCATGGAGGTCTGGCAGAAGGCCCATCCCCGGGCCGACCGTTGACAGCTCCTTCCTGAGCCAGACTGACCTTTCATTGCCGACCTCTTCGGACAGACCCATCATCCCATGACGACGCACGCTTCCCGTTTCCTCCCTTTCCTCACCGGCATCATTCTGGCATTTGGCAGTTCCTTCATGGCGTCTTCTGCGGCTCTGGCCTCCAGCCCCGAACCGGCCTGCCGCCAGACCCACATCACCACGCTGCCCCTCAAGGAAACAGGCTATTACCTGACGACCGTGGCGCAGATTCATGGCCATTCCCTCTCCATGATCGTGGATACAGGGTCCGAGGGCAGCCTGCTGACACCAGATGCCATCACCCACCTGCATCTCACCCCCAATGAGGAAGATGCCACCATCATCTCCGGGCCGGACGGACGGGGGCATGTAGTGCCGACCATCCAGCTGGCGACCATCACGCTTGGACAGCTCACCTATCACCATCCTGTCCTGCCTTTGGGCACCCTGCCGGGATTCCCCGCCATACAGCCCCCCGTGCTGGGGCTGATCGGCATGGACCTGCTCGGCCATTATGATCTGGACCTCGACCTGCCCCATCACCGGCTCAGCCTGTGGGACATCCATACCGGGTCCCTCCTCTGCCGCCAGCCGCCTTTCTGGTCCACACCGGGGCAGCGGCTTGTCGCCCAACGCATCCGCAACCGGTTCTTCATCCCCTTCACGCTGGATGGTCAGAAAGGGCTGGCGCTGATCGACAGCGGGGCCCGCTCCCACATCATCAGCCGGGACTTCGTCCACAGGCTCGGCATCACGAAAGAGCAGCTGGACCGGGACCCCGGCGGGACCAGCGCAGGCATTGGCGACAGAGAACACCGCTATCACTGGCACCGTTTCAACCGCCTCACCCTTGGCGGGCAGACCCAGCTGCACCCGGTCCTCACCGTCACTTCCCTGCATGAACAGGCCGACATGCTCCTCGGAGCCGACTGGCTGATCCATCATCAGCTCTGGCTCTCGGCAGGGCCGGAGGGGGCCGTTTTCATACACGCCCCCTGAAATGGAATTTTCATGAAGAAAAACGTAAAAAAGTGATATTTCTCTATTGCCAACAACACCGTATCCCGCTAGATAGACGCCATCCCAAGGGAACGATGCTTTTCCAGAAAAGCTGAAGACTGCGGGTGTAGCTCAGTTGGTTAGAGCGCCGGCCTGTCACGCCGGAGGTCGCGGGTTCGAGCCCCGTCACTCGCGCCACTCTTTTTCAAAAGGGTGGCGTTTTTTATTCCCTTCTCTCCCCCTTGATATCATGATCCGCCTTCTGCTGCGGAAAGATCGTTTCGGCCCTTTCAGGCAAGAAAATCCTTGCATCCTGAACGCAGCTGCCCGACATCTCTGCCCATGCCTTATATCGTCAAGGAACTATTCGCCACATTGCAGGGTGAGGGTGCCCATTCCGGGCGTGCGGCCATATTCTGCCGGTTCACCGGCTGCAATCTCTGGTCCGGCCGGGAAGAGGACCGCCACAAGGCCCAGTGCACCTTCTGCGACACGGACTTCATCGGGACGGACGGCCCCGGCGGAGGCCGCTTTGCCACGGCTGAAGCTCTGGCCGCTGCGCTGGATGACTGCTGGCTGGCCCACACTGCGGACGTGACCCGGCGTTATGTCGTCTTCACCGGTGGGGAGCCCCTGCTCCAGCTTGATGCAGCCCTGATCGCCGCCACAAGGGCCCGTGGTTTCACCATCGCCGTGGAAACCAATGGCAGTCTTCCTGCCCCTGAAGGAATCGACTGGGTCTGCGTCAGCCCCAAACCCGGCCAGCCGCTGAAACAGACACATGGCCATGAGCTGAAGCTCGTCTATCCACAGGACACCCTGACGCCGGAACAGTTTGCGGCGTGCGACTTCCAGCATTTCTGGCTACAACCCATGGATGGACCGGACCGCCCTGCCAATACGGAAAAGGCCGTGCGCTACTGCCAGACCCACCCGCAATGGCGGCTGAGCCTGCAAACCCACAAACTGATCGGAATCCCCTGATGACGACACCCGCCTCCCCCTCCGCCAGCCATCAGGCCGCCCGGAACCGCCGTGCGCTCGTCCTCTTCTCCGGTGGGCAGGATTCCGCCACCTGTCTGGCCTGGGCCCTGCATCATTTCGACCATGTGGAGACGGTCGGCTTCGCCTACGGGCAGCGTCACGCCGTGGAGCTGGAGTGCCGCACCACCCTGCGGCAGAGCATCAGTGCCCAGAATCCCGCATGGGCAGAAAAGCTGGGAGAGGATCACACGATCGACCTGGCCAGCCTCGGCGCCCTCTCTGATACCGCCCTGACACGGGATGCCGAGATCAGCATGGGGGAGAGCGGGCTGCCCAACACCTTCGTGCCGGGCCGGAACCTGATCTTCCTGACCTTCGCCGCTGCCCTCGCCTTCCGCCGCAGCATCCGCCACATCATCACCGGTGTGTGCGAGACGGACTATTCCGGCTATCCCGACTGCCGGGATGACACCATCAAGGCCCTTCAGGTTGCCCTCAATCTGGGCATGGAGCAGCGTTTCGTCCTCCACACGCCGCTCATGTGGATCAACAAGGCACAGACATGGCAGCTCTGCCACGATCTGGGCGGAGCTGACCTGACAGAAACCATCCGCCATGAGAGCCATTCCTGCTATAAGGGAGACCGCACCCATGAGCATGCATGGGGATTCGGCTGCGGAGACTGCCCCGCCTGTGCCCTGCGTGCCGAAGGGTGGCGGCAGTATCAGGAGGGGGCATGAGCGACATCACCCGGACAGAACTGGTTTTCACACGGCGTTTCTGCATGGGGCACCGGCTCATCTCAGGCAGCAGCGAGCGTTGTGCCATCCCGCACGGGCATAATGAATATGTCACCGTCACGCTGGTGCCCGGCCCCAACGCTCCGCAAGACCGGCGGCTGGATGGGCACGGCAACATGCTGCTGCCCTTTGCCGAGGCCAAGGGTCGTTGGCACCGCTTCATCGACGAACGGATGGACCACAGTTTCCAGCTTTCCGAGTCTGACCCGCTTCTGGGCTGGTTTGCCGAGCATGAACCCCAGCGGCTGGACCGCCTTGTCGTCACGCCCGGCGACCCGACGACGGAACTGCTCGCCGCCCTGCTGATGAGCAAACTTCAGGCGTTCCTGACCGCCCAGGGCGGGCTGCTGTCCCCCGCCTCGCTCGAGATCAAGGAGACGCCCACCAACACGGTGCGCCTGCATGGCGACCCGTCCCTCTATCTCCCGCTGGTGGACCGCCCGGCAGACCGGTGCTGGTGGCACCGGGCCGACGATACCACACGGGACTGACACCGCCCCGCAAAGCGGTCTCAGTCCCGCATCAGGGCCATGACTTCCTGCCGGGCCTGAGCATCATCGGCCCAGAGACCGTAAGAACCTGTCGTCACGGTCGTGGCACCGGGGCTGCGGACCCCCCGCAGGCTCATGCACATATGCTCGGCTTCCACCACGACCAGAACGGCTTTCGGCTCCAGCACCTCCACCATCGCCTGCACGATCTGGTCTGTCAGACGTTCCTGAAGCTGCGGGCGGCGGGCATAGCCCTCCACGACACGGGCCAGCTTGCTCAGCCCCGTCAGGCGGCCACCTTCCGGCAGATAGGCCACATGGGCACGCCCCAGAACCGGCAGGAGATGATGCTCGCAGGTGGACTGGAAGCGTATGTCCTTCACCAGCACCATGCCGCCATGCTGGTCGGCACTGAACTGCTTTTTCAGGTGGTCCCGCGGGTCCTCATACAGGCCGGAGAAAATCTCCAGATACATCTTGGCCACACGGTCCGGCGTATCCCGCAACCCTTCACGGGAGGGGTCTTCCCCTATGGCCAGCAGAAGCTCCCGCACGCCTCCGGCAATGCGGCTGATGGCGTCCTCCGGCCGGGTGATCGCTCCGGCGGCACCCTCCGGTGTCGGGGCCTGTTTCCCCGGAATCCCTGTCTCATTGGCTGACATTCAGCATCCCCCAAAGTTCATCCACCCTGCCCCGGCCTGCGCCGTGTGACATCCCCAGCTATACGATCCAACCCTGCTAACGCTTCCTTCACGGAACGTCCAGCGATCTCAAGCTCCGGCTCCAGCTCGGCAAGGGGTTCCAGCACGAAGGCACGGTCAAAAAGATGACGATGGGGAAGTGTCAGAAGAGGATGGCACACGGTGCCATCCCCATGAAAAAGCAGGTCCACATCCACCGCCCGCTCGCCCCAGCGTCGCCCGGGCACACGGCCCAGCGACCGCTCGATCTCCTTGCAGAGACCCAGAACGGCCTGCGGAGGCAGGACCGTCCGCCCCAGGGCGGCGATATTCACGAAAGGAGGCTGATCTTCCACACCCCACGGAGCACTGTCGTAAAAAGAGGAAACCGCCTCGATCTCCAGCCCCGGCTGATGGCCCAGAGCCTCCACGGCAGCCCGCAGCACGGCCTCCCGCTCGCCCAGATTGGCCCCGAGCGAAAAACCGACCCGGTATTCCCGCTGCTGCGTCACCGTGACGGATACATCCTCCACCGCATGGGGCACAGGGGCTGAAGGCTTGCGCACCGTGACGGACACATCCTGCACGGCGGGGCAGTCCGCCAGCACGGCAGTGCCTATCCGCCCGGCCAGAGTTTCGATCAGCTTGCAGGGACCAGCCTGAAAGACCCGCTCGGCACTCTGGCAGAGCTGCCCGTAACAGACGGCCTGTGTATAATCATCCCCCGCAATCGCTACCGACAGGTCAGCCCGAACCTCCAGCGACACATAGAAACGCTGACCGAGACGGGTTTCTTCCTCATGTACGCCATGATGCCCGAACAGGCAGAGATCATGCACCCGCACATGGGTCAGGGACGGAATGATCACTCGACATCTCCCTTCACCATTCCATTCACGGCCAGCAGGGCGGTCATGTCCAGCATGTCCCTGTGTGCCTGCACGTCATGCACCCGCACCATGCAGGCCCCCTGCGTCGCCCCGTAAAGATTGACCGCCAGCGTCGCTGGCAGACGGTCATGCACTTCCCGCCCCAGCAGCCTGCCGAACATGGATTTGCGGGACACACCCAGCAGCACGGGCAGACCGTAATAGGCCTCCAGCCGCCGCATGTTCTGCACGGCCCAGAGATTCTGCATCACCGTCTTGCCGAACCCGACGCCGGGGTCCAGAAGGATGGTCTCACGGGCGATGCCTGCCCGGTCGGCCAGCTTCAGGGACCTGTCAAAGAAACGCCGCCAGTCATCCCAGAGATCAACGCTGGCATCAACCACCTCACGATTGTGCATGATGGCCACCACGGCACCGGCGGAGGCCACGACGGAAGCCATGTCCGGGTCGGCCTGCAACCCCCACACGTCATTGACCATCTGCACGCCAGCCACCAGGGCCTTCCGGGCCACGGAGGCCTTCGTGGTATCGACGGACAGGACCGCCCCCTCCCGGGCCAGAGGCGTCAGGACCGGTTCCAGACGCCGCCATTCCTCTTCCGCATCCACGGGCGTGAAACCCGGCCTCGTGGATTCTGCACCGACATCCAGCAGGTCCGCCCCCTCGGCCAGAAGGGCATGGGCCTGCTTCAGGGCGGCCTCCGGCGTAAAGAACTGCCCGCCATCCGAGAAGGAATCCGGCGTGACATTGACGATCCCCATCAGCAGGGGCTGCCTCCATGAAGGGGAAGGACGTGCTGCCAGCCAGGCGGCCATCTGCTCCGCAAGGGTCATCATCTCAGCCTTTCACCAGCAGGGGGAGGATCACCCCTTGCGGGCTGCCTCGAGAAACTGCTCCATCTGCTCCATGCCCAGCGCACCGGGTGCCACGGCAGCCTGACCGAACAGGAAGGTCGGCGTCCCCTGCACGCCCACACTCTGGGCCTGACCAAGGTTGGCTGTCAGCAGCCCCATGACGGCCTGCCCCTTCATGTCCTTCTCGAAGCGGGCCACGTCCAGCTTCAGGCTCTTTGCCACATCACGGAGATGCTCCATGCCGGGTTTGGCCGTCTCCTCCATCAGGCGGCGGCGCATGGCGTCATACTGCCCCTGGAAGGCTGCCGCATAGATGGCCTGTGCATCCAGCAGGCTGGCATCACCCAGAACGGGAATGACCTTCTCCACCAGCCGGACATCCGGGTGTCTGGCAAGGAACTGGTCCACCACCGGGGCCATGTGGCGGCAGTAGGTGCAGCGCGGGTCCAGAAATTCCACGACCGTGACCTGCCCCTGCGGGTTGCCGCGTACGGCGTAGGATGGCGCCGTGGAAAGAGCCTGCCAGTTGGCCCGCACGGCCGCCTTCACGTGGGCTTCCTGCTGGGAACTGGCCTGCTGCTGGATGGACCGGATGGCATCGGACAGGATGCTCGGATCATTCTTCAGGGCCTCACGGACAATCTGTACGATCGCCGCCCGCTGCTTTGCGTTAAAAACCGCTTCATCCGCCGCATGGGACGTCCCCGCAAGGGACAGCCCCATGAGAGGGAGGCCAGCCAGCAGGGCCAGGGAAAATGACTTCACACGCTGTTTCATGGTCGTGCCCTCCATGGGGTTATGCAGCATTTCATGGGCGCTTGAGAAAGAGAGGGGCCCCTCCACCTGACCATGCAGGTAGAACCGCCCCGATGACCAGCCCTGTTAAACAGCAAACCGGTCTGTTTTTGAAGCCCCATCCCTTCATGAGGAACGATGATGCTGCTCCCCAGCCTACAGCCGAAGCATGTAAGACCCGTTAAAACCACCCCCTGCGGGGTTGCCCTCCCAATCCCGGCAGTTTAACGCTATCATACCTCAATCCGGGACCGCCATGATGGCAGACAGTCCCTGCAAACAGCCCTGATCGTGACCCGCAACACTGGAGAGCCGCCACCGTGGTAAAGCCTGACAGCCGGACCCCTCATCCCCCCTGCCTGTCTGACCGTCCCACTCCCCGGTGGGCGCGCGGGCTTGGTCTGCTGGCCTGCCTGAGCCTTCTGGGCAGCAGCCTTGTCGCCTGTTCTGGTGGCAGGAGCCTCAAGCATCATCTCTTCGGCCATACAGCCCCATCCGCCAGAGCCAACACAGGCATTGTGGTAGCTGATGAACCGCAGGCAGCACTGGTCGGCCGTGATGTCCTCGCCCGTGGGGGCAATGCCGCCGATGCTGCCACGGCAACGGCCTTCGCTCTGTCCGTCACACTCCCCTCCCGTGCCTCTCTGGGAGGTGGCGGGGCCTGCCTGGTTGCCCGCCCGGGCCAGCCCGCCGAGAGCATTTCCTTCCTGCCTGTTGACGGCACCGGCACGGGCGGAGACCGCCCCGCTGCCGTACCCATGATGGCCCGTGGACTGTTCCTGCTGAATCTCCGGTACGGGTCAGTCCAGCTGGGTGATACGATCGACCCGGCCATAACACTTGGCCAGCAGGGCATCACGGTCAGCCGCCAGCTGGCCAATGACATCGCCGCCGTGCAGGGGCCTCTCCTTTCCAACGAAGGAATGAAGGCCCTCTTCAGCCGGGGGGATTCCGGTGTGGCCATCCGGGAAGGGGACCAGCTGACCCAGCCCCGCCTGACATCATTCCTCTCCCGCCTGAAACTGGTTGGGGTGGGAGACCTCTATACCGGTGCCCTGTCCGATGTTTTTGTCACACAGGCCAACAAGGCTGGTGCAGGCCTGACACGCGACGACCTGCGCCGCTCCCTGCCCGGACAGACATCTGCCCTGCATTTTACCAGCGGGCCGTATCGCCTCAGCTTCCTTGCGCCACCAGCTGATGGTGGACTGGGCAGTGCTACAGCCTTCCGCCAGAACCTGCGGGCTGAAAATGTCATCAGCGCATGGCGCCGTTCCGGCCGGACAAGCCTCCAGGAAGGCCAGATATTCATGGCCTCTGGCCAGAGCGATGCCACCGGCCTGCCCCCTCTGCCGGCCTCCACCTCCTTTGTCGTACGGGATGGCCATGGCCTGAGCGTTGGCTGCGTGCTGACAGACAACAACCTGTTTGGCACGGGGCGTCTGGCCGGCAGTACGGGGGTTGTCCTCGCTGGAGCCCCGCATGACTACCCCCGCCCGCTCCTCAGCGCTGCCATGCTGGAAGCCCCCCACAAACGGATGCAGGCCGTCCTTGCAGCCTCGGGGCAGAATGACGCCGCCCAGAGCGTTGCTGATGCGCTGCGGCAGCTCGCACAGGGGCAGGCCATTGCTCCCTCTACAGGGACAGGGCAGCTCAACAGCATCGTCTGCTCCGGTGATGACTGTCTCGGACGGGCCGCCCCCAACGGGAACGGTCTGACCGCCCACACCATCACCCACTGAACCAGCAGGGAACACCACTCTGGACAGATACGCCCCAAGGGCTTGTCCAGAGCCCTTCTGAACGCCATCTGATGGGGCAGGCACATGCCCCGCCACCACTCCCTGCCCCATCATCCGGGGCCTGTCAGTCACGAGGTCTTCATGTCAGCAGACAAGAACGCAGAAAGAAGCAAAGCGCTGGATGGCGCTCTCAGCCAGATCGAACGCTCCTTCGGCAAGGGGTCCATCATGCGGCTGGGCCAGCGGCCCAAGGAGCAGGTGGATGTCATTTCCACCGGGTCGCTGGGACTGGATATCGGGCTGGGCATCGGTGGGCTGCCACGGGGCCGCATCATCGAGATTTATGGCCCGGAGAGCTCCGGCAAGACCACGCTGGCTCTCCACGCCGTGGCTGAGGCGCAAAAAAAGGGCGGTACGGCTGCCTTCATTGATGCTGAACATGCGCTGGACCCCATTTATGCCCGCAAGCTGGGGGTGGACATCGACAATCTGCTGCTCAGCCAGCCAGATGCCGGGGAACAGGCTCTGGAAATTGCTGATACGCTCGTCCGCTCCGGGGCCATCGACATTCTGGTCGTGGACTCTGTCGCTGCCCTTGTGCCCAAGGCCGAGCTGGAAGGGGAAATGGGGGACAGCCATGTCGGCCTCCATGCCCGCCTGATGAGCCAGGCCCTGCGCAAGCTGACAGGCTCCGTTTCCCGCTCCAACACCACCATCATCTTCCTGAACCAGATCCGCATGAAGATTGGCGTGATGTTCGGCAATCCGGAAACCACGACAGGCGGCAACGCCCTGAAATTCTATTCCTCCATCCGCCTGGACATCCGCCGCATCGGCTCCGTGAAGGACAAGGACGAGGTCGTGGGCAACCAGACACGGGTGAAGGTCGTCAAGAACAAGATGGCCCCCCCTTTCCGGCAGGTGGAATTCGACATCATGTATGGCGAGGGCGTCAGCAAAATGGGCGAGCTGCTGGACCTTGGCGTAAAGGCCAATGTGGTGGAGAAATCTGGCGCCTGGTTCTCTTACGACAGCACCCGCATCGGCCAGGGCCGGGAAAATGCAAAGCAGTATCTGCGTGAGCATCCTGAAATGGCTGCGGAAATTGAAAAACGAGTCCGGCAGGATGCTGGCATCATCGCTGAAGACATGATGGTTGGTGAGTCGGCAGAGGATGATACGGATTCATCCAACGAGCTGCCGCTGGACAGCACCAGCACCGGCAACCGCCGCAAAAGCTGACGGAAGGTCCTTTTGTCCCCCAGCAGCGGGGGACAAAAGAACGCCTCATGCAAAAAGCCCCGCTCCAGCATATTGGAGCGGGGCTTTTTTCCATCCAGTCCCAAGAACTGGCACTACCCCTCAGGCAGCCTGATGGGCATCACCATCCTTCTGACCACGCAGGCGACGCCACAGCTTGACACCGCGCAGGGCCATGCGGGCCGCAAACGGTGCCATCTGCGGGCGCAGCAGGCGAGGGTCATACCCTGCAAAGCGGCGCTCGTTCTCCTTGAGGCACAGCTCCATCAGCTCAACAAAATCCACCTTCTTGTCCGTCATGCTCTGGGCACCGGTCACGGTGAAATTGTTGTCCTGCGTATGCTCCACACCATCATCATCAAAGCTGCGGACGAGGCTCAGACGCTCATAAAGCAGGAAGAACAGCACACCGATCACCCGCATCTCGAACCACGGACGGCGCCAGAGCGGCATGACGGCACGATGGTAAGCCAGCCAGTTGGCAAACAGCAGGATGTGGCGACACTCCTCCTGCATGACAGGCTCGAATGTCTCGATCAGCTCCATCGGGAACAGGCCGGCCTTCTCGGCCAGAGAAAACAGACCGAAGGCGAAGAAGCTGTCCCAGCACTCGGAGAAACCCGTCACCAGATAGGCCCATTCCGTATCCCGCGGCTCGATGTAAGGGTCTTCCGGGGCAAGCGGAATACCGTAATGCTCCACCATGCGGGCCAGAACCTCCTTGTGGCGGTTCTCTTCCCATGCATTACGGGCAATGGCGTCCTTCACATCCGGGTCGTCCAGCATGTCGGCATAGGCAGCCATGCGCAGGCGGGCCTTGCCTTCGGTCTGCACGGCGATATCCCAGATCGGCAGGGAGGTGATGCGGTGCAGCGTCTCCGGGTCCAGCTTCGGCCAGGGGATGACTGACGGCTTGTAGGGGTTGAACGTCTCCCGGAACATGTCGGCCATGGCCTTCTTGTGCTCCGGGGTACCCGGCTTCAGCGGCCCTTTGACCGGGCTGCTCCAGTGGCGGGCATCGTAGTCCACCTGCTCCAGCGTTTTTTCGGATGGGCTGTCCGGCAGATGGGAATAAATATCCGCCAGAGAGCTCTTCCCGTCCGCTTTATATGCATCGCTCACGATAAGGCTCCTTTCCTTGCTGGGACTCAGGCCTGTTCGAGATCGGCTGCCGAAGAAATGATGCGGCCAACAAGCCCGTACTCAACCGCCTCCTTCGCCGACATCCAGTAGTTGCGGTCCGTATCACGGGCCACTTTCTCGTAGGGCTGTCCCGTTTCACGCGCGAAAAGCCTGTTCAGACGTTCACGCATCTTGATGATCTCGCGGGCCTCGATATCAATATCGGTCGCCGGGCCCCGCACACCGCCCATCGGCTGGTGCAGCAGGAACCGGGTATTGGGAAGACACAGACGCCGCTCCGGACGCCCCGCCACAAAAATCAGCGCACCGGCAGACGCCACCCAGCCCGTACCGATGATGTTGACCGGAGCAACAGAATCCACAAAGCGGATCATGTCATGGATGGTATCGCCACTCTCCACGTGGCCGCCGGGAGAATTGACGTAAACATCAATCGGCCTGTCCGATTCCCCAGCCAGAGCCAGCAGCCTGCCCGTAATGTCACGGGCCATGCGGTCATTCACTCCACCGAAGATCAGCACCTTGCGCTGCTCGAAGAGGTGGCGCTCCACCTCCGGGGCCGGGCCGGACTTTTTCTCATCCTCCGGAGGCCCATCCGGCTCGTCCTCCATGCGGGGACGCACCGTGGCGGTGCCATGGCGGACATCCTCTCCAGAAGAGGCAGAAGCCCGCAGGCGGGCAACATCATGGGTGTGGCATTCATCATATGTCATCATGCCGCTATCCTGCCCCTGCTTGACCTCTCTGCCAAGCCTTAAAACGACGCTTTCTTGCAGCTTTTTCATCATTTCCCATGATCGAATCAGGACCCTTTTTCTCCCTTTCTTCCCCAGTAAGGAATTGCGTCCGAGGGAAGAGACACATATCCTGCCTCCCCACCCTTTCATTCCGGGGCTTTCCTGTTTTGGCCCTGCCCCTTCCGCCCTGTTGCACGCCGGACCATGACACCCAGCCTTTTCACCCGTTCTTTCCGTTCCATTTCCACCACCCTCACACGGGGTGCCGGCCTCTTCCAGTTCGGGCTCTGCCTGCTGGCCCTGCCTGCCTTCACCGCAGGCTGCCAGCACCGTGATGCCATCGACACCACACGGGACATCGCACACGACATCATGGGCGGGGAGATCAGACGGCTGCGCCCCCCCACGCCGGGTTATGACAGGCCCGCCCCCAACATCGCCCTCATCCCCACCACCCGGCCGGAATTCCCAAGTGCCGATGCCCGGGCGATGATCACGACTCGTCTGGAGCGGGATCGCAACTACTCCCAGCGCATTTCCGCTGCTGGCGGAGCCCTGCCCATCGGCATGATGAACCCGCCACCACCCCAGCCCCAGAATGGCGGTTCCATGACGCTGGAAAGCCAGAGCAACGGGCCTGCTGCCAGCCATCCGGCCATCATCCGTCAGGACAGGTCCACCGGCCCGGCAGGCAGTGGCTCCAGCCTGATCTACCAGCCCGTCACCCATGCGCTGCCCATCCACCTGCCGGACCCCGGCCAGCCACCAAAGCCTCTGCTTTTCCCCGGCTTCTCACTCCCCAGCACGGTTCTGCCCGTCATACCGGATTTCGATACCGCCACACCAGTCGGGGCTCTGGTGCGTTTCCAGGCCGATACCGACCATCTGGATGGAGACCAGACAGACACGTTCAACCAGATCGTAGCCCAGCGACACCGTCATCTCCTGCTCATCCGGGGCTTCGGCACGACCCTGAGCGCCCAAAGCGGCCTTTCTCCTGATGAACAGACGCATGAAATCGGTCTGGCCCTGCTCCGGGCCCGGGCCGTTGCCCAGCGTCTGACCAGCCTCGGCGTGCCGCATGACGACATGCGCCTGACAGGGGAGGCCATCGGCGATGGCGTGCGTGTCTCTTACGAAAAGAACATCAGGGCCGGAACTGCCCCCGCCCACTGAAAGCCGCAGGACCATAGAGGCACGAACCAGGTAAAAATTCCGTCTTTTCTGCTGGTCCCCCCTTGCCGGACTGACCAGCCTCATGAAACATGGGATGCCCGTTTCCCGGGAGCCAGCCCGGCTCCCTTCCATCTGACTGATTGAGTATCATGACCGAAGAGTTCCACAAGATCCGCCGCCTGCCGCCTTATGTCTTTGCCGAAGTCAACAAGGCCAAGGCCGCCGCGCGTGCCGCCGGAGAGGATATTGTGGACCTCGGCATGGGCAACCCGGACAGCCCGCCCCCCCAGCATGTCATCGACAAGCTGGCAGAAACGCTGCGCAATCCCCGTGTGCATGGCTACTCCGTCAGCCGTGGGATTCCCGGCCTCCGAAAAGCGCAGGCCGCCTATTACGAACGCCGCTTTGGCGTGAAGCTGGACCCGGAAACGGAAATCATCGCCACGCTCGGCTCCAAGGAAGGGCTGGCCAATCTGGCCTCCGCCATCACGAGCCCCGGCGATACCATTCTGGTCCCCAACCCGTCCTACCCCATCCACCAGTTCGGCTTCATCATTGCCGGGGCCTCTGTCCGCTCCGTTCCGGCCTCGCCAGATGATGCCATGCTGGAGGCCCTGTACCGGGCCGTGCGCCACTCTGTCCCCAAGCCGACGGCGCTCATCATCAATTTCCCCTCCAACCCGACGGCCTATCTCGCCTCGAAGGAGTTCTACAGGGAGATTGTCAAATTCGCCCGGAGAGAAAACATCTGGGTCTTGTCCGATCTCGCCTATTCAGAGCTCTACTTCGGGGATGAGCCCCCGCCCTCCATTCTCTCCATTGAAGGGGCCAAGGACATTGCCGTGGAGTTCACCTCCATGTCCAAGACCTATTCCATGGCGGGGTGGCGAATCGGCTTTGCGGCTGGCAATCCCCGCCTCATCCAGGCGCTGACACGCATCAAGTCCTATCTGGATTATGGAGCGTTCACACCGGTGCAGGTTGCAGCCACCGCCGCCCTGAACGGTCCGCAGGATTATGTGGAGAACATGCGTCTGCTTTACAAGGACCGGCGTGACGTGCTCATCCGTGGCCTCCATGCAGCAGGGTGGAATGTTCCGACACCGGAAGGCTCCATGTTCGCCTGGGCTCCGATTCCTCCCCAGTTCGCCCACATGGGCAGCGTGGAATTCTCCAAGCTCCTTCTGAAGGAAGCCAAGGTTGCCGTGGCGCCGGGGCTGGGCTTCGGGGAACACGGGGATGGCTTTGTCCGTATCGGGCTGGTGGAGAACAACCAGCGCCTCCGCCAGGCCACACGGTCCATCAAAAACTTCATGAACCAGCACAGCGCCCTCAAACCATAATGCCACACCCGGCCCTGCCTCCGCCTCCATGCAGGGCCACAGCCTGACAGGAAACCGCCTCTCATGACTTCCGTACATCGCAACACTGCCTCATCCTCCGTCACATCCCCGCTCCGGCTGGGCATTGCCGGCCTCGGGACAGTGGGTACGGGCGTCATCCGTCTGCTGCGTGAACATGCAGACCTGCTGCGCCACCGCACCGGCCGCAGCATCGAGGTCGTGGCCGTCAGCGCCCGTAACCGTACGCGGGACCGTGGGATCGACCTTTCCGGCCTCCACTGGCATGACGACCCCGTGGCTCTGGCCAATGACCCGAATGTGGACGTCGTTGTCGAACTGATGGGCGGGGCCGAAGGAACAGCCCACACGCTGGTGACAGAAGCCCTGAAGGCAGGCAAGGCCGTCGTGACGGCCAACAAGGCGCTGGTCGCCCGCCATGCAGAAGAGCTGGCCCATCTCAGCCACCAGCATGGAGCTCCTCTCCTGTTCGAGGCCGCCGTGGCAGGTGGCATCCCGGCCATCAAGGTAGTCCGGGAAGGTGTGGCGGCTGATGCCCTGACCCGTCTGGGCGGTATCCTCAATGGGACAAGCAACTTCATCCTCACCGAAATGGCCGAAACAGGCCGTGCCTTCGAGGATGTGCTGCAAGAGGCCCAGGACAAGGGTTATGCCGAGGCCGATCCCTCTGCCGACATTGATGGCTGGGACGCTGCCCACAAGCTGAGCATCCTGACGGCCATCGCCTTCCGCCCGATCGTTTTTGACAGTCTGGCTGTCAGCGGGATGCGGCGCATCACCACAGATGACATCCATCAGGCCCGCAAGCTGGGCTATGCCATCAAGATGCTGGGCGTGGCCCGACGCCTGCCGGAAGACCGTGTGGAAGCCTGGGTGCAGCCCTGCCTCATCCCGGCACGGTCCGGGCTGGCGCAGGTCAATGGCGTTTATAACGCCCTGACGACAGAAGGCCCCTTCAGCGGTCCCATCACCATCTCCGGGCAGGGTGCCGGGGAAGGCCCCACGGCCGATGCCGTCATGGCCGACGTGATCGACCTGGCCCGTGGTCATGGCCTGCCTCTCTGGGGCCGGGTAGATGAACAGGCTCCCATTCCCTGCGAACCGGTGGAGGGCCTGGTCAGCCGCTTCTATCTCCGCATCACGCTGAAGGGCTCCGTGGAGGCAGAAACGGCTCTGGAAGACATCCGCACCGTCCTCGGCAATGAAGATGTTGCCGTGGAGAAAGGACACCATCACACATCACAGAAGGGCGACGCACAGCTCATCCTGCTGACAGGGCCTGTCACGCTGGGCGGGATCAACCGCATCCTGCCCCTCCTTGAGGAAATGCCCCTGATAAAAGGCACTCCACTGGCCCTGAAAGTGGAAGACCTGCCATGACAACCAAACAGCCCCATCACGTTCCCCATGAATATCGGGTCACGGGCCGCAATCTGGGGCTGGACCTGGCCCGTGTGACCGAGGCCGCCGCCATTGCCTCCGCCCGCTGGACCGGTCGTGGCGACAAGAATGCGGCAGATGGTGCCGCTGTTGAGGCCATGCGGAAAGCCTTTGATACGGTTGCCATCGATGGCACCGTCACCATTGGCGAGGGGGAAATGGATGAAGCCCCCATGCTGTATATCGGTGAAAAAGTGGGCTGTGGCGGACCGGAAATGGACATTGCCGTGGATCCACTGGAGGGCACCAACCTCTGCGCCCGCAGTCTGCCCAATGCCATCACGGTGGTGGCTCTGGCACAAAAAGGCTGCTTCCTCCATGCTCCTGACATCTACATGCAGAAAATTGCCGTAGGTCCCGGCCTGCCAGAAGGCGTGGTGGATATTGACGCCTCCATAGGCCAGAATCTTGCCAGCCTTGCGCAGGCAAAAAAATGTGATGTCAGCGATCTAGTCCTCTGTGCGCTGGAACGTGAGCGCCATGAGGAGCTCGTTGCCAAGGCACGGGAAGCCGGTGTCCGTGTCCGCCTGCTCAGCGATGGTGACGTGGCCGCCGTGATTGCCACCTGCCTGCCTGGCAGTGGCGTGGACATCTACGCCGGTAGCGGAGGCGCACCGGAAGGCGTTCTGGCCGCTGCCGCCATACGCTGCATGAACGGACAGATGCAGGGCCGTCTGCTCTTCGAGAATGAAGCGCAGATTACCCGCACCCGCCGCATGATCCGCCCCGACCTCGACCCCACACAGGCCCTCAGCCTGACAGACATGGCGGCCGGACCGGTCTTCTTCTGCGCTACGGGCGTGACAGCAGGCGACCTGCTACGGGGCATTGAATATCCCTCCGACAATTACATCCGTACCCATTCCGTCATGATGCGCTCAGAAAGCGGTACAATCCGTTACATGGAGACTTACCACCATTTCGACCCCCACAAGGTTTGAGCCACTCCTCCGCCCTTATGCTCCAGACGACGTCCCAGCCAGAACCTGATACCCGGGTCACTCCCGCCCTTGTCCTGAATGTCCAGCGCAGTGCGGGGCTGCGCCGCTGGGTCTGGCGGCATCCTGTCCTGGCTGAAACGGACAACCGGCTTGCGCTGGCCCTCGCCCAGAAGATGGACATCTCCGAACTGGCTGCCCGCATTCTGGCCGGGCGGGGCATTTCGGCTGAAATGGTGGAATCCTATCTGCGGCCCCGCCTGCGTGATGCCTTGCCCAACCCCTCCATCCTGCGGGACATGGATGCCACAGCCCTGCGGCTGGCAGCTGCCGTACAGGCTCGGGCAACCATAGGCATTCTGGGCGATTATGACGTGGATGGGGCCTGTGGTACGGCGCTGCTCAGCTCCACACTCACGGCTCTGGGCTGCCATGTCGTCACCCACATCCCCGACCGGCTGGCTGAAGGGTATGGCCCCAACATTCCGGCGCTGCAATCCCTGCTGGATCAAGGCGCCAGCCTGCTTGTCTGCGTGGACTGCGGCACAGCGGCCATTGATGTTCTGGACCATTTTGAAGGGCAGGCCGACCGGATCGTTCTGGATCATCACAAACCGGATGGACGGCGCCTGCCCAAAGGGCTGGTCGTGAATCCGAACCGGCTGGACTGCGAGTCCGGTCTGGGCCATCTCTGCGCCACGGCCGTTGCCTTCCTGACAGTCGTGGCCCTCCAGCGCACCCTGCGCCAGCAGGGATGGTTTGAAACCCATCACGCCCCAGACCCCATGGCCCTGCTGGACCTCACTGCTCTGGCCACCATCTGCGATGTCATGCCGTTGCAGGGCCTCAACCGTGCTCTTGTGGCACAGGGGCTGAAGGTCATGAACCGCCGTGAACGGATCGGGCTGGCCGCCCTGGCCAATGTGGCCGGGGTCAAAGCCAATGCCAGCGCCATGAGCTGCGGCTTCGCCCTTGGGCCGCGCATCAATGCTGGTGGACGCATTGCCAGGGCTGACCAGGGCCTGCGGCTGCTCCTCAGCCAGTCCGAGCATGAAGCACAGGCCATTGCTGAAGAGCTGGATGACATCAACCGCAAACGCCAGACCGTGGAAAGCCACATTCTGGATGCCGCTGTCGAGCAGGCCCGGGAACAGGTTGAGGCCGGTCATGCGGTCATTTTCCTGCATGGTGATGACTGGCACCCCGGTGTGGTTGGCATCGTGGCCGGGCGGCTGAAGGAACGATTCAACCGTCCTGCTCTGGTCGGTGCCCTGAAGGATGGTGTGGTGAAAGGCTCTGCCCGTTCCGTCACGGGTCTGGATATCGGAGCAGCCATCATCCAGGCCCATCAGTCCGGCCTGCTCCTGACGGGGGGAGGACACGCCATGGCGGCAGGATTCTCCGTAAAAGAAGAAAACTGCGCCGCCCTCCATGCCCGACTGGATGAAGCCCTTGATGAGGCCCGTCACCTCCCCCCCCAGGATGACCTGCTGCTGGATGGTGTCGTCACCATCAGGGGGGCTACCCCCACACTGGCCCAACAGATCGCCCTGCTGGCCCCCTTTGGGCCGGGCAATGAGGAACCCCTGCTGGCCATACGGGATGTCCGCTGCGTGAAGGCCGATCGGATCGGGCAGGATGGCAACACACTGCGTGTCATTCTTCAGGATGCTGATGGCTACAGCCGGATCAAGGGGCTGGTCTTTCGGGCTGGGGACAAACACTTCACCGATCTTCTGGAAGATCGCAGCCGCACCCTGCTGCATGTAGCCGGGCAGCTGCGTCTGGAAACATGGCAGGAACGGGAAAATCTTACTTTTTTCATTTTTGATGCCGCACGGGCTTGACGCCACCCCCGTTCCTGCCTATTAACCGCCTCACGCCTTTAGTCCCGTTCGTCTAGAGGCCTAGGACACCGCCCTTTCACGGCGGCAACACGGGTTCGAATCCCGTACGGGACGCCACATCTTCTTCCACATGAGAAGAGAACAATGTGGCCTTTCATGGGCTATCTCCCATAAATAACGGATTACGTTGCTAGGGGCAAAGCTCTCCGGCCCAGTTGTGCCCCATGAGGCGGGGACACCCCCCATCAGCCCTTGTGCCGATACGGATCAGCCGTCCCCCTCACCCCAGAAACACCCCCTCGACCTCCAGCAGCAGCTCTGCCCGGCAGATGTCGGCAATGAAGAGCGGGGACTGCTCCAGCAGGCACTGGAAGGCCCGTGAAATACCCTCCCGCACGACCGCTGCATCTTCAGGATGACGGACATAGAGCTTCATGCTCTCAAAGCTCCCTGCTTCAAGACGGGGAAAACGTTTCCGGGCCGCATCAAGCAATGAATTGATTGTTTCAATCGTGACAGAGAGCTGCTCCTCCACCGTCGTCCCGACGGATTCATGTCCCCGGATGCTCGCCGTGCCGGAGAGATACAGAGCTGTCCGATCTGGTCCTTCCATGACGGTGGCACGGGCAAAGGACGGTGAACGCCGCCCGTAACGGGGCGGATAATGATAGGCAGGAAGCTGGCTGGGATTCTCCAGATTGACACCACCCACATGACGATGGGCGATCAGGAAGACAGCCACACCACCGGAAGAGAGGCCAATGCCCGTTGCCGCAGGCAGCTCACCCAAACCGATGCTCATGGCTTCAAACGCCTGGGAACGACCACTACAGAAATCCCGATACCGTTCCTCACCCCGGGCATTGTCCTGATTGATGGCCCCCAGATAATTCCACATCCGATAGATGTGGCCAAAACCCTTGCCCCGCGCCAGGCCGATCAGCCGTTCGTAACTGGTCTGCACCGCCTCGCAAAGCTCCGGCTGGTCTTCCACCCAGAAGGCAGCGAAAAGCAGATCACCTTCTGCACTCCAGCCGATCCCCTGTTCCAGCCCTGCCTGCCGGCCTCTGGCAGCCTGTTCGTGCCGGGTCTCACCCGATAGGGATGCTGGACACCACTGTTCGCAGGTCGCCGGCAAAGGCCCGGGCAATGTCATGTGGACACGACCATTCCGCACATCCAGCCCACCACTGGCCCCTCCATAGCAGATCGTGGCCAAGGGGGATGGCCCCACTCTCTCTGGTTCAGAATGATAGACTGGCAGCAATACCATCATGTTTCAGGCCATCCCCTGCAAATTCACCCATCTGCCCGTGTCTTAAGCGAAAGCCCAGCCAGATGACAGGCCTTAATGGCCAGCCAGAAACCTGCCATTCATTTCAGGTCCTTCCGCATGAAAACGGCACGGCCAGCCATGAAATTCTGCTTCAGGGTGGAATGGTCATAATGCCGGATGACGAGACGGCGGATGATCATCTCCACAGCAAAGAAAACGACCGCCGCAAGGCCTGTTCCTCCCTCAAGAGGCCAACGCCATGCCCTCTCATGTGGTGCCCAGAGCCACAACATGAGAGGGGCCAGCAGGGCAAGAGTGAAAAAAATGCTCCATGCCCATGTCACACCCACCGTATAACGCTGCACATCCGCCCGCAGGGGAGTCCCATGCACGACCCCGGCCAGCCGGGTCACCAATGGGACCTGCCCCCGCCTGAGAGAGCGGACAAACAGCCACAGCATCCCCCACAACATCAACCCGTAAATGGCCAGCTGGTCACACACTCTGGACAGGGCCGGAGCATACCACCCCAGTACCCCTACAACAGGTACGAACACGAACCAGCCCGGATGCCGTCCGGACAGCAGAGCGGCCAGCTGCATCATCAGGCCAAGACAGACACAGCCTGCGGACCAGCCAGCACTTTCCGGCACCAGACTGACCAGCCCAACACCCCCGAGCAGCAGGACCAGCCGCCATGACCGGGTTGCCCACCTCTTGCTGAAGGATAAACCCGATGCTAAACTGTGATAGACCTTCCCTATCATCAATGGATTAACCTCTTAGTGACGACAGTTTCCGCTTCTCACGATCAGACGCCTCTGGAACGTGAATTGGCTGCCCATTTGACAGAGGCCGTCCAGCTGGACATGGATCCCCTAGACATTGATCCCGAAATGCCCCTCTTTGGTGAAGGGCTGGGGCTGGATTCCATCGATGTGCTGGAAATAGCCCTCATGGTCAACACACAATACGGGATCAAGCTGGAATCACATGATGATGACAACCGCAAGATCTTTCACTCCCTCCGGTCTCTTGCACACCATATCAGCACACACCGTCCGGGCTGATGCCTGCCCTGCCTGATCTGTCCCTCATCACGACGCCGGGCCGCCCCGTCTTCCATACGGCTGCGGGGCCTCTGTGCGGCACGCAGCTTCTGTCCCATGCCTGGGCATTGGCCGAGCGGCTGCCAGAGCGCCCCATCATCAACCTGCACACCAATCTGGTCCAGTTCACGCTCGTCTTTCTGGCCGCCATGATGAAGGGGCAGTATTGCCTGCTCTCCAGCAATCATGCCGTTTCCCAGCTCATGGCCCTGCAACAGGCCCATGGAGCCCTCTGCACGGGGCCGTCCCTGCCTGAATCCCTGGCCAGCCTGACCCTGCCCCCCCTTGCCGAACTGACATCATCCCGTCAGGACAACATCCAGCTGCCTGCGGGGCACGAAGCAGCGCATGTCTTTACATCCGGCAGTACCGGGCAGGCCAAAGTCCATAAAAAACGCTGGGGAGAACTGGTTGCCCGCAGCCATGCTGCCCTGCCCCTTCTGGCACCGTCCCGTCCAGACGGGACAACCCTGCTGGGTACCGTACCCCCCTACCACATGTACGGTTTTGAGACACTCATCCTGCAAAGCCTGCATACACCAACCGCCACAGCCAGCGGCCCCTGCTTCTTCCCCGGGGATGTGGAAAAGCTGCTGGACAGCACGCCATCTCCCCACACGCTCATCACCACCCCCATCCATCTGCGCTCTCTCACGACGGCCAGAGCCAGACTGCCTGGGCTGGAACGCATCATCTCGGCATCTGCTCCACTCCCCCGGGAACTGGCTCTGGAGGCTGAAGAACGCTTCCATGCGCCGGTCATGGAAATTTATGGTGCCACCGAGACTGGTTCCATCGCCAGCCGCCGGACTGTCAGCCCCGATCCGTGGCAGCTCTATGACGGGCTGACCCTGACAGCCGACCCGACTGATGACCAGACCCATATCTGCATGGCTCCCCATGCCACGCCACATCCTCTGAATGATGTCATCACCATGCAGGGAGACCGCCATTTCCATCTGGTCGACCGCAAGGGGGACCTGCTCAAGATCGCTGGCAAACGAACCTCCTACGGAGCACTCAACAAGGCCCTGCTCCAGACGGATGGCCTCCTGGACGGCTGCTTTGCTCCCCTGTTCAGCGAGGAAGACCTGAAGGAAGACCAGCCCGAACCGACACGCCTGCAGGCCTTCATCGTTGCGGGAACCGAGGTGACCACCACAGCCATCATGCGGGCCCTCCGCCAGCATGTGGACCCGGTCTTCATGCCACGACGGCTTGTCCGCCTCTCCCGCCTGCCCCGCAACCCTGTCGGCAAACTGACACGGCAGGCACTGGAAGGTCTCATCCGGGACCATGCGGAGAAACGGGCCCATCCACCTTTTTCCATCCCGGCCAGCCATCCGGCCCTGCCCGGCCATTTTCCCGGTAACCCCACCGTACCGGGCATTACCCTGCTGGAACGGATATTCACCCTGCTGGAGCTGGACGTCCGTACGATCAGCACCGTGAAATTTCTCTCCGTCGTCCGGCCGGGCGACCCCATGCAGCTGCTTTCCAGCGCTCTGGGCAATGGACAGATACGCTTCACCCTCCATCACCTTTCCGGCCCCCTGAAAGGAACCGTCATTCTCCGGGGGCAGGCCGGGAGCCAGCCCTGATGCAGCGCAACACATGGCTCCGCCCGGAGAAAGGCAACAGCCTGACCATCCGGCTGCTGATATGGGTTGCCCTGAATCTGGGATACCGGGTCACCGCCCTGCTACGCTGGCCAGCCACACTCTATTATGCAGCTGTCTATTCCTCGGTCCGCCGGGCCTCGTGGCAGTACCTGTCCCACCTGCACCGTGCCGGCGCACTGCGCCGTCCTCACTGGGGCATGGTGCTGCGCCATATCCACGCTTACAGCACCAATACTCTGGACCGCATATACCTGCTCAGTGGCCGCTTCCCACGGGAAAACATCCACATCACCGGGCAGGACATCCTCCATGAAGCCCTGCACCAGAACAGGGGATGCATCATCATGGGGGCGCATATCGGATCATTCGATGCCCTGCGTCAATGCGGCCTGAATGCCTCTGTTCCGTTCCGCATGCTGATGTATCGCCGCTTCATCGGGGCCACATCCCGTTTCATTGAGGCCCTGGCACCGGGCTTCAATGCCGACATCATCGAGCTGGGGCAGCCAGACAGCATGCTGGCAACCCTCAAGGCCCTGCGGAACGGTGAATTCATCGGAATTCTGGCAGACAGGGCCCATGATGGTGGCCGCTCCATACCCATCCGCTTTCTGGGCGAGGAAGCTCCCATTCCCGCAGGTCCATTCCATCTGGCCAGACTGACCGGCGCACCGGTTGTGCTCGTCTCCGCCATAAGGCAAAAAAATGGCACCTACCATATTGCCTGCACAGGTCTGGCTGATACTCTTCTCCCGGAAACAGAGCCAGCCCCCGCACGGGAGGCGCTGCTCTCCCCCATGCAGGCTTATGTCCGCTGGATGGAAGAGCTGTGCCAGCGCCATCCCTACGCATGGTTCAATTTCTTTGATTTCTGGGAAAAAGGCCTCTGACATCATGAAATGCCTGCCCCTCTTCCTCCTTGTGCTGCCCCTCTTCTGGCGGGAGGCACAGGCAGACACTGCGGCCATGTCGCCTCCTGCCAGTGCCATCACCTCGCCCACCGCAGAGGAGGAGGCTCTGGCTGTCAACATCCTGCACCACATTGGTCTGGTCTCGCAGAGGGAAAACCACTTCACGGAGACACGCCAGCTGCACGCTCTCAAAGTGCCACTTCACAGCGAGGGAACACTCCGTTTCATTCCCCCCGATCGGGTGGAAAAACTCACCCTCACCCCTGTGCAGGACAGTTTCATCATGCAGGGGGACACGGCATGGCTCCGCCATGGCCAGACCCCCGCGCGGGCCGTACCACTACACATGAGCCCGGCGCTGCAGGTCATGGCCGCCACAATCCGGGGGCCGTTGCAGGGAGATGTCGCACTGCTCCAGCAGTATTACACGCTCTCCGCCACGGGTGACATGGGACGCTGGACCCTGACAATGACACCCCGCACACACGACACCGGCCAGATCGTCCGGCTCGTCCAGATACAGGGCCGCAACAACTCGCTGGACAGCCTTCATCTTGTCCTGGCCAATGGCGATGTGACCGATACAGCCATCACCTCACCATGAAACGCCGTCTCCCCCTTCTGCTGGCCCTGCTCGGTGCCATCATGGTGGCGGCGGCAACATTCTCTGCCATCCCCCTCCGCATGGGGATGCAGGCCTTCCTGCCCCGCCCCCATGACGCAGCGTCCCAGTTTCTGCTGGATGAGCTGAACCACGGGCCTACCCAGTCCATCATGATCGCCTCCATCAGGGGCAACGATACGGCCAGCCTGCTCCAGACCGGGCACAGATTCCATGAGGCTCTGGCCGCAACGGGGCAGTTCAGCCTCATTCTGGATGGCCCGGCCTCCCTCTCATGGCAGAAGGACCAGCCGCTTTTTTTCGCCCACCGTTATGGACTGGCCCCTCATGACCGGACACGCCTTTTCTCCCCGGACGCCCTGAAAGCCGATACTGCCCGGCTTTATGACCTCCTCCAGTCCATGGCGGCTCCACTGGTGGAGGATATCGGACTGAAAGACCCGACCGGCGCCTATGCCGACTATCTGGCCAGTCTGGAAAGCAGCACACCCCCCGCCAGCCTGGATGGCCTCTGGCTGACAGCAGACCACCATGCCACGCTCATGCTGCTCCAGCTTCGCCAGCCGACACTCGACCCCGCACAGCTGAAACACCTGCACCAGGCCATCCGGCAGGCTTTCGAGAACAGCAGGCCACCCCATGGCGGGGACTGCCAGCTGCTTCTGACAGGCTCCCCGGCTTTCTCCTTCATCGCCGCCCAGTCCCTCCGCCAGGACATGGACCGCCTCGCCCTTCTCTCCCTTCTCGTTGTGGTCGGCATCCTTTACTGGCGCTTCCGCTCTCTCTGGGTGCTGGCCACACTGGGCGTACCTTTCCTGCTCTCACTGTCCCTCTCCATGCTGGTAGTCCAGCTCTGTTTCGGCTGGGTTCATGGCATTGCAGTCGGCTTCGGCATGACCATGCTGGGTGTGTCGCTGGACTACCCTGTCCTTCTGCTGGGGCACCGGGACAGGGGGGAAGCCATTCCTGTCGTTCTGGGCCGCATTGGCACCAGCCTGAAACTGGCCACCCTCACGGCCATTGTCGGGCTGCTGAGCATGATCTTCTGTGGTCTGCCCGGCCTCATGGAACTTGGCCTTTTCTCCGCCACCGGGATTCTGACCGCCGCCTGCATCACTATCTGGATTCTGCCCCATCTGGTCACACAGGCTGACCTGGCCGCCCATCATCAGGGTATATCCCCCTCGCTGCTGCGCTGGGAGGCACTCCGCCGTTACCGTGTGCTCTGCCTTATGGTAGCACCTCCCGCCATGGCCGTGCTTCTGCTCCATCCCTTCAGGATCGAAAGACAGGGGGAAATCCTCAACCCCATCCCACCAGCCCTGCTGGAAGTGGACCATCAGCTGCACGAGCAGCTCGGCTCCCCCCAACCTGGTCTGATTGCCGTTGTCCACGCCCCGGACAGTGAACACATCCTGCAACAGGAGGAAGAGCTGCTCGGCCACCTGCCCGCCAGCCAGGACATGGACGATGCGGCCCGCCTGCTGCCCAGCAGAGCCCGCCAGCAGCAGCGGCTGGCCACCCTGCCCGCAGCGGACAGCATCCGGGCCAACCTCCAGACAGCCCTTCAGGCCTCCCCCTTCCAGCCCGAGGCTTTTGCCAACCTGCCAGAGGATGTGGAACAGGCCCGCCATCTACCACCTCTCGGGCTGGACGACATCGCCCATACAGCCGTGGGCCACCGCATCGATCTGCTGCTCATGGCCCGGCATGGTCTGTGGTATGGCCTCATCCTGCCCCGCTCACCTGCGGCATCTGCCTCTCTCGAGCGGCTTCACCAGCAAAAGCCTGACCTGCTGCTCGTCAACATGAAAACAGCCGTGGGAGACCTGCTGCGCCCCTATGTCCGAAAAGCGGCTTTCTGGCTGGCCACAGGGATTGCCGTTGCCCTGCTTACGCTGCTCGTCTGCCAACGCAGCCCGGCCTGCACGGGGCGTCTTGCCCTCACCCTTGGCCTGACAGGCCTGAGCGTGCTGGCCCTGCTGCGCCTTCACGGCCCTGTCTTTTCCATCATCCATATCGTGGCACTGGCCTTCGTGCTGGGTGTTGGCATAGATTACGCCCTCTTTTTCGGCCGCCCCCAGCTTGATGCCGCTGAGCGGACCCGGACACTCCGCACCCTGCTGACCTGCAACATGATGACCGTTCTCTCCTTTGCCATTCTGGCAAGCTGTCAAACCCCTCTCCTGCGGGAGCTGGGTCTCACCATTTCTTCTGGAGCCTTGTTCGCCATGATCTTCAGCTTCCTGCTGATGGGCACCATCCCAACCTCCTCCCAGCAGGGAGACCACGCATGACCGCATTGATCATCACGGCCGGAACAGCCATCAGCGCCATGGGGCGGGGCATGGAAGCCACCCGGACCTGTCTGCTGGAACAGCGCCAGACCCTCCAGCCTGACACGTTCCAGTCTCCGGGGCATGGCTATATCGGGCGCGTTGCCGGTGTGGAAGACCATCAGCTGCCAGGAGCCCTGCACCGGTTTGACTGCCGCAACAACAGGCTGGCCGACATGGCCCTGATGACCGATGATTTCATGGAGGCTGTCGCCGATGCCCGGGCCCATTATGGCCGCCATCGCCTTGCCGTTGTCATGGGCACCAGCACATCCGGCATCCTGACAACGGAAAAAGCCTATGCTGCCCGCAAAGACCGGGATGAAGCCCTGCCGCCGGATTTCCCCTATGACGGCACGCAGGACCTCTCCTCCCTGCCACGCTATGTGGCAGCCCGGCTGGATGTCACCGGGCCGATGCTGACAGTCTCCAACGCCTGCGCCTCCTCTACCCGTGCTTTCATTGATGCCGCCCACCTTCTGGCTACCGGTCTCTGCGATGCGGCCATTGTCGGCGGGGCGGACAGCCTCTGCCGCATGACACTCCAGGGCTTTGCCTCTCTCGGGCTGGTCTCGGCCCATCCCACCCGCCCCTGCGATGCCGGGCGCAGCGGTATTTCCATCGGCGAAGCCGCAGGCTTTGCCCTGCTGGAACGGGCCGATGGCCGGCCACGCCCTGCCCGGCCAGCCGGTTACCGTCTCCGCCTTCTGGGATATGGAGCCAGCAGTGATGGCCACCACATGTCCTCACCCGACCCGACAGGCAGCGGCGCCGCTCTCGCCATACAGAAAGCCCTGGCCCGGGCCAGCCTGCCACCAGAGGCCATAGGGTACATCAACATGCATGGCACGGGGACACCGGCCAATGACCAGATGGAAGACAGGGCCATGGCTTCCATCTTCGGCCGGGCCGTTCCCTGTTCTTCCACCAAAGGCTGGTCCGGGCACACATTGGGGGCCTCCGGAATTCTGGAGAGCATGATCTGTGCCATAGCCATACAGGACCAGTATCTACCACATTGCATGAACAGTCAGACGGTTGATCCTCTCTTCCAGAGTGATATTCTCCTTGCACCCCGCCACGGCAAGCTGAACTTCGTCATGAACAATTCTTTTGGTTTTGGTGGCACGAACAGCAGTCTCATCTTCGGACCACTGACATGATCATTTCCATCGCAGGTATCGGATGCTGGGGGGACGGCCTGCATGGTTGGGCGGAAGCGAAACCTGTCCTGCGAGGGGACACCCCCCATGACGGAACCAGCCTGACACTGCCCCCACCCGCCAGTCTGCCCGCCAATGAGCGCCGGAGAGCCAGCCAGGTCATCCGGCTGGCCATGCTCTGTGCCGAGGAAGCCTGCCAGCAGGCTGGGTGCCATGCCGGGGACCTGCCTGCCATCTTTGCCAGCTCCAACGGCGATGGTTTCATCATCAACCGTATTCTGGAGTCCCTCGCCAGCCCGGCAGGAGCTGTCTCACCCTCTCTTTTTCACAACTCCGTCCATAATGCGCCTGCCGGATACTGGATGATAAGCCACAAGAGCCACCAGCCTGCCGTCTCACTGGGGCTGCATGACGAAACCCTGCCAGCCGCCCTGCTGAAAGCGGCTGCCGAAGCCCATGCAGAGGAAAAGCCCGTTCTCTTCTGCCTGTATGATGCGCCCATTCCCGGGTCACTCGGCGCGGTCAGGCGGACCAGGGGCTCCTTTGGCTGTGCTCTCATCCTGACACCAGGCCGGGACACGTCACTCCAGCTTGCACTGTCCCTGAAAAATGGCAGGGATGTGCGTGACCCTTTTTCCTCCCTGCCTGAAAGCCTGGCAGACATGGCCCGCCACAATCCTGCGGGCCAGATACTGCCCCTGCTGCAGGCCATTGCCTGCGGGCAGGATCAGTCCATTTCCCTGCCCTACGGGGCCAACCATATGACAATTGCGCTGACCCATGCTCAACCGTGATGCCATCCTCCGCCATATCCCCCACCAGGGAGCCAGCTGCCTGCTGGATGCTGCGAACCATTGGGATGAAACACAGCTTGAAGCCACGACCCACCTCCATAACGACCCGGCCAACCCCTACCGGGTGGCGGGCCAGCTGCCCCCCGTCACCGGCGTGGAAATGGCCATGCAGGCGGCTGCCCTGCATGGCGCGCTGACAGCCCATGAGGCACGGCAGGGGTGGCTGACCAGTATCCGGGATGTCCAGATCCACTGTGACCGGCTGGACAATCCCGACTGGCCGCACCTCATCATCACCGTCATCCAGAAGCACCAGGCCCATGGCGGCATGATCTACGATTTCACCCTGCGGACCCCCTCTGCCAGACTGCTGATGGCCGGAACGGGTACCGTCATGCTCCCAACGGAATAAACCACCATGACCCAGTCCCCTCTCCCCTGTGATGTCCTGATCATCGGCGGTGGCCCCGCTGGCAGCACGGCTGCCACCGTTCTGGCCCGACGCGGGCTGGATGTCATCATGCTGGAAAAAAACCAGCATCCCCGCTTCCACATCGGTGAATCCCTGCTGGCCTGCAACCTGCCCATACTGGAGACGCTCGGTGTGCTGGACGATGTCGCAGCCATGGGGGTCTACAAACCCGGAGCCGAATTCGTGACAGATACCGGGGAAGGACGGCTTTCATTCCCCTTCCGTTACGCCATCGACCCGCAGGCAGATCATGCCTATCAGGTTCGCCGATCAGAATTTGATGAGCTGCTCTTCCGCAATGCCGCCAAAGCAGGCGCAAAGACCTTTGAAAAAACCCGTGTCACGAAGGTCACCTTCCCGACACCGGATGCTCCCCTCGTGGAAGCAAAAACGGATGGAGAAAATCCCCGTTTCTTCACCCCACGATTCATTCTGGATGCGTCCGGCCGGGATACGCTCATGCTCCGCCAGCATGGAAAGAAATACAGCGACCTCCGCAACAACAAGGCCGCCATTTTCAGCCACTTCCGCAATGTCCCCCGGGCAGAAGGCGAAGGAATGGAGGGCTATATTTCCGTCCATCTCGTCAAGGGTGGGTGGTTCTGGATGATTCCCCTGCCGGATGACATCATGAGTGTCGGCTTCGTGGGGGACCATGACAGCTTTAAAAATCACGGTGGCTCGCTGGATACTCTCTTCTGGAAGACCGTACAGTCCAGCCCCAGCGTACGGGAACGCATGAGCCAGGCGGAAGCACTGGCACCACTCACCACGACCGGCAACTACTCTTACAAGGGGAACAAGGCCTGGGGAGAGCGCTATTTCATCATCGGTGATGCTTTCGGCTTTCTGGACCCCGTTTTCTCATCAGGAATCATGCTGGCCATGCAGGGAGCACTCCGCGGCGCCGATGTTGCCAGCGCCTGGCTGCTTGATCCAGCCCGGGGGCGCAGGGCCGCCCGCCAGGCTGAACGTAAAACAAGACAGGAAATGCGGCTGATCGGCTGGCTCGTCTATCGCATCAACGACCCGCTGCTGCGCTACTTCTTCATGCGGCCAAAGAACAGTCCGCTCCGGATGCGGGATGCCATCATCTCGCTTCTTGCAGGCAACTTCTCGCCCTCATGGCGGATCATGCTCCCCTTCCGGGCCTTCACGGCCATTTTCGCTTTTGCCAAGCGCTTCGGCCGCCAGCAGGGGAAAAACGCCTGATCAGACCGGATCAATCAGTCAACCACTCTGCCGCCACACGCTGCACGTTCTGGCTCAGCCGGTTCAATGCCGAACCATAAAGGCGGGGGACTGACCAGAAAAGCGGCATGGAAGGCCGGTGCGCTGGGGGCAGTTCCACCAGGGCACCGCTGCGCAGGTGATGCTCCACAAGCGGCAGAGGATGCATGGCCCAACCAAGACCATGAAGGCAGAGGTCCAGAAACGCTGTGGAAGAACGTATCCAGCAGGCGGGAGCACCCAGCGTGACGCCATATACTGCCTCTGCCCACCGGGCCTGAAACATATCCCGCCGATCGAACCGCAGATAGGGAGCCTTCTGCACGGTTTCGGCCGTCACGCCCTGAGAAAAATGCACCCCCATGAAGGACGGGCTGGCGCAGGCCACATAAACCATGCGCCCCAGCGAGACCGTTCTGCACCACGGGAGCGGATCGGACGATGCCGTCACAGCAGCCATGACATCCCCGGACCGCAGCCGCTCCGCCGTACAGCTCTCATCATCAATGGAAATATCCAGTGTTATGGCAGGGTCCTGCCGGGCAAAGGCCATCATGGCATGAGAAAACCACGTCGTGATGCTGTCTGCGTTGACGGCAAGTTTCACCGTAGCCGGAAGTGTGGCCCCTCTGTCCTGCCAGGCCAGCCGGGCGGCCAGATCACTCTCCAGCACCCTGACACAGTCGAAATGACGGCAGAGCATCGTCCCGAGTTCTGTCAGCCGACATGGCTGCCCACGAATGACCAGAACACCCCCCAGACGTTCCTCAAACCCACGGACACGCTGTGAAACGGCAGACGGTGTCAGCCCGAGTACAGCGGCTGCCCTCTCGAAACTACCTTCCCGCACGACAGCACTAACAGCTGTCAGGGCGGCGTAATCGAACATGATGAAGTTTTCCTTCATTCAGTGAAATAAAATAAGCTGTTCTGTATATACCCTGCCTGTCATAGACGGGCCATGCACACGATCATCACCCCCATCATGACCGGTTTCTGCCTTGGCGCCTCTGCCATCATCGCTGTTGGAGCCCAGAATCTTTTCATTCTGCGACAGGGCCTGAAGCGGGAGCATGTCCTGCCCATCATCCTGCTCTGCGCCAGTGTGGATGCGGTCTTCATCACAGCCTCCGTCCACGGCGTTGGAAAAGTTGTCGCCGCCATGCCGTTCTTTACGGACATCCTGACCTATGCTGGCGCTGCTTTCCTCATCTGGCAGGGCCTCTCTGCCTTACGCCACATGACAACCAGCAGCTCTGTCACACTGGAAGACCAGCCTCCGCAGAGCCTGCGCAAAGTCATTGCCATGACCTGCGGCTTCACACTGCTGAATCCTCATCTGTATCTGGATACGGTGCTTCTCATGGGGTCTGTCAGCCTCACCCAGCCTGAAGGCAGCCGCTCATGGTTCGGACTTGGTGCCGTACTGGCCAGTTTTGTCTGGTTCCCCCTGTTGGGTTACGGAGCCAGAGTGCTGCGTCCCTTTTTCAGCAATCCACTCTCATGGCGAATTCTGGATGGGGTAACTGCCGCCATCATGCTCACCCTGGCAGGAACACTGCTCTATCACGCTGGCCTGGCAGGGTAAGCCTGCGCCCCCCCTGACACGGCAGACACAAAAAAGGCCGCCCATGATGGACGGCCTTTTTCCTGATCCATTCCTGACGCCTGTCAGAACTGCACTTTGACGGACCCTGTAGCACCACTGTCCATGGCATGCTCGCCATACTGCCCCGTGTAGGACAGGTCGAGATCCACAGAATCCGTGACCCGGGCAGCTACACCCGCCTTGATCACAGCAGCATCACGGGACAGCAGCACGCCATTGACATTCATGCCACTGCCATCACCCATGAAACGTTCCGTCCTGCTGGAGCCGAGGCTGCCATAGGCACGGCGGTAAGCCCCCATGGCATGGGCCCGCAGCCACATCTCTCCAATCTGGAAGCTACGTGCCACACGGAAACCAAAGCTGGTGAAGCCCACGCTACGATCCTTGGACTGACCATACAGGGCAGCCACGCCATGCTCCTGGAAACGGCCTGCGTACTGGTTGACGTAGGACCCCTCGAAGAAAGGTTCAAACTGGAACTTGTCAAAGTCAAACTTGTAGCTCAGCTCCGTAAAGGCACGGGCCGTCCCGTTACGGTAATTGCTGGTCTGCCGGCCACCAAAATCAGCCACCTGCACATGCCGACGCATGTTCATCAGGTTCCAGGTGTAGAAGGCCCCCAGACGCAGATTGAAGCGTCCCCAATGAGACCCGGCATAACTGCCCAGGCTGATGTTGTTGCTGTTACCAGACGAGTTGCTCGTCCCATTGGCATTGAACATGGAATGCCCGTAGGCAATCATGCCACCCACACGCCACCGGTCATCAACTGGTGTATCCACACCCATAACGAATCCGGCTGTCTGATGGTGCAGCAGGCTTGCGTTCCCGCCGCCACCATTATGCCCCAGGCTGCCATAAGCCTGACCCCACATGATGGTGTGGTCGCTGTGGCACTGGGATTCCTTGCGCCGCGTGTAGAAATTGTAATGCCCCTGGGCGGACATTTTTCCATCACCATCACAGCCTGCCTCAACCAGACGGTCCAGCACGGCCTGTTCCAGCAGATAGCTGTCCTGGATCAGGGCAGTCCGGGCAGATGCGTGGATGTCACCAGAGAGATTACCCAGTGCACGACGGGCCTCACCAGCGGAACTGACGCCTGTCATGGCCTGCACCACGCTACTGCCACTGGCCATGCCATCAAGTGCATGGCCAACTTCACGCTCGTTCTGGTTCCCCGCCACGCTGCTGAAGGAGACCTTATTACGGGCATAGACCACGTCCACGGCCTGATTCTCGAACGCCAGATAAGGCGACACGAACAGGCCATCTGGCAGATTGCCTGTCAGGGCGTTGTCATGATTGGCACTGACCGTCCCTGTTGCTGTGAGGATACGATAACCATCCCCTGCATAGATACGGTCATTGTCGTTCTTCACAACATTGAGGGTCGCACTGTTCAGCTGGGCATCACCATTCACATGGATCAGGCCACTATTGAGCTGACGGTAGGAGCCTGTCAGCGAACGGCCGGTCGTATCGATCGTACCATTCTGGCGGCTATACCCCTGAACGTTGTTCAGCGTGATGTAGGAGTTGGACGAAACCGGTGTGGAGCTTGCGCCCACGGACAACACAGACTGGTGACCCGCAGTGCCATTCATTGTCAGGGCCGTTCCCTGATGCCCGGCAGCACCGATATTCAGGGTTCCGCTGCTCTGGTTCCAGTTAGCCTCAACGGTACCACCTGCCGCAACTGTCGTGACGGCAGCAGCCCCATTATCTGTTGTGTTACCTGTCAGACGGGCACCATCCTCAACCGTGATCCCGGAAGAAGAAGAATTGTTGCTGTCAGACGCCTGACCATACCCGGAAGCAACGGCCAGCGTCGTGTCCTTGCCCGACACGACCGTCTCACCCTGGTAGCTGTTGTCATGATTGGCCACATACAGCGTACCGCCGCCTGTTGCCGTCAGACCGCCAGTCCCCGTCAACTTGCCTGTCAGATAGGTGCTCTGCTGGTTTGTATCGAATGTCCCATGCCGGACAGCCTCCCCGGAGGGAGTCCCATCGGACAGATAGACATTGGAATCCACATGCAGGTCGCTGCCCTGACGGTTCTGGATGACGCCGTTACCGTACAGGACCACGCCACCATTCTCCTTGGCAGACGTCCCATTCGTCTGGGTGGCATCACTGCTGATACCACTGCTGCCGTTCGTGTCGCCAGCAACCAGAGTACCGGTTGCTGCCCCGGCATTGGACTGATCCTCACCACCAACCCGCAGCTGACCATCGCTCATGATATGAACATTGCCAGCATTGTTGATGGTACCACCAGCAGTCACACCGGCATAATAGCGGGGTGCTGTACCATTGCCCTCACCAATGACCATGCCACCCTGACCAACATTCAGCTGACCACCGGGCTGGGTCACACCACCTTCGGCAGAACCAACAGTCAGAGAGCTGTTAGAGGCCAGGTGCCCGTCCGTGTCCTCGCCACTAACGGCCACGCCATAGGCTGTCACCTCACCACCCTTCTGGATGCTCAGATGACCGGTCCCCTGCTGGCCAACAACGAGGTTCCCCGTGTCGCCGCTACCCGTCAGATCCATTCTGGACTGGACATTGCCACTGGCATTCTGCCCGTCACCGACCGTCACATACCCAACGGACCCAGCCTGATTCCCGAGGGTGACATTGCCATCCGTGGTGACCGTACCGCCATTCCGGACATTCAGCGCCCCCTGGCCCTGGTCACCGACAACCATCTGTACGGCCTGGTCCCCATCCTTCTTGGCTGTCAAGGACGAACCGGAGCCATCAACCGTCACGCTACCCTGGGAGCCAGCACTGCCACCGACAACCACATCGCCACCCACAACGGCCTTGCCGCCCTGCGTGACAGACAGGTTGCCCTCGCCATCAGCCCCAACAAACATGCCACCAGCACCAACGGTCAGACCGCTGCCTGCCCCGGTAACAGACACATCACCCTTGCCGGAGGCCTGGTTGCCGATAGCGACAGTCATGGCACCCACCTGGCCACCATTCTGGACAATCAGACGGTTTTCCTGCCTCGTATCGCTGGCACCGTAGCTCTGATCGCCATTGCCAACAATCAGCTGACCATAAGGCTGCATGACCTTGCCATCACTGTCTGTCTGGCCACGCAGCAGCAGGATGCCATCCTTGTCCACTGTCAGCGTACCAGAATCGTTGGCGGCCAGACCAACTATCGTTGCCCCCCCGGAAGTGATGCCACCAACCTTGCCATCACTGCCTGTCAGGGTCAAAGATCCATTACCACGGACAAACGTACGCCCATTATAGACATTCTGCCCCGTGAACGTCACGTTGTTGGGCTGGGTCTGCTGCGTCTGATTGACAGTCTCGCCCGTATTGACATCAACACCACCGGCCTGGTCGATGGCGGCTGTCTGATCAGCACTCCCACGGATGGAACCCGAGAAGGTCTGATCCGTTCCATCTCCTTTGACACGATAGATATCGCTGCCCGTATTGATGACGCTCCCCTGATCGGACAGGTTCGTCACTTCCTTGACGGACGGCTCCTGACCATTGATCGATACCGGCGTGGCCGCCGAGACCGTGTCCGCAGCCTGGGCAGGCGTAAGGACAGGCCCGAAAGGCGTTACCTCCACACAGAACAAAGCTGCTGTAAAGAAAAGTTTATTCCGCATGACTTTCCCCGCACCCGTACTCCATTGCAGTCCTCTCCTCCCAACAATGCCAGAAAACAGACTGCCCCCCCGGAAGGGCACAGTCCAATGAGAAGAGCGACTATGTTCATCGAAAAGTAATATAAAATTAAAATTAATACAAGTTTTTTGTTAAGCCAATAATAACCATAATGAAACCATATTTTCACTCTATTATGACCGAGCGAGCTCGTGATGCCGACATGACAGAGCCCCTCCGGAATCAGCAGAAATGCTGTCCGGACATGGAGAAGCAGTCTCATCAAAAAAGAGAGGGATCTTATATGGTGAAGGAAATGGGCGCCTGTCTGGGCCGCTCCAGCCCTTCACGCTCGGCCTTCTGGAGAAGATCAGCCAAGGTGATCGCTGAAAGCCGATCCTTGATTCCTTCATTCAGATCAGCCCACAATGGTGCAATCACCAAAGACTGGAGGGGACTGCCATCCCGCTCCTGCAAGGCAGCCACCTGGTCCCGCACACCAACAGCACAGACAATCTCGTGCAGGCTGACCACCCGTGGGGACCGTCCCAGCCGGTATCCCCCTTTTGGCCCACGAACACTGTCCAGAAGCTCCGCCCGTGAAAGAGCCTGGAGCACCGGCTCGATTCCACGCCTCAACAGACCGCTGCGCCTGGCTATGTCCGCGCCACTCACGACCCCGGACCGTCCGGCATAAAAGGCCACATCAAGCATGATGGACAGGGCCGTCAGGATACGATCGTTTTTCAGATACATCATTCACTCTTCAGCCATCAAAGCGTCAGCCTCCTTTTAGCCCATCTCGCGTTATAAGAAAGAAAATTATGCGAATGTTTCGCGATCCTTTACCGTTTCTTCTCCAGTCTTTCCAAAGCGACATGACGAATACCGGGCAGACCTGCTAGTCTTGTTCTTACATTCATCATGGCAAGGAGTACCAACGATGACAGAACCTCGCTCATCAGATTTTCCTTTCCCTCTTTCCACGACCCCGTTCGCAGCCCCCCGTGGGCATGTCTATCCTTCTTTCATGGAAGTCGTGGGCGGCACTCCGCTAGTGGCCGTTCCCCGACTGACAGAAAAGGAAGGGTTGAAAGCCAACCTGCTGCTCAAGCTGGAGTTCTTCAACCCTCTGGCCTCCGTCAAGGACAGGATCGGCGTGGCCATGCTGCGGGAAGCACAGGAAAAGGGACTGATCACACCGGGCAAGTCCGTTCTCGTGGAGCCGACATCCGGCAATACCGGCATCGGCCTCGCTTTTGCGGCAGCCTCCATGGGCTACCGGATGATTGTCACCATGCCGGAAAGCGCCTCGATGGAGCGGCGTAAAATGCTGGCCCTGATGGGAGTGACCCTGGAGCTGACCCCCGCCCCACAGGGCATGAAAGGGGCCATCAGCAAGGCACAGGAAATCCTTGAAAAAACCGAAAATGCCTGGATGCCCAGCCAGTTCACGAATCCAGCCAATCCGAAGGTTCATGCCGAGACAACCGCTGAAGAAATCTGGACAGACACGGCCGGTGCCGTAGATGCCGTCGTGGCAGGTCTGGGTACTGGAGGAACGGCGTCCGGCATTGCCCATGCTCTCAAGCCACGCAAGGAAGGGCTGAAAGTGTTTGGTCTTGAGCCCTCCGAAAGTGCCGTCCTCAATGGTGACGATCCTGGCCCGCATGGCATCCAGGGGCTTGGCCCGGGCTTCAAGCCCGATACGCTGGACATCCGTGCGCTGGACAAGGTCATCCCCGTCACCGAGCATGATGCCCTGACGACAGCCCGCCTCTGCGCCCGCACGGAAGGTCTGCCCATTGGCATTTCCGCTGGAGCAGCCCTGTTTGCCGCCATGGAGCTCGCCAAAAAAGACGAATGGGCTGGCAAGACCATCGTAGCCATCGTGCCTGACTTTGCCGAGCGTTACCTTTCAACGGCTCTGTTCTCCGGCCTTTGAGAGACCTGATCCCGCCTGCCAGACCGTAGGCTACTCTCCGGCTGGCAGACATGCAGCGATGAAAAAAGCCTCCGTTCCCGGCATGGGAACGGAGGCTTTTTTTAAAGACTCGCGGGCCTGCTTCGGCCCTGCGCCTTACTCGGCGGTATAACCACCGTCGATCACCAGCTCGGTTGCCGTGACGAACTTGGATTCGTCAGAGGCCAGGTACAGAACACCGTAGGCCACGTCTTCCGGCGTGCCCAGATGACCGACCGGATGGATGTCCACCAGATGCTGATAGGCGGCCTTGTCGGTACGGGTCAGCTCATCAACCAGCGGTGTCTGGATGTAACCCGGGCAGACACTGTTGATGCGGATCTTGTACCCGCTGCGGGCACAATGCAGGGCAGCAGACTTGGTGAGCATCTTCACGCCGCCCTTGGAGGACCCATAGGCAGCCAGATTCGGGATACCAACCAGTGCAGAGCTGGAACACATGTTGACGATGGAACCGCCCTCACCGCCATTCAGCTCCCGCATGATCTCGACGGCATATTTGGTGCCGAGGAACACACCATCCAGATTGATGGACTGCACACGGCGCCAATCCTCCAGAGACGTGCTCTCGATGGTCCCGTCATAGGCGATGCCAGCGTTGTTGACGACAATGTCCAGACGGCCATCATGCTCCTTGATGGCAGCCATCGTCTTCTTCCACTCGTCTTCCTTGGCCACGTTCAGGGGCAGGAAGCAGGCCTTGCCGCCAGCCTTGCGGATTTCTTCCACAACCTCTTCACCACCCTTCGGGTTGAGGTCAGCCACGATGACCTTGGCACCTTCCTTGGCCAGAACCTTGGCAATCCCCTTGCCAATGCCGCTGCCGGCGCCTGTCACGAGTGCAATCTTTCCAGCAATCCGTCCCATCTGTCATCTCCTCAGATAAAGGTGTCTGTTGTCACGCTACTCTCTTTGCATGAAAGGTCTTTGATTTATATCAAATTAACTACTGCCCTCTGCCACTCCATTACTGTTTCCCGTCATCGACTCCATCATGCTCCGCAGTCTTCAGCGCTTTTTCATTCAGCATCCATTAATGCATATCATCCATGCCCTTACAGCACTCCCACATGGCCCGATGGGGAGCCGGTCCCCCATCGCATGCCACAATAACCGGGCCATCAATTAATACGAAATAATATAGTTGTTTATAGAGAGCTGGAAAAAGCACGCTACCAGGCCTTTCACTCAGCAGGATCACTTCACAAAAATATATATAAAACAGTATGTTATGAAAAAATTTACTCAAAATGACATTTTTCACTTTCAAATAAGATGAAATACCCCATTATGACATTCGGATATGTTGTTTTATAAAATAACTATCATAATTCGTTTTATGGAGTTCCTACCATGGCTTCCACCGCTGCTGCTTTCGCTCCGCTACACCATGCCCCGGTCACCCTGAAGGCCATCCCCCTCAGCCCGGCCATCGGCGCCATCGTAGAAGATGTGGATATTTCACAACCCCTGTCTCCGTCGCAGAAGAACGACATCCACGAGCTGCTTCTGCGCCATCAGGTCCTCTTCTTCCGTAAACAGACCATCACACCCAAACAGCAGCGGGACTTTGCCCGCAACTTTGGCAAGCTGCATCTCCACCCCATATTCCCGACCGTCCCCGACGTGCCGGAAGCCATCGTGCTGGATACCGCCAAGAACGACCTGCGGGACAATGCCCTGTGGCATACGGATGTCACCTTCCAGCAGGAACCGCCAAAAGCTGCCGTGCTGACCAGCCGCCTCCTCCCGGAAACAGGCGGGGGAGATACGATCTGGGCCAGTGGTACCGCTGCCTATGATGCCCTTTCCGACGGCATAAAACAGCGCATCGACACGCTGACAGCCCAGCACGACTTTCTCCGCTCCTTTCCTGTCTCCCGTTATGGCCGCACGGATGAAGAACGGAAAAAATGGGCTGAAACACGCAACAATTTCCCACCCGTGACCCATCCTGTCGTCCGCATCCACCCGGAAACGGGAGCAAAGGGGCTGTTTGTCAGTGAAGGCTTCACGACCGAAATCAACGATGTGGACCCCGAAGAAAGCGCTGCCCTGTTGGCTTATCTGACCCGTCATGCCACAAAACCTGAGTTCTCCGTCCGCTGGCGGTGGGAAGAGGGTGACGTTGCCTTCTGGGACAACCGCATCACGCAGCATTATGCCGTGAATGACTATCTCCCCGCCCGGCGGATCATGAACCGCATCACCATCATCGGGGACCGCCCCTATGGCCCCGGTCAGAAAGGATAACGTACCCGATGAGCCAGCCTCCTGCGTCACCGTCATCCTCGTCCGGTGCCCCTGCCGCAAGCCGTTTCAAAGGGCTGCATGTCGCCATGATCTCCATTGGCGGCATCATCGGGGCGGGGCTGTTCGTCGGAACGTCCGCCACCATCGCCGCAGCCGGTCCTGCTGTCCTGCTGTCCTATCTGGCAGCGGGAATCGTCGTCTGGCTGGTGATGCGTCTGCTGGGAGGGCTGGCCATCAACGCACGGGGGCAGGGGTCCTTCATCACCCACATCGCCACCCATAACGGCCCCAGGGCAGCCTTCATTACAGGCTGGAGCTATGCCTTCCTCTGGGCCGTGACGGCCGGAGCACAGGCCGTTGCCGGTGGCATGATCATCGGACGGCTGGCAGGCGTTGCCCCCCTCTGGGGAGCGCTTGTCCTTGTTGCCATTGCCTGGACGATAAACCGTCTCTCCCTGCGCCATTACGGGCAGGCGGAAACAGGTCTCTCCATTTTCAAACTGCTCTTTCTGGGCGGTTTCATCGCCCTCGGCCTGGGCTGGCTGGCTCTCTCCGGCCATCCCTTCGCCATAGCGCTCGACAACATCACCGCACATGGAGGCATCTTCCCCAAAGGAAGCTGGGCTGTCATCGGGGCTGTCCCCATGATCGTGCAGACCTTCACCGGCTGCGAGATTGCCATCATCGCCGCAACGGACAGTGACCGCCCCCTGCGGGCCATTGCCCATACCATGCGGCGCCTCCCTTTGCAGGTCCTGTTCTTCTACGCCGGGTCGGTACTGGTCATCATCTCCCTGTTGCCGTGGAATGGTGTGCATGTAGGGCAGTCCCCCTTCCTGAGCGTGCTGGAATATCTCCGTGTTCCGCTGGCCCGCTACGCCGCCATTGCCGTAACACTGGTCGCTGTCCTCTCCTGCCTCAATTCAGCTGTTTATGTCGTGTCCCGCACCTTGCGGGAACTGGCCGATCTGCGCCTCGCCCCGCAGAAACTGACAGAAGAAACAGACCGGCAGGTCCCCATCTGGTCCCTGCGCCTGACCACCCTGCTGGAGCTGGCTGTCATCGCTGCTGCCATCGGCTCGCCGGAAACACTCTATCCCGTTCTTCTCGGCTCATCAGGCGGGCTGATCCTGTTCATCTATTTCATGATCGCCATCGCCTACTGGCTCTGGGCCCGGCAGTCACAGACAGCCACGGCCCTGCCGCTGGCCAAGGGACTGGCCGTGCTCATCCCCGTTCTTGGAGCCATCCTGCTCATTCTGCCCTCCGCACGCGGGGATGCCCTGCTGTCACTCGCCGTCATTCTGCTTCTGACGCTGACCAGCCTGACTTTCATCACCCGGCGATGTCTGAACAGGGCCTGATACCTCTCTCATAAAACCGGGGTGCCCCAAAGATGGGGCACGACTCCGGCACCTGCCCTTTCACCGTCTCAACGGATCCGTCATGCCATCATATCGCCATCTGTTCTGGATGGGCCTCACCGGCCTGTCCGCACCCTTTGTCGTGCCTGCTTCACTCCAGGCCGCCGGTCTCCATAACAGCCCGGAAACTGACCATCACACCCAGCATCTCACGTCTCGCCATGCAGACGGCAAGACGGGTCGTCTCCGATCATCAGCCCCTCATCCGGGGGGCGCCGCCACAGCTGGGGCCAGCACGAAACGCCATGCCCGCAAGGCCGTTCATGGCGGGTATGAGACCCTGTCCGTCCGCACCCGTCACATCGTGCAGGGCACGCAGCTCGTGCTGGGACACAAGCAGCTGGAACAGCAGGTACCCGGCACCAACCCCCTCCGCACGCTGGCCCAGATGCCGGGCGTGCAGTTCCAGTCCGACGACCCGCAGGGTGTGGACACCTACTCGACCCAGATTTACATGCATGGCTTCATCCAGAACGAGATCGGCATGACGCTGGATGGCCTGCCCCTCGGGGAGCCGACCTTCCGCAACTATAACGGGCTGAACCCGCTACAGGCCATTTCCTCGGAGAATGTGGAACGGCTGGAGGTCACCCAGAGCGCCGGGGCGGAAAGCACGGCCAGCACCAACAATCTGGGGGGCAGCATCAATTACGTCTCCAGCAACCCCAAGAACAGAACGGGAGGGCTGGTTGCCCAAACCTTCGGCAGCAATGCGCTGTTCCATTCCTTCTTCCGGTTCGACTCCGGCAGGCTGAATGAGAGCGGCACGAAGTTCTACGTCTCCTACATGCGCAATCAGGGCGACAAATGGAAGGGCGGCGGAGACCAGTTCATGCAGCAGGTCAATGCCAAGCTGGTCCAGCCCATCGGGGACCGGAGCCAGGTTTCCGCCTTCTTCAACTGGGATGCCCTCCAGATGGTGAACTATCAGGATTACGCCCCCAGCTGGCTGGACCAGGCTGGGTCCCGGCTGGACAATTTCTACGGGCGGCCCGGCGCATGGGCCAGAGCCTACCGGGCCGCACGGGGGCAGTACCCTGCCGCCTATGACCGGCTGTCAGACCCCAAGGATGTTTCCTACTACGACAGTACGGCCAGCTCGTCCGACCTGTTCGGAGGCATCAAGGCTGACCTTGCCCTGACCGACCGCCTGACATGGAAAAGCAGCCTCTATGGCCATAGCGAGACCGGCCACGGCACCTATGCCAGCCCCTATGCGTACCAGAACGGTATCAATACCGTTCAACTCAATGGTGGCCCCATTTTCGAGCAGGTCCGCCATCCTTCCATCGAACGGTTCGGCGGGCTGACTTCCTTCGATTACCGCCTGAAGCGGCATGATCTCTCCGTGGGGTTCTGGTACGAGAACAACCGGTATGATTCCTACGCCTATGCCTACCAGCAGCCCGACAGCCCCAACGGCACACCCCTGAATCCATTCAAAAGCTTCAGGAACGTTCCCGGCCGGACCCTCTGGGGGCAGCGTTACAACACCAACAGCTTCACGGCCTACGTGCAGGACACCTATCACCCCATCAGGTCCGTTGCGCTGCATTTTGGCTTCAAGTCCATTCTCAATACGACCCGTGTGGGCCATGCCACCAACTGGGAACCCCGCTTCCCGGCTCTGGCCAGCGGAGAAAGCCTGACGACCGCCAAGGCCTTCCTGCCCCATATCAGCGGGGACTGGCACTTCCTCCACCATCATGAGCTCTTCTTCGACATTTCCGAGAATGCCCATGCCTACAGCCAGTCCGGCTACAACTCCAGCAACTCACCTTTTGCGGTGTCCCAGCTTGCCTACAACGCCACGAAGAACAGCCTGAAGCCGGAAACGGCCTGGACCTTCGCCGGAGGCTACCGCTACACCGACCATCTCATCCAGAGCAGCCTGTACCTGTACCGCACCAACTTCCATAACCGCCTCCAGCAGATTCTGGGCAGCGCGGGGGCCGGGTCCATCCTCACCAACAACACCTCCACCGTACAGAATGTGGGGGGCGTGACCATGAATGGCGTGGATGGGGCCATCACCATCATGCCGCTGCCCGGCCTCGCCCTGCTCAACAGCATCAGCTACGACAAGGCAACGTACGACCAGAACATACGCAGCGGCGGAACGCTCTATGCCACGAAAGGTCGGCAGGTGGTGGCGTACCCCCGCTTCATGTACAAGGCCCGCCTCTCCTATGAGTGGCGGCATCTGCAGGCCTATGTCGATACCCAGTATTATGGGAAGCGCAGCTATGACTATGTGGGCGACTACAAGCTGCCAACCTACTGGCTGGCCAATTTCGGCCTGATCTACACGCTGGACATGACCCGTCTCGGAATGCGCAACCCTACGGCCGTGAGGAATCTGGTCTTCGCCTTCAACATCTACAATCTGGCCAACACCAGATACGCCTCCACCGTGGGCCAGAACGGCTTCACGATGGATAACCAGGGCGGAGCGGCCTACAACAACCAGTCCATCCTTCTTGGCGCACCCCGCCAGTTCTTCGGCTCCGTCAAGGCGGAGTTCTGAGACACCCCACCTGCAAGAACGGGCCGGAAAGGACAGTCCCTTCCGGCCCGTTTCTGTAGGCTCTCCCAGAAGCCGCCCCCTCAGGCGGGGCTGACGGCGGTATTCTGATAGTAGAACTGATAGCGTCCCAGCTGGTCTTCCCAGTCCTTCACGTTGGCCCCATCCGGCAGAACCACGCTGTCAAACCCGCAACGTCTGAAATGAATGGCCTGATCCGGCAGAAGATGGCCGGACGCCCTGATTTCCCCTTCATACCCCTCATATTCCCGCAGGGACCGGGCCTGCGTGAAAGCCCGCCCGTCCCGGAAGACGGGGAACTCCAGCACGATCAGTGTCAGGCTGCCAAGATGGGAGCGCAGCTCCTCCACCTCGACATCCGGCGCCAGAGAGATGGCCGTGCCCTGCCGGGTTTCCTTCCACTCCGCAAAAGGAACGGGAGAGGCCGCCTCCAGCGGTTTACGCCCGCTGAGATCAAACAGTTTCATAAGCCACCTCCTTGAAAGCCTTCAGGCCACACCGCTTGAGCATCGCAGCGAAGGTCTCCCCCTTCTGACGCTGCCCGAGATAGAACTCCACGATGCGGGCCACGGCATCCACGGCTTCATCCTCTGCAAAGGACGGACCCAGAATTCCGCCAATGGCCGCATTCTCCCCGGCATCCCCACCAAGAAGAATCTGGTAGGTCTCGGCCCCCCGCTTGTCGACCCCCAGAAGACCGATATTGCCCACGTGATGATGCCCGCAGGCATTGATGCAGCCCGACATGTGGATGCTCAAGGCCCCGATCTCGGCCTGCAGGTCGGCATCACCGAAACGGGCCCCCAGCTTCTGCGCCAGTGGCAGGGAGCGGGCATTGGCCAGATTGCAGTAATCCAGCCCCGGGCAGCTCACGATGTCGCTGATGAGACCGACATTCGGTGCGGCAAGGCCCAGTGCCTTCAGGCCCTGCCACAGTTCATGCAGCTGGTCCTTGCGGACATGCCCGAACACCAGATTCTGAAGATGCGTGACCCGTACCTCACCAAATGAATGACGCTCGGACAGATCAGCCAGACCGTGCATCTGCTCGGCCGTCACATCACCGGGAATGGCCCCCGGTGTCTTCAGGGAGATGACGGCACAGATATGGCCTTCATCCTGATGAGGATGGGTATTGCTGGCCACCCAGCGGGCAAAGACGGGATCAGCCTTCTTGTGCTGCTCCAGCACGTCGGCCGCATCTGCCGGGGCCTTGAGGTCCGGCAGGGCGAAACGGGCACGGATCTGCGCCACATGCTCCGGTGTCAGCCGGTAGGCGGCACGGTCCATGCGGGCCAGCTCTTCCTCCACGGCCTTGCGGAAGGCCTCCAGACCGATGGTCTGCACCAGAATCTTGATGCGGGCCTTGTAGAGATTGTCCCGCCGACCGAACGCATTATAGACACGCAGAACGGCCTCCAGCGTGGCGATCAGGTCTTCTTCCTTCACGGAATCGAAAAGTTCCTGCCCGACAACCGGCGTCCGCCCCAGTCCACCGCCCACGAAAAGACGGAACAGCGGACCATTCTCACCAGGACGGGCCAGCAGACCGATGTCATGGAAGCGGGCCGCCACCCGGTCTTCCGGGCTGCCGGAAATGGCGATCTTGAACTTGCGGGGCAGAAAGGTGAATTCGGGATGCAGGGTGGACCACTGCCGCACGATCTCGGCATGGATACGGGGGTCCATCAGTTCATCCTTCGCGGCCCCGGCAAACTCGTCCGACGTGACATTACGGATGCAGTTGCCGCTGGTCTGGATGGCGTGCATGTCCACCTCGGCCAGCTCCCGCAGGATGGTCGGGACGTCCTTCAGCGCAATCCAGTTGAACTGGATGTTCTGCCGGGTGGTGAAATGACCGTAATTCCGGTCATACCTGGCCGCAATGTCGGCCAGCCTGTGCAGCTGGCGGCTGTCCAGCACGCCATAGGGAATGGCCACCCGCAGCATGTAGGCATGAAGCTGGAGATAGACCCCGTTCATCAACCGCAGGGGCTTGAACTCTTCCTCGCTCAGCTCACCGGAGAGACGACGACGGACCTGCCCTTCGAACTCGTTGATGCGCTCCTGAAGGAAGGTCCGGTCCCGCTCCTCATACTGGTAATGCCCGACAGACCGTGACGCAGGCTGTGTCATCCTACCTTCTCCTTTTCCCGCACCGGGGCATGATCGTAAGAAAAATCCGGGTGAACGCTCGGCCCGTGGGCCCGGATGGCTTCCCGTGTCGTGACAGGCTCGGGAGGCCGGGTATCCCTGGCCACGACCTCATATACGGCCACGACCTCTTTCTGTTCCGCCTCGGCCAGGGCACGCTCCAGAGCCGGACCGGCCTCCTCATAGGTGAAGCGGACAGCCTCGGCGATGGATTCATGCCAGTGATCCCCCTCGCCAAGCCAGACAATACGGCCATCCAGCAGACGGCTGGCCGTCAGCAGCAGGATTTCCCCTTCTCCCGGGCGAGAAAGACGTTTCATCAGGCACTCTCCTTCGATGTGCTGTAACCGGGCACAGCCTGCACCACCTCGCCACGGTGATGCACCACTTCTCCCACAATGATCAGTACGGGACTCTGAAGCCCCTGACGACGGACATCTTCAGCAATCGTGCCCAGCGTGCCCGTCACGCAACGCTGGTCTGCACAGGACCCCCGATGGACGACCGCCACCGGCCAGCTTTCCGGCAGGCCATGATCCTGCATCTTCCGGCACAGCTCCGCCATCGAGCTCAGTCCCATGTAGATGACGACCGTCTGCCCTCTGCGGGCAAGGCTGGGCCAGTGCAGGTTCAGCGTTCCATCAGCCCGGGCATGGCCTGTCACCACCACGCAGCTCTGGGCGCAGTCCCGATGGGTCAACGGAATCCCGGCGGCGGCGGCACAGCCATTGGCCGCCGTGATGCCGGGCACGACCCGTACCGGCACATTGGCAGCCAGCAGGGTTTCCATCTCTTCCCCCCCACGGCCGAACACGAAAGGGTCACCCCCCTTCAGCCGCAGGACACGTTCACCCCGCCTGGCCCGGCGCAGCATCTCGGCCTCTATGTCGCTCTGCGGCAGGGTGTGATGGCTCCGCTTCTTGCCGACATAGACACGCTCGGCATCACGCCGCACACGGTCCAGCACGTCCGGCGCCACGAGATTGTCGTACAGGACACTGTCCGCATTCTGCATCAGGCGCAGGGCCGCAAGGGTAAGCCAGTCCGGGTTTCCCGGTCCAGCCCCCACGAGCCAGACCTCACCCTGCGGGCAGTCCGCCTCGCCTTCGGCCTCCGCCACGAGCTGCTCCAGCTGCTCCCGTGCCCGGTCTTCCTCCCCGGCCAGGGCGGCCTCATAGGCCGGACCATCCACGAAAGATTCCCAGACACGCTGCCGCTGCTTCATCCCCGGCAGGCGGTCCTTCAGCCAGCCCCGCTGCTTCTGCATGAAACGGGCGGCCTCACCCATTCTGGCCGGGAGCATGGCCTCGACCATCTGCCGGACACGACGGGCCAGAACCGGAGAGGCCCCGCCAGTCGTGATGGCCACCTGCACGGGGGACCGGTCTACCAGAGCCGGAGTTATGAAGCTTGAAAGAGCCGGGGCATCCACCACACAGACGGGTACCCGCAGCGCATGGGCCTGACGGGCCACCATCTCATTGACGGCCTCATCATCCGTGGCGGCAAAGACCAGTGCCATGTCTGGCAGAACGGCCTGAAGGGCGTCTTCTGCCACCCTGCCCTGACGGAACACGGCCTGCCCCTGCTCCACCAGAGCTGCCAGCTCGGGATGCAGTGTTTCTGCCCAGATGTGGATCATCCGGCATCGCCCCTTCAGCAGACGCATCTTCTGCACGGCCACCTGCCCGCCCCCCACAAGGAGGGCGTCACGTTGGTCCGTCCGCAGAACGATGGGCAGATAGAAAAAGGGCTTCGTCATCATGCGGGGAGCATGTCAAATCTGGGATAAAAATCAACTTTTTATTTTGTTGTTTTTATAAATCACTATACTTTTTAGTTTTAATAAATTCCCAAGCTCACAGGGGGAAAAACCGCCATTCTGCCCATAATGGATGGCTGCCTGTCCCGCTTTATCTTACAGCCCTGTCATCTCATCACAGGAATGTGAAAGCGCTTGCGAAATTAAACTACTTTTTATATTTGATTATGATAATCATTCTCATGTTAGAGAGGCCATTTTGCTCCGTCCCGTTTCATCCAGATCATTCCGGGGGCTTCTCATTCTGGGAGGTTTCATCCTTCCATCATGCGTCATGGCAGCCGAGGCACCGCCCCCGCCAGAAACACGGAAAAACACGACACACAAAGCGTCCACGCCCCCCAAACCACCTGTCGAATCAATCCTTGTCCGTGGCAGGGCCCGTGCCCTCCTTGCCGGTACGGGACAGGCGGCCCTGAAAACGGCCACGCCGCTGGAAACCACACCCCAGAACCTGACGGTCATTTCCCGGGCCAGAATGGACATGCTCAACAGCCGCACCCTGACGGAGGCCATCCGCTACAGTGCGGGTGTCTCCGACTATGGCGGGAAAGATGACCCACGGGGCTATTTTGGCACCATCCGTGGCTTCACACCCGACATCTATCTTGATGGCACACGCACGCCCAACGCCGCCACGTCGCAGTCCTTCTCCATAGAACCCTGGGGGCTGGAGGAGATGGACATCATCCGTGGCAGCAGCTCCGCACTGTACGGGTCCGGCCAGCTTGGCGGCATCATCAATGCCGTCAGCAAGCGTCCCACACAGCACCAGACCAACATCATCTCCGTACAGGGAGGCAGCTATGCCCGACGGCAGGGAGCCGTGGACATTGGAGGCAGCCTTGACGGGCAGGGCCACTGGCTGTGGCGGTTCAACGGGCTGATCCGCAAATCGGGCACCTTTGCCCGCCACATCAAGAACAATGAAATCTATGTGGCTCCCTCCCTGCGCTGGCAGCCTTCCTCCCGTACGGACTTCACCTTCCTGAGCAGCTATGAGCAGCTGGATGCGGGGTCCAGCTCGCAGTTCCTGCCCTATGTCGGCACGGTCGTGCCCACCCGGCATGGCTATCTGCCCCGCAACTTCCTGTCCGGCGACCGGAATTTTGATGTCTATTCCAAACGTCAGCTTTCAGTCGGCTATGCGCTGAGACAGGAACTGCTGCCGGGCTGGACGCTCTCGCAGAACATGCGTTTTGCCCACATGGACGTACTGTACCGCACGGTTGCCCAGCCAAAGCTGGTCAACACGGACACGATATCCCGCACGGCCCTTTTGCAGTCCGGCAATTACAACACCACAACGCTTGATACACGATCGGAATGGAAAGACCATTTCGGTTCCCTCCACAGCATTCTGCTTACCGGTGTCGATTTCCGCAGCGACTTCATGGCGGAACGGCGTGGCGAAAGGAAAGCGCCCAACCTGTCCCTCTATCAGCCAGTCTATCGGGCCATCGCCATGCCCGCCTATGCGTCCAAACGAAATTACAACACGACTGGAACACAGACGGGCCTTTACGGGCAGGAGCAGGCTGACTGGCACCGCTTTTTCCTCACCCTCTCCGGTCGTGGCGACTTCACCCAGAGCGTGCAGGTCAACAACAATACGGGCAAGCGCACACCCCAGAAGGACAACGCCTTCACCGGCCGGGCGGCCCTGCTCTATCAATCGGTCTGGGGTGTGGCTCCCTATGTCTCCTACGCCACGTCCTTCAGTCCGCAGCTTGGCACGACCTATGATGGCACCGCCTTCTCCCCGACACGGGGACGGCTGCTGGAGGCCGGAATAAAATACAGGCCCCGCAAAGACTCCATCTTTGGCGACCGTTTCCTGCTCACACTGGATGTCTTCACCCTGAAAGAACGGAATGACCTGGTGCAGGACCCTCTCCATTCCAGCGACAAGATACAGCTCGGTGCCCAGCGGACCCGTGGTTTTGAAGCAGAATTTGTCGGGCGTCTCCCCTACAGGATCGACCTCCTCGCCTCCTTCACGGTGCAGGACCCACGCATCACCAAAGGCAGTGCCGCCACACAAAACCAGGTGGGCCAACGCCCCGTGACGGTCCCCTCCCGCATGGCTTCCTTCTTCATGCGGCGCAACTTCATCATCACACGCACCTTCAGTGCCGGAATTGGTGGGGGCGTCCGCTATACGGGCACAACGGCCGGTGCCCTGCCAGCCACCATCATCGTACCCTCCCAGCTGGTTGGCGATATTGAGGCCCATCTTGATTACCGGAGATGGCACCTCCAGCTGAATGGCACAAACATTGCCAACTCGAAATATGTTTCCGTATGTACCAGCATGACCAACTGCTCCTACGCTCCTGGCCGTGCCCTGTTTGGTGATCTCTCATATCGATGGTGAAACAAATCAGAAAAACTACAGGAAATCTGTCTTGCCGTACAGGATAACAGCTCTTAACGTCACGTTCCCATTAACATCAACTGCTGCCGATGCGGTGCGACACGGTGACAATCTGCAGGCCGTAGCTGTGGCAACCCGCCACGTGGCGCTTTGCGGGGTTCATTGCAGGCCCCGCCACCGCATCACCGGGCGAAGCTTCCCGAACACAAAAAACCAAGACAGCGTATGGGTGGGGCCTGCCGCAAACCCCACAATAACGCAACTACCCTAACGGGCGGCCCAGGCCGGCAGAATATCGCCTGATCACCATACGCTGCACCATCGATAATAGGTAAAACCACAGCCTTCATCAAGACATTCAATAATGGTGAGACCCCGCATGGGCGAAGGATAGATAGTATGCCGCCTGCTGCTGGAGACAGAAACAACCCATACCCGCTCCGCCATTCAAGAAGTGCGGTATATGACTGGCCGGAAAGAGTGACCCCGAAAGTCTGGCTAGCAGAACTGGTGAGAGGGATGGCATACTGAGACATGACGATGACCTGATGAGGCTGGAGAAATGCTGAAAAGACGTGTGCTGTATGCCGCCATGGCGGCTTGTGCCGTGTCATGTTCTGCCCATGCCGCACCGCCAATGACAGACGCTGAGTGGACCGCCTACGAAGAATCGCACACACGGTTTATCCTTCAGCAGTTCGGCGCTGATCCAGAAACGGCACGATGGGCAGCATGGGCGATGAAGTATCAGCCATCATCACGATGCGCCATGTCTGCACGTCCTGTTGTCCACGCCGTAGAGGGAGGAATGAGTCTCTTCCCCGGCGAGGGGGAAGGCATGGTGGTCGACCATATCTGCGAGCCAGAAGCGTTGAAGCATGATGCTCTCACGATCCCACCATTTTCAGCCATCGAGGGAGAAAATGAACGCCTGCAATGGGGCGTGACCAGCACTGCAAGGAACAAGGTGATAGCCGCCATATTGGAGAGGCAGAAGAAGAAGCAGAAGCAGGACGCCAGAGAGTACCGCAAAAACCTGCGACCTCCTACATATCTCACTTCCCCTGACAGCAAGTATTTTGTGAATCCATGCCAGTCTGTTGAGCTTGACTTCCCCGAAACCGCACAAGATGAAGGTAGAGAAGGACATGTTGACGCAACATGTCATTTCCAGAAAGGAGAAGACAATTATTGGCGGGCAGATTCATGTCACTTCTCGGCACCAAAAGGAACCGGGAAGGATTTTATCCAATCGGCAAATAGTTTTATGGCAGCAAAATGCTGGGGTCAGAATGACTTTGATATAAAGCTTGATAACTCTGGCATTGGCACTGCGGGGATTGGGTTCAGGTTCAATTATCAATAATTACCCACTTACTTTCTTGGGGATTTTCTTACCCATATTGTCAGCTTCAACAGGTGTCCCATTCTTCATTACCACCCATTTTTTCGCCCCGAAACGCACTTCCTGCAAAGTCATTCGGACGACCAGAAGATCGCACCCTGATTGAGATGTGCGGTCGAATTCGTAGCCGGATAGGGTGACTGCACTGGATTTATAACCCGGCATCCTCAATATGAGGCTGTTGGCCTCTCTGCGCTGTTCCTCAAGTTTTTTAAGGACTTTCCCCTGATCCCCAGCTGTTCCTAGGGAGTCTTTCATGAAGACAGCTCATCCCCGCATGGGCGGGGAACAGTATGGGGGGACGCCACCCGCCGCAAGCGGCGGCGGTTCATCCCCGCATGGGCGGGGAACAGATACCAGCTCTCAGTTCTGCCCGAGCCGCATCCGGTTCATCCCTGCATGGGCGGGGAACAGCCGACGGTTGAGAGCCACTATCAGAAGGTGGCCGGTTCATCCCCGCATGGGCGGGGAACAGGTGCATCAGATGTCGGGGTTTCCGATGGCATACGGTTCATCCCCGCATGGGCGGGGAACAGGGCAGGTAAGCCCGCCACTGGTCCCCGTGTGTCGGTTCATCCCCGCATGGGCGGGGAACAGGTAGCGATAGACCTGTGCGGCGCTGTCCATGCCGGTTCATCCCCGCATGGGCGGGGAACAGACTTCCTGCAACGTACTGTAAGACATGACTTTTTTTATTTTCAAAGACCGTACCAACTTAAACCAGAATTTAATACCTCACTCCTTCGCTTTATTCCGGTCGAAAAGCAACCAGTTTCAATCCATCGAAATCAACCGGCATCCGGCGATTGTGACCAGCTGTACGGAACTCATATCCCTGATCGTTGGGAACATGCCAAACCATGACAGCATCACCCTCAGGCCCAAGGCCAAGCAGTACCTGCTCCCAGACCATCTCCCTTGTCCGTCTGGAGTAGCTGCCCACATAGACCCCAGCCCGTATTTCCACCAGCCATGCTGCCAGACGGCCACGCAGGCGGGGTGGCGCATTGGTGACCACCACAACCAGCATCAACGGTGCCCCGGATCGCCAAAGGTTTCATCTTCAAAAGCGACGGGCACGGCCTCCGGTGGGGGCTCGGGGCGAGGCAGACCGCCAGCCGAAAGAACCTGCTCAATGGTCGGAATGATTCTCTCCAGCAGCTTTTCCTTGCGGAACCTGTCCCGGCAGGCCAGGCGCACGGCCCGGTCTGGGGACATATCCAGCCGCCCCTTTTCCGCCTTGCCTGCAATACGGAAAGCTTCTGGCACAACGGTTTCCATCTTGAAGATGTCTGCCACATCATACACGAAAGAAAGAGGCTTCCCGCTATGCAAGAACCCCACTGCCGGGGCATAACCTGCTGCCAGCACAGCAGCCTCGGACAAACCATGCAGGCAGGCCGTGGCCGCTGAGAGGCAACGGTTGGGAATGTCCGAGCCGTCCCAGTCCTTCCGGTCGTAAGAGCGGCGTTTCCAGCTGACACCATATTGAGCAGCCAGCAGGGCGTAGCTTTCCCTTACACGAGCTCCCTCAATACCACGCAACTGATCCACCGACCGCCGGGCAGGTGGCTCCTCCTTGAAACGCCGCTTGTACATCTCTCGCACGACACGCAACCGGGCCTCATCATTCAAAGCCAGACTGGCCTGCCATAACAGACGGTCCGCCCGTGCTCCACCAGGCTGACCGGAAGAATATAACCGCACGCCAGCTTCCCCTACCCATGTGACCAACGTGCCTACACGGGCGGCCAGCGACACGGCTGCATGAGAGATACGGGCACCCGGCTCCAGCATGATGCCCGCCAGACCGCCAACGGGAATCTGGGTTCTCGTACCATCAGCGTTCACCGCTACGAAGGCACCATCCAGCACATCCAGCTGCGCCCGTTCGACAAAAATCAGGGAAGCCCGATCTTTCAGGGGGATGGGTTTTGGCGGGGCCAGACCGGGTAACCCGCCTTTCCCCGCCCCGCTCATGAAGCCCGCCGGATCAGCATGAGGCCGCAACCAAAGGCCTTGGCCCGGCCAAAGCCCCGAACCAGCTGGGCCAGAAACGCTTCCGGGTCTGTCACCTCCAGCTGGCCTGAGAGGTCCAGAATACCGAAATCAGGCCGATTGCTCCTCTTCCGTTCGTTTCCAAAACGTGGAAGCGTCTCGGTATGATAATCATCGACAGATACATGATGCGGCACAAAACCCGCTTTCTCACCCTGTCGTGTCAGCCAGGCAAGACCTGCTTCTTGGGCAAGGTCCATGCGTTTCTCTGCCCGTTCCTCCTTCGGAATAGCGTGAATCGCATCCAGAACGACATCCACACGCTTGCCCGTATCACGCTTCATCCGTGTCGCATTGACCTGAAGCTGAAACTCGAGCCTGTCCCCTGCCTTCAGTTCAGGGGCAAAAAGCTTGCACTGAGGAGGCTCGAACAGCTCGTTATCATCCCGTGGAAGGCGTGGAGAGAGGGTAAGAAAGCTCCCGTCACTTTCTGCACGCCAGAGAAAATCCCGCTTCTGGTTGGGATCAGTCGCAAAGGCAGACCAGAGCATATGATGCTGCGATGACCGCCTCAGCCCCGTATCCGGCTCTCTCAGGGCAGCCTCCAGAACACGGACGGCAGGGCTGCGGGAAAGGCGGATTCTACTTAGATACCAGCTCATTTCATCGTCTTCCCTGGCAGTTCAACATGCCGTATTCCGACATCCCGTGCAGCAAAGTGCCAGCGTTGCCGGTCCAGTGGGACATCATGCACGTAATCCCGCTGGCTGCCCTGCTCGCCGACAACCATGACCTTTTCAGAAAGATCAACATGTCTGGAAAGCCAGAAAGGCACTTTCACCTGCCCCAAGGCCTCCTCGACCGTATCGGCCTGTACGACCTGAGGATTCAGAGGGGATGAAAGCGGGCAGGATTTACGGCCAAGATAGAGCGTAAAATGCGGTTTGCGTAACGCTGCCGCTATCTCCTCCAGCCCTCCACCCTGCACGGCCACGCCATAGAACACGCCCGCCCGATAATCGCGCAGAGTGATGCTGGTTGTCAGCCGTCCTCCCGCTTTCCGAATTGCCTCCGGACGGGAATTTGGCTTCTTCACCGCCGCCGCAGGGACGGACTGAATGGTATGGAAGTCACGCAGAGCCGTGCCGCTGTCAAACACCGCCACGTCAATCTTCAGACTGTCCAGCCCAGAGAAATCGCCATCACGCCGTATGCCTAACGCAGCTCCCATCAATCCGATCAGTGCGGAATGGCCCGGCCAGAGCAGCGACCCCCGCCGCTCATGCCCGGCCAGCTCGCCCATCGACCCCAGGGAGGCCGAGAGCGAAAACACCAGATAAGGGGAAGCCATCACTCACCCCGCACGGCTTTACCTGCAAAGGCGACCAGTTCATCCAGTGTTCCGGTTTTGCCCACACACAATTTAGCTTCGGCAGCCCAGCACGGCCCGTAGGCATCATCAATGGCCTTCCGGGTCTCTTCCAGCTTTTTAATGGAGCTTTCCAGCAGATTCTCACCTTTTACAGCATGGAAGAACGCACCTGAGAGATCACGGGGTGCCTGCTCACCCTGTTCTGCCAGCATGTAATGTGCCCGTGGCCGATGGGCATAGCTGTTCTGCTTGCCACGAGGCGTGGCCTGAGACAGCGCCCGAGCCAATGCTTCCATGGCCTTGGCTGCAAGTTCCCTGTCACCGGCCAGATTCTCAACCAGCAGGTCCAGATTGACGCAGACATACTGGTAGAACACCCCCGTACCGAAGGCGCTTTCACCGATATGGCCAGCACCACGCTCATCATCCTTGTTCAGATCATCCACAGCGGAGAACCAGTCTTCCTGCGCTACTGAACGATGGGTCGTGAACGCATGAGCCACCTGCACGGCGGCATCCCGGTTGAAGTCGGCATCGGAGGCCAGCATACGCCCGAACATGGCAATATCCACCGCCCCATCAGCCCGACGCAGGACCTCTTTCTTCAGGTCTTTGTCTTTGGGCAGTTTCTCCCCGGCAGCGACTTTTTCGGCCAGCTCTTTTGCCAGTTTCCATTCATCTGGTGAAATAAAAGCGAGCGTCGTGGCGATCTGTTCGCCCGTTTCCTTGTCAGCCGCTTCCAGTTTGCCGAAAATGCCAGCAACAGTACTTGCACTCTCCTGAGCCTTTTTCTCGGCAACGCCCTTACTCAAAAGATGCTGCACCAGCCCACCATGCAGGCGTTTAGTCCTTGTCCCCATATGGTCTGCAAGGTCGTTGCTGAAGAACGTGCTTTCCCGCAAGGCCCGTTTGACCGACTGTGAGGAATGGCGCATACGCACCTCCCCACCAATCACGGCCTGTTTGGGGCGGCCCATATCGTCACGATTGGGATTGGAGAGACCATAAGTTGTCAGAACATGGAACTGGACAAAATTTGTCATGACACAAAAACCTACTTGATAAATGGATAAAAACGAGACCAGCAACACATGTGCTATTCTGTCTTGTCTCCCGAATTCGCAGCACCAAAATAATCGAGACACCAGCGGGTCTTGGTCCGATCATTCCAGAACATGACATCCCGTGCGAGGGCTGCAACGTTGCAGCGATACTCTGCCATCTGCACAGCACGCCGCAATAACGCAGCCAGCTCTTCATCTTCCGCTGTCATTAACTGCTTGAACCTTAGAGGAGACAATAATGGCTCCTTATCTGCCCCTCTCAACCGCTCTGCCAATGTGCTGTGGCTATTGGTCCGCACACTGCCCAGTATCTCAACCAGCCGACAAAAACGTTTCAGCTCATGCTCCCGCACATTCAGCGTACGCACCAGATGATGCACTTCCGGTTCAAACAGAAGATCAGGGAAACCCCCACGACGCAACTTCGCACTGAGCGTGCGTGCCGCTGTTTGGCCCGGCATCTTTTCCGTTTCGCTCTTCCCGCTTTCTTCTGCATCCTTCGACGCAGACTGCGTGCGTGGAGCAAGATTTTTCTGCCACCACTCAAAGACCTTCACGCCAATGTCTGTTTTTTCACTCATGCGGCCTTCCTCTTCTTCTGCGGGACGGGGAGACCCAATGCTGTAAACAGGGCTGGACCTGCCTTCTTGCCGTATCCCCACAACTCTATGTTCAGAAGCTTCCGGGCTTCGGCAATTTTCTTCATGCTCTGCATGTCACGCTCGGAAAGCCCCGGCAGAGCAACAGCTTCAAACTGACCCAGAGCCTGCTTTCGCAATACCTTCAGCCACTCTTCAGAGGGTCTCTCGCCGGCGGCTATCTGATGGAAGCAATGATAAAAAGCGGGTTCAGTTTTCAGGTAAAACTCTTCACGTTGCGCTTCCCGTGCTTCACCAGCATCCAGAACGGATGACAATGCCCAGTTCAACATTGCCGCCACCATCTCGGCAGCTTCAATAAAACCTCGCAAAATCTCTTCAGCATCCTCGGACAGGCGAGAAAGCGGCTGACGGGAATAGACAAAATCTCTCGGACTCATGTTGTTCATGGCCCAGCCCGCTACAATTACGGACGCCTCATCCCCTCTCTCTCGTCCACACCACTCTCTCACGATCAGTGCCAAACTGGCCAAACGCTCTTCATGCGCTTTCTTGGGCTCACCTTCAGCAATGATACCCAGCCAGTTACGATAGCCAAACCGTCCAGCCCGTGGATGGCGTGGAAGCCAGTCCTCTGTGACCTTGAGCCGGTAATAGGGGCTTAAAGGATGCCGCCACCCGGCATAGTTCGTGCCATAGGGCCTCTGTATGACACCTGTTATACCCTCGTCATCCCCTACAAGGCGCAGACGGCGGGGCATGCCAAAAAACGCTTCCACGTCAAAGTGTCTCTTTTCATCAGACGGATAGACGGATGCCCGCCCAGGCTCCGATGTCCGTGTCGGCCTCATCCACGGCAGGTCTTTCATGTCGGATGGCTGACCGAACGGAACATTGAGCCAGACGAGGTCCCATAATTCTTCGCCGGGATCGAGAAGTGTCACGAGTGGCCCACCACCACGCATGGAGGTACGGTTTCCAGCCCCACCAGATGGGGCGAAGTCCTGCAATGTGTAAAGCGCCATCGCCGCTTCCGGCAGAGAAAGACATGAATAACGGCTGCGATGCACCATGACGTCAATGTTATTGCGCATGGTCTGCCCACCCGCACTATCGATGAACAGCATGTCAACCGGATTAGGGGAACCTGAAAGCTTCTCCATGTCCTGAAGAAAGCGGGGACCATCACCCAGAAGATGAAAGGCCGGCTCATAAGCAGCCAATTTCGTTTTCAAACGCTCTGGATCAGCCCGCCTGCGGGCCCGCCAATCCTTCTTGTTCGCTGGTGGATCTGCCAGATAGACAAGCCCAACCAGCAGCTCCAGACAGGCAACATTCAGGTCAGGACGGACCCAGTCCGGGAAGAGCATACCCTCTTCTGCCATCTGCCATGGTGCAATAATCCGCCTGCTACCATCGTCGCATCGTACAGGGATCCACGGGTCTGTTATCAGATTTAGAGACACCAGAAACCTCTAGGGGTTACAAGATCAACCATCTGCTGCGTCTCCGTGCACCAGCAGAAGAATACAGCACTCCGACATCACTCTGTGTCATTTCCAGCCCATTAACAAGTCACAAATCAAAACAGATGAGGAATAATGGGCTGGAAAAATCAATGAAATTACCAGATCAGGAAGAATGGTATATAAGCAGTCCTATATCATTCCTATAATAAACACCCTGACAGATAGCTCCATCTATTTCATGAACCGGGCAGATCGTGACGGCTTTCTTCTTCCATTGTGGCCAATATCTTTGAGCTTCCTGAATATCGGCCCTGTCCTGATCTGGAAGGTCCAGCCCCACAAGCCGCTTGCTCCTCACAGAAACTTCCGACAATGCCCATAGAGCTGCCAGCTCACTCCTGCCCAACTCATCCGAAGGAACTCCTTCGGCCTGTGCCCATGGGACAAGGCCATGGTCCGTCTGGCGGGCCAAAGCAAGAATCCGGGTTTCATCCCCAAGCCGGGTAGGATAGGTCGTATCATCCGCACCGCAGCCGCCCTTCCGGTAGCCATCTTCAATAGTGGCAAGATTCTGAAGAGCACGATGCCGCGCAGCCATGGCCTTTCCGCACCCTTCTGCCTCCGCCCCATCCAGTACGGAGGGCAGGTTTTCCACCTCATCGCCATGTACAGCTTCTATCAGGGAGCGCAAACCATCTGGGGTCCTGATCTGGCCAGCCTTGAACAGAACCGAAGCCGTCCGCCACATATCCGGCAATGAGTAAACCCAAGCCCCTCTCTCCAAAACTTTCTGCAACCAGCGGTCATCCTGCACTTCGGCAGGGTCTGGTGACAGGACCTTCAAAACAGGTGCCGGGACGGGACGCTGTGTGGCAGGCCGCACATCCATATGCCGCCATAGACGGCCAACACGCTGTATCAGGGAGCCAATCGGGGCCAGATCGGACACCATGACATCAAAGTCCAAATCCAGCGAGGCTTCAACAATTTGTGTCGCAACCAGAACAAATCCCTTACGGCCAGTCCCATTCCGCCCCACACGATCCAGCACTTCCTGTTCCAGCTTTTTGCGATCACACAAGGCAAAACGGGCATGTAGCAGATGGGCCTGCACCCCCTCAGCCCGCAACGCATCAACCGCAGCAATGGCATCATCCACGGCGTTGCGAACCCATACACAGGCAGCTCCACCTGCTGCAGATTGGGCAATATATCGCACCGCCTCATCCATCGTGGAAAGCCGCTCCACCATGACAGGCCCTTTCTGGGGCCGGGCATCATCATCAAACTGTGTTACGGTCTCACCTCCGGCGACAGTTATGGCCGGATAGGCGTGAGATTCAGAAATGCCGCCGTACGTCTCCAGAAGGCGGGCCCGTAATTTGAGTGGCAGAGTCGCTGTCAGCAATATAGCTGAGCCCCCCATGGCCCTGTGCATCTGCAACAGAGCCACCAACTCTTCCGCAATATAGGGCTCACCCATTTCATGAACCTCATCAACCACCAGTATCTTGGAAGCAAGGCCATAATGCCGCAATGTCTGAAACCGTACCGGCAGAACGGACAGCAAAGCCTGGTCAATCGTGCCGATCCCAACATCAGCCAACAGGGCCCGTCTATTATCTGAAGCCAGCCACTCAGCACTTGTCACGCCGGACTGATCATCAGATTTACCCGTCCTGCTTCCTTCATTGACAAGGTCACGAAACGGCACGGACAGACCGGCCCGACCGTGAGCGAGGGTCAAGGACGGGTTTGTAAACATCGTCTCCATGACCCGCCTGGCCCGCCCAAACATGGCATCAGCTGTGGCCATAGTAGGCAGAGCAAAAAACAACCCCCGCCCCTTCCCTGCCAGTATCATACGATGCACCAGAATAAGAGCGGCTTCCGTTTTACCAACCCCGGTTTCGGCTTCCAGCACAACCAGTGCGGGGCCTTCTGGCAAGGTCAGAGAAACGCATGCCTCTTGCAGTGGCCTCAGTGCAAAATCAAACAACTCCCCTTCACGGGCTGTTGTTCCACTCAAGCCAGCTTCTTTCACGGCTTTTTGGGCAATTGCACGTGCCTCTTTCAGGTACGCCTCCGGTTCCAGCTCCAATTCCTTTGGAGAGAACCATGTCGTATTGGACCCTATCCAATCGGCTGCCGTACAGAACCCAGGCAGCCACCAGGAAAAACTTGTCGCCGCTTCTTCATCCAGGGAATCAAGAGAAGCCTCTGGCCAGAGCTGCCTGAAAATCTCCAACAAACGTTGTGCTGCTTCATGGCCATCTCCGACAGCCCGCAGGCACTTCCTCAGCTCCCGTCTCTGCAAGTTTGTCTGAGGAGGGCGGCCATGATGCCCGGCCACGGCCGCATATAAAACTTCCCGAACGTCTTCGGTACCGCCCAGCCACTCCGCCAACCAGTCATCTTCAGTCAGCAGAAGAATTTCAGTCAGTTCCCAGTGCGTGAATGGTTGATATGCCCCCTCACGTAACATTCCTCGAAATGTTTCACTGAATTTTCCTAAATCATGCAGGCCTGCCAGTGCAATAAAAGCCTGTTTCAATGCAGATGGCCAAGGCGATTCCGCAAGCAGCTGCTCAGCGACAGCCGCTACATCGAGCATATGATAAATTGCCGGATGTTCAATAGTTTCAGGAGGATGAGCACTCTTGGCGGGCCAATCAAGCCATTCTTTCATCTGATTTCTCTCCCCTGGACATACAACTATCGACCATGTCGAGCGTAACAGGCGATTGGAGAAGTTCAAATGAACTTTTGGGTCGCCAGACAAACACCAGCATTATTCCGGGCGGTTTTGATCATGTTGGGCTGAAACTGACTGGGAAGACGCATGAATACAAGGCGTTCCGTGACCTTGCTTCCCCCTCTGACATATCCTGCAGCCCCCCTCCTGACAGCTCCAGCTGCCTTGTGATGGGCACAAATGGTAGTTCCATCAGGACATGTCAAAAATGCAGTGCCAGACAGGTACGTCTCTTCCTCTCTAAGGACTTGAAAGCTCCAAGAGCATAGAAGGTCTCATAAAGAAAATATAAAATAACTTCACTTTTTTGTAAAAAAACAGAACATGTCAATCTCGTCATGACCACTTTCTCCACAGGGGAAACTCATGCCATCCATTGCAAAGTTAACAACACAACAATATTATGACATGATCTGTCTTGGAAGATTATCAACGTCCCTACACCGAGAAGCCCCTCCATATGCCTTTTTCACGCATTAAAACTACACGAAATGGCCAATTTGAAACCTTGCGGGTGCAAGGCCAGCCCGTCACGGAGCTCTGGGAAGATATCCAGGATGTTCTGCAGGCATATGCTCAACAGTTTCCCAAAGCCCAGCATCTTTCCCTGGCACAACCTTTTGGCAACCCTGCCGATGGCACCATAGATTGGTATGGCCCTGCATGCTCTCCCATCCCCCCGGAAAAACAGAGCCAGATCAACCAGATTTATACACAGACCCGCGACTACATCATCCAATGGGCGAAACAGAATAGTGGCCGCAACATCGACCCGGATATCGTATCCCTACTTCCAACAGCCCTAACAATCCCCAACATCGACAACCTGTATTATAACCCCCATGGGCTCATTCTTACGGCTTGGGGGCATCGTGCAATTTCCGGCATGCTGGCCAAAGGCAACCTGCAGGGTAAAACCCTTCCCGACGTTCCCTCAGCAGCGCCCGACCCCGAGCCCCGCCCTGAACCAGAAGAAAAAACCACTTCCGAAGAGCCGGCATCCCGGCCCTCTTCCCCCCATGCATCAGCATCCAATGACCAGACCACCAGTCAGCAAAGAACCTCCCAGAGGTTCACCAGCAGCCACACTTTTACGCAAGAAAGACTTGTCATCCTTCCATGGTACCGCGTGTGGTACACACGATGGCTGGCCCTCTTTCCGGCCTGGCACTGGTTCCCCGCCCTGACATTCGGTCTTCCTCTTTTTCTCCTCCTCCTCCTTGCCCTGAGCACATCTCTGGGGCCTGCCTTGTGGGGAGTCGGACTGGGCTGGGCGCTTCTTGCGTCACTTCTTATCGGCCTGGGGCTCTGGATGCGACGTTTCTGGCGGTGGGGGTTCGTTCTGCTGGGCCTCCTCCTGCTCTTATGGCTTCTGAGCACCTTGCTCATGGGGCTCTTTTCTGCACGGCACCTGTCTGCCCCTCCCGGCCTTGGCAGCATTAATGGAGTATCCTCCTCCATCGGAGGTGCTTGCAGTAACGGTCAGCTCCCTGTCCACACTCCTTTGGCACCCCCTGCTGCCCCTGTTCACACAGCAGTGCCCCTTGACGCACCACACAGACAGACTGCCATGAATGACCTTCAGACAGCACGCAGCCGGGGAGGCAACAAGGGAGCTCTGGAAATCTCTCTGGCCTGGAACGACCCCAGCGACCTGGACCTGCATGTCCAACCTCCTGCCGGTCAGGAAATCAGCTTCTCCAAGCGTGCATCACAGGGAGGCGTGCTGGACGTGGACGCCAACGTGGGAACGCCGACCTCTCCCATCGTACAGCATCCCATCGAGCATATCACCTGGCCGGTCCGTCCACAGCCCGGTACGTACAGCATCAGGGTCATCCCTTATCACATGCGCTCCAACGGCGAGCCTGTCCCATACCATGTGACCGTCTATGAAGACGGGCAGCCCGTCCAGGAATACAACGCAGAAGCCCGCACCGATAACGACCGGCAGAGCTTCAATTTCACCCTGCCCGAACCCCCGGCCGGTACGCAGGACCAGGGTGCTGGTCAGGCTCCTTCCCCTGCCCCCGATCAGGCCCCGCAGGCACCAATCGACGGGGATCATGCACCCCACCCAGGAACGCAGTCTTTGCCTGATGGCGGCAGCTCTCCTCCTCCTGCTACCTCGTTGTAAAAGGCACTCCCTTCCAAACCCGTCCATTCCTTATCCGATTTTGGGTTTTTATCATGACAGAACTTCTTCTCGTTCCTGACAGCCTGTTGCAGTTTACTACCCTTCATTTCGACCTGGCTTCATTCCGTGAGCGGGTAGAACAGGACTATATCTTCAGTCTTGTCTCCAACCCTGCCTCAAAAGAGCAGGAAACTCTGGTCATCACTCGCAACTCGGCAGGAAAACGGGTTGAAGGCGAAGAAATTTTCCTGAACCTCGAAGGAACCGTTGCAAAACTCTTTGAGGGGCGCTGGATTCCACTGCCCTGGCTGAACACGTTCAGCGACAGTGACTCCCAGAAGAGACCTTCCAGCACAGAAGATCCAACAGACATAGTTGACCTCCAGGGCGGCCCTTCCAACTGGATTCGTGGTCGTCTCAAAAAAGATTCGACAACAAAACAATTCTTCATGGAAATTGTCATCGATACCACGATGGAGCGTACCCCCTCCAAGGACCCAGAAGGCAATCCCATCTACAACGGCCCCAAGCCGGATGACAACGGAGCAGCAACCTACGCACTGCCCCCCCTCACCAGGATCAAAGATTGGCTGAGTGTCAATCACTGGGTCCAGAATATCATCTTTGCCGCCCAGGCTGAGAGCGTGAAAGCGTATCTGCCTTCCTTTGATGATGATACACCGCCGCCTCCACGGCCTGGAGATCTGGATCACCGCCTTACAGCTCTTGCTGCCTATCTGGCCTTGCTTCAGGGGCTTACCGCCGATAAAGACCTGCCTGTCATCAAGTTTGTTGACAATGCAACAAAACCAATCGATGTCGATCTCGTCCTGGACCTGGGGAACTCCAGAAGCAGCGGTATCCTTATCGAGCAGAACGCCGATCAGGCACTCTCCAAAAATGGCCGGTTCGGCAACTGCCGTGTGCTTGGCCTCCGGGATTTGCGTGCTCCACAGACCATCCATTCCGGGCTTTTCTCAAGCCGGATCGAATTCAGCAACATAACATTTGGAGATGTCCGGCTTTCCCGGGAATCTGGGCGCGATGATGCATTCCTCTGGCCCTCTCCTGTCCGGGTAGGCGGAGAGGCCGAAGAAATGATGGCCGCTCGGGAAGGAACCGAAGGCTTTTCCGGCCTCGCTTCCCCCAAACGCTACCTTTGGGATCGCACTCCTACATCTCAGGGATGGTATTTCAATGATGCTCTCACCAGCGCGGAAGCCATTCCCCCCCATCCCGCCCAAAACCCACGGGTATCAGGCTCATTCCGAAGCAAACTTCATGAAATCCTGATGCGGCAGAACGAACGGGGCATCACAACATTCAGCACTGATTTGAAGGAAGAGCTATACGATGGTGCCAATGCGGGACCGGACATAACAGCCGCCAGAAAGGTGAAAGTCTGTCAGCTATCCAAAAGCGAGATTTCCATCCTCATGCTCAATGAGCTCATCCTGCAGGCCATAGCCTTCATGAACTCCCCGCAGGAACGCGAAAGTCGCGAGCAAAGCCGGACACCACGCCGGCTGCGTTCCCTTGTACTGGCTTTCCCGCCCGGCATGCCTCTGGCTGAGCGCCGCATCCTTACCAAACGTGCCCGGACGGCCCTCACCATGGCCTGGGAGAGCACCAGGCAGCAGGAAACATGGAAACAATTTGGGGACGCCTACACACAGCCACCTGAGCTTGAATGCAGCATAGATGAGGCAACAGCCACTCAGCTTGTCTGGTTGGAGAATGAAATAAACAACAAGATGGGCGGCAGTGTTGACGAATTTTTCCATCTCTATGGCCATGCTGCCTCCTCCGATGGCAAAGAACGCCTCCGCATCGCCAGCCTTGATATCGGCGGAGGGACAACAGACCTCATGGTGTGCGATTATCGGCGCAACAAACATGAAGAAATGCTCCACCCGCATCAGCTCTTCCGCGAGAGTCTGCGCATTGCGGGTGATGACCTGCTTGAAGACATAATTTCAGGGCCAATTATCACAGCCTTCATGAATCATTTCAGAACATATCATATTCCTGAGCCACGAGCTTTTTTTAATACCCTGTTCAAACTGGGTGCCGCAGACTCAACCATTCAGGAGGCAACGCAGCGACAGCTTTTCATTTCCACAATTCTTGAACCTGTCGCACTGAGCATCATTAATGCCTACGAAAATGTGGAAACATTCTTCTCGGGAGAGCTGATAACAGGCCGCTTGCACGAGCTTCACCAGATTTCTCCGAAAGCCGCCGAACGCACACGTGATTATTTCAGGGCAGCCCTCAAAAAACACCTTTCCATTCACGGCACGCCTTCCTCTTCCGCTCTGACCAGATTTCTTGACCAGAACGATGACACGCAAGCTGCCAACGAAGATATTTTCGACCCTCTGGATGCCAGCATACATGTAACAACCGATGACATGGAAGGTATTATTACCAGAAGGCTGGGCCAACCCCTGCAGATACTGTGCAGTATTGTTCAGGCCTATGGCTGCGATGCCCTCCTGCTTTCCGGCAGACCTTCCAAACTGCCACATGTCTGCAGCCTGATCCTGAGCGCTCTGCCCGTGGCTCCGCAGCGTGTCATTCCCATGCATAACTATGTGATTACTGGTGACTATCCTTTCTCTGACAGCAGCAACCGGATTGGAGATCCCAAAAGTACTGTCGTGATGGGCGCCGTCATCTGGAAGAAGGCTTGCCGTGCGGAGATCGGCAATTTCAAATTGGCCTCCAAAACCAGATATGAAAAATCAACGGCACATTTCATTGGCAACATGAAAATCAACGAAGGAACAATCATCCGTCTCTTCAACCCTCAAGAGGAAGACGGATCCCCTATCGCTTACGACCTCTCGAATGTCACAGCGGAAGACAAGCTGGAAATAAAGATCGATACATTCGAAGGCAGCATGATACTCGGGACAAAACAGCTCCCCAACAAGGACTTTCCCAGCAGTCCATTCTACAATCTTGCCCTGACATCCGCAGGACGGGATTTCCTTCAGCAGCGGCGCATTGACCTTAACAGCCCCCTGTCCCTTACACTCTCCCGCACCAGAACCCCCTCCACCAGCGAAGCTGAACGGAAAGAGCTCTGTGAAAATCTGGTCATCACGGAAATTGAAGGCCAACCCACCACTCATGATGGCCCTCCCATAAAAGTGCCAGCCAGAGACTTCATCAGCGCAACACTACAGACAACCCTCACCCCCCAGGGACACTGGCGTGACACCGGCGCCATACACCTGACAACCATCCAAGACCAATCAACAGTCTGATCCGCCCTATCTCCCAGCCTCCCTCACCGCCCCAAGAAAGTCTACGCCATGGATGCCATATCTCCCGACGCCCTGAAGCGCGTATCTTCAGCACTTGCCACCACTGCAGAAACCCTTTCTGCCTGGATGGAGCACAACAAGCCTCATGCAAGGGAAGGGAGAGAGGTGCGTGCTTGCCTGCGTGCTGCGCAGGCAATCGATCACACCGCTGATGCACCCCAGACAATTGCCGTTTATGGAGCCTCCCAGGCGGGAAAATCCTTCCTGACCGGCGCCCTGACCTCTCCCGAGACCGGCCCCCTCATCATCGACTTTTCAACTGACCACCAGCTGGACTTTCTGAGGGAAATCAACCCGCCAGGCGGTAAGGAATCCTCCGGTCTTGTCTCCCGCTTTACCGTAACCCCTCCCTCACTCCCCACAAACGTGGGTGCGGACACACCGATTTGCGTCAAACTGCTCTCGGCAAGAGATGTGGTCTGTATTTTAGGGAATACCTATTTCAGGGACTTCAAGCTTACCGAAGATGCTGTTAAAACCACTGACATACTTGAAACCATAAAAAACATCATCCCACGTAAAAAAAACGATCCACAGCAGGAACCATTTTTTACGAAAAATGATGTCGAAGCATTGCAGGATTATTTTAACAGCTCGTTCCTCTCTGAAAAAAGCTATACGCCATTTTCATCAGACGGGACTGATAATGAATATTGGGCTTTTCTCGCAGAGAACATATCTTCATTTGATCTCGATACAGCCATAAAAGCTCTTTCTCCATTATGGGGTGGTCCGAGCTCGCCTTTCACCGATTATGCGCACAAACTGCTCAAAGCCCGCTTCAGTCTCGACAGGGATGAACTGGCTTTTTGTAATCCCGATGCCCTGAACGCCCCCAATAATGGCAGCATACTGAATGTTGAAACCCTGTGGGGTCCGGGAGCCAGCATGAATACCGCCCTGAAATCCCCCAGTGGAAAACTGGTTGGAATGGGGCGTGACGTTGCAGCGGCCCTCATCTCAGAGCTTATTCTCCCCTTGAAGGCAGCACGGTGGGAGTTCCAGAAAAAGCGGATCGATTTACTTGACTTCCCCGGAGCGCGATCCCGTGGGGAATATCCATCACTCAGCAAGGCCACGAACATCCCCGAGCTTTTTCTCCGCGGGAAGGTCGACTATCTGTTCCACCTCTATAAGAGCAACAATGACCTGACATCTGTCCTGTTATGTATTGGCGACAGTAACCAGGAGGTCGTTAGCCTGCCGGCGATGATTGATGGTTGGGTCAACACGACCATTGGCGCTACGCCAGAAGAGCGCAGCACCCAAGATAACTCCTTATTTATCATCCTGACCAAATTCGACACGGCATTAGCCTCCACGCCAGGACGGCCAGATGATGGAGTTGAACGCTGGGACACGCGGCTCGATGCTTCTATCATCAATTATTTCAAAAACTCTCCCTGGCTTAATGCGTGGGAACCCGCCCAGCCAATATTCAATAACATCCAATGGCTGCGCTCCCCCACCTATGGGGATACGATCTACGATCGCGATGCCCAGAAAAATGAAACTACCATGCTCCCTGGCTTCAAGAGCCGGCTGCCAAGCCTCAAAACAGGGTACGACAGTTCAGCAAAAGTCAGAACCTACATCAGGAACCATGACAAAGCCTTCGATGCCGTACTCAAGCCCAATGATGGCGGTGTCAGCTATCTTGCCGAGCGTCTCCTTCCTCTCGCAGAAAAAGATATCAAGACCAGCAAGCTGTATCTGAAGCTGCGCAGGATACTCCAGAACCTGCAGGAGACAGGGAAGAAATTCTACTTTGACAATTCGCAGGAAGCCGTTCACGCCGAAGCAGAGCGCTCCGTGGATAATTTCATCAGGGCAACCTGCCTCCCTCTCGCCCAGAAAGGACGGTTTGGCGTACTGCTCCAGCAACTCTCCCTCAGTGCAGAGCTTGTTACTCGGGAATGGATTGCCTTCAACAAAACCAAACCGCAGACCACTCACCAGGAAATTCAGTTACTTGAAAGTCTCCTCTCACCCTCTCCAGCCGAGAAAAACGTGTCCGCTGACGCTGCACCAGAGGAAGATGATTTTGACCGTTTCGCCGCACATATCCTAAAATATTGGGAAGACCATTGCCGGGAAAAATTCTCTTCTGACAACATGAGTACCGAAAGGGAACGAAACTGGCTTCATGTCAACAACGATGCCTTCTCGCCTTTCCTGGCACAACTTTTCAAGTTGGCTGAAACGAACAATCTGGCTGGAGACATTGCCAACATTTTGCGCAACACATGTAAAAATGTCAGCAAGCTTGTCCAGAATGGCGAAAAACCTGGAATCCTTACGGCCGAGACCATCAGCAATTTTGTGACATGGCTCGGATATCCCCCCATTGACAGAAAGGACGCCCCAGCAAACCGGCCGGTTCGTAAAGAAACGGGTATGCCAATCTTCCTTCTTCCCGAAGATCCAGCCGGGAAGCTCTATCCAGATCTTCCGAACATAGGCAATAGCGGCGTACTTTTCCTCTTGGACTGGGTCACCGCATTGAAGGCCCGTTTCCAGGAAGCCGGTCCGCAGTATGACGTGGAGGAGAATGCCAAACTGGGCCAGTACCTGGAGACACTGAGCAGGCTCGACAATGCACATGATAACGGGAAAGACATAAACAGATGAATCAAATTACCCTTGCCGACAAAGCCATTCCATTACAAGAAGAAATGACTCTTGGCCTGGTCATTGCATCGGGTGACGTCTCGACGCAACAGAACGTCACTGTGCAGGTTGACGACACATTCCTGCCGGATTGCCCAATAATCTCGCACGACGGGCATATGGTCATTGCCCTTCTTCCGCGCAAGCAGGCCGAAGCCTGCATTGACCCGCTGGCCGCTTCCGCTGTCAGTATTCCGGCGCTCGGCATAACAGAAGCAGAAATCGACTGGGTTGGCTTCCCTGCGAACAGACAGCCCCAGACGGCTTCACAAATCCTGCAAATGGCATCGGAGACAGAAGAAGAGCAATCCCAACAACAGGCAGCCTTCTCTCCGCCTCCTGCCGCCCCCCCCGAAGCCGTGCCTTTTCCACCACCTGATGCAACGGCCACCCAGCATCCTGCCGACGGGACGCCTGAAGACAAAAAGCCGGAGGATGCACCCGAGACAACGCAAGCGATGGATAAAACGCCTTCCTCCTCCAGGAAGAAGGGACTGCTCATCCCGGCAGGGGGGGCAGTGATCGCACTCTGTCTTGCCACGGCAGGAGGATGGTTCTGGTTTCACAAACCATCTTTTCTCGCAACGCCTGCTTACCAAAACATGAGTCCGGCAGATGCCGTCAAGCAGCTGGTCACCCCGGCCGCCATTGGTCAGGAGGGGTGGCGACGTATCCGTGCAGGCCAGGGTGACGCAGGACTGCGGCTGCTTGGGTATGCAGCAACCAAACATGACCCGGTCTCCCTCCAGAGAATGGGAGAGCTGTATGATCCTGCCAGGTTCCGTACCGACGGCCCCATTCCTCAGCCCAATCCCCGGGAGGCAGCACGCTACTACCGCGAGGCCCTTCTCGCAGGAAATCAGGACGTTCGCAGTGAACGGGACAGCCTGCTCGCAGCCCTTCGCAAGAAAGCCGAAAATGGCGACCAGGAGGCCGCTTTCACCCTTCAGGAAGACGCACGATGACCCCAACATTTCTTTCTGCCAGCACGCTGTTCTCCTTTTCTTCCAAAAAAGCCAGGATCATCACAAGACTGATGGGGTCCACCCTGTGCGGAATAATCGCCCTCACCGGGCAGCACGGCTTTGCCGCTCCTTTGCTGCAAAGGGCAGGGGGCACTCTTTATCAGCAAATACTTACACAGCCTGGGGCCATCATCACGCCAGATGAACACACCGAACAGGGCACCCCTTCTCCAGGATTTCTGGCCTATTACGTCTTTGCCAGGGCGAATGACAAACTTCAGATTGGCAGTACGAAAGATCATCCCAATGGCTGGATCAAGGCATCCCAGACACTCAGCTGGAATCATCGCCTGAATGCCCAGTTTGCTCCGCTGGCAGGTCGATCGCGCGCCATCTTCATGAGCACCCGGCAGGCCGAAGAGAATCTGCTGAATGGGAATGACCCTGCCGCCGATGCCCGGGCCATCCTCAGCGCCGGAGATCACCAGCCTCCCAACAGCCAGGCTGCCGCACTGGAACCTGATGCCTGGATTGATCAGAAAAAACATTTTTATCTGCTGCCCATCCTGGACGCCCATAATAGCGAGCCCGATTATACCGGTGCCATGCTGATGCACGTCGCCGGGGCCACCTTGCCTCCCCCCCACGAACAGAAAAGCGACGCAGCACCCCCATTCCGCGCAGGTCTGGTCTTTGTCATTGATACGACACAGAGCATGCAGCCTTACATCGAGCAAACTCGCAATGCCATCAATGACATTGTCTCACAGATCAACAACGCTCCCCTGGGGCACAATTTCCGTTTCGGGCTTGTAGGCTTCAGGGATCAGTCCAGAAAGGATGATCCCAGACTTGAATATGCCTCAAAAATTTTTGCAACTCCCGATTTCACCCAATCGAGCGATGCCATCACCAGTCAGATCGCTTCCGTCAACGAAGCACATGTCTCCTCCTTCGGCTTCGACGAAGACCCCATCGCTGGCCTGAAAACTGCCATAACGGATATTGACTGGTCCTCCATGCAAGGCCGCTATATCATTCTGGTAACCGATGCCGGTGCCCGCGATGAACACAACCCTCTAAGTTCAACCCACCTTGGCATCACCGACCTCAACCGTTTGGCCGAAAAACACGATATTGCCCTCTTCGTGATCCATCTTCACACACCCGCCGGGAAAAAGTTCAACGATACTGACCGGGCAGAAGCGCAATACCGAACTCTCTCGGCATTCCCGAATACGTCCAGTCTCTATTATCCCGTCGGTAATGGTACATCCGATAATCTGACGAATGATTTCAACCTCGTTGTCCGACAACTGACACAGGCGATTCTGACCCAGGCAAGTCACATTTCCGGTCAACATGGCAGCCAAACGACACCTGAGGGCCCCTCCAATGACCGCATGGCCATTGTAGAGCAGGCCATGCGTCTGCGCTACATAGGCCAACGTGACAATGCCAGCCTTCCGCCCATGATCGAAGGCTATGTTGCAAGCACCGATCCTGTCAGCAATAAAACTGCCTTGCGCGTCAATTTGTTGATGAAGCGAAATGAAATGAGCAATCTCGCCTCTTCGCTTGAAACCATTCTGGACCAGGGTGAACAAAGCCAGCTGGCTCCCGAGCAATTTTTCCAGCGGCTGCAATTTGCCTTCGCAGCCTCGGCCCGTAATCCGGATGCCCTCTCACATGATGGCGATGCCGCCCATGGAACACTGGGCAGCCTGCTGCCGGAATATCTGAATGGCCTTCCCTATCGGTCTCGGATTGCCCAACTCACCCAGGAGCGCTGGAATAGCCTGAGCGCCGGGGAACAGGACGCCATACTCAGCGACCTGCGTGCGCTTATTGAACGCTACAAGCTTTATGAAAGTGATACGGACGGCTGGCATTCCATCAACGGGGGCAATGATGAGGATGAAAAAGTTTATTCCGTAGGGTTGGATGACTTGCCTTGAACACGGCCCCAACCATGGTTCAGAGTGAAAGCTGCCCTGCCGATCCCCCCCTTCTCCACGCCGAAGCCTTGACCTGGCAGGCACCGGGGGGGGATTTTACGCTCGAGATCCCCTCATTGACACTGCACAAGAGAACATGCCTCGGGGTTATCGGACCATCAGGATGCGGGAAAAGTACACTGCTTGGTCTACTTTCGCTCGCCCTTCTTCCAACAAAAGTTCGTTGCCTCTCTTTGCTCGAGAGGCAGCTCGCCCTTTATCTTTCCCCCGGGTCACACACCACAAACCGCAAGCGTAAACGGCTATTCACTACATTACGGGCCGAGCATGTCGGTTTCATTCCGCAAACCGGCGGCCTTCTGCCGTTCCTGACAGCGCGCGAAAATATTGCCCTCGCTTTGAATGTGCTGGAAACTCCCCCCTCCGGGCAGGGTGCTGGGCACATCGACATGCTTGCCGAGCGGCTCGGGATCATATCCTGCCTTGAAAAACTGCCCTCTCAATTATCTGTCGGTCAAAGGCAGCGTGTTGCCATAGCACGAGCCTTAATTCACACACCCCCTATCCTTCTGGCTGATGAACCAACAGCTCCCCTTCACCCTTCCCAGGCTGCGATCGTCCTGGATTTACTACGCAATTATGCAGAAACACAAAACGCCGGCGTCATTGTAGTAAGTCATGACATAGACGCCCTACAGAAGGCCGAATTTTCACTGGTTCAGGCTCAGATGAAAGGGAATAAAACTATCATCCACAATTAACAATTTTCATATATAACTTTCTCTAAAGGAAACGCTCATGCCGTCCCGGGGTCACACGCACTTTCGTCACCTTCTTTTTGCCTGTCATCTAGCCTGGCGGGACCTTTTTTCCAATAAAATACTTGCCCTGTGTATTGTAAGTGGTCTTGCCAGTACTCTGCTGCCCATGTTGCTCCTTGCAGGATTGAAGGCAGGTCTCGTTGATCATATGCAACAGACTCTGCTGCACGACCCCTCGGCATTGGAAATTTCAAGCGCCCGAAATTATCCTTACTCCGAACAACAACTGGAGGCCTTGAGAACCGACAAGAGAGTGACCTTTCTCCTTCCCAAAACACGCACACTCGCCGCAAGCGTACGGTTACAGGCAACCAACACAACGTCAGTATTCGAGGGAACAGACGCCGAACTCCTTCCATCCTCTCCCGGAGATCCTCTTCTGGGAAAGAGAATTGAAATGCGCCTGGCAAAATTACATGCGCAGATTTCATCTCCAGATATCCCGGTTGTCATGTCCGCCCATCTGGCAGAACACATGCACCTTCAACCCGGGGACACCTTCGTCATGCTCATTGACCGACATGCCGCAGGCGCTGCAAAAATGGCTCGCATACAATTAAACGTTGCTGCTATCGCAGACGAGACCGTTACATCCCGCTTCCAGCTATTCGTGTCACTTCCTGTAGCGCAAGCGGCCGAAGAATGGCGCGAGAACACCAACCTCTCCTCCTGGCAGGAAGCCCTGACCCTGGGCGAACAAAAAGCAGCTGATTTCCTGAAAGCACGTACACCAAAGGCAACATGGCCCGGTTTCAGACTTTATGCGCGTTCACTATCTGACGTCATCACATTGGACAGAGATCTGACACATCAGGGGTTAAGCATAACCAGCGAGCTTCCCCGTGTTAAAACCATTCTTAATATCAATCAGCAAACAACACATCTTTTTCATCTCATGGCTTATATCGGGGCCATAGGCTTTGCCGTTACTTTGGGTACGGCCATCGCAGCGGAAACTGAACGAAAGAAATTCCATCTCGCAAGCCTGACATTTCTTGGACTGAATAACGCTCGTATCATCCCTGTCGTGCAGACCATTCTCCTGGCCACTGGAGGAACCTGCCTCGCCTTTTGCATAGCCTGGGGATTAAGCTGGCCCATGAATCGCATACTTCACAACACGTTTCTACAAGACGAAACGTCAGCATCCTCCATAAATATTACAATCGCCTTTGCCTTGCAGCTAGTTGCTTATATTATCCCAGGATCGACCATCATGGCCTGGGCAACAACACGCTCCCTGCACCGGGTTTCACCATGGCAAGGCATATGCAACTCCTGACAGCCTGTCATCATGATTGACATGCCTTTATAAGCAAAGGACCACCAATGTCTTATTTACATTTCACTACAGCAACAGAATTTTTAGCATTACGGAAACCATCCCTGCGCATCATGGCTCAACTTCGCCCATCAGCGCCCGTCTTTGTCTTGTCAGCCCTGCTCTGTACAGGTCTCTCCAGCCACACAGCACGGGCACAGTGCACAACCTCCACTCCAGCACAGATCAGCTGGAACAAAGCCATCTATGACCCCAAGCCTTCACCAGATTCCGATGCCGAGGAACTGGTTCTTCCCATGCCCTGCGGAGGGGCCATGGTTTTTCGCCGTGTTGAAGTACAACCTACATCAGCCAGCACAGGAGATGCCGCTTTCATGGCAAACCGGCGGATCACAATTGGCCAGGCCATGGATTTGAAAAGTACTCAGGCCTCCCATAGCAATGGCTATAACCTTTTCATACATGAAGCCAATCTTGCCGCTCCCTTTACTGATAAAAATCAGCACCCTGTCTACTATATCGGAAAATATGAGGTAACCGCGGCGCAATATAAACTTGTCATGGAAGGTCAGGGGGCTCCTCCCCCTCAGCGCAGGAATTTTCCTGCCAGCAATATCTCCTTCCTGGAAGCACAGCAGTTTGCAGAGAAATGGACGAGCTGGCTCATGAAGAATGCTCCTGACCGTCTGCCGAAGCGAGGAGACAAGCCCGGCTTTATTCGCCTGCCAACTGATGCTGAATGGGTTTTTGCCGCTAGTGGAGGGATCAAGAACAGTTCCCTGAACACACAACCTGCCCCTTGGCCACAACCGGGCAGCGATTGCCAGAATCAGATTGATGATTGCATTGTTGGCAGCAGTCAGGGGATTTCTACCGATCATGGCGTCATCCCCAAACCGATTGGATCACTCAATATAGCCAATCCCCTCTCCCTGTACGATATAGTCGGCAATGTCAGTGAGATGGTTCTTACACCCTACCAGATGAGGGCTTACCTGCATTACTGGAACCAGGGACTTACAGGCGGGACGCAAGTTTTCGGAGGCAGTGTCCTGAATTCCGCCAGAGACATTTCCAGCGCTTATCGTGCGGAATTTGCCCCTTATGACGACAATGGAGACGCAAAGCGTGCTCCTGAGGTCGGGTTCCGTGTTGTCATCGGTGCCATGACAATGAATAGCCTACAGGAAGCTTTGAAAGCACAAAAAGGGTTCGCTGCGCTGGTCAATGATGCTGCCAACGCTGATACCAGCAAGGTCAAAGAAGAGCATGCCAACGAAAATGATGCTCTCAAAAACCTTCAGTCTGCCCTGAGCCAAAGTGACCAGAACAAAGCTGAGCTACAAGCCCGTCTTACCCAATTGAACCAGGCTATGGAGGCTGCACGGGAGGCACAAAATCAGGCCAATGCAGAACGTAACCAAGCTGACCTGGATAGCGCTGTCGCCAACCTGACTACTCTGTTGACACTCAGCAAGCAGATCGCCTCGAACAGGATTGACATTGTCAATTATACGGCTTTCGTCAATGATCCTGACAATGCCCGTAACCCCAATCTGAGCATCTATAAAACCTCCATCTCGACAGAACAGGTTTCGCTTGATGATACAGTGAACGCTTACCTCGGCCTGTTAAAAACAGTATCCCGTAATAGCCAAAGGGATACCCGTCTGGAGGATGCCAAGACCATCATAGTAAACAATCTCAAAAATAATTATAAAGACCTTCCCCTTTCCAGGCGCCTCGACTGGCTAGACATAGCCATACAAAATACAAAAGACATATCCTCCGGTAAATCCCTCGATGCTGAGCGGGATATTATTGCAAAAATAGAACAGGCGGCTCATATGCATTATTATAACAGATAAAGGAAAAGCACAGGGATACTTCACATCCCTGTGCTTCCATAAAACTAGCAAAAACAATTTAAAATATTTTAAAGTGAATGAGTTTCAGCAGATTTCTTGTTGAGTTCGTCAACTTTAGAAGCATATGCTGCATTATCTATTTTAATGCTATAATCGAAATGACTCTTTATCTGAGACACATTCCTGATTTTTTCGATCAACTCTTTCATTTTATCGGAATCGCCATCAGCTTTTGCCTGATCATACTGCTGCTGCAGGGAAGCTTCCTGTCTAAGAAGATCATCACGCTGCGCTTTTTCCTTAGCAATCTTCTGTTGTAGCTGCGCCATTTCCTGACGTAGTACGGCAATCTGCTGATTGATGGACATTAGATGAGCATCTTGTATCTGAACAGCCTGTTCCTGCACGCTACGCTCATTTGTCAAAGCCTTTGTTCTTTTCTGGTAGCCTCCCCCAAACGAACAAGCCATCTGGGTAAACATTTCATCCTGTTTATTCGGGTCACAATCTGCTGCTGAACAACCAGCCAAAAACAGCATAAGAGATGCTGTTGAGAGAGACACATACAATGAGCGTCTCTTTGAGACCTTAACAATCATAACATACCCCCTTTCATACAGAAAAACGCCTAGTAAAAATAATATACTAGGCGTTCTATCAAGAAAGGGAGCATATAAATATATGCTCCCTTCAAGATATATAATTTCAAATATTAATCGCCATTATTCTGAGCATTAGACTTTGCAAGCGCATCGCTCTTGGTCTGCTGCAGTTTGTTAGCCATTGCCTTATATTCCGCTACACGCTGCTTCTCATTTTCCAAAACAGCATTTTTACGAGCAATAACCTGATCCTGGGCTTTCGCAGCATCGCCTTCAAGACCATTTTTCTTGGCGACTGCTTCATCATAAGCCTTCTGGGCTTTCTGCACATTCGCCTGAGCAATACGCAGCTTTTTCTTGGTCGTGGCAATTTCAGCGTTCAAACCATTTTCCACAGCCTTCTGCTGCTCATTATTTCCCTTGGCTTGAGCATGTAACGTCTGAAAGGCTAGGCCAGCACCGGCACCAATCAAGGCACCTTTCTTTCCCCCGGCAACTCCTCCAATGGCGGCACCGTTGGATGCAGTCCCTGCATTTTCGATATCACTCAAGAATCCTGCATAACTACTCTGTGTCGAAAACACAAAAACGGCACATGCTGTTATCGCAAAAATATAACGACGCATACTCTGAAATCCTTCTTTAATGTTCCTGAAATATCAGGCACAGTCTCATGCTATCATTGTTTTATGTTAACACAAAATTTTATATTTTGACTTAAACAGAAGATCAAATGCAGAATCAGACACTTGATAGAAATTCTCTGGACAAGTCTGAAAGAATGAAGAACAGTGACAACCCACTACGGCGAGGGCATCCTTGCGACGGAAGCCGGTGCCCCCCTTTCATACCGTTCCTCCATATTCAGAAAGAACACGGAGAGAGTATCTCCCTAGGCAACTCTGATTTGGGCAACCAATCAGCCCACTGGCCGAAAGTTACGAAAGCCTGGACATGAAAAAGACACAGTTTTTCGGCTACACAGCCATGACATTGGCTGGCACCGAAGCGCAATCTATGGCGATATCCCTGTTTTCAACGGAGCCTTCAAGGCAAAAGAAAAATACGCCTTAGGATTCCAATCCGATCCCTGACAGGAAAAGCATTTTCCAGAAATGATGGTGAAAAGAATAACCGAACAGCATCTTCCCTAAGGGAAGATTTCATACACGACACGGTTCAATCTAGTTAGAACGGCTGACACTGTTCATGGTTTTCCAAAAGGAGATAGGCCATGGATCACAAGAAAACCCCACTGTTTCGGTCTGCGGCCTAATCCTGAAATCCCATTTCATTCAGTTCCTTGATGACAGGAACAAGCTGCCAGGCATTAACTATTTTAGTTCCAGACCTACGCAGATCGATGCACAGTATCTTAAGCTTGAATGAGGCTGGCACTATCTCTCCGTCTCTGGGCCCATCATGGCAAAAAGGACCGCTAGTCAGCAAAGCTCACCATCATGACACATGGCTGGGGAAGATGCGGACCCACGGGAGGAGCATGGCTATCTGGTTATTTCTGATTTTTTGTGTGTATGGATGCGGGGGTAGGATTTGAACCTACGACCTTCAGGTTATGAGCCTGACGAGCTACCGGGCTGCTCCACCCCGCGTTGGTGGGTGGTTTTTATGGGGGTGGGTGAGCGAGGGGACCTGGCGG
>NZ_WNIH01000008.1:0-217720 GCF_009725805.1 Bombella sp. ESL0380 | reverse complement strand
AGCGTTCGCTCTGAGCCAGGATCAAACTCTCAGGTTCAATCCAGACCAACAGAATAAAACATCCAGCTTAATTCAACGCATCAAACTTAAAGTCAGATACATCAGCTTCCGTCTTCCATCAGCCTTCGCCAACGAAAACGCCGCCAACATATCCCTTCCAGTCTCTACTTTATAACCCATATTCTCTTGTCAATGACCACCCCAGCCGCCCCGAAACTCCCGCTCCAGCGCCGCCGGTGAATGGGCTTATACGCAGATCCCCCTCACCGCACAACCCCATCACACCAAAAAAATCAAAAAAACTTCAAAAAAAGTTAAAATACCCTGAATTTCCGCAGAGCCACGCCACAAACCGGCTGATTCCTTCCTCCAGAGACACCTGCGGTTCCCATGGAATCACTGCCTTCAGAGCGGTCGTATCAGCCCATGTCTCCAGTATATCCTCCGCAGGTCTGGGAGCTTTCTGGATAATGGCCTGTCGTTCCAGAGATGTTTCAAGACACCGGATCAGATCCCTCACAAGACGGGGCTGCCCATATCCCACGTTGAAGAGTCGGCTTTCTCCTGCACGCGGCGGCGCATCCATCAGATGCAGAATCGCCTCTACGACATCATCAATATACGTGAAATCCCTTGCCAGCCCTTCGGCATCCCAGAGGGTCAAAGGATGCCCCGCCTGAATCGCTCTGGCAAAACCATAACAGGCCATGTCCGGGCGCCCCATCGGGCCATATACCGTAAAGAAACGCAGACCGGTCTGGGCAAACCCGTAAAGATGACTGTAGGTCTGCGCCGTAAGCTCGTTCATCCTTTTGGTCGTGGCATAAAAAGATGCCTGCGCCCCAACAGGAACGGATTCGGAGAAAGGAAGGGCCGCCGAAGGCCCATACACGGCGGAGGACGAGGCATAGAGAATCTGCCGCAACCGGGACAGGGTCCGACAGGCTTCCAACAGACTGACCTGACCAGCAATGTTGTCCTCTATATAGGCATGGGGCTTGAGCCGGGACTGCCTGACCCCCGCCCGGGCAGCGAGATGCAGAACCGTATCAATGTCAGGATACTGTGCGAACAGACCTGCCAGGGCAGCCTGATCACGCACATTGGCCCTGACATAATGAAAGCCAGACTGCCCATGCAGTGCAGCAAGCCGCAAAGGCGCCATGGCCGGAGTGGACTGCTCACTATCAAGCCCGATGACACGCCATCCACGAGCCAGCAGGACACGGGCCACATGAGACCCGATGAACCCAGCAACCCCTGTTATGAAAACCGTGCGGGACACATTCAGTGTGCCCCACCAGGCAGAGCATCGGACACGATGCGGTTCCCCACCACCAGCCCCAGCCTTTCCGCCGTTCCGGCAGGAAGCTCCAGAACAGCCCGGACAGGCCCATGACTGCTGATGATTCCCTCACTCAGGGGTGTTGTATGTTCCTCAATGGCGTGAATGCGGTTCTGATCATCAATGAAGATCATGTCCAGCGAGATGAAGGTGTTGCGCATCCACATGGCGGATTCCTGCGGGGCAGGCCAGACAAACAGCATGCCATGATCCGGCTTTATCTCCTTGCGGAACATCTCACCCACTTCCTGCTGGCGTGGCGTGCTGGCCACTTCCACCCTGAAGGCATGGCTGCGCCCGGTCTGATCGGTAATGGTCAAGGCAACTTCGGGTAATGGTGGCTGTGCCTCCGTAACCGTTTCTTCAGCCCGAACCATGCCACCAGCAGCAGCCAGACCCGCCAGGACGAGTCCACCTGCCAAAAGACCCCACTGATAAACTCTTTTCATCATCCCTCTCCTTATCTGCACCACCATGCCGATCAGTGCTGAAATGCCGGATTATGCTGCCGCTCTTCCCCTATCGTGGTCGGCAGGCCATGACCCGGCAGGACGATGGTATCGGCCGGAAGAGTGAACAGTCTGCTGCGGATCCCCTCCAGCAGCTGTCTTTCATTGCCATAGGGGAAGTCTGTCCGCCCCACCGTACCACGGAACAGCGTATCACCGGCAATCACCAGCCCTGCCTGCCGCAGGATGAACACGACATGACCGGGCGTATGACCGGGAACATGAGCAACCTCAATGTCATGCCCAAGAAAGGACAGTATATCCCCGTCGCTGGAAAAACGGTCCGGTGTGACGCTTTTCATGCCATCCAGCCCGAAAGCAGCCGCCTGCTGCTCGATTCTCGACAGCAGAAACAGGTCCTCCCGCAACGGCCCGATGACAGGCACGTCACCCCCCTGCCGGTCCGTCAGCAGTTTCTTGAGGTCGGCAGCACCTCCGGCATGATCAAGATGACCATGTGTCAGCAGGATGGCCTCGACATGCAGCCCCTCGGCTTCCCGGGCCAGCCGCACACTTTCTCCGCCAGGGTCGACAACAATCGCCCGCCCCATCTGGTCCGACAGAATCGTGCAGTTCTGACGAATCGGTGTCACGGTCACTTTCCGCAAGGTTAATTTCATGACGGGCTTCCATTTCCGGGCATCAAACAAGAAATGATCTACAACGTCATACCCCTACCCGACAAGAAACCACCACTTCCCCACACTCCACACCCATGAAATAAAATACTGCGGCAAGAAAAGCAGAGTAGACGAATAGAAGATTCGGATCTAAATACAGTTTCTGGAGCCATTTCTCCTTTACCTTTCCGGAGGGCCATGCCTCTTGCGGGCTTTGCCTTGCCAAATGAGTATGATCAGCCTGAAACATATTTCTAATTGGTATATATTTCCTAATGTTAAATCTTATTCAGGTTTCTCTGCCCATTTCATGCCATTATTTGTCTTGTCATTCACAGGCTTCTTCTGATAGTTTCCCGGAACTACTGAAAGAATGAGGTCCACTTCGGTCAAACAGAACGGGAAGATGTATCATGCGCCGTGCCGGGAAACGGTTATTTTTATCATGTCTGGTATTATCTGCGGCAGCATTCTGCGCTCCCAAGGCCGAAGCGAGGCACCATGTCCGCCATTCAAGCCGTTTGATCAGAAGCAGCCACTTCCTGCACAGGCATTACCGCCACTATGGTCATGCCCATGTCATCCAGTGCGTTGCCTATGTGCACCAGAGCACGGACTTCCACATCCGTGGCAATGCACGGGACTGGTGGCGCAATGCTGAAGGCATGTACGCCCGTGGCCAGCAGCCCGAGCCCGGTGCTGTCCTCAGCTTCCGTCCCACACGCCGTATGCCACTTGGGCATGTTGCCGTTGTCCGTCGGCAGATCGACAGCCGGACCATCATGATCGACCAGGCACACTGGGCCTCCAACGGCATCAGCCACAACACGAAAGTGGTGGACGTGTCTCCTGAGAATGACTGGACAGCTGTCCGTGTGGCTCTCCCGGGCAATGGGGAACGTCTCGGCAGCATCTATCCGACGCATGGCTTCATCTACAACCGTCAGGACGGTTCTGCCCCTGTTTCCACACGGTACCGCAATGTCATTGCCAAAGGAACGGCCAGTGACATGGAAACAGCCTCCGTTCCGGCTGATGCCAGCTTCTTCGGAGACGAGGCTCCCAGCCGGTCTCTCCAGTAAGAACTGGACCTCACGACCGTAATCCCACAAAGCCGGACCGTTCCCTCAGGGACGTCCGGCTTTGTGGTATGGATGACCTGTCTGGATGGACTGTGCCCGGAAGAGCTGCTCCGCCAGCATGACCCGCACCAGCATGTGTGGCCATGTCAGCTTCCCCAGCGAAAAAACAGCATCCGCCCGCTGAAGAATGGCGGCATCAAACCCTTCGGCTCCCCCAATCATGAAACAGACAGGGCGGCCACTCTCCTGCCACGTCTGCAATCGGGACGAAAAGGCCGGGCTATCCAGCAGACGACCCCCTTCATCCATCGCCACAAGAAACGCATTGTCAGGACAGGCAGCCAGAAGGGAATCGGCCTCCCGCCGTTTCAGTTCGGCAGGAGCACCCCGGCCCTGGGCCACTTCCACAATCTCCAGCTTCGGGCGCAACCGGGCGCAGTACCGGTCGAGCAGCTCCCGTTCCGGGCCGGCCTTCAGCTTTCCTACGGCGATGAGCTTCATCAGAAAACCCTCTCGCCAGCCACCACCTCATTCAACGGCAATTTCTTCCGCAGCCGCATCAAAGTCACCACCCCACATGCGTTCCAGCGCATAAAGCTCACGGCTTTCCGGCATGAAGAGATGGACAACCACATCTCCTGCATCCATCAGAACCCAGTCACTGCCCTGGTCCCCTTCAATCTGCGGGCGGGCAAGATTTTCTTCCTTCAGGCGACGTTCCAGATGCTGGGCCATGGCAGAAATCTGACGCTCGGAAAGACCGGAAGCAATGACCATGCGCTCAGCGAATCCGGCACGACCTGTCAGGTCCAGCACGACAATGTTCTCGGCTTTGTCTTCATCCAGACTGTCCGTAATGACAGACAGAAGACGGGCCAGCCCTTCCTCATCACTATGAGGGGCGGAAGCGGGGGTTTCAGTCGCGTTGATGATGGTTCTCACTCCTGATCGACAGACGGGCAGAACAGCCCCTTTTGACGCAAAGCGGTCGAAGATATGTCATTCTGAGGTGCCGAAAGGAATGTCCAGCCCGGCCCACTTCCTTTTTCTAGCAGAAGAGACGCCGCCCTTCCATCACGACGATGATGCCGCAGGACGGAACTGGCCCGCCCCTTGAGGGCCGGTATGATGCTTCCGGGACGAGGCAGGACAGCAATCGGCACCATCTGCGCCAGCCGCCGCCATGACCGCCAGCGGGAAAACTGGGCCAGCCCGTCTGACCCCATGAGCCAGACAAAACGGCACTGTGGGAAACGCTGCCGGAGCATGGCCACGGTCCGGACCGTGTAACGCTGCCCCAGCTTCTGCTCTATGTCCGTGGCGATGATGCGCCGTCCATCTGCCAGAGCCTGTGCCGTTGCCAGCCGCCGGGAGAACGGCGCCATTCCCTTGCGGGGCTTGAGGGGATTCCCCGGAGACACCATCAGCCAGACCTGATCCAGCTTCAGACTTGCCAGAGCCTTGCGGGCCAGCTGGATGTGCCCCTCATGCGCCGGATTGAACGACCCTCCCAGCAGGCCGATGCGCATCCGGCGGCCATCCCCGAAACGGGATGCAGCAGCCCCCAGCGGAGTCGCCGGGAGCCTTTCGGGACGAGGCCCCTTCATGAGGCTGTCTTACACGTTGAAGCGGAACAGCAGGACATCACCATCCTGCACGACGTAATTCTTGCCCTCGACACGCAGCTTGCCGGCCTCACGGGCACCCGCCTCGCCCTTGTAGGTGACGTAATCATCATAGGCGATGGTTTCGCAGGCGATGAAGCCACGCTCAAAGTCATTATGAATGACGGCTGCCGCCTGCGGGGCCTTCGTACCTGCCGTGATCGTCCAGGCCCGGGTCTCCTTCGGCCCTACCGTGAAGTAAGTCTGAAGGCCCAGAAGGCGATAACCAGCAGCAATTACACGGTCCAGACCGCTGTCCTTCAGGCCGAGGCCATCCAGAAACTCGGTCCGTTCCTCAGCCTCAAGCTGGCTGACCTCCGCCTCGATGGCCGCAGAGACAATGACAGCCCCGGCACCTTCCGCCTCGGCCCTCTTCCGCACCTGCTCGGAATAGGCATTGCCGGTCGAAGCCGCCGATTCTTCCACGTTGCAGACATAAAGGACGGGCTTGGTCGTCATCAGCTGGAGGCGGGCAGCCTCTACTTCTTTCCCCTCAGGAACGGCCGTACGGGCCGGTTTGCCCTCACGCAGGGCGGCCAGCAGCGGCTCCATGAGTTCCAGCTGTTCCTTGGCCTCACGGTCATTGCCACGGGCACGCTTTTCCAGCCCGACCTTGCGGCGCTCCAGACTGTCCAGATCGGCCAGCATCAGTTCCGTCTCGATGATGTCCGCATCCCGCACGGGATCCACACCGCCCTCGACATGGGTGATGTCATCATCATCAAAGCAGCGCAGGACGTGAATGATGGCATCCACCTCACGGATGTTGGCGAGAAACTGGTTGCCCAGCCCTTCCCCCTTGGAAGCCCCACGGACCAGCCCGGCAATATCCACAAACTCGAGGCTTGTCGGCACGATGCGCTGGGAATTGCCAGCCTTGGCCAGAACCTCCAGCCGTTCATCCGGCACGGCCACCCGCCCCGTGTTCGGCTCGATGGTGCAGAACGGATAATTGGCAGACTGTGCCGACGCTGTCTGTGTCAACGCATTGAACAGGGTGGATTTGCCGACATTGGGGAGGCCGACGATCCCGCAGTTGAACCCCATTCGCTCTCTCCCCTTTCTGTGCCCTGCCGGTCTGGCTCATCTCTCGCCACCGCAGGCCTGTTAGATTCTCTGTTTTCAGTTCCGCCGCAAGGCTGTTTTCGTCATGAAGGCCTCATGCTCACCCTGCGCCAGAAGTGGCGTGGCATCGGCCATGTCATCCAGCCACAGCTCCAGCTCAGACCGTTCCGTGCTAGAGAAATCCCCCAGTACATGGCCATGCACCTTTTCCCGGCTGCCCGGATGGCCGATCCCCAGCCGCACACGCCAGTAATCAGGGCCGGGCAGGGCCTTGTCCATGGAGCGCAGGCCATTATGCCCGGCCGCTCCCCCGCCCCGTTTGACCCGCATCTTTCCGAAGGCCAGGTCCAGCTCATCGTGAAAGACGGTAATCTCATCCTGTGGGATTTTATAGAAACGCGCTGCCTGCTGCACGCTGTCACCAGACAGGTTCATGTAGGTCAGCGGCTTGAGCAGAAGAACCTTCTGCCGCCCGACCATGCCTTCCGCCGTTTCCCCACGGAAGCGCTTGCGCCACGGGCCGAACCCATGGCGCGCAGCGATCGCATCGACCGCCATGAAGCCGATATTGTGCCGGTTGCGGCTCATTGATGCGCCCGGATTACCGAGTCCGACCCAGAGCTTCACAACCGCAATACCCCTTACTTGGCTTCAGCTGCTTCCTCAGAAGCCTCTTCCGGCTCCTCGTCAACCGTCGGCGGAGCGATGGAGGCAATCACGAAGTTGGGGATATGCAGGGTCGGTGTGGAGTGCTCCGTCCCCTGGAGGTCGTCCCAACGCACGTTGTCGTTGATGTCCAGCTTGCTGAGGTCAACCGTGAAGTGCTCAGGGATGTTCTCGACCGGAACTTCCACGTCAACGGAGTGACGGGCAATGTTCAGCACGCCGCCACGCTTGATGCCCGGAGCCTCATCTTCACCCGTGAAGGTGATGCCCACCTGAACATGCACGCTCTGGCCAGGAACCAGACGCAGGAAGTCGATATGGATCGGCGCATCGGACACCGGATGGAACTGGATGTCACGGATCAGGGCATGGACCTGCTCACCACCGATGCTGAACTGGTACAGGCGGGACTGCCAGGCACCACGGTGCAGCTCTTTCATGATGATGCGGGGGTCGATGGAGACCAGAGCCGGCTCCTTCTTGCCACCGTACACCACGCCCGGGACCATGCCCTCACGACGTGTTGCGCGCGCTGCCCCCTTACCTGCTTTGGCGCGCTGGGAGATCTCCAGTGTCGTTACTTTCGCCACGTTATACGCTCCTGCGTTCTGAAATTGTCATGCCCAACCGGCCTCCAGGGGTGCCGGATGGTTGCCCCGCCCTAGCGGAAAAAAGCAAAAAAGACAATTTTTTTATCAGTCCAGCCCCGCACGGATGACAGCAATCTGGCGGCCCGTCCGCCCGTCACCATGCACTGTTGCCCGGCGATGGCTGAAAAAACGCTCCTCCGCCAGCGTATCATGGCCTGTCCATTCTGCCTGCACGCCCTCTTCTGCCAGACGGAACAGGCAGAAAGCGGGCAGATCAAACTGATGATGCCCAGCTCTTGCTGCCTGGCTGAAAAACCGCTCGCCCTCCGGGTGCCGTTCCAGAACGGCCCGGCGCATGTCCTCACCCACTTCATAGGAGACAGGGCCGATGCAGGGCCCCACCACGGCACGGAGTCCCTCCGCCCCCAGCAGGCGCATCTGCCGGACTGTCTCTTCCAGCACACCTCCCACAGCTCCACGCCAACCTGCATGGGCTGCACCAACAATCCGCCCATCGTCCGACGACAGCAGCACAGGGGCACAATCCGCCGTGGCTACGCCCAGAGCAAGCTCCGGGCAGTCCGTCACCAGCGCATCACCCGCCGGAAGGGCCTCGTGGCCCTGCGTATGAGACCAGACCTCATCAACCTGGCGCAGCACATGCACATCCGCTCCGTGAACCTGCCGGAGCGCAGCAAACTGCTCCAGCTCCACACCCACGACAGCCGCCATCCGCCGCCTGTTCTCCTGCACGTTGTCCAGCCGGTCCTGCGTCCCCAACCCGCCATTGAGGGTATCATGGGGAGCCACAGACACGCCCCCCTCCCGGGTAAAGAAGCCATGCCGGACAGGCAGAAGCGGCGACCGTAAGAAGACAGGCTGTGTCATTCTGCAATCCAGTCCGTCTGCCGGGCGGGACGGCTGAAGGCATGAGCCATCAGGCCAATCCCGGCCAGTGCCATGGGCAGGCACAGGAGCTGCCCCATCGTGATTCCCCCAGCCAGAAAGCCGATATTGTCATCCGGCTGGCGGAACAGCTCACAGAAGGCCCGGGCACAGGCATAGCCAAACAGGAACAGCCCGGACAGGAACCCGGCCCGTGCCCGCAAGGCTGGGCGGCTGACAGCCAGCAGCATCACGACCAGCAGCAGGACACCCTCCGTCAGGGCTTCATAAAGTTCGGACGGATGCCGTGGCTCCGGCCCGACAGCGGGAAAGATCATGGCCCACGGCACGGCACTCGCCACTGGCCGTCCCCAGAGTTCCCCGTTGATGAAATTGGCACACCGCCCCAGAGCCAGCCCGATGGGCACCACCACGACGATCCGGTCTGCAAAGGCCAGAAAGTTCAGGCCCCGCCGCCATGTGAACAGGGCCAGTGCAATGATGACCCCTGCCGCTCCCCCATGAAAGGACATGCCGCCCTTCCATGTGGCGAAGATTTCCAGAGGATGGGACAGAAAGAAAAGCGGCCGGTAGAACAGGACATAACCCAGCCGCCCCCCCAGCAGCACACCCAGCACCGCATAGGCAAGGAAATCATCCACGGCTACCTTCGTTGCCACCTTCGGCCCAAGCTGGACCAGCCTGCGGGCCAGGGGCAGGGCAATGATGAAAGCCAGAATATAAGCCAGAGCATACCAGCGCACCACCAGCGGCCCGATCTGGAAAGCAACGGGGTCCAGCCCCGGGAAGATAAGCGGATGTGTCACAGATACGGCCTTCCTGATGCCAGATACCCCTTGATGTAATGGCTGATCCCGTCCTCCGGTGTTGTGAAAGGAGCCGTATATCCAGCCGCCCGCAGTGCCCTCATGTCAGCCTGCGTGAAGGACTGGTACTGCCCCCTCAGGCTCTCTGGCATCGGAACATAATCGATCTCTGCTGCCCGTCCCGCCGCAGCACAGACAGCCCGGGCCAGAGCCTCGTATGTACAGGCCTGTCCTGTCCCGCAATTGAACAGCCCGCTGACGGCAGGGTGTTCCAACAGCCAGAGCAGGACATTCACCACGTCCCCGATCCAGATGAAATCACGCTTCTGCTGCCCATCCGCAATATCCGTCCGGTCGGACTGGAACAGACGGATGGGATTACCGGCCATCAACTCATCATATTTTACCTTGATGACCGAAATCATCCGCCCCTTGTGATACTCATTAGGGCCATAAACATTGAAGAACTTCAGACCGGCCCATTGTGGTGGGGTCGGTTCCCCAGCCTCTACCGTCCGCTTCACCCAGAGGTCGAACGCCTGTTTGGACCAGCCATAAAGATTGAGCGGCTGCAATCCCTCGATGCTGTCCAACCCGTCTGCAAACAGCTCTGGCCGGTCTGCCGCCCCATAGGTTGCTGCCGAAGAAGCATAAAGGAACGGCACCTCATGCTCCACACACCACCGCCAGAGCTGCTGGGACAGGGTGACATTGCTCTGCCAGACCAGGTCTCCATCCCGGGCCGTCGTTTCACTGATGGCCCCCAGGTGGATGACGGCCTCCACCCCTCTCACCGTTGCCAGAAAAGCGGAAAGTTCATGGGGGGGAATGATCTGGTGGGGAGGATGGCTGGCAAGATTGTGCCACTTCCCCTGATCATGCAGATAATCCACAATGACAGTCCGCCGCCCCTGCCGGAACAGGGCCTGCTGCACGCATGAACCAATAAATCCGGCTCCGCCGGTGACGATAATCATTCTTCCTGTATAGTCTGGCCAGATGCGGCTTCCAACAGAAAGAACGCAGAAACAGGGATGACGGTTGACAGACCGGCTTCCTGTTCTGAAAGAGTCGTGGCGGAAAAGACGGTCCGTTTTCAATGCTGAATGTCCAGGAGTAGCACCATGGTCTCTCGCCCCCGTTTCCTCGATGATCTGACCGGCCTTGCCGGAACGGCGTTTTCTGCCGCATCCGGCCTGCGGGAGGAGGTCCATACGCTGATCCGCAGCCAGATCAACGAGATGCTGTTCTCCCTCAACCTTGTCCGCCGGGACGAATTCGAGGCCGTGCAGGAAATGGCCAGCCGCGCCCGGGCCGAGCAGGAACGGACCGAACAGCGCCTCAGGGAGCTCGAAGCACGACTGGACGAGCTGGAACAGGCCCTGACAGCCCCACCCTCACAGCACTGATTTTTCACAGGACATGAACGGAGACTTCCCATCATGACAGCTCCCACCCTTCTTCTCGTCGGTTGCGGCAAAATGGGCGGCGCCCTCATGCGGGGCTGGGTCAACAGCCCGAACCCGCCACGCCTCTTCATCCTGGACAGGAAGCTCCAGGACGCCCCGGCAGGCAGCACCGTCTTCCGTACACCGGAAGAAATCACTACGGACGTGACACCGGACATCATCGTCCTGGCTGTCAAACCAGCCGGTGCGGAAACCGTGCTCAAAGCCCTGCGACAGAGCCTCGGTGCCCGCATGGACAAGGCCGCCCTGCTGTCCGTCATGGCAGGCAAGAACTGTGAAAAACTGGCTGAATGGTGTGGCCGGGCGGACATGCCCATCATCCGCACCATGCCCAACACACCTTCCAGCGTTGGAGCAGGCAGCACGGGGCTATACGCCTCACCGCATGTCAGCAGGGAACAGAAAGAGCTGGCCATCCGCCTGATGGAGCAGGTTGGTACGGTCGTCCCCGTTCCACATGAGGAAGACCTGCGGTCTGTCATCGCCATTGCCGGCTCTGCTCCCGCCTATGTCTTCCTGCTGGCCGAACTGCTGGAAAAAGCAGGGCAGGACCTGGGGCTGGAACAACAGGCCGCCCGTACGCTGGTCCGCAGCATGATCTACGGTGTGGGCAAGATGCTGCATGAACTGCCGGACGATGCCGAAACCCTGCGCAGGAACGTCACCAGCCCCAACGGGACAACGGCCGCAGCCCTGAATGTCTTCATGGCTGAAGAAAACTGGCCCCGCCTGATCCCGCTGGCAGCCGAAGCCGCCATCAAACGGTCCCGTGAGCTGGATGACTGACATCGGATGCAGGCAGACACCACTCTGCCTGCATCACCATAGCCGCACGGACAGGGAAAACCATCATGACTCTTGACCATCACGACCCGCTTTTCGACAGGACCATGATTGAGGCCACCCTCCAGCTCGCCCAGAGCCATGGCTGGCAGCGTGTCTCTCTTGTTGATGCTTCACGTGAAGCGGGGCTGCCCCTCCAGCAGGTCCGGCAGCGTTTCCCGTTCAAGTCCATGATTCTGATCCGGCTGAACAGCCAGATTGATGATGCCGCACTCTGCGGGGAAAGTTACGGTGCGACTGTTCGTGAACGGCTGTTTGATCTGCTCATGCGGCGTTTTGATGCCATGCAGGATTACCGCTCCGGCATCTGCGCCATCATGCACACCCTCCCCCGAGACCCTGCCCTGGCAGCGCTTCTCGCCGGAACCACGATGGAAAGCCTGCGCTGGGTCGCTGATGCCGCAGCACTGGACCGTCACGGCTTTGGTGGCATGATCCGCCTCAACAGCCTGCTGGCCATATGGTCCAGAACGCTGGCACGCTGGGAGAAAGACTCAACCCCAGACCTTGCCGATACGATGCAGGTGTTGGACAGCACGCTCGCCCGTGCCGAACGGATGGGCCTGTTGAAGGAATCTTCCGCCTCTGGGCAGGCTGACATGGTTGCAGAAGAGGGTGGACTGCCCGACCATGTTGCCCCTGAGGAAAACCGTAACAACAACGTGTTGGACTGATCCCTCCTACAAAAAATGGCGGCCCTCTCTTTACCCTTCTGGCCGTTCGGGATAAGAGAAGGGTCTGCGTTGGGGCGTAGCCAAGCGGTAAGGCAGCGGATTTTGATTCCGCCATGCGGAGGTTCGAATCCTCCCGCCCCAGCCAGTATTTCATCCCTGAAAATCAGAGCATAAAAAAAACGCCGCTCCCTCTTCGGAAACGGCGTTTCATCCGTAGCTGCACTCAGATGCTGTCTGCCCTCCCTGACGAAAGGGCAGACACCCCATCAGAACTTCTGGAAGTCCTTCGGGTGAAGCTGGTTCTGATCAAGGAAGGTGATCTGGCCCTGATCATTCGGCAGCTCGATGGTCGTGTTGCCACCCTTGACGGTCTGATGCTCAAGCATCTGGCCGATCTGCTCGTCCGTCGCCTTGAGGCCAACCTTGTTGCCCGCAGCCTTGCCAAAGTCGGTAATCGTGTAATGACCGCCCTTGTTGTTCAGGAACTGGAAGAGATTGGCAGACCCGCTGCCACCACTCAACGTAGCACCGGCATCAGTGCCACCACTGACCGTATTGTGCACGGTGATCGTGTCGGACGCCGTACCACCCTTGATGGTATCACCAATTCCGGCAAAAGCCTGAAGAGACTGATGGGACTTGGATGCATCAAACAGGATGTTGTCCGGATGCAGGGCATCACTCTGATGATCCGTCTTGAAGACGCTCTGACCAGCACTTCCCTGGCGGGCATAGTGATAGACACTATTGGCCGTCCCGAAGATGGTCGCATTGTTACCAACAGAGTGGGTACCGGACCCCACACCACCAAGGAAGCTCAGCGTTCCACCAAGGGAAAGCCGCGTCCCATCCCCGGCAGCGGAGATAGTATCCTGACCACCCAGCACAGTTGCCTGCGGCAGACTGGTCGCATCATTCCCCATGCGGAAATCAATTGAACCATTACCCACGACATCAGACGGGGCCAGCGGCGTGCCATCACCAGAGCCTGAAGAAGACACCAGAGATGCAAAGGAGGTTGAAAACAGTCTGTTCAGGTCCTCTGCCCCCTGCGTGGGGATGCTTACAGGATACTGATGCTGCTGCCCTCCCGGGACGGTTACAATAGCCACGAAACTTCACCTCAATGCAGCGTTGTCACACTCAACTGGGCCAACAGGAAGAACTGCCGCCACAAACGGAACGACCGGCCCTTCTCACCTCCCCCTTGAGCTCTGAGGGTCAACATTTTTCATGGCCTCCTCGGGTCTAAATTGAGGAATATCTGTGACACCCCCCTCAAAACCCTACGCTTCAGCACGAATTCAGGAGCTGCCTGACAAGGACTCTCTTTTCACTCATAAGTAGTAAACATCTGGCTTCTGAATTACAACAGATTTATTTATTTTTGATTAAACAAATCGCCCATCAGGTGCAAACCGCACGACGCCTTCCATGAGAATCGCATGGAAGGCGTCCATCGACTGCCGAGACTACGAATCTGGATTTGCGGAACAGCCCGCCTTACTGCAACCGGGACTCGAGCCGCTCCAGAGCAGCCAGCCAGAGCGTGGCTGTCCCATCAGATGGCGCCCGCCAGTCCCCACGGGGGGAAAGACTTCCCCCAGCCACCACTTTCGGCCCATTGGGCATGGCCGACCTCTTGAACTGGCTGGTTGCAAAAAAACGCCGCATGAACAGGCGCATCCAGTGAATGATGGCCGGCAGGTCATAGGCGACCCGGTCCTGCTGCGGATAGTTCAGGGGCCAATCGCCCCTTCCCGCATCCCGCCATGCATGAAACTGGAGAAACGCTATCTTTTCAGGCGGGAAGCCATACCGCAGCACATGATAGAGAGTGAAATCCTGCAAGGGATACGGGCCTATCATCTGTTGGGTACTCTGCACCCCCTGCCCCTGATCGGGCACCAGCTCCGGTGAAATCTCTGCCGAGACAATCTTCTCCAGAACAGTACGGACCGATGCCGAAAAGCTCCCATCATGCCCCACGGCCCAGCGTATGACATGCTGGATGAGTGTCTTTGGCAACCCGGCATTGACATTGTAATGCGCCATCTGGTCTCCGACGCCATAGGTGCACCAGCCCAGCGCCAGCTCGGACATGTCTCCCGTACCGATCACCAGCCCCTGATGATGGTTGGCCAGACGGAAAAGGAAATCCGTCCGCAAACCTGCCTGCACATTCTCAAAGGTCACATCATGGACAGGCTCCCCACGCCCATAGGGATGGTCGATGGCCACCAGCATGGCTTTCGCCGTGGGGCGGATGTCCAGCTCCCCGGCGCTGACACCAAGGCTCTCCATCAACCCATGGGCCATGGCAAGGGATGCACTGCCCGTCGCAAAGCCCGGCATGGTTCTGGCCAGAATGCGGCTCCGCTCCCAGCCAAGGCAATCCGCCGCCTTGACCGCCACCAGAAGGGCCAAAGCACTGTCCAGTCCGCCCGACACGCCAATGACCATGGTCCGGGCATGAGCTGCCTTCAGCCGCTGGCACAGCGCCTGAACCTGAATGTTCCACGCTTCCCGGCAATCCTGCTCGCACTGCTCCGGGCGGGAGGGCACGAAAGGAAAACGGGGCACATCCCTCATCAGCCCACGGTCCTTCACCTCCGGTGCCAGAGTGAAACGGACATGACGGAGGCCATCATCATCGGCCGGGACGAAATAGCCCATCTGAAGCCGTTCCTGCCGCAACCTGTCGAGATCGATATCCGCCATGATCATGGCACCCTGCCGGAGGAAACGCTCCGACCGGGCCAGGCAGTCCCCGGCCTCATGGATGAGAAGCTGGCCATCCCAGGCCAGATCAGTCGTGGATTCGCCCTCGCTGGCTGCTGCATAAAGATAGGCGCTGACGGTCCGCATGGACTGTGCCCGGCAGAGCAGGGTTCTGTGCTCTGCCCGTCCAACCGTCACCGGCGAGGCTGAAAGATTGGCCAGCACCGTGGCCCCGGCCACAGCCAGGGCTCCGCTGGGAGGCTGGGGAGCCCAAAGGTCCTCACATATTTCCACCCCCAGCACCAGACCGGAAACATCCTCTGCTTCAAACAGGATGTCCGTCCCAAATGGCACGGCACGCCCTCCCAGCATGATGGTTCCGGAGCAGCCCTGACCACTGGTGAAATGCCGGGGTTCATAAAACTCCCGGTACCGGGGCAGCATCGTTTTGGGGACAATGCCGAGAATCCGTCCCCGGTGGAAAATGGCCGCACAGTTGTACAGGGCATCTCCCCGCCGAACGGGCAGACCAACGATGCCAACCGTCATGCATCCTGCCGTCGCCTCAACCAGAGCCAGCAGAGCTTCCAGCGCCCCATCCAGCACCACCTGCTGGAAGAAAAGGTCCTCCAGCGTATAGCCTGTCAGCCCCAGCTCCGGGAAAACCGCCACGGCAACACCCTGCTCATGGCAGCGCTCCAGCCACTCCTGCACGATCCTCCCATTCTGCCGGGGGTCGCCCAGAGTGATGGGCGTGGTACAGGCCGCAACACGGGCAAAGCCCTGCCGGTAAAGACACAGAAAATCAGCCATGGTCATGGCGGCTTCCTCCCGTTGGAGACTCCTCTCAGCCTGACGGCTCACACATCCAGCCGACCATTCCGCACAAAACGGAACAGACGGTGCGTCTCCATGACAGCCAGACCAAAGACCAGCACGGCATACAGGGCGGAAAGCGTTGTCATGGAAACAGGCAGACCGAAAGGATAATCTGGCAGGTCACAGGGTTTCGTGGGCCGTGCAGGAAGATGGGCCATCCAGTCCGCAAAATCATGCCCTTCCACAAGGCCAACGTGACATTCCGCCGCAGGGCTCGGCCACAACCCATGCTCCACCCCGACATGAAGAACCCCCAGACCGACGCTGACCGCCAGGCAGACCAGCCCGGCCACGGCCGCCCAGCGGGCATAACGGGGGGACAGGACCAGAGCCAGCACACCCAGCCCCAGCAGCACGCGCCAAGGTCCCCGCTCCCAAAGGCACAGCTCACACGGCACCATGTGCAGGAATGTTTCCGCCACGAAAACGATCAGGAACACGAGCAGGGCGGCCAGGACATACAGCCCACCAATATGCCAGACGGCCCTGATCTGCCGCTTGTCAGTAAACAGCATTCCCCTCATCCTCCCAGTCTCATCCATCCAGCCTCAATGCTGGGTGCCCACACCCTGCGCCGGTTGCGGCGGTAGCAATGGAGCCGCCGGTGGCAACAGTGATGTCGGCCCGGATGGGGCAGCTCCCTGCCCACCACTACCACCAGAAGAAGGCGGTGCCAGCACGGTCGGCCCCCGTCCTTCATCCGCCTCCACATGCGGGGCAATGGCCATGGGCAGCTGCGGCTGCACAGGCGCTGGCAACGGCCCAACCATGGGGTCTACCCTGTCCCCATCACAGGACACGACCTGCACATCATACAGGGCACCTGCATACGCTCCCAGGGCCGGATCGTCCGTGAACATCCATCCCTCGAAGGGCGGACTGCCGGATTCCTGTTTCTCTTCAATCTTCAGCAGGATGGCCGTCTGCGCCGGGAGACCATCCGGCCTCTGAAGGCACCGCTCCAGCCGGAGGGACAGAGGCCCATAAACAGCATCATCCCCCACATGCAGCGGCACGAGTTCCACATGGGAATCCAGGCGCCGCATGATCCGCAGCACGGCTCCATTGCGCCCCTGCCACGCCGTGGCCGGATAAACAGCCGGAGCGGCCACGCCCCGGACTCCTTCCGCCCGCAGGTTCTCCGGCACCGCGGCCAGCAGCCCCGCCAGACAGGACAGGGCCAGAACTGTCTTCCTGATCCTCACTCCGCACCTTCCTTTTCCACCACCTCGACGACACCACTTTCCACCATCACATCGGCCAGAAGCCGCTCCATGCGGTGCCGCAGAAAGACAGGCCCGACCTCCATGAGCAAAGCATCGGCGCAGGCATCGCTCAGCACCTGCCTCAGTTCCACTTCATTGTCCCGCAGGACACGCAGCTTTCCCGTGCAGCTTATGGGCTGCCCCTCCCTGTCCAGCCAGGTCTGCTCATCAGAGGCGTGGCTCACGGTGATGTCTGCCCTGCACCAGGCGCCGGCTCCGGAACGGCCGCAGAAGCGGCGGCCGGCTGCGCTGCCGGAGCAGCCTTCTTCTGAAGGGAGTCCGTGACCGAAAAAATGAACTTGCTCAGCAGCTGCTCAAGGCTGATGGCCCCCTGCGTTTCACCAATGGTCCCGTCAGGCGCCAGCATGGCCGTATCGCCACCCGGCGTCAGCGCCACATATTTCCCGCCAAGAAGGGAATCCGACGTGATGATGGCCCCGCTATCCACTGGCAGGTGTATGTCAGAAGCAACGGAAAAAACGACATTGGCCTGGAAGGTGTGTGGGTCCACCTGCATGCTCCGCACATGCCCGACAGTTACGCCTGCCAGCCGGACATCCGAGCCCACACTCAGCCCGTCAACATGGCCAAAGGCCGCATGAAGGGGATAGCCACTGTCCTGCGGATGCTGCCGCCCGACAAGAGCCAGCACGACAAGCACCACCAGTGCAGCAGCGGCCACCAGCCCGACCAGCAATTCCATCCGCTCCCGGCCAGCCCGCCTTGCTGCGATATATCCGGCATTGTCCGAAGCCATGAACACATCCTCATTCAAGCATTGTTGACCCATCATGCAGTCACGCCGTACCGCTCTAGCGGACTCAGCCCTTCACGTCCAACATCCTGCATGATGGACGCCATTTTTTCTTTTTCCTCCCAAGGCTGGCAGTTATCCCCCATATCCCCATTTTTCTGCCCGCTTATGCCCGTTTTCCCCCTGTGGTCATGGTTTCATCATTCCCCCTTCAGTACTAGACTCGTCAGCATGAAAGCGCATCTTCACTGGAATGGCGTTCACATGAGAACGCTTCAGACGAGCATCGACCCCGACAGCACAGCCCTGCGTGCGGTCACCCTTCCTTCTGTCTGGAGTGATGACGCCGCCCAGGCGCTTGTCCAGCTGGCCCCGGCAGAAGGTGGGCCTGTCCGCCTTGCCAGTGAATCCGCCCGCTGGGTGGAGATGATCGACACCACCCCCCACCTGCCACACAGCCCACAGGATGCTCCGCCGGTCGGCCGTGGCCTGTCCTGCCTGCTGCTGATGCAGCAGATGGCACCCAACGCGGCTCTCTGGCGCAATGAGCCGGACGGGCAGCCCGGCTTCATCATCCGGCTTTCCGGTTTCGTGCAGGATGGCATTTTCGCCACGGAACATTTCGCAGCCTGCCTGAAGCTGGCCTGCGACAGCCTGCGTCGGCTGGATGCCGCACGGCGCCCCTACCGCAGCGGCGACCTTCCGCTTTTTGATGACCCTGCCCCCCGTGGCGACAGTGACGGTCCCGCCGGCATTGTCCTGCTGACAGACCTGGACGCCTGCCTGGCGGGCCTCGGGCTGGATTATGACAGTGACGAAGGCCGGGCCATTGCCACAGCCATCACCCGTTTCACACGGCTTGTTGCCCACGCCGGTACTGCAACGCCGGAAAAAGCCTTCTCCTGCCCGCAGGCACCAGACCTGGAGCAGGCCAGCATTGCCATCAGCGCCGCCACACAGTCCCTGTCCGGCCTTGCCACGATCGAGACCGGGTTCTCCTCCCCCGGGCCGGTCGATGCCCTGCTGGATGTGGAATCCTGCGGGCTCGGCCCAATTTTCTCGCTGGTCAACAGTCAGGGTGGGCTGCGTCCTTCCACTCTGGAGCGTCTGGCCCACAAGGGCCTCTCACCGGAAGCCGCCCTCGCCCTGACACTGGACGGACAAACACCCCTCCAGCCAGCTGGTGCCAAGGCCCACGCCCTGATGCATGACGCTGTCCTGCCCTTCTGCGACCATCTGCCAGCCCTGCCCGAGCCGGAAACGGACGACCTCAAGGAGAAGCTGGGCCGTGGCGTCCGTCGTCCCCTGCCCATGCGTCAGGGGGGCTTCAGCCAGCGGACCTCCATTGGCGGGCACCGTCTCTTCATGCGGACCGGTGAATTTGAAGATGGCAGTCTGGCATCCCTGTCCCTCACCCCTCCTCGGGAAAGCCCCATGGCCCGTGGGCTGATGGAATGTTTCAGCCAGGCCGTCAGCATCGGCCTCCAGTTCGGCGTGCCGCTGGAGGTGTTTGTCGAGCAGTTCGCCTATTCCCGCTTCGGAGCCTGCGGCACGGTGGAAGGGGACGAAATGGCCAGCTATGCGACATCCATGCTGGATTATGCCTTCCGCGCCCTTTCGGAGGCCTATCTGGGCCAGCGCATGCCTGATGCCCCTGCCGAGTCCGGCGAAAAACAGCATGAAGCCCCCATGCTGCCCTTTGGGCCGGAGCAGGACGGTCCATCCTCCCGCCCCCGGAACAGGAAGCTGCGCCTCGTCGGCTGAGGCGCCATGCCAGAAATGCAGGGCGGGAAATCATTGACAGTGACGGAACAGCCTGTCTAGCTAGACCTGTCCAGCACGGGCTTCCTTTCCGATGGCGCTACGCCACGAAAGGAACGGAGCGCTGCCCCGCCAGATACGGCGGGGAGTTATGGGGGATCGCACATGATCGATCACGATACAGCCAGACGTGAGCCGTTCGATGACCGTCTCGCCCGGCTGGAGCAGAAGGTGGCTCCCCGGACCGGGAAAGCGAAGCCGTCAGCCCTCTCAGAACAGTCCTCCCTCGGCATGGCCTTCCGCATCGCCAGTGACATGATTGCCGGTATTGCTGTTGGTCTGGGCATTGGCTATGAGCTTGACCGATGGACAGGATACAGGCCTGTGTTTATAATTGTGTTCGCCATGCTTGGCATGGGAGCCGGCCTGCGGAATGTCTGGCGTGTTGTGAATGTGATGGATGTCCCCGAAAGTGGGACGCAGAAAAACGGGAGAAGCCAGCGTGGCCAGCGGATCGACGATTGACGCGCTCGGGCAGTTTGAGCTGCATCCGATTTTTGGTTCTTTTGGTGAGGCCCTGTGCCTCTCCCAGGCCCCGCTGTACATGGTCATCAGTGTGGCTGTCGTGCTGGCGTTCCTCTATCTCGGCATGAAGCCGAAGGCTGTTGTGCCCGGTCGTCTCCAGGCTGCGGCGGAGGTCAGTTACGAGTTCGTGCACGGCTTGGCTGTCGATACCATCGGTGAGAAGGGCACGGCCTTCTTTCCCTTCGTCTTTGCCCTGTTTTTCTTCATCCTGGCCGGCAACTATATCGGTCTGCTGCCATTCTCCTATACATTTACCAGCCACATCGCCGTGACCTTCGCCCTGGCGATCACGGTATTCATTCTCTGCATCCTGACCTCGCTGCGGTTCCAGGGCATTGCCTTCCTGAAACATTTCATGCCGGAGGGGGCTCCGGTGGCCCTGTGCCCCATCCTGATCCCCATCGAGATTCTTTCCTACATCTCCCGCCCCATCAGCCTGTCCATCCGTCTGTTTGCCAACATGGTGGCCGGGCATGTGCTGCTGGAAGTCTTCGCAAGTTTCACGATCATGCTTGCCGGTCTCGGAGTTGTCGGCGATGTGCTGGCTGTCACTCCGCTTGTGCTCAACATCGCACTGACGGCACTTGAGCTGCTGGTAGGGCTGCTACAGGCCTATGTCTTTGCCATCCTTACCTGCATTTACCTGCGTGAGGCTGTCGATCACTGAGTGACCGATACCTCCACGTGTTTTCCTTCGCCCTGTCTTAAAGGAACCTGAACCATGGATCTTCTTCATCCCGCCCGTGAGATTGGTGCTGGTCTTGCCGTGATTGCTCTCGCCGGTGTCGGTGCTGGTATCGGCAACATCTTTGCCGCCCTGGTGAACTCCATCGCCCGCAACCCGGCTTCCCGCCCGCATGTGTTCGGTCTGGGCATGCTTGGCTTCGCCCTGACGGAGGCCATTGCCCTCTTCGCCCTGCTGATTGCCTTCCTTATTCTCTTCGTCTGAGGGCAGGACCCATGCGCCTTACGCCTCGTTTCCTCCTGTCTGCCGCCGCCCCCCTTGCGGCCTTACCGGGCCGGGCCGTGGCGGAAGGCATGCCCCAGCTCCACTTCAAGGATCCCCTGTTGCAGGGGCAGGTGGTCTGGGGTGCCATCATTTTCATCGTCTTCTACCTGCTTCTGAGCCGTTCCGCCCTGCCTAAGGTGGCGGATGTGATCAAGGCCCGTGAAGTCCGCGTCCGGAACGATCTGGACGTTGCCCGCCGCGCCCGCAAGGATGCCGACCAGGCCCAGAAGGAACTCTGCGAGGCCCGCGAGAAAGCCATGGAAGAGGCCCGCGCCACCATCCAGGGCATCCGCGATACGGCCAAGGAGAAAATCCGGGTTCAGGCAGAAGAAACAGCAGCCCGCCTGGAAGCAGAGATCAAGAAGGCTGAAGCGCAGATTGCTCTATCCCGCAGCAATGCGCTGGGCAGCATCAATGAGATCGCATCCAGCACTGCTACGGTTCTGACAGAGCGCCTTGTTGGCACAGCCGACCAGCAGGCCATTGCCGCTGCTGTTGAACACGCCCATGCTGCGAGGAGCTAAGCATGTTTCATGAACCCCGCTTCTGGACAGCACTTGCTTTTGTCCTGTTCTTCGTCATCTTCGGTCGCAAGATATGGGCTATTGTCACATCCAAGCTGGATGACCGGGCTGATGAGGTCCGCAAAAATCTGGATGAGGCCACACGTCTCCGCCGTGAGGCCGAGCAGATGCTCGAAGATTCCAGACGTGACCACAAGCAGGCTCAGGAAGAGGCTCAGGCACTGATTGCCAAGTCCAATGCTGAGGCCCAGCAGCTGCGTGCCCAGGCCGAAAGTGATGCGGCAGAGATTGTTGCCCGCCACGAAAAAATGGCCCGTGAGCGTATTGAAGCTGCCGAAAAAATCGCCCTGCGCGACATCCGCCGTGAGGCGGCCGCCTTGGCCCTGGCAGCTACAAAGGACGTTCTTGGTAAAAAGCTGGCTGAAGACCCCGACCTTGCCAACAGGCTCATCAATGATGGCCTGAAAGCACTCCCGCAAGCCTTTGGTGACAAAGCTGCGTAAGACATCATGACAGCCAGTGAGATGACCAGTCCCTTGCTGGCTGTCGTGATTACCGTCCTCAATGAGGGCGAGAATATCCTTCCCGTCTGTGCAGAAATCCGCACGGCTCTTGAGAGCCTGCCACCGGCAGAGATCATCTTCGTGGATGATGGCAGTACGGACGACACCCTCCAGAAATTGCAGGAAGCCCGCAGCACTATCCTGCCCGGGTTGCGTATTCTGTCCCATCCCTCCTGTCTGGGTAAATCTACGGCCCTGCGCACGGCCATCAGGGCCGCCCGTGCCCCATGGATCGCCACAATGGATGGAGACGGACAGGACGACCCTGCATTCATCAAAACAATGGTCGAAGCCGCATGGGACCATGGTGAAGGGGCTGTCGGCCCTCTGGTTGTTGGCGTCCGCCGCAAGCGTCAGGACAGGCTCTCCCGCAGGTTTGCCACCCGTTTCGCCAATGGTCTGCGCCAGCATCTGCTCAAGGATGACTGCCCTGATACGGGTGGGCCGCTCAAGCTCTTCCCACGCGACCTGTTCCTCTCCCTGCCCCAGTTTGAAGGGCTGCACCGTTTCATCCCCGCCTTGATGAAAAGCTACGGCGCCCCCCTCATCTGCATCGAGACACGACACAGGGCCAGGCTTCATGGCCATTCCAAATATACCAATCTGCACCGGGCTCTCGTGGGGGTGCGTGACATGCTGGGGGTTCTCTGGCTACAGAACCGCACCCGTCGGCCACCACCACTGAACGAACTGTAAGACAGCAGCCTCTCTCCCCGCCCGGCACCGGACGACCCTTCTGACGATCCGGGCATCATGCCCGTTCATCCAGTGCGAACCGGAGTTTTCATGCCTCCAAAATTCCGTCATTACGCTCTGCTTGCCGTTCTGGCGTTTCTGGCTGCCTTGCCGGGGCGCATGAGCCTGCCCCCGCTGGACAGGGATGAACCACGCTACATGCAGGCCACAGCCCAGATGCTCTCTTCCGGCAATTTCCTGGACATACGCTTCCAGGACCAACCCCGCTATCTGCAACCAGCAGGCATCTACTGGCTGGAAGCCGGAGCGGTAAAGGCCTCCGAGATCATCACACAGGATGAAACACTACGCCATGAAAGCTGGCCCTACCGTATCCCCAGCCTTCTGGCATCAATCTGCAGCATCCTCCTGACAGCCTGGATCGGAACCCGTCTGTTCGGATTTTCTACAGGCCTGCTGGCGGCAGGCCTGCTCATGGTGGCACCGCTATTTGCCGCAGAGAGCCGGATGGCCACCATCGACAGCACCCTGCTGCTGGATATTCTGTGCCTTCAGGCCCTGCTGCTCTGCCATTTCACCGACATGCAGAAGGGCAGAACGACACCATGCCGTTCCAGCATCCTCTACTGGAGCGCTCTCGGGGTAGGGATGATGCTGAAAGGCCCCATTGTTCTCATCCCCGCCCTGGGCACCCTGATCTCACTCTCCATCTGTCTGCGCAGTACGGCACTCATCCGACAGTTGCGGGCCGGGTGGGGCTGGCTGCTCAGCGTACTCATCGTCCTTCCCTGGTGTCTTGGCATTGCTCTGGTCAGTCATGGTGAGTTCTTCCGCCGTGCCGTAGGCCACAATCTGCTTGGCAAAATTGCCCACCCGCAGGAAACACACGGCTTCCCCCCCGGCTATTATCTCCTCCTGTTCCTGCTCGCTTTCTGGCCAGGGGCTCTGGCAGCCATACGCTCTCTCCCAGCCCTCTGGCAGCGACGTGCCAAACCAGAGACCCTGTTTCTTCTCTGCTGGATCATCCCACACTGGCTCATCTTTGAGTGTCTGGCCACCAAGCTCCCTCATTATGTCCTGCCAACCTACCCGGCCATTGCCATTCTGGTGGCTGCCAGCCTGACGGTCTGGCCCCTCGTACCGCTACGTTCTCTCTGGACGAAACTGGGGGTGTCCCTCTACGCCCTCGCCTGGGGATTGGCCGGACTCCTCTTCTGCCTGGCCGGGCCAGTCCTGCTCTACAGGATGGAAGGCCACCTCTTTGCGGATGCGCTCATACCTGCCCTGGGCAGCCTGCCACTCCTTCTGGCAGGCCTCCGGCTCATCTGGAAACAGAACTGGTCCGGCGGGGCACTCTGCGCCATGGGTGCCGCCCTGCTGACCGAAACGGGCATCTTCCTCTGCGTCATTCCCCATCTGACCAGCATCCAGCTTGCTCCCCGCATTGCCGAGAGCTTCCGGGAGCTCCGCCCCTGTCCCGACAGCGCCCTGATTTCCCCCTCCTACAGGGAACCCAGCCTTGTCTTCCTTACCGGGGGCCGGGCCAGACTGCTGCCACCATCGCAAGCAGCCCATGAACTGCATGACCACGCACGCTGCGATCTGGCTCTCCTGGACAGGAAGGATGACCCAGCCTTCCAGCAGGAACTGGCCCGCCTTGGCACGGAGAGCATTCTGTATGACCAGTTTGACGGACTGAATTACTCCAACGGTCACAGGCTTCATCTGCGGCTCTATGCCAGCAGTGAAAAACCCACCCGCTGAAAAGGAAACTCATGCCTTGACCTGATGGCAGCCCTGAAGAGAAGCGGCTCGCTTTCATTAAAAAACTGACATAGAATGAACGGACAGAATATTTTGTGGGCAGGGCCATGTTGCAGAATTTCACTTCCCCCGTGCCTGTGGCAGGGCATACCGTCTCCTCATGACACAACAGGCTATTCCCTCCCCCACCAAAGACAGCACCCCGCCTTCATGGTCCATTGACGATACGGCCAACGGGCTGTCCCTGACCATCCGGGGGGACTGGAAGGCCCTGCAGGATGATGTGGTGCAGTTCCCGGCAACTGCTCTCACCTCCTCCCACCCAGGGAGCGGGAAGACATTGTCCATCAACCCGGACGGACTGGGCAGCTGGGATTCCTGCTTCATCATGTTCCTGTGGACCGTCAAGCAGGCCGCCTGCCAGGCCTCCCTGACATTTGATGATCACGCCCTGCCGTCTTCCGCCCAGCGCCTTCTGGCTCTTCTGCCAGAAAAAGTGGAACAACCCGCCCCCCACCAGCAGGACCGGGAAAGCTTCTTTGCCCGTGTTGGCGGAAAGACGCTGGACATCCTGCATGAGACAGCCACATCCAGCGCCCTGCTGCTGGAAGTCATGCGGGGAGCTGTCGGGACGTTGCGTGGCAAAAACTCCATGCGTCTCAAGGACCTGCTTGTGGATGTCTGGAATGCTGGCCCCTCGGCACTGCTCATCGTCAGCATTGTCAATTTTCTGATCGGGGCCATCCTGGCCTTCGTGGGGCTGCTGGAATTACGCAAATTCGCAGCTGAAATCTATGTGACCAATCTGGTGGGCATTGCCTCCGCCCGTGAAATCTCCGCCATCATGACAGCCATCATCATGGCCGGACGTACGGGCGGAGCCTATGCAGCCCGCATCTCCACCATGCAGGGCAATGAAGAGATTGACGCTCTTCAGGTGACTGGCATCTCCGTGGCGGGCTATATCCTGCTCCCCTCCATTCTCTCGCTGATCCTCATGATGCCGCTGCTGTATCTCTATGGCACGCTGGTCTCGATTTTCGGCGGTTTTGTCGTCTCCATGACCATGATGGACATTTCTCCCACCGGATACTGGCTCTCCACCTTCAACGGCGTGGAACTGAGCCAGTTTGCCTTCGGGTTCATCAAGGCACTCTTTTTTGCTGGCTTCATCGCTCTGGCTGCCTGCCGGATCGGCCTGAAAGCCGGCCGCAGTGCTGCGGATGTCGGCATTGCCGCCACACGGGCTGTCGTCATCGGGATTGTCGGGGTCATCGCTCTGGATGCCGTTTTTGCCGTCCTCGCCAACGCCGCTGGAATCTGATGATGTCTGATAGAGAAACTCTCATTTCCGTCCGTGATCTGCAACTCTCTTTCGGGCCCAAGATCATCCAGCAGAATGTGTCATTCGACCTGAAAAAAGGCTCCATCTTTGCTGTCATGGGGGGCTCCGGCTGCGGCAAAAGCACCCTGCTGAGGAGCATGATCGGTCTTCTGCGCCCCACGGCAGGGCACATCATGGTGGGTGGGGAGAATTACTGGGAGCAGGATGACGCCCACCGCACGGCCATCAACCGCCGTTATGGCGTTCTCTTCCAGAGTGGTGCGCTGTGGAGCTCCATGACCGTGGGCGAGAATGTCGCCCTGCCGCTGGAGATGTTCACGGACCTCAAGCCTGATGCCATAGACCATCTCGTCCGCCTGAAACTGGGGCTGGTGGGGATGGAGCATGCCATCGATCTCTTCCCCTACGAGATTTCCGGCGGCATGAAAAAACGGGCTGGACTGGCCCGGGCCATTGCGCTGGAGCCGGACATCCTCTTTTTTGACGAACCCTCCGCCGGGCTGGACCCGATCACCTCCGCCCGGCTGGATGACCTCATCCTCACCCTGCGTGACGGACTTGGGGCTACGATCGTCATTGTCAGCCACGAACTGCCCAGCCTTTTCACCATTGCTGATGATGGCATCTTTCTGGATGCTGTCACGCACAGGCCCATTGCCAGTGGCTCACCCCGTGCCCTGCATGACAGCTGTACCCTCCCGGAGGTGACGGCCTTCATGCACCGCTCTGCTTCCATCCCTTCCCAGACAGAACAGAAGGCCGAACAGCATGTCTGAAACCACCAACAGAAAAACCCAGATCGGCATCTTTGTCGTCCTTGGGGGCGTGCTGCTACTGTTCATCATCATGACATTCGGGCATCTCCGCCTCTTCTCCAAAACACGGGACGTTGCCGTGGTGTTCCAGAACTCCATTGCTGGCCTGTCTGTCGGGGCCCCAGTCAATTTCCGTGGTGTGAAGGTCGGATCCGTCCAGAGCATCACCCTGCATTTCGACCCACAGGACCACAAAGCCTATATCCCGGTCATCATTACTCTGGAGACCGGGCAGATGCATGTTGTCCAGGACGATGCGGGGGGCAAGCAGGTCAATTTCCAGACAATGATTGACAATGGCCTGCGCGCCGGGCTGAACCTGCAGAGCCTCGTGACGGGACAATCCAACATCGAACTGGACTTCGACAAATCCGTTCCCGCCACGCTGCATCCCCGCATCACAAAACTGCCGGAGATTCCTGTCCGGCTCTCCACCATGGAGAAGCTGAAAAACACACTGGAGCAGATTCCCATCAAGGATATCAGCCAGCATGCTGATTCCGCCCTGCTATCCGTCACGGAGCTGAGCGAGGGCCTGCGCCAGGACCTGCCCGGCCTCATTGCCAGCCTGAAGAGAACATCCGACCAGTCGCAGGAAACCATGCAGGTTGCTACTGCCACCATCAGGGACCTGCATACCCAGCTGGATGGGTCACTGGCAAAACTGGACCGACTGTTTGATACAGGTACCAACCAGCTTGAAATGCGTGGAAAGGATATCCACAGGACACTCCTCTCCGCCACAGCCACACTGGAGGCCCTGCAGGACATTCTCTCCGCCCGTTCCGTGGACCGAGCCAATCTGGATGCTGCGCTGCGGGATATTGCCGCAACGGCTTCCTCTCTCCGTGGGTTCGCCAACGATGTGGAACGCAATCCGCAACTTCTGCTTATGGGACGCCACCCATGATGTTTCCATCACGCCATACTGTTCTTGCCCTTCTGGGAAGCTGCACCCTGCTTGCAGGCTGTGCATCTCCCCAGCTGCACATCTATACGCTCGGCATTCCTGTCCATACCGATACGAAATCCCTCCAGGTGTCTCCGCAAACAACCATCGTGCAGATCAGTCGGATCATCATGCCGGACTATCTGGACAGCCAGGAGATCATCACCCGTCAAGGGGAGGAAATCCGCCGCAGCCCCAACTCCCGCTGGGCATCCCGCCTGTCCCTTGGCATTACGGACCTGATCACCAACGAAGTGGCTGCCTCCCAGCATGACATCCTGGTGACGGACCAGCCCTTGGCCCAGGCAGCCGACATGCAGATCATGGTTGCCATTTCCGAATTCGATGTGGATGTGAGTGGTCATGCCATACTGAACGCCCATTGGGCCATTGTTCCGCATGATCGCCACAAACCGATGGTCCGCAACATTGCGCATCTCGCTGCCAACGGGCCTGTCAGGACAGATGCCGATACGGCCGCACTGATGCGGAAACTCGTAATACAGCTGGCGGAGCATATCTCCAGATCCATCCCAGCAACACCGTAAAGCAAGACGGCCCCCGGGACTGAAACAGTGAACCAGTCCCAGCCCTCTTCCCCGATGCCATCCCAAACTGTTTTTCAGGAAAATCGTGGTGGAGCTAAGGGGAGTCGAACCCCTGGCCTCCTCATTGCGAACGAGGCGCTCTCCCAACTGAGCTATAGCCCCACAATCTGCCGTTCAAGACACCATGCACGCCATGAACTGTCAAGTCGTGACTGCCCAGCAATTGGTCTCGCCAGCCATGCAGAAGATTGTTACATGTGTGGGTCTGCATCTCCTCACGCCATCAGGAAGGATATCCGCCTGTGCATGCTGCCATCATCTATCTCCAGGTCATCAATCTCCTCATGGTGGTGTTGGATGTTTATACATGGATCATCCTTGCCTACTGCCTTGCCTCCATGGCTATCGGTTTTGGCGTCATAAACCCTCAGACCAACCGCTTCGTGAGTAGCCTTCTTGAGATACTGGCAAGGCTTGTGGAGCCCGTTCTGCAACCCATCCGCAATATTCTACCAGACACAGGCATGATGGACTTCTCCCCCCTCATCCTGCTCCTGGCCATTCAGTATGGCATTCCCTTCATCCTGAAGAGCATTTTCAGAATCTTCTTCCTCCCACAGGGCTGAAACAAAAAAACCCCCGCCTGAAAATCAGGTGGGGGTTTTTCCTGTCCGATGAAGAGCTGATCAGAACACGGCAAACACAGCGGCTTCCGGTGAGATGGACCGGGACGTATTGTGCCCGGCCACCGGCAGGATCACACCGACAATCCCACCAACACTCGACGTCCAGTTATATTCAATCCCCGGCCCGACATTGAAGGCACCAGACCAACCCGTCCGAGAGTTGATGTATTTCTTTGAATAAACATTGTACCCATTGACCGAACTGGATGTAGCCCAGGTATGGTACAGGTCCAGCGCAAACACCCACTTCTTGGTGATACCCAGCTCGACTGAACCACCCTCATTCCCATAGGGACCGGCATGACCACGCCCAGTGAAACCTTTCTCTGTCCCATAACTGGTGATGTTGCGCAGTTTCGTACTGGCCACCGGATGGCGGACCTGCGCCCAAAGACGCACACGCATTGCATGGTCAAAAAACGGCAGGGCAAACTGACTGTGCACACCATAGCGAAGTGCCCAGACACCCTGGCCAACCCCCTCTGACGCATTGGAAAGGTTCTTGTAATCACCTGTCGGGGTATTCACGCCAAAATAAAGCGTGATGGACGGCGTATAATGCGGTGTCAGACGGTACTGGAACTCCACCGGCAGATCATTAAACTTCAGGCCGGAATGTTTGGTATGATTCCCCCAGCTATAGCTGTATGTCGGCAGCAGATAGATGGACAGATGGTCCGTAATACCATATTTCGCCAGCGAAAACTGGGAAATGGAATGCTGCCCCCCGGCTCCCTTCCGGGTATTGAGATGCCCGTTGGAATCAAACGCACCGGCAGGCAGGCCAGCCGCTACATAAGGCTCCACAGCAATCATGCCCGGGACAGGCAGAGCTGGTGAGGGAGAATAGAGGGACCCCGTATACCACTGCTCTGGCAACGGCTTGGAGGCTGGTTTCTCCGCAATGGACACGACCGGCTTCTGGGCAGCAGCCTCATGGGAAGAAGCCGCAACAGCCGTCCCCGCAGCTGCGCTGGCCGGCTGGGTAGCTTTGCCCGTTTTCTGGGCCGAGCTGTCACCTGCTCCGTTACCGTTACTGGCCGCCACAGCCGTCTCCGCAGCATGCACATCTGCACAGGCACCGAAAGTACCTGCAAAGAGACTGGACAGAAGGGCTGCGTAACGCACGGACGTCTTCATCACGATAAACCATCATCCCATTGTTGTGATGAGAAAACATTACGACAGCAAAAAGATAGTTTGCAATAGAGAAATGAAAAATTATTTATATCTGAAACATATTCCATTTGTTTTATCTATCCGGGACAGCCCCGGGGAAAACCAGACCAATGGTCTGTTTCCAGATAGTCATCAGGACGCTGTCCCTCCAACTGTCAGGCCACTCACCTTCAGCATGGGCTGCCCCACACCAACAGGCACACCCTGCCCGGCCTTGCCACATGTCCCTATGCCCGGGTCCAGCTCCATGGCGGGGCCGATCATGCTGATCTGCTCCATCACCGCTGCTCCACTGCCAATCAGCGTCGCCCCACGCACTGGTGCCGTAACCCGGCCATCTTCAATCAGATAGGCTTCCGAAGCAGCAAACACGAATTTGCCAGAGGTGATATCAACCTGCCCGCCACCAAAATTGCGGGCATACAGGCCCTTCTTCGTGGAGCGGATCATCTCCTCCTCCGAGGCCTGTCCCCCCGCCATGATGGTATTGGTCATGCGCGGCATCGGCGCATGGGCATAGGACTGACGGCGGCCATTCCCTGTTGGCGTTACTGATGTCAGGCGGGCATTCAGCCGGTCCTGCATGTATCCCTGCAATATCCCGTCTTCAATCAGCACGGTCCGGCTGGTGGGAGTTCCCTCATCATCCATGTTCAGGGAGCCACGCCGCTCCGGCAAGGTGCCGTCATCCAGAACAGTCACCCCCGGGGCAGCAATACGCTGGCCCACGCACCCGGAAAAAACGGACGTACCCTTGCGGTTGAAATCACCCTCAAGCCCGTGCCCGACAGCCTCATGCAACAGAATCCCGGGCCAGCCGGCCCCCAGCACAACCGGCATGTCCCCTGCCGGAGCCGCCACGGCCTCCAGCGTCACCAGGGCCTGCCGCAGGGCCTCTTGTGTCATGGCCTGCCAGCAGGACGGCTCCATAAGGCGGGACAGAGCATACCGCCCTCCCTGTCCGGCACGGCCACTCTCCCGCCGTCCGCCCTGCTCCACCACCACGGAAACATCGAGCCGGACCAGCGGACGGACATCCACCAGCGGCCCTGCATGCCCCTCCTGAAGAAACGCAGGACGCATGATCCGCACGACCTGCCACTGCGTGTTGAGGGTCACATTCACCTGCACGACACGGTGGTCCAACCCTCGCCCATAGGCCTCAATCTCTCCCAGCAACGCCGCACGCTGTGAGAAATCCCCCCCCTCAAGCGGATGTGCTGTACCATAAAGAGAGGCCCGTCCATCTGCCGCCGCAGCCTCCTGCAGGCGGGAAGGGGCCTGCTGGTCCGGTCGGAGAGCCATGCGCTCTACACTGCCCAGCCCTTCGGCGGCACGCCGCAACGCCCCCATCCCCAGAAGATCCGAGTGGGCAAAGATGGTCTGGCTGCCCGTGACACCCCGCAGGCCAAACCCTGAAGAGCGGTTGAAACCAGCCGTCCGCAGCAGGCCATTTTCCAGCCCCAGCGTCTCTTCTTCCCGATATTCCAGAAACAGCTCCCCGTCATCCATGCCAGCAAGACTGCTGGCAAGCTGACGGTTCACGTCATCAGGCGTCCATGGCAGGGTCTCATGAAAAAAAAGGGCGTCGGATATTTTTACAGGGGAAGGCGCAGACATGACCACCAGATGGATTTTCCATACGGCACAGATGCCGGGGATTATAAAAAACTGAGGCAGCACTGTCTCATAAAATGAAGTTTATGAGCAAGCACTCGACAGATGGCCAATTGTCCCCTAATCGTTTTGGTATCAGTCCAAAAATTGCGAGGCACGCAGCCATGGCGAAAAAAGCAGTTTCCTCTCCTTCCGCACAACGCCCTTCCCCTCAGAAAGCCGCCATCCAGCGCGTTTTTGAGCTGATCGAAGAGCACGGCATCGAGTTCGTTGATCTCCGCTTCACCGACACGAAGGGCAAATGGCAGCACACCACGCAGACGGTCCGCACCATTGAAGAGGACACCTTCACGGAAGGCTTCATGTTTGACGGCTCCTCCATCCAGGGGTGGAAGGCCATCAACGAGTCCGACATGGTCCTGCTGCCGGACCCGGAAACAGCCGTGGTCGACCCCTTCTCCGCCCGCCCGCAGCTCATCCTGATCTGCGACATCATCGACCCCAGAACGGGCGGCTATTACAATCGTGACCCCCGTGCGACAGCCAAACAGGCCGAAGCCTACCTGAAGAAGAGTGGCCTGGGTGATACGGCGTTCTTCGGCCCGGAAGCCGAGTTCTTCATTTTCGACAGTGTCCGCTTCGGCACGGGTGAGAATTACGGCACCTACCACCTCGACAGCATCGAAGGGCCGGAAGCTGCCCTGAAGGACTACCCGGAAGGCAACATGGGCCATCGCCCGGCCCGCAAGGGCGGGTATTTCCCTGTTCCGCCGGTGGACAGCGAACATGACCTGCGCGCCGAGATGCTGGCTACCATGGGCGAGATGGGTCTGCCGATCGAGAAGCATCACCATGAAGTGGCCCGCAGCCAGCACGAGCTGGGCACGGCCTTCGCCACACTGGTGAAGTCAGCCGACTTCATGCAGATCTACAAATACTGCGTGCACAATGTCGCCCATTCCTACGGCAAGACGGCCACCTTCATGCCGAAGCCCATCTATGGCGACAACGGCACCGGCATGCATGTACATCAGTCCGTCTGGAAGGACGGCAAGCCGCTCTTTGCTGGCAAGCGCTATGCTGACCTTTCCGATGAGGCCCTGTACTACATTGGCGGGATCATCAAACACGCCAAGGCACTGAATGCCTTCACCAATCCCTCCACCAACTCCTACAAGCGGCTGATTCCGGGGTTTGAAGCCCCTGTGCTGCTGGCTTATTCCTCCGCCAACCGCTCTGCATCCTGTCGTATCCCCTACGCTACAAGCCCGAAGGCAAAGCGTGTCGAGGTCCGCTTCCCCGACCCGACAGCCAACCCCTACCTTGCCTTCAGTGCCATGCTGATGGCTGGTCTGGACGGCATCCGCAACAAGATCCACCCGGGCGAAGCCATGGACAAGGACCTGTACGAGCTGCCGCAGGAAGAGCTGAACATGATTCCGACCGTCTGCGGCTCCCTGCGTGAAGCTCTGGAGGCCCTGAAGACCGATCATGCCTTCCTTCTGGAAGGTGATGTCTTCACCAAGGACCAGATCGAAAGCTACATCACGCTGAAGATGCAGGACGTATACCGCTTTGAGCACACACCGCATCCGGTTGAGTTTGAGATGTACTACTCCGTCTGAGCCACCCCGTTCTTCCTGCTCCTAGCCGGGGCAGGAAGGGCTGGCCAGCGCACCATCGGAACAGACCGTCTGCCTTTCCATGAGGGGCAGGCGGTTTTTTTTTCATGATGGCCGCCCCATGAAAAAAGGGCCTGCCCCCTGAAGGAGCAGGCCCTTGCCTCATGCGGCTGGCAATGCCGGATCAGGCATTTTTCTTGGAAATGCCATTTTCGGCTACATCCCACAGCCAGGCAGCCCCACGCACACCAGAACTGTCACCATGACGATTCTGCACGATCGGTGTCGTGCAAGGCGATGTAATTACATAACGGGGCAGCAGCTTGGGCACACGCTCGTAGATGCTGGGAAGATTGGACACGCCACCACCCAGCACGATCACATCAGGATCGAGGAAATTGACAGCCTGCGCACAGGCCCGGGCGAAACGGTCCATGTAGAGGTCCAGCGCACGGATGGCAGCTTCATCCCCATTACGGGCCGCCTCTTCAATTCCGTTCGGGGAGCGGTTGCCTTCACCCTTCCATTCCGCAGCCAGTGCCGGGCCACAGAGATAGCGCTCCTGACAGCCCTCATTGCCACAGAAACACTTCCGCATGGGCATGTCTTCCGGCTTTGCCCACGGCAGAGGGATATGACCCCATTCACCGGCGATGTGATGATGACCGGAGAGCACCCGAGCATTGGCCACAATGCCACCGCCCATGCCTGTCCCGATGATCACGCCCAAAACGACGGAATAACCGGCACCAGCGCCATCAGCAGCTTCGGACAAAGCGAAGCAGTTGGCATCATTTTCAACACGCACGGGACGGCCAAGACTCTCCTCCACATCACGCTTGAAGGCATTGTTGTTCAGCCATGTAGCGTTGGAGTTGCGGACCAGGCCTGTCTCGGGGGACAGGGACCCGGGGATGCCGATGCCCAGAGTGGATGTCAGCTGAGTCCCCGTGATGCGATGGGCAGGCACACAGCCGATCTGGTCCTCAGCCTTCAGCACCAGGTCCCGGATGGCCTCGATGGCCTTGTCATAAACCCCGGGGTTGGGAATACGCTCGCGCAGCACTTCCTTGCCACTGCGGTCCAGAGCAAGAATTTCGATTTTCGTGCCGCCAAAATCAATTCCAAGACGATAATCAGCCATGTGATGATTCTCCCTTAATCCAGCTTACGATGCGGGATGCAGAGGCTGCTGTCGGATGACCTCCAGCTCGGCTCCATGCTCCTTGATGAAACCGGCCAGAGCGCCAAAATGCTTGCTGGCAAGGTGGGTTTCGAACCCGTCCTTGCTGGCCCAGATCTCGCTGACCATGAAACGCCCCTTCTTCTCAGCATCACGGGAAATTTCGTAACGCTGGCAGGCTTCTTCCTTCAGCGAATGACCAGCACAGACCTGCACGGCTTTCTCAAGCTGGGCGGCTTTCTCTTCAGCAATGGTGACCAGTGCCAGAATATGGATGCTCTCGCTCATTTCGACTCTCCCTGAGTTGCCCCGCCCAGCTGCCGATGGAACCACGCTGAGCAAAAAAAATGGCCGGAGGCAACACACATTCCTGTCAGTCCTCTCCCACTGTGGGAGAAGGCGGACAAGGCCTGCCTCAAGCCCTGCATGAATGCGAGCCTCACCAAAAAACAGGGCCGTGTAAAGCCCTGTTCACAAACTTTCACTCAGGTGTCTTCTGCTCAGCGGGCCGTCTGCGGGACGAAGGGCAAAGCCGTGACAGAAACCTTGTGGAGCTGCCCGTCCGCATCGGCGGCGTAAAGCACCGTACCCTCTGCTGCATGGGATGGTGTGACATACGCCATGGCAATCATGGCCCGCAGGGTCGGACTGAAACAGCCAGACGTAATGCGCCCGACCCGGTCTGTCCTTCCTTCATCCGAGAAGAGTTCCACACCGCCACCCAGCAGCACGTCCCCTTCCGGACGCAGACCAACGCGCTGGCGGTATACGCCATGTTCCATCTGCCCTTCGATCGTCCCGGCACCAGGGTACCCCCCCGCCCGTGCTCCGCCGGCCCGGCGACAGGCAGCTATGCTGCTGACCAGAGCGGCCTCCACCGGAGATGTGGTTTTGTCGATGTCCGCCCCATACAGACACAGCCCGGCTTCCATCCGCAGGCTGTTCCGTGTCTCCAGCCCGGCCGGAGCCACATCGGGATCGTCCAGCAGACGGCGGGCAAAGGCTTCAGCCTGACTGGCCTCCAGAGAAAGATCGAACCCTTCCATACCCGTATAACCGAAACGGGATACAATGAGGCTGCCACCCTCCCACTGCATGGCCAGACTGTCCCGATACCGCATCCCCATGATGGTCGTCTGGTCCAGCACACGGGCCAGAACCTCGGCCGACAGAGGGCCCTGAAGGGACAGCATGGCCCGGTCAAATTCCCGGATCAGCCTGCAATCATTGCCAATGGCATTTTCGAGATAATCAGCATTGTCTTCCCTGTTCTGGCCATTGAGTGTCAGGATGAACTCTTCTTCCTGACGGGAAATGGCCAGATCATCCCGGATGCCACCCTGATCGGTCGTCAACAGGCCATAACGGACCCGGTTCTTCTCAAGCCCCATGATGTCCAGAGGCATCAGGGCTTCGAGCGCCTCAGCAACAACAGCGGCATTATCCTCTTTTGCACGGATACGGACCTGCCCCAGAAAGGAGATGTCAAACAGCCCCGCCTGCTTGCGGGTATGAAGATGCTCCACCTCCATGCCGAGAGGGTAATGCTCGGGCAGGGCATAGCCTGCATAGCATCCCATCGTGGCCTTCAGCTCTTCATGCAGCGCCTGAAGGGGGCTGGACTTCAATGTTTCATCCGTCATTCTGTTTTATCCTGTAAATACAGGGGAAGTTCACCACTCTGCCAGCTTCATCCCCGTCTGACAATCCGGGCCCGGGCAAGGCTTCACCACGTTCCCCACCTGGGGGAGCTGGTCATTCCCCCGCCTTCAGGCTGGCCAGTACATCCGACTTCATGCTCACGCTCTGTGCCTGTGTCGGGAAAGAGCCTTCCTCAACCTGCCGGACATAATGGGACAAGGCTCCAACCATCTGCTCTCCGATTTCAGCAAACCGATGGGCATGACGAGGGGATTTGCCTTCGAAAAGACCCAGCACGTCATGCCAGACCTGGACCTGCCCATCACAACCCGGCCCGGCTCCGATCCCGATGGTCGGAATGGTCAGGGTTCTGGAAACCAGCTCGGCCAGCTCGGCGGGAATGACCTCCAGCACAATACCGAAAGCTCCGGCCTCCTCCAGCGCACGGGCATCATCCAGAAGTTTACGGGCGGCCTCGACCTGCTTTGCCTGCGCCCGCAGGCCGATCTGATGCTGGGACTGCGGTGTCAGACCCAGATGCCCCATGACGGGCACACCCATTTCCGTCAGCCGACGCACGACCGGGGCAATCTCCCGGCCGCCTTCCAGCTTCAGGGCCTGTCCACCACCCTCCTGCATCACACGGCGGGCCGCATCCACGGCATCCTGCTCGGTAGCATAGGAAAGGAAGGGCAGGTCGACCACAATAAGGGCTTTATGGCTGCCCTGGCGGACCATCCGTGCATGATAGATCATGTCCTCCACACGCACGGGCAGGGTCGTATCCCGCCCCTGCATGACCATGCCCAGAGAATCCCCCACCAGAATGACCGGCACGCCCGCCTGCTCGGCAATCAGGGCCGAAGCGTAATCATAGACCGTGAGCATGGCGATCCGCCGACCCTCATCCTTCATGGTCTGGAAGTCTGCGATTGTAGTCCGGCGCATGGTGGGGATCCTTCTCTATGGCCTCATGAACGAGGGAGGTTCTGGGCGATATAGGGGGGCAGGCTGAAAGAGGCAACATGCACCTCTGGCGTCCAGTACTGGCAGCCTTCCGCAATGCCCTGTGCACGACGGGCCAGCTCGACCACGTCCGGACGGTGCGGCGGAGCCCCCTTCTTGGCCATGCCCAGTGTCATGAACCCACCAACATAGGTTGGCACGGCAGCCAGATAGGCCGTGACATGCGGGAAGAATTTCGCACGACGGGCCGTTGTTTCCCGCAGCTCATCTGCCTGCTGGAACGGCACGCCACACTGATTGACGATGATCCCTTCATCCGAAAGGATGCGGGCGCAGTTCTCATAGAAATCATCCGTGAAAAGCACATCACCCACGCCGATCGGGTCCGTGCTGTCCACGATGATGACATCAAAGGCTGCATCACCAGATTTCTTGACGTAATCGATCCCGTCCCCAACGATGACCTCAGCCCTTGGGTCATTCCACGCATCCTTGCCAAACATCGGCAGGTGTTGCTTGGAGAGTTCGATCACGTCACCATCAATTTCCACCATGACGGCTTTCTCGACCGTCCTGTGCTGGAGAACACGACGCAGCACACCACCATCACCGGCCCCGATGATGAGAACACGTTTTGGGTTCGGATGCATGAAGAGCGGCACATGAGCCAGCATCTCCTGATAGATGAACTCATCCCGCTCAGTGATCTGCACGATACCGTCCAGCACCAGCACACGGCCATGGCTGCTGCTCTCGAAAATGCGGATGTCCTGAAACGGGGACTTCCTGTGGGCCAGTTCTTTCACAACCCTGAAACGCTGGCCCCAATCGGGATAGAGGGCCTCGTTGAACCAGGTCCCGGAAGACGTGCCAGATGTCATGGCGGCATCCTTTCTTCAATCAACGACGCCTGCCGCCCTCCATCACGGGGAGGCCGCACAGACGCCGCTCCTTACCCCTGCTCCCCCTCCAGCATGGACGCTGGCCAGCGAACAGGAACACTCCATGGAATCCATTGGAAATTGAGGGAAAAACCCCCTGGCCTTTCCCTATCCGGCTTACCGGCCCGTATGCCGTGTCGAGCTGACACGTCCACGCCTGAAAGCATCAATCTCCACACGTCCTGCCTGGAACAGCTCCTGCATGACAGGGACGGACATGTTGGGATCGCACACACCGCACATGAAAATGTCGACAGCGGCGAAATGACGCTCGGGCCATGTATGGATGGAAATGTGGCTTTCGGCCAGTACCAGCACACCAGATACACCGCCATTGGGTGTGAAATGGTGGAAATGACCATGCAGAATGGTCGCCCCGGCTGCCTCGGCAGCACGCCTCAGAGTGGCGTCAATCTGATCGGGGTCATCCAGATTTCTGGCATTCCAGAAATCGATGAGGAGATGGTTCCCTGCGTAGGTGATCCCATCACGCTTGATGAAAAAGTCCTTACAATCAGCGATTGTATCGATTGCCTCAGTATTCTGGATATCTCTCGGAAGGTCCGATTCCATCCCCAGTCGAGCAAGTGCGTCCATAACGTACCCCTGAACCAGCAGATTGCCGCATCCTCCCCCAATGAAGGAGCGGAAGGGTTGACCTCTAGGGGAATATAACCCTCAACGCAACTCTATTCTTTCTTTCTGAACAGAAAATGCCCAAATGAAGCCACAATAAAAAATGGGGAGGAAAATCCTCCCCATTCGTAAATACCGGTCATCGGACCTCAGTTGCGGGTCTTGTCAACCAGCTTGTTCTTGGCGATCCACGGCATCATCTCACGCAGTTTTGCGCCAACCTGCTCAATCTGATGCTGTTCATCACGGGCACGGGACGCCTTGAAGCCCACATTACCGGACTGGTTCTCCAGAATGAAGTTGCGCACGAAGGTTCCATTCTGGATGTCCTTCAGCACCTCACGCATGGCCTCCTTGGCGGCCGGGGTCACAACGCGCGGCCCGCTGACATACTCACCATACTCCGCCGTATTGGAGATGGAGTAGTTGACGTTGGAAATGCCGCCCTCATACAGCAGGTCCACGATCAGCTTCATCTCATGCAGACACTCGAAATAGGCCATCTCCGGTGCGTAGCCTGCTTCCACCAGTGTCTCAAACCCGGCCTTGATCAGCTCGATCGTACCACCACACAGCACAGCCTGCTCACCAAACAGGTCTGTTTCCACTTCCTCACGGAAGCTGGTCTCGATCACGCCAGCACGGCCGCCGCCAACAGCGGAAGCGTAAGCCAGAGCTACATCCTTGGCCTGGCCGGAAGCATCCTGATGCACGGCCACCAGGCAGGGCACACCACCGCCACGCTGGTATTCAGAACGCACAGTGTGGCCAGGGCCCTTCGGAGCGATCAGGAACACGTCCATCTCGGGGCTCGGCTCGATCAGACGGAAATGGATGGCCAGACCATGAGCAAACACCAGAGCCGTGCCGGGCTTCAGGTTCGGGGCCAGCTGTTCCTTGTACAGGGCGGCCTGACCTTCATCCGGTGTCAGGATCATCACGACATCAGCCCAGGCTGCGGCTTCGGCCGGGGTAACGACACGGAAACCCGCTGCCTCCGCCTTGGCCTTTGCCTTGGATTCCGGGCGCAGCGCCACAACGATATCCTTCACACCGCTGTCACGCAGGTTGTTGGCATGGGCATGACCCTGGCTGCCATACCCGATGATGGCGACCTTCTTTTCACAGATCAGATTGATGTCCGCATCACGATCATAATAAACACGCATGACTTTTTTCCTTCCTCACAACGGGTGCAGGCCCCTCAATCATCCTGCCCCAGATGGGGAGACACTCCCCGGACATGAAACACTCCATCCAGCCTTCCCGCCCCGGAACAGGAGCAGGATGACCGGCAAAACTTCATTCAGACGAGGCGTTTGCCTTCTTCTGTCAGCTCGGCCCCACCAAAAACACGCCCCGGCCCCAGAAGCATCTGGTCATGGCTGGCCCCGGACGGGATCATCGGGAAGCAGCATTCTTCCTGCTCCACATGCACATCCACCAGCACCGGTCCCTCATGGGTCAGCATGGTCTCGATGGCCTCATCCAGCCCGCCCAGCGTCTCGACCCGCAGACCACGGATGCCGAACGATTCCGCCAGCTTCACGAAATCCGGCAGGGCTGCACTGTAGGACTGGGAATAACGGGAATCATGCACCAGCTCCTGCCACTGCCGCACCATGCCCATATACTGGTTGTTCAGGATGAATATCTTCACCGGCAGGCGGTACTGGGCAATGGTTCCCAGCTCCTGAATATTCATCAGGGTGGATGCCTCGCCGGCAATATCAATCACCAGCCCGTCAGGGTGGGCGATCTGTGCCCCCACGGCAGCAGGCAGACCGTAACCCATCGTGCCCAGACCACCGGATGTCAACCAGTGATTGGGCTCATCAAACCCGAAATGCTGGGCGGCCCACATCTGATGCTGCCCCACCTCGGTGGAAACGAAGCAGTCCCGCCCGCTGGCCTTCACCTGCTCATACAGGCGGCTGATGGCATATTGCGGCTTGATGGTGGCCGTGGCGGCCCTGTCCTGCTCGAACCCGAAACCGTCAACAGCCCGCCACTGGTCGATCTCCTGCCACCAGCCGGACAGGTCCGGGGCTGCACTGTCTCCCCAGCCTTCCAGAAGAGCGTGCAGCGTGGCCTTCAGGTCCCCCTTCAGAGCCACATCAACCTTGATGATCTTGCCGAATTCCCGGGGATCAATGTCCGCCTGTATCTTGAAGGAATGGGGAGAGAACCCGTCAACACGGCCCGTCACCCGGTCATCAAACCGGGCACCCAAGGCGACCAGCACGTCGCAGTCATGGGCCGCCATGTTGGCTTCCACGGCACCATGCATGCCCAGCATCCCCAGAAAATGATCACTGGAAGACGGATAGGCACCCAACCCCATCAGGGTGGATGTCACGGGGAAACCGGTCTTCTCTGCCAGCTGGCGCAGCAGCTTTGCCGCCTCCGGCCCGGCATTGATGACACCACCACCAACATAAAGCAGAGGCTTGCGGGCCTTCTTCATGGCCTCGACGGCCTGGCTGACCGCCTGAGCATCCAGAGCCGGAGTCGCCTTTCCCTCTGCTGCTTCCGCCGGACGGGGCGGCAGGGGTGCTTCGGACACCGTGATGTTCTTGGGCAGGTCCACCAGAACCGGGCCGGGACGGCCGGAACGGGCCAGAGCAAAAGCCTCCCGGATTGTTGGGGCCAGAGCCTCGGCCTCCCGCACCTGAACACTCTTCTTGGTCGCAGGCCGGGTGATGCCCACCATGTCCGCTTCCTGAAACGCATCCTTGCCGATCAGCGGCACGGGCACCTGTCCGGCCAGACAGACCAGCGGGATGGAATCCATCTTCGCATCCATCAGGCCGGTCACGGCATTGGTCGCACCAGGGCCGGATGTCACCAGCACCACACCGACCTTGCCGGTGGAACGGGCATAGGCCTCGGCCGCATGGGTTGCCGCCTGCTCGTGCCGGACCAGAATGTGCCGGATCTTCTTCTGTTTGAAGAGAGCATCGTAAATGGGAAGGACCGCACCGCCGGGATAACCGAAAATGACATCCACGCCTTCTTCCTCAAGAACACGCAGAATGACTTCAGCACCTGTTGCCATCATGGGAGCTGTCTCGCTGGCAGGCATGGCGTCTGTCCTTTCGCCGTTTAACGCAACGCTTCTGCTCTATCGTTCCGGAGCGGGTCCGTCAATTCTGGATGATATAAAATATTCAATTTCGCGCATTTTTTTACTCGAAAAGAACTCTCTGCCACTGGTTCTTTGAAATATTATTTCGCCATCTCCCTCCCGGCTCAGCCTATGGTGCCGGAACCATGTAGCCTGCCGGCGGGTATAGCGGCCAATGGCACGGGTAGCAGCCAGCCGGGCGTCCTCCAGGCTGCACTGCCCCTCCAGCACCTGTCCCAGCTCCGGCACACCATGGGCACGCATGGCGGGCAGGCTGGCGGGCAGATTCTGCTCCCGCAAGGCCGCCACCTCCTCCAGTGCTCCCGCTTCCACCATGTCATCGAAACGCTGGACAATGGAAGACCTCAGCTCATCCCGGGGCGGGTCAAGCCGCAGGGATATGAAACGGTATGGAGCTGCCGGAAGCGCCCTGTCCTCCTGCCATGAGGCCAGCCCTCGCCCGGTTCCTGCCAGAACCTCCCAGGCCCGGCTGATACGCTGGGAATCCTGTGGATGAAGACGGGAGGCCGTCTGCGGATCAGCCTGCATCAACTTTTCGTGCAGGGCCTCCGGGCCAATCGCCTCCAGCAGGGTCCGGGCCTCCTGCCGGGCTGCTTCTCCGGGGTCGGGGACCTCCACGAGGCCATCCGTCAGGGCACGGAGATACATGCCCGTGCCACCACAGAGGATGGGCAGCCGCCCGGCGCTACGGCAGGCGGCGATTTCTGCCAGAGCCTGCTCCCGCCACCAGGCCACACTGCCGGGTGTGGCTGCGGGCAATACCCCATAAAGACGATGGGGAATGGCTGCTTCCTCTTCCTCCCCGGGGCGGGCAGTGAGGATGCGCAGCTCCCTGTAAACCTGCATGGAATCTGCATTGATGACCGTACCACAATACAGGTCTGCCAAATGAAAGGCCAAAGCCGACTTGCCCGAACAGGTCGGTCCCGCCACAATGAGGGCGTTTTCAGAAGAGTTCATACACCTATCCTGCCATATCTTCTGATCTTTTAGCGAGAGATGTCATGTCCCTTCCCTGTGTTCTGACTCTTGTTGCCAATCGCCGCCATGGGACCCTTCCCAAAGAGGCGATCGACATTGCCCGCAATCTTGTCAAAGGTGAGCCACCGGTCGTTCTGTCCGAAGGCGAGGCCGTTGACATTTTCTGCCCGACACCCGGGCCCGGCGATGCCACGCCTGCAACAATCCGTGCCGCCCTGGCTCCCTACAAGGTTGATGCCATTCTCACCAAGACCCGTGGCCGCCGCAAAGCCGTGCTGGTGTCCGACATGGACAGCACCATCTTCGATGGCGAAACGCTGGATGATCTGGCCAAGGCAACAGGCACGGGCGACTATGTAGCCGAAATCACCAAGCGTGCCATGAATGGCGAGATGGAGTTTGATGAATCCCTCCGCAAGCGCACCATCGGCCTGAAGGGCCATCCTGAATCCCTGCTGAAGGATGTTCTGGAACATCTGCCTTTCACTGATGGTATCAGGGAGCTGGTGCAGACCATGAAGGCCAATGGCGCACGCACGGCCCTCATCTCCGGTGGGTTCGACTGGTTCACCGAGCGGGCTGCCAGGAAGCTCGGCTTTGATGAACATTACGGCAACCAGCTTGAGATCAGGGACGGCATCATCACCGGCCAGCTGATCGGCAAAATCCTCGGCCCGGATGCCAAGAAAGAACATCTGGAGACCATCTGTGCCGAGCGGGGCGTCAAGCTCTCTGCCAGCCTGACAACAGGTGATGGTGCCAACGACATCCCCATGCTCAAGGCAGCAGGTCTTGGCATTGCCTATCACGCCAAGCCGAATGTCCGGCAGGTGATTGAACAGCAGGTCAACTTTACCGGGATGCGGACGCACCTCTTTGCGCAGGGCTACACGGCTGCCGATATCGTGACCGACTGACATATCCTCCCATTGTCCCCGTGTCTTCGGCCTCGGGCCAATGACACGGGCATGGCCTGCCGCCCTCAAAAGCGGCGGGCTTTTTTTGTCCCCTGTTTTTTGGCCCGGATATGCCCACCAAGACGCTCCAGCGTTTCTTTCAACCCGGCATCCTCGATACCATTTACGGGAACTGGCGCCGCATCCTTCCATTTCTTCTGGGGCCTGTGGGACGGCTTACGCTGGACAGGCCGATCCTGTAACAGCTTGATCTGTTTCAGCGCTTCATCTCCATAAAGACCACAGGCTGTATTGATGTTGGCCAGAAGACGGGGCGCTGCGTACTGCATCTCCACCGCTGCCGGACCACAGCAGCGTATGGTCAACACGCCGGGCCGCAGGCGGCAGGGTTCGCTCACCTCCGCCAGCGCTGGACCGACCAGCGTCTCCCACTCCATGAGCAGACGCACGAACAGCGGTGATTTCTTGCGGAAAATGGGTTTTGTCAGGGGGGGCAGCAGGGCCCCGATCATCCGGCCCTTGCCTCGACGGTAATCGCTCCAGCCCTTGCCATCCGCTTTCCGGTCCTGCCCCGATGCTGATGAACGGGCAGTTTTTTTCATTCCTGTTTCATCTGCCATCCGACCCATCCCAGTATGCTGCGTACGGACTCTCCATACCATCATCACGGGAGCAGACGGAAACGTTTCAGCAAGGCCAGCCCTTGCCCCGATGCTGTTTCTTCGTCATAGACACCGGCGTGACACCTGATGCTTCCCTCCTTCTCCATTGGTATGACCATCATCGCCGTACCCTGCCCTGGCGTGCCGCACCTGGCCAGCAGGCGGACCCGTACCATGTCTGGCTGAGCGAGATCATGCTCCAGCAGACAGTCGTGCAGACGGTCATTCCCTATTACCAGCGGTTTCTGGCCCGCTTTCCGACAGTTGATGCTCTGGCGGAAGCGCCGCAGGAAGAGGTGCTCCAGCTCTGGGCCGGGCTGGGCTATTACGCACGGGCACGAAATCTTCATGCCTGTGCTCAGGCCGTTCATAAGCTGGGAGCCTTTCCCCGTACGGTCGAAGGATTGCAGACACTCCCCGGAATCGGGGCCTATACATCCCGGGCCATTGCCGCCATTGCCTTCAATATTCCGACCGTTCCGGTTGATGGCAATGTGGAGCGCATCACGGCCCGCCTCAATGCCGTGGAAGACCCGCTACCCGCTGCCCGCCCCCTGCTGGCCCGTCTTGCCAGCCATCTGAATGACGATCCGACAGCACAGGCCCGCCCTTCCGATTTTGCTCAGGCCCTGTTCGACCTTGGGGCGAGCCTCTGCTCGCCCCGCTCACCCTCCTGTCTGACGTGCCCATGGCAGGACGGCTGCCTCGCCCGAGCCCGCAACATGGCTGAAGCTCTCCCTGCCCGACAGAAGAAGAAAGCCCGCCCGACCCGTCATGCCATTCTTTTCCGTGTCATCGATCCGGAAGGCCGTGTCCTGCTCCGCTCACGACCGCCGGAAGGTCTGCTGGGAGGAACGGACGACCTTCCCGGCACACCATGGTCCGAAAGCCAAAGCACGCCTTCGCCTGCACGGCTGGCCGAAACGGCCTTTACCCGCTACGCCCCCTTGCAGGCACAGTGGGAAGATTGTGGAGAGGTCAAACACATCTTCAGCCATTTTACGCTGCTTGTCCGCATCTATGGCTGCACGATACCAGCACAGAGCAATTATCCGATTCCTCCGAAGCATGGCCGGTTCCGTTTCCTGAAGGAGGCAGTTCTCTCCAGCGTGATGAAGAAATGCCTGCTGGTTGGCGACCGGCACAGGCCTGTCCCGGGCTGATCATGTTTCACATGAAACACTGAAAACAGACATGGGGACCGCAGCCCGGCCCCCATGTCCGTCTCTTCTGTGCGTGAATAAAGACTTTCGGAAAAACTCAGGACAGCTTCCTGACCAGTCCGGCCACATGCCTGCCAAGGAAACGGGCCCCCTCCAGGTCTGTCTCGCTCGGCTGGCGGGAGCCGTCACCATTGGCAATGGTTGTGGCCCCATAAGGAGCGCCACCTACGATCTCGTCATTACGCATCTGCCCCTGGAAACTGTAGGGCAGACCGCTGATGACCATGCCATGATGCAGCAGGTTGGACATCAGGGAATAGAGTGTCGTTTCCTGCCCACCATGCTGGGTTGCCGTGGAGGTGAAGACAGCCCCCACCTTGCCGATCAGCTCCCCTTTGGCCCAGAGACCACCGGTCTGATCCCAGAAATTGGCCATCTGTGCCGGCAGACGCCCGAAACGGGTCGGAGCCCCGATGATGATACCATCATACTCGACCAGCTCAGCCGGCGTTGCAACAGGTGCGTCCTGTTCCAGCTTGAAGTGATGCGCTCTGGCAGCCTCCTCCGGCACCAGCTCTGGCACACGCTTCACAACGGCCTCTACGCCCGTTGCACGTACACCTTCGGCAATGCTGTGGGCCATGGTCTCCACGTGACCGTAAGATGAATAATAAAGCACGAGCACTTTTGACATGACGATACATCCTTGATCTGTCGGTCTTTCCCGCTACCGGGAACACTGAAACCTTCACAAGAGGTAACGCCACCTTTCCAGACTGGATATAGAAAATCGGGAAAGGATGCTTTTCGGATTTCATCAGTCCGCTTTCAGTCGGACAGCCGCCATGGCGGTGTGCTGAACTGGCGGATGAGATGCTCCATGAGCAGGCTCACCCTCTGAGGCCGCAGCTTTGTGGCGGATGTGACGAGATAAAGGGCAATGTCGTCCGCCTTCCAGCCCGGCATCATTTCCTGCAACCGACCCTCCTGCATGGCTTCACTCACCATGAAATCCGGCATCAGTCCGAAGCCAAGCCCAGCCTCCAGCGCTGGCAGGAATCCTTCCGCATTGTCGGACTGGAGTCGTGCCGTCTGAGACAATGTATGGACTGCCCCTGTCGCTTTTTCCATCAGCCGGATGGCCCCGCATGATGACCCGTTGACATAGACAAAGCTCTTCCTCCCCTCCAGTTCCCGCGGATGGGCAGGCTCACCCTGCTGGGCCAGATAGTCCGGGGAGGCCACAAGCAGGCGTCGTACCGTACATACCCTGCGGGCCCTGAGCGCCGAATCCTCCAGAGCCGCAATGCGGATCGCCACATCATAACCTTCTGAAACGAGGTCCACGAAACTGTCCGTAAACGTGATGGCAATATCAATCTCCGGGTAAGCCCTCAGGAAAGATGGCAGAGCTGCGGAAACATACCGAAGCCCGAAGGTAGTTGGAGCCGTCATCCGGATCAGACCGGAAGGACGGATACGGCCACCCCGCACCTCATTCTCTGCCGCTTCCGCCTCCATGAACATGCGATTGGCCCGCTCCAGCGCAAGCTGCCCTGTCTGTGTAAGGGACATATGCCGGGAATTGCGGCTGAACAGGGCGACACCAAGAGACTGCTCCAACCGACTGATCGCTTTTGAGACAGTGGGGGGTGAAAGATGAAGTTCCCTGGCAGCCTGCGAGAAAGACCCATGCTCGGCCACCCTGGCAAAAATGGCCCACGCCTCGAAATCCGGCAATTTCATAATTCCGTCCCCTCCTGCCAGCCTCTGGCTGCTGACAGGTCATGATGCAAAATATGGAAAGAATGTCTTTCTTTCATGCCTGTGTGATCCGCTCTCTTCACGCCTTACATGGTGGGTGAGCTGAACCAGCAAGGAATGACACCATGATTGATATTCGCCCCTTTGACCAGCTCGGCCATGCCTCACATGGGTGGCTGGATGCCCGGCACCATTTCTCTTTCGCCCATTATCTGGATCATGACCGCATGGGCTGGGGGCGCCTGCGTGTCTGGAATGATGATACCATCGCCCCCGGCACCGGGTTTGACACCCATCCCCACCGGGACATGGAGATCATCACCTATGTCCGCCAGGGCGCCATCACGCACCGGGACAGTCTCGGCAACACGGGGCGGACCGAGGCTGGAGATGTGCAGGTCATGTCCGCTGGAACGGGCATTTTCCACAGCGAATACAACAATGAACCCATCCCCACACAGATATTCCAGATATGGATCATCCCGACAGACAAAGGGCACGGACCATCCTGGGCGACACGGCGTTTCCCCAAAGGAGAGCAGACAGGCCAGTTCACCGTTCTGGCGTCTGGTCATGCCGATGACAAAGATGCCCTGCCCATCCATACTGATGCCCGTGTTCTGGGGCTTTCCCTCCAGAAAGGACAGCAGGCCAGTTACGCATTCACACCTGGCCGACTGGGTTATCTTGTTCCTGCAAAAGGCACCCTGCTGCTGAATGGGCAGACCATCACGGCACGCAGTGGAGCGGCCATTGCAGGGGAAGACACCATCACGCTTGAAGCGCTGGAAGATTCGGAAATAATTCTGGTAGATACGACATCATGATCTGACAGCTCCCTGCCCGGAAAGAAGGATGTTCCATCTGGCATGTTTCCCGTGAAACATATAAGCCTGTAGGGAATCCGGGCAGGGAGCCACATTGCATGAACACTGATCACACGGACCAGACCACCTCTCCGCCCCTGTGGCTGCTGGATGCAACAGGGCAGATGCTGGGCCATGATACCCTCAATGACAGGATCATCCGGCAGCTTTTTGATACCCGGGCCGTACCAGGGTTGAGCCTCCATCTACAGTCCCCCCTGACACGGCGCAATTATGCTTCCTCCCCCATCCGGGCCCGTTTCAGGAAACAGGCGTCCCTGCCCTTTCCCCTGCCGGAAATTGACGTTTTCTCCACATTGCAGGACAGCATCGCCCTGCGTTGCGTAGACGGCAACCAGGGTTGGATCAGCATTGGCACCGATCTCCATGAGATTCATTTCGATGCACCGAAAATGACCCCACTGGGGTATTTCCTGCCTCTGACAGGTGAGGCCCTGCTCGGACTTGCCATGCTCTTTGACCGGGGCCTGGCCAGCGTCCGGACAGCTGATGGCACGATGATCGGCCCAGCCTCCTTCCTTTCGGAAAAACCTCACGGGCTGGCACTCGGCCCCATCACGACATGTCTGGCTGACCATCTGGAGACGCTCATCCAGCTTGGCAGGCTTCCGCCAGGGCAGGAACTCTCCCATTCCTTCGGGCAGGACCATCTCACCTTCCGCCGGGCAGACTGATCCGACATGAAAAAAGGCTCTCCGGCATGATATCCGGAGAGCCTTTTAACTGTTCCCCTTCCGGTCATACCGGAAGGGGAAGCGAAAAGCGGTTTCAGCCCTTCAGTGCCTTGCGGACACCTTCAGCATAGGCCGGGTCAACCTTTTCGAAGAGACCCAGCTGACGCTCGACGATGTTCTGCGGCACGCCAGCCATGGCACCGGCAATGTTGTTGTACAGGCGCTGTTTCTGGGCATCATCGAAGAGATGATACAGAGCACGCGGCTGTGCAAAGTCATCACCATCGCTACGGTGATCGTAGTAGGTGGCGTCCCCGCTCACGCGCAGCGGCGGCTCCATCGCAGCCTTGTCTTCAACCGGACCACCGAAGGAGTTCGGCTCGTAGAAGTCGCCATCGCCACGCTTCGGCTCATCAAAGCGCATGGCACCATCAAGATGATAGTTCTTCACCTTGAACTTCGGACGGTTGATCGGCAGGGACTCGTAATGTGTGCCGACACGGTAGCGGTGAGCATCCGCATAGGCGAAGATACGGCCCTGAAGCATCTTGTCCGGAGAGAAACCGATGCCCGGCACGATGTTGGACGGGGAGAAGGAAGCCTGCTCAACCTCGGAGAAATAATCATCCGGGTTGCGGTTCAGTTCCAGCTCACCGACTTCGATCAGCGGATAGTCCTTGTGGGACCAGACCTTGGTCACGTCAAACGGGTTGAAGTTGACGCGCTCGGCCTCTTCCTCTTCCATCACCTGGATGTAGAACGTCCATTTGGGGAAGTTCCCCTTCTCGATGTTCTCGTACAGGTCTTCCTGGGTGGACTCACGGGTCTTGGCCACGACCTCAGCAGCTTCCTCGGTCGTATAGAACTCATGGCCCTGCTGGGTCTTGAAGTGGAACTTCACCCAGAAGCGCTCACCCTTGGCATTCCACAGTGAATAGGTGTGGCTGCCATACCCGTTCATGTTGCGGATGCCCTTGGGGATGCCACGATCGGACATCAGGATCGTCACCTGATGCAGGCTCTCCGGGCTGAGGGACCAGAAGTCCCAGGCTGCCGTGGCAGAACGCAGGTTTGTGCGGGGATGACGCTTCTGCGTATGGATGAAGTCCGGGAACTTGATGGGATCACGGATGAAGAAGACCGGGGTGTTGTTGCCCACCAGGTCCCAGTTGCCGTCATCCGTGTAGAATTTCAGGGCCCAGCCACGCACGTCACGCTCGGCATCGGCAGCACCACGCTCACCGGCCACGGTGGATGCACGCAGGAACATGTCCGTCTTCTTGCCGACCTCGGAGAAGATGGATGCGCAGCTGTACTTCGTGATGTCCTTGGTGATGGTCAGCGTTCCATGAGCACCAACGCCCTTGGCGTGCACGGTACGCTCCGGGATGCGCTCACGGTTCTGATGAGCGAGCTTCTCGATCAGCTGATAGTTTTCCAGCAGAAGCGGTCCGCGAGGACCGGCAGACTTGCTGTCCTGGTTGCTGACCCAAGGGGCACCAGCGGTCGTGCGAATGATATTCTTATCAGACATTCAAGGACTCCTACCTTTTATCTGACCATGGAAAATAGGTAACATCCGGAGGAAAAGGAAAATGATTGATCCTGTTTCACTAATAAACAGTCCTGATCCAGTCCGATATCAACCCTCAATTAGGGAAGGTAGGCAGGTTTTCGGACAGTGTCCATCCCCTCTTTCTTCAAAAATAATGTGAAGTTCTATTTGATCAATGTCACTGAACAGAGACATCACCTCAGTTTATGAGAATGATATGCAATAACGTATTCCTGTTTATTTCAGTCATCAGCAGGACCAGTCAGCTTCCTCAGAACAGTCGGGCCATTTTCATGAAAATGAAGGTCACGGCCATGGCAACCACACACAGCCCACCAGCAAAAATGGTCCCCAACCCACCAGAGGCCAGAAACATGCCCCCCGTATTCATGCCGAAGAACCCCGTGACCAGCGTGGCCGGCAGCATGAGGGTCGTCACGATGGACACGATGCACAGACGGCGGTTTGTTTCTTCCGCCTGGCTGGAAGCCAGCTCATCCTGTAGGGAACGGGCCCGATCCTGCAAGGCAATGAGATCATCAAGGGCTGCGTGAATCTGCCGTTCAGCCCGGTCCCGCAGGTCATCCTCGGCCCATTCCGGCAACTCGAGGTCTTCATCCCGCAGGACACGGTCGATCGGCATGACAACACGCCGCAGCTCTGTCGAACGGCGCCTCACCTTACCCACGATACCACCAAGATGCCCAAGATCGGACCCGTGGACAATGGCCAGCAGAACATCTTCCGCCCTATCCAGCTCGTCATCAAGCTGGGCCAGCTGGCGGCGGACCGTCCCGGTAAAATCCCGCAGGACACGGTCTATCACCCCAGCCGGATTGCGGGGTACCCCCTGTGTCTGGAGAGACCGGTAGGCCGACCCCAGTACGGGAATGGGCGTGCGCCGTGTCGTGATCAGGATATTCTGCCGCATGGCAAAGCGCCAGGCGCAAATCTCCCGGTCCTCCTCCGCCAGGGCATCGTCAAAGGCGGGCAAAGCCCCCCAGACCGTATCATCGGCAGCTTCAAGGGCAATGCCGTAATCCGTTTCCGCCAGCATGGTCCCCACATCTTCCGGCATCCCCGGCAGCCGCCCCACATGGGTACGGGCAGAACTGTGAACCGTATCGAAATGCAGCCAGCACCAGCCATTCTCTCCGGACGCCGCCTCATAGCCTTCTTCCCCGGGAGACTGGAGGATACGCTGCACGTCCTCGGCATCCAGCGGCATGATCCCCTGCCCCGGCACGGCACGGACAGCCCAGACAAGGCCCTTGATCCGGGCCATGGGGTGGGCCTCCTTCAGGGACGGGTCAAGCACTGTAAAAGGAAAATTCGGAACAGTATTGTCGGGCACAGCCACCCCCCATTACAGTTTTCCTGCCCGGACTGAAGGCGGCAGGACATCCCTTTGCACCGGGAAGAGCCAAGGCTCCAGACACATGAATACCGCCCGTTCTCTGACACGTTGCCCGATGGGACGCAATATGGATGACACCATTTTGTAACGGAAAACTGTTGGTCCGTTCTTCTTTCCAGCCTTACGGCAAGGCTCTATAGTTTCCCGGTGCAGGAACCGCATGGAGGCCTCGCCTGCCTGCTGTTCCATCCATGATCATCAACTGCCAAAAACCAAGGAAACACATATGGCTACGCAGGACTACAAGGTTCGTGACATGTCCCTGGCCGACTGGGGCCGCAAGGAAATCTCCATTGCCGAGGGCGAAATGCCGGGCTTGATGGCCCTCCGCGAGGAATATGGCGCCAGCCAGCCGCTGAAGGGTGCCCGGATTGCCGGCTGCCTGCACATGACCATCCAGACCGCCGTGCTGATCGAGACGCTGATCGCCCTCGGTGCCACAGTCCGCTGGTCCTCCTGCAACGTATTCTCCACCCAGGACCAGGCAGCTGCCGCCATTGCCGCCGCCAACATTCCCGTTTTCGCCTGGAAGGGCATGAACGAGGAAGAATTCATCTGGTGCATCGAGCAGACCATCAAGGGGCCGGATGGCTGGACCCCCAACATGATCCTTGATGATGGTGGTGACCTGACAACCCTCATGCATGAGAAATACCCCGAGCTCCTCAAGGAGGTCCGTGGCATTTCCGAGGAAACCACGACGGGCGTGCATCGCCTCTGGGACATGGAGCGCAAGGGGCTGCTCAAGGTTCCGGCCATCAATGTCAATGACAGCGTGACCAAGTCCAAGTTCGACAACCTCTATGGCTGCCGTGAGAGCCTCGTGGATGCCATCCGCCGTGGCACCGATGTCATGATGGCCGGCAAGGTGGCTGTTGTGGCCGGTTATGGTGACGTGGGCAAAGGCTCTGCCGCTTCCCTCCGCAGCGCAGGCTGCCGCGTGCTGGTGACGGAAGTTGACCCGATCTGCGCCCTTCAGGCTGCCATGGAAGGTTATGAGGTCGTCACGATGGAAAATGCCGCTCCCCGTGGCGACATCTTCGTGACCTGTACCGGCAACGAGGACATCATCACCATCGAACATATGCGTGAGATGAAGGACCGGGCCATTGTCTGCAATATCGGGCATTTTGACAGCGAGATTCAGGTCTCCGCCCTGCGCAATCACAAATGGACCAACATCAAGCCGCAGGTTGATGAGATCGAGCTGGCCCCGAACCGCCGCCTCATCCTTCTCTCCGAAGGCCGTCTGGTCAATCTGGGCAACGCCACAGGCCATCCGTCCTTCGTGATGTCCGCCTCCTTCACCAACCAGACACTGGCACAGATCGAACTCTGGAATGCAAAACCGGGCCAGTATGAGGCAGGAAAAGTTTATACTCTGCCAAAAATCCTTGATGAAAAGGTTGCCGCTCTCCATCTTGCAAAGGTGGGCGCCACGCTCTCCAGAATGACACAGGCTCAGGCGGATTATATCGGGGTGTCCCCCAACGGGCCGTTCAAGCACGACCTGTACCGTTACTGATCCTTTCTGTCACTGTTCCCTGCCATCATTTCCGATGGCAGGGTCATAACCGACCAGTCATTCCTGCTTTCAGGGAAGGAACATATCATGGGTCTTTTCAACGACATCGTTTCCAAGGTTTCCAGCTTCGCCACGAGCCTGTTCGGCTCTTCTGCCAAGGCGGCGGATACGGCACAGCCAGCTGCCGGTGCTGCGGCTCCGTCCATCGCACAGGTGGATGTGGATGCCGTTCTGAAGGAACTGGCCGCCAAGGCTGGCCAGCCTCTGAACTACAAGGAATCCATCGTCGATCTGCTCAAGCTCCTGGGCCTCGACAGCTCCCTGCAGGCCCGTCAGAGTCTTGCTGACGATCTGCACTATACCGGGGACAAGAACGACACGGCCACGATGAATGTCTGGCTCATCAAGCAGGTCTATACCGAGCTTGCCAACAATGGCGGCAAAATCCCTGCTGGCTGGGGCCACTGAGTCCATATCTGGTCGGTATCCCTGTAACTGACCAGATGAAAAACCCCTCCGTCCAAATCATGGGCGGAGGGGTTTTTTCGTACCTGATGCCTGTCAGATATCCAGCAGCAGGCGACGGGGGTCCTCGATCAGCTCCTTGAGCCTCACAAGAAAACTGACCGCTTCCCGTCCATCCACCAGACGATGATCATAGGACAGGGCCACATACATCATGGGCCGGATGACAACCTGCCCATTCCGGGCCACGGGCCGGTCCTGGATGGCGTGCATCCCCAGCACACCGGACTGCGGTGCATTGAGAATGGGCGTGGACAGCAGGGACCCGAAAATCCCGCCATTGGTGATGGTAAAGCTGCCACCTTCCAGTTCTTTCAGGGCAAGGCCACCCTTACGAGCCCGTTTGCCATAATCGGCAATGCGGCGCTCCAGCTCGGCAAAACCAAGTGTCTCGGCCTTCCGCAGCACGGGCACGACCAGCCCCCGTTCCGTCCCCACGGCAATGCCCAGATTGACATGATCCTGATAAACGATCTCATGTCCTTCAATCCGGGCATTCAGCACCGGAAAATCCTTCAGGGCCCCTACGACAGCACGGGCAAAGAACGACATGAACCCCAGACGGGCCCCCTCATGCTTCTTCTCGAACAGCTCCCGATACTGGCTCCGCAGCGCCTTGACGGCACTCATGTCAATTTCATTGAACGTTGTCAGAATGGCGGCACTATTCTGGGCTGCCTTGAGATTCCGGGCAATGGTCTGACGCAGGCGGCTCATCGGCACACGCCGCTCCCCCGTTCCCCTGTCTTCGGGAAGGGAGGCCACCGGTTCAGCCACAGCAGGAGCCGGATGAGTGACAGCTCCTCCCGTCACCACGGGCTGCTCTCCCTCTGCTGAAGCAGCTGGACCATGGTCCGTCACATCCTGCACCACGTCCTGGCTGTCCTGCTGCCTGTTTTCCTCAACCGCAGGGGCTGCTGCCTGATCATCCACGAATGCAATGACCTGCCCGACCTCAACATCCGTTCCTTCCGGCAGATCATGGCTCAGTGCCCCGGCTGCCGGAGCCGGCACATCCAGCGTGACCTTGTCCGTTTCCAGCTCAAGAACCGTCTCACCAGCCTTCACGTAATCGCCAGACTGTCTGAGCCAACGCATCACGGTTGCCTGTTTCAGGCTTTCACCAAGCACAGGGACTTTAATCTCAACCGTCATCGTGACTCCTGTCCTTCCAGAACTTGAAACATGGTCCCGGCCTCCCACCTCCCGGAAGAGACCCGGCCTCTCATTAGCCTTATATCTCCCTATGAGGCTATAGGGTAAAGCCTTCTCTTTGTCTTTTCACTTTTCCAGCAGGAAACCTTTCATGACCAGAACCCTGCCCGCTTTTCTTCAGTCAGACCACATATCCTCTCGGACACGCACTGCCCTGCTCGAAAGAATGGAACAGGAACAGGGCCAGAGGAACCATCTTTCCCCAGAGGCTTTTCAGCTTCTTGAGCTGGTCTGTGATGACATTCTGCCACAGGCACCACTTCTGGGTGAGCTGCATCTCAATCTGGCAGTCATGATCGATCAGGCTCTCGCCGGGCCTGGAGATGGATGGCGTTTTGCCGATCTGCCGACAGATATGGCCGCCTGGGAAGATGGTCTTGCCTCTCTGGAACTGTATGCCCGGGGCCTTTTTGGACAGGATTATGCCTCTCTTGACACGGATCAGCGTGGTACGCTGCTGGACAGGGCTTTTGATGGCTCCCTGCCGGTCAATGCTCAGGCGCCTTTTTCAGCCTCACAGATGAAGTTGTGGAGTGGTGATCTCCGCAACCAGATCGTTGCAGCGTTTCTGGCGCATCCGATTGCACAGGAACGGCTTGGAATTTCCTCCAGCCTGACTGGTGGAGACAAGGAAATTCAAGGGTTTTCGGCTGAATCACTGACAAAAAAAGAGGCTTTTGAGCCGGAAAATGAGCGCCGTTTTTCAAAAATGGGATGAAGGAGAATTTCAGGGCTTTTCCGCCTCTGGAAGAAACAGGAAAAAGGGATCGTAGGGACATGAACCAAGGTCTTTCTTCATGGCGGCAAGCCAGTCTGGAGCTGGAATGGAAGAAAGGACAGCCAGACAACACAACATATGAATTTACAAATCTTAGATTTAGATGTTGTTGAAAGACCTTGTGGAAACCGGGGTACCCGGCTTTCGAAAAATGTACCCCAGCTTACTCACAGTGTGTACAACCTCTGAAGGCAAGTTAGAGCAAGGGGTGCAGAACGTTATCCCTCTTTTTCCACAATGAGGCTGTGTACAATCCCCGTTTCATAAGGGGGTACAGTACCGTCCCCGGTACTCGGTACCTCTCCCGCTTCGGGCCGTACTGTCCCCATGTACCCCAGTACGAACATCTTTGATCCATAAGTGATGGAAACAGTTGCATGATGCAGAAAACGCATAATGATTTTTCACAGGAAACTGCCGATGTTGTCGTCATCGGGACGGGCGCGGGCGGCGCACCGCTCATTGCGCGGCTTGCCATGGCAGGGCGGAAGGTCGTGGCGCTGGAAGCCGGCCCTTCTTTCAAGGCCAGGTCCCACACGCCGGATGAGCCGACAGCACAGGAACTGTACTGGCTGCATGAGCGTCTGTCTGGTGGGGGAACACCGCAGGCCTTTGGGGGTAATAACAGTGGAACAGGGATTGGGGGGTCCCTGCTTCATTACGGGGCTTTCCTGCCGCGCATGGATCCCCGGGATTACCGCCTGTACAGTGAGAGCGGGAAAGGGGTGGACTGGCCTTTCGGAGCCGAAGAGCTTCAGCCTTACGTGGAAGAGGTAGAGCGCTTCATAGGTGTGAGTGGCCCAGCGTCTTATCCCTGGGATGAGAGCCGCCATTATGCCTATCCGCCCGCAGCACCCAACAATGCCGCCCTGAAGATGCGTCAGGCCTGTGACAATGTAGGGCTGCGTCATGCAGATGGTCCTCTGGCTGTCATCACGAAAGCTCATGACCAGCCTCATTTTGGCCGACGTGAAGCCTGCGTGAATTGCGGTGCCTGTCATCAGGGTTGCCGGAACGGGGCGAAATCGGGCGTGGACAACACCTATCTGCCACTGGCCTGTGCCCATGGGGCTGAACTGCGTCCTGGCTGCATGGCGACGGGATTTGAGCGGGACAGCCAGGGGCGGATCACGGCGGTCATCTATGTCCGTGACGGACGGGAGGAACGGCAGAAATGCCGGGCTGTTGTCCTGTCTGCCGGAGCGGTGGAAACGGCCCGCCTGCTGCTGAACAACGGTCTGGCGAACAGTTCCGGGCAGGTGGGACGCAATTACATGACGCATGTATCCACGCAGGTCTGGGGTGTGTTTGATGAAGAAACCCGGCCCAACAAGGGTTACCCATCCCTGACCATTTCCGAAGACATGCTGCGGCCAAAGGATGCCGACTTTGCGGGAGGGTATCTGCTCCAGTCCCTGGGCATGATGCCGCTCACATGGGCTGCCAATCTGGTCCGGGCGGATGGGCGCCGTGGTGAGGCCCTCAGCCGCACGCTGGCAGCCTACAATTACAGTGCGGGTATCGGGATGCACGGGGAAAGCCTGCCACGGGATGAAAACCGTGTGACCCTGTCTGATGAAAAAGACGCTTTCGGTCTGCCCAAACCACGGATCGACCATACATACGGCCCCAATGAGGACGCCATGCATCGCCATGCATCCCGCCTGATGGTGAAGATGTGGGAGTCCATCGGGGCGAAGGACATCCGTGTCATCAGCCGGGCCGCACACATGATCGGCACCTGCCGGATGGGAACCGATGCAGGAGCGGCCGTGGTCAATCCATATGGGCGCAGTTTCGACATCGACAATCTGTGGATCAGCGACCACTCCACCTTCCCGAGTTCTGGTGCGGCCAATCCGGCCCTGACAATCATGGCCCTTGCCCTGCGCACGGCGGATGCCATGCTGAAAGTGGTCTGAAAGGCTGGCCCTGCCCCGCAAGGAGGGCCCGCTTGACAGTGCGGCCCTCTTTCACCTAGGAAGAAAGCCGACCTGATGGTGGCGGCGTCCTGCTTTGCCTTCCGGGTCATCTCCTTCGCACCGGAAGGCAGTTTTGCCAGTTCCCTGTGGGGCGGCAGCCCTGACTGTCCCTGAGGTCCGGCATGCCCCGTGGCGCATGGTCCTGCCGTGCGGGTACCCGGCCTGTATTCTGGTTTTTCGTCTATTCCGATTAGTTACCCCACCGGGGCATATCAAGGCGCATCATTTCATGCATCTCGCCGAACTGAAGAAGAAATCCCCTGCTGATCTGCTGGCTTTTGCTGAAGAGCTGGAGGTCGAAAATGCATCATCCCTGCGCAAGCAGGACATGATGTTTGCCATCCTCAAGACTCTCGCCGAGCGTGAGCAGGCCATTTATGGCGAAGGAACGCTCGAGATCCTGCCGGATGGTTTCGGCTTTCTGCGCAGCCCGGAAGCCAATTATCTGCCTGGCCCGGATGATATCTATGTGTCTCCAGCCCAGGTGCGCCGCTTTGCCCTGCGGCCTGGTGATACGGTGGAGGGTGAGATCCGGGCGCCCCGGGATGGAGAGCGCTATTTTGCCCTCCAGAAGGTCAATACCATCAATTTTGAGGCACCGGAGCAGGTCCGTGCCCGTATCAATTTCGACAACCTGACCCCCCTCTTCCCCGAGCGCCGTCTCCGCATGGAAACCGAGCCGACAGGGGAAGCTTGCGCTGCTCCGGCCCCTGCCAAGGGCAAGGGGCGTGATCGCAAGGACCAGAAGGATTACACCTCCCGTGTGATTGATCTGGTCTCTCCCATCGGCATGGGGCAGCGTGCCCTGATCGTTGCACCGCCGAGAACGGGTAAGACGGTGATGCTTCAGAGCATTGCTGCTTCCATTTCTGCCAATCACCCGGATGTGTTCCTTATCGTTCTGCTGATTGATGAACGGCCTGAGGAAGTGACGGACATGGCCCGGTCTGTTCGTGGTGAGGTCGTTTCCTCCACCTTTGATGAACCGGCCCACCGCCATGTGCAGGTGACGGAAATGGTGCTGGAAAAGGCGAAACGCCTTGTCGAGCACAAGCGTGATGTGGTCATCCTGCTGGATTCCATTACCCGTCTGGCCCGGGCCTATAACACGGTCGTTCCCTCATCCGGCAAGGTGCTGACCGGTGGTGTGGATGCCAACGCCCTCCAGCGGCCGAAGCGTTTCTTCGGTGCGGCCCGTAACATCGAGGAAGGTGGCTCCCTGACCATCATTGCCACGGCCCTGATTGATACAGGGTCCCGCATGGATGAGGTCATCTTTGAAGAGTTCAAGGGCACGGGCAACTCCGAGCTGATGCTGGACCGCAAGCTGGCAGACAAGCGCACCTTCCCGGCCATCGACATCACCAAGTCCGGCACCCGCAAGGAAGAGCTGCTGGTGGACCGGGCGTCCCTCTCCAAGATGTGGGTCCTGCGCCGTATCCTTGCTCCGATGGGCACGATGGATGCCATGGACTTCCTGCTGGACAAGCTGCGTTACAGCAAGACCAATCAGGACTTCTTCGATGCGATGAACAACTGATTAACAGCCTGGTCTGTTGTCCATGAAAGAAAAGGCAGGGCCATGCATATGGCCCTGCCTTTTCTGTAGGTGAAGTCCATGTCAGACCATCAGCCATGGGGGATCAGAAGGTGAAGGAAGCTTGCCATCAAGATGATGGCAAGAGTGCCTATTCCCCAGAGGGCCAAGAACCACGCTAGACGTTTGGAGAAGGAGGCTGGCACCTTTTTCTCATCGTATGTGGTGAACTTAGTGATATCCATCGGCTTTTGTGACCTTTCCACGGAAAAGATAGTAGGAATAGATCGAATATCCCGTGATGATGGGGAGTAGGATGACGGTCCCGACGAGCTGGAAAAGCTGGCTGGGAACTGGAGATGCTACATCCCACAGGGTCAGGGTTGGTGGGACAGCGTAGGGCCAGATGGTAATGGCCAGGCCAACCAGGCTGAGCAGGAACCATCCAATGGCGCACAGGAAAGGCGTGATGGCGTGTTCCTTGTCTAGGGTCCGCCACATCAGGAAACCGGCCAGTGCCACCAGTAGAGGAACAGGCAGGCCGAACAGAATGTTCGGAAAGGCAATCCAGTGATGGAGATAGGGCGCATGGAGAAACGGCGTCCAGCAGCTAACAGCAATGATGCAGAGAATCATCAGAATGGATAATCTCTTGGACCAGCGGCGGCATCGTGCTTCCAGTTCATCGGATGTGCGCCAAACGAGCCAGGTCGTACCAAGAAGAGCATAACCTGTAACAACGGACAGGCCACAAAGAACGCTGAACGGTGTCAGCCAGTCCATGGCTCCTCCGGCAAAGGCACCGTGGCTTGTATGCACCCCCTGAACGTACCCGCCAAGAATGCAGCCCTGACAGAAAGCGGCAAGTGTGGACCCTGCCATGAAGCCCGTATTCCAGAAGGCCCGATGGTTGGGTGAGTGCGCCATGATGCGGAACTCGAATGCAACACCACGGAAGATCAAAGCCCCCAGCATGATGATGATGGGGATATAGAAGGCAGGCAGCAGCGTGCTGTAAGCACCGGGGAAAACACCGAACAGGGTTGCTCCACCCAGAACCATCCATGTTTCATTACCATCCCAGACGGGGGCAATCGTGTTGATCATGATGTCACGATGCTCCGGTTTTTTCTCGAAAGCAAAGAGCATGCCAATTCCCAAGTCAAAGCCATCAAGGATGACGTAGACCGAAATGGCCAGAATGACGATGAACGCCCAGATGAAGGGAAGATAGAATGCAAGGCCGGACATGTTATGACGCATCCTTGTTCTGAGAGATCGTATGATGATGGCTACCTAGGATCATGATGTCATCGCTGGTGTTGTCAGCAGCTTCTGGGGTGGCCCGTAGCAGGCGGATGAGCATCAGGAGGCCTGAGCCGAAAACAAAGAGATAGACCGCAACAAAAAACAGCATGGAGAAAGACAGGCTGGAGAGTGCCAGCGGTGAGGCGCTGTCTTTCGTGCGAAGCAGGCCATAGACCGTCCATGGTTGCCGCCCGACTTCTGTCGTAACCCAGCCACAGAGCAGAGCCAGAAACCCAGCTGGTGCCATGGTGAGTATCACCCGCAGAAAAAGAGGATGGTCGAACAAACGCTGTCGGCGCCGCAGCCAGAGTGACCAGAGGCCGCAGAGCAGCATAAGCCCCCCTAGGGCAATCATGATGCGGAAAGAAAAGAACACGATTGGCGCCGGGGCCCGCTGGTCTGCCGGATAATCTTTCAGGCCGGGCACCTTGCCGTTGATATCATGGGTCAGGATGAAGGAGCCCAGTAGCGGAATCCCTATGGCGTAATCCGTACGTTCTGTCTTCATGTTCGGGATGCCGAACAACAGTTCAGGGGCTCGTGTTTCGCTTGTCCAGTCGCCTTCCATGGCGGCAATCTTGGCGGGCTGATATTTCAGGGTGTTCAGCCCATGCATGTCGCCCGCTATGATCTGGAGAGGGGCTGTGATGACAATCATCCAGAGGGACAGGGAGAACATGAGGCGGATCGTACTGTCTGCCTGTGTACCTCCCTTTTTGGCCTTGAGCAGATGCCATGCACCTGCGGCAGCTACCGTGAAGGCCACTGAAAGCATGGCAGCCAGCCCCATATGGGTGATCCGGTAGGGAAAGGATGGATTGAAGATGATGGCCAGCCAGTCATGGGGCAGGAAATGGCCTGTCTTTTGGTCAATGACATAGCCTTGTGGGGTTTGCATCCATGAGTTGGATGCAAGGATCCATGTCATGGAGATCAGCGTTCCTGTAGTGACGGCACAGGTTGCAAAGAAATGCATTCTGCGGCCGACACGGTTCAGCCCGAACAGCATGACACCAAGGAAACCAGCCTCCATAAAGAAGGCCGTCATGACTTCGTAAGAGAGAAGCACGCCTGTGATGGGCCCTGCCTTGGCAGAGAAGCCTGCCCAGTTGGTACCGAACTCGTAGGCCATCACGATGCCAGAGACGACCCCCATGCCGAAGACGATGGAGAAGATTTTCAACCAGTATTTAAAGAGATTCAAATAACGGTTATCATTCGTTTTTAACCACATGCCTTCAAGAAAGGTGAGGAATACAGATAGACCGATCGAAAATGCTGGGAATATTATATGTACGCCAACGGTAAAGGCGAATTGTATTCGTGCGATTGTGAGAGGTAACTCATGGTCATTAACCATATATAATCATTCCTTTTCGTTGGAATGGGAGGAATTTGACATTTTTTCATTATTGATTTTGGCGAGTTTTCAACAATTGATTTTATTTTTCTTCTTATAAATATTTTTTAAATAAAAAATTCCCGTCATTTTTTGCGGGGTCAGGCCGATGGCAGGTGATGAAAATTTGCCATCATATTTTTGTAAGATCATGTGATGATCAGCTTTGGCAATAAGGTAAGGCTGGATGATCCCGTGTTTCAGGAACTGGATGCTTCTTGTTCCAACCCCAGCAGGAAGGCCTTGCTCTCTGCGCCTTCAAACCCGCTATAGTCACCATGGCCCCTGCCGTGGGAGGGCAGGACACGGTGGCAGGGGATGAGAATGAGCAGCGGGTTGCGGGCCACGGCCTGACCGATGGACTGCGGGCTTCCACCGACAGTTTTGGCCAGGTCGCCATAGGTCCGGGTCTGCCCGTGCGGAATGGCACGCAGGGCCGCCCAGACACGTTTCTGATAGGCCGTGCCATCAAGCATCAGTGGAATGGACTGGAAATCCACCGGCTCTCCATCAAAATAATCCTGCATCATGTCCCGCACTTTCAGCAGGAGGGGCGTCTCACTCTGGTCCCGGCCCCAGCCTTCATCAAGGGAGACGATCTGCCCCTCTTCTTCGCTGAGGGTCAGGGCACCGAGGGGAGAATGGAAAGAAAGCTGTGGCATGGCTGTCAGGCTGCCCCTTTTGCGGGAGAGCGTCAATTCTTTCTTTGGCCCGCTGCTTTTCGGGCATGAGTGCTGTATGAAAGGCGGCATGACATCATCCAGCATTTCCACCCAGACGGTTTTTGCGTTGGCGACAGGCCCGGTGCAGGGGGCGATTGCGGTCATGCGGGTCAGCGGGCCGGAGAGTGCGGCCCTGCTGGCGGCTCTCTGTGGTGCCCTGCCAGCTCCCCGTCATGCCAGCCTGCGGGCCTTGCGGCATGAAGGTGACGTGCTGGATCACGCTCTCGTCCTCTGGCTGCCGGGGCCTCGGTCCTATACGGGGGAAGACAGCTTCGAGCTGCATCTTCATGCCGGTCCGGCCATCGTGGAGGCAGTGGCGCAGGCCCTTGTTTCCCTTGGTGCCCGCCCTGCCGAACCGGGAGAGTTCACCCGTCGGGCCGTGCAGGCAGGACGGATGGACCTGTTGCAGGCCGAGGCCATAGCCGATCTGATTGAAGCCGATACGCAGGCCCAGCGGCATCAGGCCCTGAAACAGGCTGATGGTGCCCTGAGCCAGCTTTACACCGGATGGGCGTCCCGCCTGCGGCAGGTTCTGGCCCAGCAGGAAGCTCTGATCGATTTCCCGGATGAGGAACTCCCCCCGGAGGTGGAAGACGCCCTGCTGGGTGACTGCCGGACCCTGGCGGAAGAGATGCAGGCCCATCTGGCCGATGAACGGGGCGAGATCGTCCGTGATGGTCTGAAGATCGTTCTGGCGGGGGCGCCGAATGTGGGAAAATCCAGCCTGCTGAATGCGTTGAGTGGTCAGGATGCTGCCATCGTCACGCAGAAGGCGGGTACGACACGGGATGCCATCGCCGTGGACTGGATGATAGAGGGCATCCGTGTCCGGCTGATTGATACGGCAGGCGTGCGGGAGACGGAGGATGAGATCGAGGCGGAAGGCATCCGCCGGACCATGCGGCACGTGAAAGAGGCCGATCTGCTCTTTCATCTTGTCGGGCCGGGGGATGAGACGCCCCTGCTGGCGGATCACGCCATAAGGCTGCGGACGAAGACGGACCTCGCCCCGGCACGGGAGGATGAGCTTGGCATCCATACGAAGGATGAAGCCGGTCTGGCCCCTCTGAAGGCATGGCTGAAAGCCCATCTGGCCCGTCTCATGGCTCAGCGTGGCACCCCGCCCCTGACCCGTGCCCGCCATCGGGCAGGGCTGAAGGAGGCACAGGAACATATGACCCGTGCGCTGGAAGCCCCATGGCCGGAGGTGCGAGGAGAGGAGCTGCGTCTGGCCATGCAGGCCCTTGGCCGACTGACGGGCCATGTGGATGTGGAAGCCCTGCTTGATACGATTTTTGGCCAGTTCTGTATAGGAAAGTGACGTTACCTCAATGAGCACATCACCTGCGCAAACCTATGATGTCATCGTGGTGGGGGGCGGTCATGCCGGGACGGAAGCCGCCGCTGCCGCTGCCCGCTTCGGGGCCCGGACATTGCTGCTGACGCACAGGCTGGACACCGTAGGCAGCATGTCCTGCAATCCGGCCATCGGAGGCATCGGCAAGGGCCATCTCGTGCGGGAGATTGATGCCTTTGATGGTCTCATGGGCAAGGCGGCAGACCGGGCGGGAATTCATTTCAAGCTGCTGAACCGTTCCAAAGGGCCAGCGGTACATGGGCCACGGGCGCAGGCGGACCGCTCGCTTTACCGGGCCGCCATACAGGACCTTCTGGCGGCCACACCAAACCTGACCATGCTGGCCGGGGCCGTGGGCGACCTGATTGTCGAGAAGGGCCATGTCCGGGGTGTGATCTGTGAGGATGGCCGCCGTTTTTCCGCCGGGGCGGTCGTGCTGACAAGCGGCACCTTCCTGCGGGGCGTGATCCATACGGGGCGGGTCAGCCAGCCAGCCGGACGCATTGGCGATGCGCCCGCCACGCAGCTTGGGGAACGGCTGGAAGCCCTGGGGCTGAAAATGGGCCGCCTGAAAACAGGCACCCCACCCCGTCTGGCCCGTGACAGCATCGACTGGGAGGCCCTGCCTGCCGATGAGGGCGATGCCGAGCCGGAGGCCTTCAGTACGCTGACAGCCTCCCTGCCCAATAGACAGATCGTCTGCCGCATCACGCAGACAACCCCGCAGACACACAGGATCATTGAGGACAACCTGCATCTTTCGGCCATGTATGGCGGTGAGATCACCGGGCGGGGTCCCCGCTACTGCCCGTCCATCGAGGACAAGATCGTCCGTTTCGCAGGGCGGGACAGTCATCAGGTGTTTCTGGAGCCGGAGGCCCTGCCGGGCAATCCGGGTGGGGAGCTGGTCTACCCCAACGGCATCAGCACCTCCCTGCCTGCCGAGGTGCAGGCGCAGATGATCGCTTCCATGCCGGGGCTGGAGACGGCCCGCATCGTCACCCCCGGCTACGCTGTGGAATATGATTATGTTGACCCACGGGAGCTGCGTCCGTCTCTGGAGCTGCGGGCCTTGCCCGGCCTGTATCTCGCCGGGCAGATCAATGGCACGACAGGGTATGAGGAAGCGGGCGCACAGGGTCTTCTGGCCGGTCTGAACGCTGCCCGGGCCGTGGCAGGCAGGGAGCCCCTGACGCTGGGACGGGAGGAATCCTACCTTGGCGTGCTGATTGATGACCTGACTCTGCATGGTATCAGCGAACCCTATCGCATGTTCACCTCACGGGCGGAATATCGCCTTCTTCTGCGGGCGGACAATGCGGACCTGCGCCTGACACCAAAGGCCATCGAGGCCGGATGTGTTGGCACAGAACGTGAGGCGGCCTTCCGTGAGACGGTGCGCCAGATTGATGAAGCGATGGAGGAAGCCCGGAAACCGGCCTTCCTGCCCCAGCACCTGCGGGAGCATGGCATCGAGGTCTCGCAGGATGGACGGCGGCGCAGCCTGCTGGACGTACTGGCGACACAGGCCGATGAGACACGGATTGCCAGTCTCTCTCCATGGTTTGCCGCTCTGCCGGTCCGTATCGGGCGGCATGTACAGACAGAGGCCCGCTATGGTGGCTATCTGCGCAGGCAGGAGCGGGAAATCCAGCAGCTGAAGAGTGAGGCGGCCCTGCGCCTGCCGGATGATCTGGATTACGGGGCGATCGGGGGGCTGAGCCAGGAAATGCAGGAGCGGCTGGGGGCTGCCCGTCCGGCCGATTTCGCCGCTGCGGGGCGTGTCCGGGGTGTGACGCCCGCTGCCCTCATTGCCCTGCTTGCCCATGTCAGGAGCCGTACATGATGACGCATGTTTCACATGAAACAGAAAAGAAGCTCGCCCATTTTGCCAGCCTGCTGACCCGCTGGAATGAGAAGATCAATCTTGTCAGCCCGAAGGATATCGCCCACCTCCGCCAGCGTCACATTGAGGACAGTCTCCAGCTCGTCCCGCATGTTGCGGCTGGTGTGCGGATAACGGACCTTGGTTCTGGCGGTGGTTTCCCCGGGCTGATCGTGGCGATTGCAACAGGAAACCCGGTCACGCTGATTGAGTCCGACCAGCGGAAATGCGCCTTCCTGCGGGAAGCGGCACGGGAATGTGGTGCCCGTGTCACCGTGCTGGCAAAACGGATCGAGCAGGCAGAGGTGGAACCGGCGGACATCGTGACAGCCCGTGCGCTGGCCCCCCTGCCCCAGTTGCTCGACTGGGCACGGCCTCTGCTGAAGGAGGAAGGTTACTGTCTTTTCCTCAAGGGAAGAAAAGCGTCAGATGAGTTGACCAGTGCCCGTTCTGACTGGCACATGAGATATGAAAGTCTCCCAAGCCGAACAGACCCAGACGGGGTCCTTCTCAGGATCAGTGATTTCAGACGTGTCTAAAGCTGCTTCACATACACCGCACATCATCGCCATTGCCAACCAGAAGGGGGGTGTCGGCAAAACGACGACCAGCCTGAATCTGGCGGCAGCTCTGGCGCAGCGCAAGCGTGTCCTGCTGGTGGACCTTGACCCGCAGGGCAATGCGTCAACAGGCCTCGGGCTGGATTATGATGAGCGTGGCCGTGGCACCTATGGCGCCTTGCTGGAGGATGCCCCGGCGGAGACGCTTCTCCGTTCCAGCGTGGTGCCGAAGCTGGATGTCATGCCTGCCAATGGCGACCTGGCCGGAGCCGAGCTGGAGATGATCGACCAGGACCGGCGGGAATACCGGCTGCGGGATGCCCTGGAACCATTGCTTAACCGGTATGACATCATTCTGATCGACTGCCCGCCCAGCCTGGGGCTGTTGACCCTCAATGCGCTTGTCGTGGCCCAGAGCGTTCTGGTGCCGTTGCAGTGCGAGTTCTTCGCTCTGGAGGGGATCAGCCAGCTGGTCCGTTCCATCGAGCGGGTGCGTCTTGCCTTCAATGCGGACCTGCATCTGGAAGGGATCGTGCTGACAATGTTCGATACCCGCAACAATCTCTCTGCTCTGGTGGCGGAGGATGCCCGTGGCTTCTTTGGTGATCAGGTCTTCAAAACGATGATTCCCCGTAATATCCGTATTTCCGAAGCACAGAGTCATGGGCGGCCTGTCATGGATTATGCCCGCAGTTCCACCGGGGCACTGGCCTATGAGGATCTGGGGGCCGAGCTGCTGAAACGGCTGAAGAAGAAAGGCTGAGCACCATGGCAAAGAAGGCATCCCCCTCCTCCCGCAAACTTGGCCGGGGTCTGGCCGCTCTTCTGGGGGATCAGGCGCCCAATCTGGCCCGTGTTGGGGCCCCGCAGGGTGAGGTTCAGGCTCCGTCCCAGCCAGGAAGTCTGGGGGTGGATCTGCTCGCTCCCAGTCCGTTCCAGCCGCGTCGGGACATGAATGAAGACCGGCTGGCCGAGCTTGCGGATTCCATCCGCTCCCGCGGGGTGATCCAGCCCATTCTTGTGAGACCGGACCCCGAGCAGAAGGGGCGGTATCAGATCATTGCTGGTGAACGCCGCTGGCGGGCTTCGCAGAAGGCGGGCCTGCATGAGGTGCCCGTCTATATCCGTCAGCTTGATGATACGGATGCCATGGCGGCGGCCATGGTCGAGAATCTCCAGCGGTCGGATCTCAACCCTGTTGAGGAAGCAATGGGGCTGCAACGGCTGCTGCAGGATTATAGCCTGACGCAGGAGGAACTGGCCGGGGCGATTGGCAAGTCCCGTTCCCACATCACCAATACCATGCGCCTGCTGAACCTGCCGGAGGCTGTTCTGGTCCAGCTGCGGGATGGTGGGTTGAGTGCCGGTCACGCCCGTGCCCTGCTGGGCCATCCCGACCCGGTGGCCGGTATGGCTGAGGTGCTGGCAAAGGGACTGAATGTCCGCCAGACGGAAGACCTCGTGGCCCGGCTGAACAAGGCGGCCAGTGAGGAGAAGACCAAGGCTGCCCCAGCCCCGGAGATCACCCGGCTGGAGGAAGACCTCTCAGCCCGTTTCGGGCTGAAGACGCAGATACGCTTCAATGGGAAAAGTGGATCGCTGAAGATCAACTATTCCTCTCTGGAGCAGTTTGAGGCCCTCATGGCCCGTCTGACCGGACAGAGCTGATTTTTTTGAGAAAATATTTAAAATCCCCTTGTCAGCCTTCATGAAGGCTGATAGATAACCATCCATCGGTTACCGATTGTGGGCACATAGCTCAGTTGGTAGAGCAGCTGACTCTTAATCAGCGGGTCCTAGGTTCGAGCCCTAGTGTGCCCACCACAATCGGCCGGTTCCCCTGAAAAGATGTCGAAAACTTTCCGGATGCCAGCGGCAGGACACCCGCTCTGCGTTTTCTGCTGGAAAGAAGATGATCCCCTTTCTCCTAAAAACCGCTCTGTCCGCCGTGCTCGTGGCCTCCATTGCCACGGTGGCCCGTCGCCTTCCTGCTTTGGGTGCGCTCATTGCGTCCCTGCCGCTTGTGTCTGTTCTGGGGATGATTTTTCTCTGGGCTGAGAAACCGGACCGTGAGCTGATGGCCACTCATAGTGAGGCGACTTTCTGGTACGTTCTGCCATCCCTGCCCATGTTTCTGCTCATTCCCGCCCTCCTGCGGCGAGGCTGGCCTTTCTGGGGCAGTCTGGCGGTTGGCTGTGTATTGACGGTTCTGCTTTATCTTGTCGTGGTCTGGTGCGCCCGACGTTATGGTATGGCTCTGTAAATGGTCAGACAGGACATGCTCATGATTATTCTGCGTCTTGACTGACGTTACTCTGCGTTGACTTTTCATTTATTTTTTTTGAAAAATTACTCTTTCTTTCTGGAGGATGAAACGTGAAGAGTGCCAATCCGTTCGGCTATTTCATAAAAGGTATAAAAAATTAGGTGACATTCAGCGGACGGGCAACTTGTCCTGAATACTGGTATTTTAGGCTTTTTGAATGTATTTTTTATTTTGTTATTGAAATAATTTATTCTATATCTGGTAGTATATTTCCATTGATTGTTTTTTCTATTTTAATGTTTTTACCGGGTATAGCTGTTGGGATGCGACGGTTACATGATACTGGTCGGTCCGGTTGGTGGGTATGGCTGCCGTCAGCATCCTTCTCAGTGATCGTTTACTATGTTGCGTTCCTGTATAAATTAAATCCGTCAGGGGGACATCTGTCCCCACTCGTTTTCCTTCCCATTATCCCATTCCTGCTTTGCCCGATCGCTACTCTCATTTTTTTGTGTCAGCCGGGGAACAACAGGTTTGGTCCTCCGCCTGGTAACGGCAGAGGCTGAGAGTAAAGTCTGTTTCATGTCCTGAGAAAGGCATAAGCGATATTCAGCAAGTTTCGATGGCTGGCATCCTCATGGAGGTTGCCAGCCATTTTTTATGGGCAGACTGTTTCATGATGATGACGTGTTTCCTCATGTTAAGGATATATGGCTGGATCAGGGCACTTTATGCGGGCAGGCCGGCCATAAGTCTGTTATGGACAGGCAGGACAGGATAGGATGGCAGCGTCAGAGAAGATGAGAGTGCTATGCGTGTAAGCGATTTCAAGCCTCGGCCAGTCGCAGGGCGGCATCAGCCGGTGATAGCCCTGGTCGGGTGTGATGGAAGTGGGAAGTCCACCGTGGGGACGGCCCTGCTGGCGCTGTTGCAGGCCGAGCGGCCGACGGCTTTCTGCCATCTCGGCAAGCAGGCAGGTAATCTGGAGCGTACGCTTGCCCCCCTGCCCTTCATTGGCCCGTATGTGACAGGCAAGGCCAGGAAAGAAAACAGCCGGATACAGACCGGCAAAAAAGCAGGCGTGCTGGCGGCCATGTCGGGTTTCGTTCTGTCCATGCGGCGTGTGTTTCGTTTCGCACTCATGCGGTGCAAACATGAACGGGGCATGGCCGTGCTGACGGATCGTTATCCGCAGAACAGTGTGCCCGGCCCCATGGATGGCCCCACTCTGGCCAATCTGAACCGGGATGGCGTCCTGCTGCGGATTTTCAGCCGGGTGGAGCGGGCGCTCTATGCACGGATGGCCCGTTTCCGGCCAGATGTCGTCATACGGCTGAATGTTGACCTGGAGACGGCCCTGCAACGCAAGCCGGATCATGTTTCTTTCAAGCTGGCCCGCAAGATTGAAGACCTTGCCCGGCTGGATTTTTCTGGTGCTCCCATCGTTGATATCGATGCCACCGAGCCGCTGGCGCAGGTGCTGGCACAGGCAGAAGAAACAGTCCGCAAGGTGCTGGCACTCTATCCCCGTTCCGGCCAGGGATTGGCTGCGCAGCCCCGGGCAGGCTGTCTGGTTTCGCTGGTTGGGTGTGATGGGTCTGGCAAGTCCAGTATCAGCCAGTCTCTGGTCCAGCATTTTTCTGAAACACGTCCAACCGTTTATGGGTATCTTGGTCTTGGTTCGGGTGATCTTGGGCGGCGGATCGGGGCTCTGCCCCTTATTGGTCCAGCGTTGGAGAAGAAGCTGAACGGCAAGGCCAAGAAGGCCCGGACCAAGGGTGAAAAAATGCCGGGCCTGATGACGGGTCTTGTTCTGTTTGTCTTTTCTCTGGTGCGGCTGAAGCGCTTTCTACGGGTCAGGCGGGCGGTCGAGAAGGGATTTCTGGTGGTGACGGACCGTTACCCGCAAATGGAAATTCCTGGCCAGTGTGATGGTCCTGGTCTTTCAGCGGCTTATAGCAGCAATCCGCTGATCCGGTTTCTGGCCTGGCTGGAACGTGGCATCTATCGCCGGATCGTGGCCTTCCGGCCTGATCTGGTCATCCGGCTGAATGTGGATGCGGAAACAGCCCATGGCCGCAAACCGGACCATGACCTCGAGGCCCTGCGGATCAAGGCGGAGCTGATGCCGCAGCTGAATTTCAATCATGCTCCGCTGGTTGAGGTCGATGCCCGCCAGCCTTACGAAGCTGTGCGGCAGGACGTGCTGGATATTCTGGCACGGCACGGGCTTGTCTGAAGCAGGAAGGCCCATCCTTTTTTCTGGATGGGCCTTGCCGCAAGGGGCGGGCGTTCAGTGTGGGCTGCGTTCCAGGAAGGCCCGGATGCGCTGGGGAATTCCCTCCGGGGATTGGAAGCGGTCCCGCCGGTAATCCTGTGTTCCCTCCAGTTTTTTCTCGATCAGTCCGTCATGGAAATCGCCCATCATGCCGTTGATCGTGGCGAGATATTCTGAAAGCTGGTCCAGCGCTCTGGAGGGGCGGATCGTGCGCAGTGTGTCATTGAAGGCCACCCGGCGGCTGATGATCTTGCGCATGACATGGAATTCATGGCCGGTTGTGGCATCCAGCGTGCGTATCAGTTTTGCCAGTCTGGCATTTTCTTTCTTCTGGTAAGCGATGATGCCTGCCGTACTGTCTTCTTTCCAGAGGGCGATGGGGGCGGCGATCAGCCAGTAATAGACCGGTGAGAGCACGACCCAGAGGATGAGGCCGTTGATCAGCGTAGCCCGCCGCTGGTGATTTTTGAAGGCATCCTGCATGTTGCCCATGATGATGGTGACAACATGCAGCAGGAGCGGATAACGGTGCTGCCTGGTGAAATTGGCACAGGCAAAGCGCATGTGCTTGAATTTGGCCCGTGCGTATTTGAAGGCCAGCTGTTCGTCCTTGCTGGCTGTGCCAGAGAGGGCAATCTTCAGGATCAGGCGACGGAAGGCCTTGCGGTCCACGCCATGTTCGAGAAGCTGCCAGCAGAGATTGTAGCCATCCCGGATTTCAGTCTTCTCACAGGCGGGCAGGACATCCTCGGGCAGGGGGGTGTCAGGGTGGGGAACGTCATCAAGGAGAACATGCTCAAAGACGGTATCCAGCATCTTCTGAGGGAAAGCCGGTGTGCTGCGGCGGCTGGCAGAAGGGCGGAAAGGGAAAATGGGCATGGCTGGGCTGGCATCTCCTGGCAAGGTATCAGCTGCCGGGCGAGGCGGGCAGGCTGTCGGTCTGGCGGATCTCCCTTTCATGAGGGAGGATGATCCTGTTGCGGCGCAGATAGGTTATACCCATTATGGCGAACGTGGTCATGGTAGCAAAGAACATGCCCAGGGCATAGGCAAGCCCGGCGCCGTTCAGGCCGTAGTGATGGCCCATGTAGACAAGCAGCGGGACGTAAAGAATCACGGAAACGAGCTGGGCCAGCATGATGTAATGGGAGCGTCCCGCCGTGTAGAGCACGCCTTCCATTGGCAGCCCGGCGGTGAAGAAGACCAGAGCCGGAGACATCCACATCATCAGGGTTGCGGCATCGCCAAAGCGGTGACCGAACATGCTGATGACGGGTTTCCCCCCGATATAGACAACCAGCATGGCCAGCATGCCCAGTGCGCCGGAAAGGACGCTGGTCCGCAGGGCCAGCTTCCATGGGGCGGAGGTCCGTGGATCCATGAGAACGACTTCGGGGTAGTAGCTTTTCTCCAGCAGTTTTGCAGGCCGCTGGACAGCATCCAGAAACTCCATGGCGAGGGAATAGAGGCCGGCTGCCGATGTGCTGACGATCTTGCCGACCAGCAGTTTGCTGATCGGCTCCCAGACCGTTTCCAGCAGGGTGGTGATGTTGGCGGTCCAGACGAAGCCCCACATGCCCTTTGGCATCTGCCGGGCTGCCTTCAGGATGCTGGGGCGCAGCCCTTTCAGCAGGTCATGGCGTTTCAGTTCCAGCAGGGCTGTGGCCCAGAGATATATCTGGCCAGCCAGAAGAGCCAGGTACCAGGCGATGACGAAACCGGCCAGCTTCATGCCACTGCCCCATGCCAGCAGGCAGCAGACAGCCCGGACAGCTGGTGTGATGAGCTGCTGCCGGGAGACGAGGTCTATGCGGTCGAAAAGGCGGAGGATGCCGTAGGCGGCCGTGCTGCCCATGCCGGGGATCAGTGTGCAGTAGAGTAGGATCAGCAGGGTTGGCTTGTCATGGACACCCAGCACTTTGCCCAGACAGAGGAAGGCCACCATGCCGAACACCATGGAGAGAAGCCCCGCACAGATATCCAGCCCCATGGCCAGGCTGATGCTGGTCTGGACAGTCTTGCGCTCTCCCTTCTGCCAGGGAACAGCAGCATAATGCAGGACAATCTGCCAGCTCTGGAACTGGCCGATGGCGGCAATCGTCTCGATGTAGGAGGCTATCAGTGTCAGAACGCCGAAATCATGCGGGCGCAGTGTTCGCCCGGTCACGACCAGTGCGACGAGGCCCATGACAGCCCCGATGAGTTTGGTCGATCCCAGCTTTCCCGCATTTTTCAGAACAACGCGGAAAAGATCATCCTTGAACCACCCTTTCATTCTGCGGGCTCGTGGAAGGCAGGAAGTTCATTGATGGCGACAACCCGCCAATGCCCGGCAATATGTTCGATGATGCTCAGGGAAAGATTCTGGATGCAGAAGCGCAGGGCCGTTTCCACGGGGATGTCCAGACAGTGGGCAAGAGCCATGCGAATGGCGCCGCCATGGCTAAGAATGACCATGTCTTTTCCGGCATTCTGTCGGGCATGGCTTTCCAGCGCCAGGCCGATGCGCTGGCGGACATCCACCATGCTTTCACCCTCTGGTGGACGTTCATCTGCTGCGATGGACCAGAAAGGGGGAGCCGGTTTTCTGAGCAGGGATGGAAACGTGTCGTGGGGGGTACCGTTCCATTGCCCGATGGACTGTTCAATGAAGGCGGGGTCAATCCTCATGGGAGTGGAGAAATTGCCGGCTTTCTGAATGGTCAGGCCGGTGTCGCGGGCCCGCTGGAGGGGGGAGGAAAACCATGTCGCCTTGCGGGGCAGGCGCCGGGCCAAGGCCTCGTAGGCGGGCTTCTGGCTGCGGAGATGCTGGGGACAGAGGGGCACGTCCAGCGTGCCGTACATGGTCTGTCGTGCTGCTTCTTCCACGATGGCATGACGCACCAGCCAGAAACGTGTCACACCGGCGGGGAGGTCCGGTCCATCCAGAAAATGCTCCTGAGGGTCTGGCATGGCGGGCTGCGTCACAAAAAAACCTCTCGAATGGGTCAGACAGCTGTGTCGGTTTGCCGGGGGAGGGCTGACAGGCTGATCACAGATTCATGATAAGGCGCATAGCGGGGAAAGAAACAGCTCTCAAGGAGAAGTTTCATAATTTGTGAAAACTGTTGCGGTCCTGGATGCGGTTTTTCATTCCGTTCTGACGCCGGGACAGCTATCTGATAAGCATGGCCCCGTCAGGTGGGGAACAGGCCAGAAAGCCACGAAGGAGAGAGACGGACATGAAACTTTCAGCAGGGCCGGTCATGGCTCCGGGTTTCTGGGTCAGGCTGTTCCGCACGGTCTGGCCGAAGAGCGACAATGAAGTATTCGTGCTGGATGGCAAATGGGTGATCCTGTTTCATGTCGTCATTGTTGCCATCCTTATCGGCGTCCATCTGATTCTGATGAACCTCAAGGATTTCTGACAGGACGCAAGGCTTTCCGGGTCATGACGGTTCCAGCCAGCAGGTAGAGGCCGACACCGCCCAGACTGATCCAGAATGGCAGGGGAATGTCGCTGTACCAGGCGAGGAGCAGCCCGCCCCATGAGAGCAGAAGCGCCCCCAGAACGGAGCAGACCATGCCCCGGAAGGGGGAGAGCTCCAGCTTCAGGGCAGCGGCAGCAGGGCCGACCATCAGGCTGAAACAGAGCAGTGCTCCGGCGATTTCCGCACAGGCCGCCGCAGCGAGGGCGGCAAGCAGGAGGAAGAGCTGGCCCAGCCGGGTTGGCGAGAGGCCCTGTGCCTCTGCCAGGCTGGGGCAAAGGCTGCTGAAAAGCAGGGGGCGCCAGAGGATGGCCACTCCTCCAAGACAGACAGAGACCAGCCCTGCCAGCATGCCAAGGGTTGGGCCATCCAGCCCCAGAACATCGCCAAAAAGCAGGGTCGTTGTCTGGGAAGACGCTTCATTCGCTTCATGAAGACACCAGACACCAATCCCCAGGCTGGCGGCCAGAATGAGGCCGGTCATCGTGTCCCGCTGGGTGGGATGCTGTCTGCCCCGCTGTTCCTGCCCCATGAAGAGACCGCCCACCATGCTGGCGGCCATCATGCCTGCCAGTGGGGGGAGATGCAGCCACACGGCCGCTGCTGCTCCACTGAAGCCGATATGCGGCAGGGCATGGGCTGCAAAAGCCTGTCGCCGCAGCAGCATGAGCCAGCCCAGCGTGCCAGCCAGCAGCGAAACGAGAAAACAGCCCAGAAAGGCATGCTGCATGAAGGGGAAAGAAAAGGGATTGGTCTCAGACATGCAGCGCTCCCTTTGACAGAGTGATCTCTCTCATGGGCAGGTCAAGGCCAGTGGTCTGTAGCGGCCCATGAACCGTGATGAACAGACTGACCTTTTTCTGCTGGTGAAGCTGGCTGAAAAGCTGGAGCAACGCTTCATGGCTGGCACGATCCAGGGCGGCAAAGGGTTCGTCAAGAATGAGCAACCTCGGGGAGCCGGCAAGGGCCTGTGCAAGGGCAACACGCTGTCTTTCGCCGCCAGAAAGCGCTCCGAGCGGGCGTGAGGCCAGAGGCAGGGCCCCGACTTCAGCCAGAAGGGCCCTGGCTTTCCTGCGGGTTTTGCGAGGGGCAGGAAAGCCCCAGTGCGTGCCATCCAGACAGGCCATGACATGGCTGATGACTGGCAGCATGGGCGCCGTGTCGTCAGCCTTCTGCGGCATGTACCCACAATGGCGGCGGGCTCTGGCGGGTGGGTGGCCATTGATGAGAAGCTCTCCCCCCTGTAGGGGAAGCAGCCCCATGAGGGCTCGGAGAAAACAGGTTTTTCCGGCTCCATTCTGTCCACGCAGGATGGTCAGGCCCTCCAGGGGAACATCAAGAGTGGCATGATGCAGGACAGGATGGCCCCCTACCTGGAGGCTGACATCCCGGCAGGTAAGGCGGGCTTCCTTCATGGATGGGGGGGTAGCGGGGTGTTGCGGGGCGCTGTCTGGTACAGGGCCTGTTCGAGCGATGTGAGGATGCCGTTCAGCCAGTCCTGCCAGTGTTGCCCGGTGGGCAGGCTTTCCCCGATGGCAAGGACTGGAATGCCGGACTGACGGGCCATGTCCTCCATTCTGCTCGCCTGTGGGGCGCTGATGGCCGGATTGCTGACCAGAAAGCGGATGGTCTTCTCGTGCAGGGCTGTTTCCAGCATGGCGGTGTCACGGGGGGACAGACCGGATTCGTTCATCAGGGCACGGGCCCAGCTCTGGTCTGTCATGACCAGCCCAGCCGCCAGCAGGAGACGTTCCCCGGCTGGTTCGGTCATGGCGAAGGGGGCGCCATGGTCTCTCTGCTGGATGGCCTGCTGGCGGGTGGCGATCTGGTCGATCTGCTGTTCGAACAGGGCGAGGCGCCTGTCGATGTCCTGCTGGGCCTGGGGGCGAAGCCCGGCAAGCCAGACGGCGATCTGTCGGGCCGTATTCCGGACCGTGGGGAGATCAAAAAAGAGATGCGGGTCTTCTCCGGTCTGCCAGCCCCCCTGACTGGCAGCAAGGAAGAGCTTCACAGAGGCGGGAAGCAGCTTCATGGCCCAGTCATCATAGGTGGCTCCATTGAGCAGCACGGCATCACTGGCTGCCAGCTTGCGGGCCATGAGGGGTGAAGGCTGGAGATGGTGCGGGTCCAGCCCCTCGCTGGTGATGAGCGAGCGTGTCCGTAGCGCTGGGCCACCAATCTGCTGGGCGATATCGCACCAGACGGGTTCCACGCAGCTCAGCAGGGGGGCTGGCCGGTCCGGTCCCGTTTCCGTGCTGGCCCGGGAAGGAAGGGGCAGCAGGCCTGTCAGCAATGTCAGAAAAAGCGGCAGGCAGGGGAGAAAACGCACCGTGAACATGGAAGCCTTTCAGGGCCATCAGCAGACGTGGATGTTATATAATAACATTTCGTTTGTCTGAAAAGGCACGGTCCTCCCCTCCCCTTCTCTCATTTGTGCCCGAACAGATGGCGGAGATCGTCACTGAGATGCTGGAAGGCATCCTCGTTGCTGCGCCGCCGCCTGTTCCCTTTCTCGGAAATGGCTGTAACGGTGACGGTCATGCCGGCAGCGAGGTTGAGGTCCGGCGGGATGGAATCCAGGCTGATGCGGACGGGAATACGCTGGGCCAGCCGCACCCATGTATAAACAGGGTCCACGGTGGGCAGGCCGAGGGCATTGGTCAGGGCGTTCCTGCTTGCAATGCCACGGGTGATGCTGTGGACATGCCCATAAAGCGGGGTGTGATAGCCCATCAGATCCATGCGGACAGGGTCTCCCACGCTGAGGTCATGGACCTTCACTTCCTCGAAATACCCATCCACCCAGAATGAATTCGTGTCGATGACATGAATGTTCACCTGCCCGGCGGAGGCATAGTCCCCCGGCCTCATGGTCAGGTTTGTGATGATGCCGTCTATGGAGCTGCGGACGGTCGTGCGGTCCAGATTGATCTGGGCCTGTCTGCGCTGGGCAAGGGCTGTGCTGTAGATGGCCCGGGCCTGCTGTGCCAGAGCCTCATACTGCGTCTTTTCTTCCTGCGAGACGGCCGCTCCCGGGATGGCATGGCGCCACCGGGCCTGATTCAGGCGGAACTCCAGGTCTGCCTTGGCCTTGTTCACATCGGCATCGGCTTTTTCGAGGGCGACCTGATAGTCGAACGGGTCGATGACATACAGCACGTCTCCAGCATGGACCTGCTGGTTGTCATGGACAGGAACGGTGATGATCTGCCCGGAGACACGGGGAGCAATATTGGCCACCTGTACACGCACCTGCCCGTTACGGGTCCACGGGGCGGCGGTGTAATAGTCCCAGAGGACAACAGCCACGAACCCGGCCACGCAGAGGATGGAAGCTGTGACAGCAAAACGGATGAGGCGGTAGGCACGGGTAAACACTGGCAGCCTTATAGCAGGATGGTGAACAGGCCGAGCAGGCAGATCATGATGGCAAACTGTGCCAGAGGCGGGTTGGCGAAGAAACGCCAGAGCCTCATCCACTGGAGCATGAGGCGGAGCAGGAAGGTCCCCAGCAGGGCCAGGGCCAGGTCGATGATGAAGGAGGACACGAACAGCCCATCCAGATTGATGACAAGGTGGCGTGTTACCATCGCCTGCGCCCTATTCCGTAATGGCGGAGCGCGGATCCGTTCTGCTGGAGGAGGAAGCGGACTTCCTCCAGCCCTGCAGCACATAGAACCGCTGCAACATGGGCAGGCCCGCTGGAGGCTGGCGCCCGGGAGAGCATCTTCTCTGCCATGAGGGGCAGATGGTCTGCCAGTGAAAAGAGCTTCATGCGGGTCAGGCTCCTCTGCATGGTGTCCGCCAGTGGTGCCAGTTCCGTGTACTGGCGGGCCGTCTTGAGGTCCAGCTCCAGCCGGGCCAGGGCTGTGGTGAGGTCTGCCAGACTGATGAAACGCTGGCAGACCCTCCAGGCTGCCTTGCCTTTCTTCTCCTGGCTGATGGTCTGGCTCAGCATGTAGAGCTGGTGGAGCCGGTCATATTTGCGGCTCAGCAGGGCTGGTGTGAAGGATGGTGACCGGGCGGCAAACTGGCGTTCCAGCTCCCTGGCGATGGAGAGAGTGATGCGGAAGCGGGTCCGCCGTGGCCGTGGCGGCAGGAACAGGATGAGGAAGAAGGCGGTGATGCCAGCCGCACAGAGATAGAAGGTGTTGCGGTCCACAAAGGCAAGAAGGTTGTAGTCATGGTGATTGTTCAGCCCCAGAAAGACGAAGAAAAAGGCGCCGTAATGTGAGCCTGCGGCCGCCGTTGCGGGATTGATGATGAGCAGGCAGCTGAACATGACCTGGAAGAGCATGACAATGGCCATGCCCATCATGGTGTTGACATGCGGCAGGATGAAGAACGAGGTCAGCCCCGCCGTCAGGATGCCCAGCGGTGTTCCGATCAGGATACCCCGGCCGAAAGCGGCACTGTTGGGCTGGGTGATGCCCAGGCAGAGCAGCATGGCGCATTGAGAGAGTGCCGTGGCGGCATTGGGCAGGCCGCTGCCGATGAAGAGGGCCGCTGCCGCACTGAAACAGAGCAGCACCCTGATGGCATTGACGAGAGCTGCGATCCTGTCCGGGTGGAAGGCGAACCGGCTCATGGTTTTTACCTGGCCCAGTGGGGCTGCCTTCAGCAGCGTGTTGAGACCTTTGCGGCTGATGTGGCGGCTGGCAATCAGGCTGGCCGTGCGTTCCAGACGCCAGGCATCGGCCAGGGTCAGCCGGGGGGCCTCTGGCGGCAGGCGGCCGAGCAAGTCTGCCAGGATGGTTTCTCTGTCCGTGCCAGAAGGGGCGTGTATGTCGAAGCGTGTCAGGGCCAGCACGGCGGGGGCGATGGTGGCCTGGCGCATGAGAGCCAGCAGGCTGCGGCAGCAGGACAGGGCCGTCACCATGCCAATGAGACAGACCTGTGCCCCTTTTGCGCGCAGCCGACCTCGGGTCAGTTCCGTGCGTGTATCATGCACCTGGTGGGTCAGGGCAAAGACCGTGCTGGAAAGCGCTATGGTTTCCAGTGGGGAAAGGGTTGGCACGGTGTCATCAAGGGCGAGACGGGTTTCATGGCGTACTTCGGCTGCCGTTTTCTGCAGACTGCGCACGAGTCTTTGCCAGACATGCGGTGTACCGGAAAGCAGGGCGACCGTGGCAATGGCGGCAACGCCGATCATCACGGTGGAGACACGGGCCACCGTGACATCAAAGGCATTCTGGGGGGCATCAATGTGGGAAATGGCGATCAGGGCCACGACATAGCCTGAAAGGACGGCCCCATAGGCCCGGAATCCTCGGCGCAACGTGCCAGCATAGGCGCATATGGCCATCCAGACAGCACAACCACCCAGCAGAAGCTGGCGTTCCTGCCCGAACATGGAGACAAGGCAGAGGGCCACGACACCACCAACCAGAGTGCCGACCACCCGGTAGAAGGCTTTGCTCAGGGCCTGCCCCCGCAGGGGTTGTGCCAGCAGCATGACGGTCACGGCAGCACTGGCGGGAGAATCAATCTGCGCCCAGAAGGCAACCAGCAGGGCCAGCACGAGCGCTGCCCAGATGCGCAGGGTGAAGCTCCACCAGCCCGGTGGAAAGATGCTGCCTGCGGCCACCCGGAGACGGGACATCATGGCAAGGGGTGCCTGCATCAGGAAAAACGCACGACCGGGCATGAAACAGCAGAGCAGCCAAGGCCGGGACAGGCACTGTCATCAGGCAGGTAAGCCGGCTGATGTTTCACATGGAACAATTTGTAAGAGGATATCTGGTGGAGCCAATCGGGATCGAACCGACGACCTCTTGAATGCCATTCAAGCGCTCTCCCAACTGAGCTATGGCCCCACTTTTGCGGTGTGTCGATGACGCACCGTGTGGGGAGCATATATCCCCACATGGGAGGAAAAGGCAAGGGGGAAGATGCAATTTTTTCCATAAATTATTGCACGGGCTTCCTGCTGCCTGTCAGCCAGGCAGGATACCATGCTGTCGCAGGGCAGCCAGCAGCGGGATGAGCGGCAGCCCGGCAATGGCATCACTGCTCCCGGTTACAGTGTCAAAAAGCTGGATGCCCAGCCCTTCGATCCGGTAGCACCCTACGCAGGAGAGCAGAACGTTCCCTTCCTTCTGGAGATAATCGTCCAGAAACACCTCCGAAAAGGAGCGCATGGTCAGGGTCGGGCTGCTGATGTGGGACCAGAGGGGCTGACCGTCCCTCCAGAGGGTCACGGCGGCATGGAGGGCATGGGTCCGGCCCCGCAGGGCCAGAAGATGGGTGCGGGCCTCGGTCAGGTCAGCCGGTTTGGCGAAGGCCCGGCCTTCCAGCTCCAGAATCTGGTCCGCAGCGATGATGAACCGTCCGGGGTGCTGGCCGGAGGCTGCTTCTGCCTTGGCCTGGGCCAGGGCAAGGGCCGTGTCCCGCAGGGAGAGACCTTGCGCTTCGGCCTGCCGACGCAGGGCGTCTTCATCCACATCAACCGGGCTGGCCGTGACAGGGACTCCGGCGGCATGAAGAAGCTGAAGCCGGATGGCAGAACCGCTGGCAAGAACAGGCATGGGGACCCTCCGTGTAAATGATCGGGCAGCCGCTATCATATCATGCCATCGCATGACAGAGCTTCATTCCACAGTTGACGCCTTCCGCCCCAGCGGGGCAAGGATAGCCGTATGGATGCCATCATGGCTATGGCCGTGGGGGGGGTATCTTCCCTCCCCTTTTTTCGGGATGTTGGACAAGGCGCAGGCATGACACAGCAGGACAGAGCAGTTCCTTCAGGGATGGACAAACAGGGCAAGCCGCTTCTGCGGGCCTTGCGGGGCGAGGCCGTCTGGCCGCCGCCTGTCTGGCTGATGCGACAGGCAGGGCGTTACCTGCCGGAGTTCCGGGCCATGCGGGAGCAGGCGGACTTCATCACACGCTGCATGACGCCCGATATCGCTGTGGAGCTGACCCTGCAACCCATCCGTCGCTATGGCATGGATGGAGCGATCCTGTTTTCGGACATCCTCATCCTCCCCTGGGCCATGGGGCAGGACCTGCGCTTTGAGGAAGGGCGTGGCCCGGTGATGACGCCCATCCGCAGCGAGTCTGACCTTGCCCGGCTGGATGAAGGCCGGATGATGGAAGCGGTGGCCCCCGTGCGGGAGGCCCTGCGCCGCCTGCGTGTGGAACTGCCGGAGGAGACGACCCTGCTCGGCTTTGCGGGCAGCCCCTTCACGGTGGCCTGCTACATGGTCGAAGGAGGCAGCTCCCGTGATTTCGCCCATATCCGGGCGATGATGCAGAAGAACCCGGCCCTGTTCGACAGGCTGATGGAGAGTCTGACCCGCAATACGGCAGAGATGCTGTGCGGCCAGATCGAGGCCGGAGCGGAAGCAGTCATGCTGTTCGATTCCTGGGGGGGTATCCTGCCGCCGGAGGCTTTCCGCCGTCATGTGATCGAGCCGACACGGCAGATCGTCGCCCATATCCGTGCCCGCCATCCTGACGTGCCGCTGATCGGCTTCCCTCGGCTGGGTGGTGTCATGGTGGCGGAATATGCCGGGAAGACCGGCATCAATGCCCTGGCCCTCGATACGGTGGCGGACATGGCCAAGGTGGCTGAAATGGTGCCCGAGACAGTGACCCTCCAGGGCAATCTCGACCCGATGATCCTGCTGAATGGTGGCGAGGCCCTGAAGGCAGAAGCCCGCCGCATCCGGGACAGCCTCAGGGGGCGGCCACATGTGTTCAATCTGGGACATGGTGTCATCAAGACCACGCCGCCGGAACATGTGGCCACGCTGGTTGAGACGATCAGGGACATCCAGTCATGAAAAACGCATTACGGCCAGGGCTGAAGCTGGTCATTTTTGATTGTGATGGCGTGCTGATTGACAGTGAAGGGCCATCCTGCCGGGCGACGGCGGGGTTTGCCCGCTCGCTGGGCCTGAACATTTCCGATGAGGAAGGGCTGGCCCGCTTTGCGGGCAAGGCCCTGCCGCAGGTAGTGAAGGAGCTGGAGGCGGAGCTGGGCCATCCCCTGCCCCCGGGCACCCACACGAAAATGCGGGACAATCTTGTCAGGCTCATGAAGGAAGGTACGGAACCCGTGGCTGGGGCCGTTCCCCTGCTGGAGGCTCTGGCGGCACGGCATGTTCCTGTCCGTGTCGGCTCCAACTCATCCATGGCGGAGATGGAGGCAAAATTCGGTTTTACCGGGATGGATCGCCTCCTGCCGGAGGCCCGCATCCATTCGGCTGCCGATATGGGGCATCCCAAACCGGACCCGGCCGTCTATCTGCATGGGGCCGAGGTGGAAGGTGTCCGGCCGGAGGAAACGGTGGTGATCGAGGACAGTGACACGGGGGCGGAAGCAGCCCGCCGGGCCGGCATGTCCTGCATCCTGCTGCGTCCGGCATCCCATCCCCTGCCGGGCTTCTGGCCTGTGGAGGGATTCGTGCGGGTGGAGCATCTCGATGAGGTCATGCCCCTTCTTGAGGCGGCTCTGGCCCGGAAATGACATGACAGCCGGAGAGGCTGTCTGATGTGCGGGAAGACCGCCCCATGATGGAGGCGGGAAGAACGGAAGGTAACGGGATTATGGCACTGTTTCTGCTGAAGCATCTGAACTGGTTTGTCTCACTGCACATCATGGCTTTCGTGTCATGGATGGCAGGACTGTTCTATCTGCCTCGGCTGTTCGTCTATCATACGCAGATAAAAGCAGGCTCTGAGGAAAGTACCCGTTTCAGCCTGATGGAGCGTCGCCTTCAGAAGCAGATCATGGCACCGGCCATGATTGTGACCTTTTTTACCGGTGCTCTGATGGCCTCTCTCCCGGGGGTGGTGAGCTGGTCCTCCGGCTGGTGGTGGGTCAAGGTTTTCTGCCTGTTGGGCATGTTCATGTTCCACGGGGCCTGCTCTGTCTGGCGCCGTGATTTTGCTGCCGGGCGTAACCGGCATGGTGAGCGTTTCTATCGCATTGCCAATGAGATTCCGACCATCCTGATGGTCCTCATCGTCATCATGATCGTGGTGCGCCCATAAAGGGAGGGGGATTCCCCTCCCTCAGGCTTCAGTGGGAATGAGGGCAGAAGCCGTATCTGTTCTCTTCCGGCTGGCTCTTCAGGCAGAAGACAGTGCAAAGCGGCAGGAGACCCACGATGGTCACGGGCAGGAAACGTCTCCTGCCCGATCAGTGCTGATGCGCCCGTTTCTTTCTGGCCTCACGCCGTTTCTCATCGGCAAGGGCTTTCCTGATGAGGGCATGTTCGTGGTGGCGGAGAAAAAGGAACGACCCGCCCAGCACTGCCAGCATGACAACGGCAAGCCCGATGCCGAGAGGCCCCGTAAAGCTGTCGATCTGGCTGCCCAGTTCGTAGGGAACGAGAACATAGCATGTTCCCCAGAGCAGCCCGCCAAGGGCATTGTAAATTGAGAAGGGCAGCCAGGGCATCCGGGAGGCCCCGGCGAGGAGGGCGATGAGAATGCGCAGGAAAGCGATGAAACGGCCCAGCAGCACGCCTGCTCCGCCAAACCGGCGGAAGAGATAGCGGCCAAGGGTGAGGCGGTCCTTGTGCAGGCCGATTTTGCGCCCGTGTTTTTCCAGCAGATGATAACCGAGCTGATGGCCGATGAGGTATCCGACATTGTCCCCGATGATGGCCCCGCTGACAGCGGCGATGATCAGCCCCTCCGGTGTGAAGTGGTGCGTGTGGGAGGCATAGAGGGAGGCGAAGATGAGCAGGCTCTCGGCTGGCAGGGGAATCCCCGTGCTTTCCAGCAGAATGATAAACCCTAGTGTCAGATAGGCATAAAGCGGGGGGAGATGCTCAAGAAAGGCGGAGAGATGCTGTATCAGGGGATGGGCTTCCTCTAGAAAGGGGGCACTGCGCCGCACCAAGTCCAGTCAGAAGAAACCCGGTCCAGCAACGGCCTGCCAGTGCTTTCTCCTGTCAGAATACTGGGGTAGGCAGAAATAAGGCAAGAACGTTTTTTGCAGGAGAGACATCATGACAGCAGCCCCTTCCCTGCCCTGGGTCACGCCGGAGCTGATGACACGCCGGACACGCAGCCTGTCGGAGATCAGGGCCGTGGCGGGATGGGTGCTCTGGCTGGAGCGGCGGCCGGATGAACAGGGCCGGAGTGTCGTGGTCGGGCGTGCGCCGGATGGCACCCTGCACGATCTCACCCCACCAGAGGCCCAGGTGGGTACGGACATGCATGTCTATGGTGGTGGGGCCTGGGCTGCGGAACGTCATGGGTCGGACATGGTCGTGCTGTTCAGCGACAGCAGGCAGGGTGGCCTCTGGCGGAGCCGCAACGGTCAGGCCGCCCAACCGCTCTGCCCGGCTGCCGGTGATGATGGCGTGACATGCCGTTATGCGGACCTGTCCCTTCAGGACGGACGGCTCGTCTGCGTGCGGGAAGTGGAAACGCCCTCCGGGGAGGAAAAGGCCGACCTTGTGGAGGTTGATGCACAGGGGCGGCTCCATTCCCTCCAGAGTGGGGCGGATTTTTACATGTCGCCCCGGCTTTCACCTGATGGGCGGTTTCTGGCCTTCATCGCATGGCAGAATCCGCATATGCCGTGGACGGAAACGGGCCTGTATGTGACGGACCTGTCCGGTGCGGGCGGGACGGTCTGCCTGACTGGTGGAACGGGGCAGGACTGTAGCGTCATGGGGCCGTTCTGGGATGGGCGGCGGCTTCATGCGCTGTCCGATGCCGCTCCGGCTGGTGCCTCGCCTGAGTCTGACCGGCACTGGACGCCGGTTGCTTTTGAGCCGGAAGACATCACCGGGGGCGGCACGGCATGGCGGGCCTGTCCCCTGCCCCCGGCTCCGGCCGAGGTGGGGCTGCCTGCCTGGGTGTTCGGGCAGTCCTGCTGTGCGGCCCTGCCGGGGGGGCGGCTGCTGGCCCGTGGTGTGCGGCAGGGCGTGCCGGTAACCCTGCTGCATGAACCGGCTTCAGGCTGGCGGGACGTGCTGGCAGGGGCCGTGCCGGATGATGTTCCCGTGCCGCTGGAGGGAGGCTCACGCTTTGCATGGCTGAACAGCCCGCCGGATGGTCCCCCTGCCCTGATGCTCGGCACGCTGGACGGAGCTGCGGAAGACCGGGAGGTCATCCGCAGGGCCTGGGAGATGCCGCCTCATGTGGTCGCGGCGGACATCGCCCTGCCGGAGACGCTGTCCTTTCCCGTGGAGAACGGGCCGGGGCCGCTCCATGCCCAGTTCTACCCTCCCGCCCGGGGGCCGCACTGTGAAAAGGTGGCGGGAAAGCCCCCTCTTGTGGTGATCGTTCATGGAGGGCCGACCGGGCAGGCCCGGACGGACCTGTCCTTCAAGGTCCAGTGGTGGACATCCCGGGGCTTTGCGGTGCTGGATGTCAATTATCGTGGGTCCACCGGTTTTGGCCGGGCCTATCGAGCGGCACTGGATGGCCAGTGGGGCGTGCTGGACGTGCAGGACTGCTGCCGGGCCGTTCAGGGGGTGATCGAGCAGGGGCTGGTGGACCCGCAACGCTGTGTCATCCGGGGCAGCAGTGCCGGGGGGCTGACGGTCCTTTCCGCTCTGGCCCGGTCCGACCTGTTCGTGGCGGGCACATCGCTCTATGGCGTGACGGACCTTCGGGCACTGGCCGAGGAGACGCACCGTTTCGAGGCCCGGTATCTGGATGGTCTCGTGGCGCCGTGGCCGGAGGAGGAGGCCGTGTATCTGGCCCGGTCTCCCCTGTCATGGCCGGAGAAGATCACGGCTCCCGTCCTGTTCCTTCATGGGGATGCAGACCGTGTCGTGCCGCTGTCTCAGGGGCAGGCTTTGCAGAAGCAGCTTCCGGCCTCGTCGCTGCATGTCTATCCGGGTGAAGGGCACGGCTTCCGGGATGCCGGGGTGATTGCGGATTCCCTTGCCCGGGAGCTGGCTTTCTACCGGGACGTGTTCGCTGGCAGGAGAGGCTAGCGCCTTTTCCCCTTCCGCTGGGGCAGCGTCTGGCCGAGGCGGTGGATGACGGTGAGGGCAGCGACAAGGGCCAGTGAGCCGATAAGCGTGACGCCCAGGGCCTGACCGATCATCACCCCTTTGGGCCCGTAATGGATGCCGATGGCTATGAAGGGAATGGTCCCCACTGTGGCCCTGCTCCAGTTGAAAGCTGTGGAGTAGAGGGGGTGCCCCAGATTGTTGAAAGCCGTGTTGGAGACGAAGAGCAGCCCGACAAACATGTAGCTGGCCACGGCCCAGTGGCAGAAGAGCCGTACCAGCTCCACCCCCGTGCCCTGGACATGGAATATCTGGAGGATCAGCGGCTCGCCAAGGGCAAAGACCAGCCAGTCCAGCCCGACACAGAGGGCCGTGAGCTTGAGGGCGCAGAGAAAGGTCTCTTTCACCCGGTCCGGCTGCCGTGCTCCCAGATTCTGGGCCATGATGGGGCCGACGGAGCCTGTCAGGGCAAAGACGAAGGCAAAGGCGACCGGCACCATGCGGTCCACCACGGCCTGCCCGGAGACGGCCTCCAGCCCGAAACGGGACATGGCGTGCGTGACGATGAGATTTCCGATAGGGGTGGCCATGTTGGTGCCGATGGCGGGCAGGGCAATGGCCCCTATGGCCCGGCTGGCATTGGGGATCGTCCTCAGGCGGGGACGCTCCAGCATGTCATGCCCCCGGAGATTGAGGAACCCGCTGAGAGAGATGACACAGCGGGACAGGACCGTGCTGATGGCCGCCCCTTCCAGCCCCAGATGCAGGCCAAAGATCAGGATGGGGTCCACGATGACCGTGCAGGCGGCCCCTGTCAGGGTGACCCGCATGGCACTTCTGGCATCCCCCACGGCCCGCAGCAGGGAGGAGAGAGCCATGCCGAGGCAGACCAGCGGCAGGGCGGGGGAGGTGATGTAGAGAAAATGCGTGGCGTGTTCCAGCGCTGCACCATGGGCGCCGAGCAGGGCCAGCAGGGGGCGGGCCAGAAAGGCCGTGATCAATCCCAGCGTGCTGGTGACAGCGAGCATGAGTACCAGAAAGGCGGAAGCCTGCCGTCTGGCCCGGAAATGGCGGCAGGCCCCGATAAGCCGGCCGGTGCTGGCTCCCAGCCCGATGGACATGCCCAGAGAGACGGCCACCTGCACGAACCCCAGAGAGGTGGCGAAGGCGATGGCTGCTGTCAGCGTCGGGTCATGCAGGTGTGAGATGTAGAAGAAATTGAGCAGGTCCACGAAAAAGACGGCCATCAGCCCGATGGCGCCTGTCCCGGCCATGGTGACGACATGGCGCATGATGCTGCCATGTACGAATCTGGCCCGTCTGGCTCTCTGCCGGGCGCAGGGGGACTCCTTGCCCCCGGCAGGAGTGACGGGGGAAGAAACCGGGGTGAGGGTAGGATCAGGCTTCGGCTGCATGGCTCTTCATTCTGCCCTGTTTGCCGGGGCAGGGCCAGTGCAGAATGAAAGGAAAGCAGCGTGTCTGCCATGTCTGGGGGAGGAGACTTACTCCATTCCGATGAGTTTCCATTTCACCTGATGGTAATGGGCGCGCGGGTCATACAGGGAGACGTGCAGGTTGAGCTCTTTGGCTGTCAGATGGCCTGTCGCAGCGGCCAGATGGTAGGAATCCTCAATCAGGTTGGCCGCATTCTGGACGAGGGTTTTCTGCTGGTCGAAGAGCAGTTCCTGCTGCTGGAGAACTTCAAAGGTGGTCCGTACGCCCAGCAGTTCCTGCTGCTGGATGGCATGGAGGGCCTCCACACCGGTGGCGACGGCTTTCTGGTTGCGGGCGAGCTGGTCGCTGTCGGCTGTCAGTTTCTGCCAGGCGCTCATGGCATTCTCGCGGGCCTCACGCCGCTGTTCGGCCAGATTGTGGAGAGCTGCATCAACGGCCTGCTTGGCGGCACGGATACGGGCATATTCCGCACCGCCCTGATAGAGCGGAAGAGAGGCCTGAAGCATCACGGCTGTGGCGTCTTCCGAGAATTTGCCGTTCCCCTGGTTCACCTGCCTCTGGTAGGAGGCCTGGGCGGATATCTGGGGCAGCAGGTCGGCGATGGCCAGCCGGACATCATGTTTTGCTGATTCCAGCTGGTACTGGGCCTGCATGACCTGGGGAAGGTCATTGATGGCCAGCTGGTTTATTTGCGCCTCCGAAACGAAAGGGGACGGAAGCCGCTCCGCTGGAGACAGTTTCTCTGGCGGAATGATACCTATGACACGCTGGAACGTTGCCTCTGCCACGCGGACCTGTCCCTCGGCCTGACGGGTGGAGGCCTGTGCTGCCTCAAACTGTGATTCCGCCTGGAGGGCATCGGTGCGGGTGGCCTGGTTCAGGGCAAGCTGTCGTGTAGTCAGCTGGACCTGCCCTTCCAGCGTGTGTTCATTTTCCCGTGTCAGGGTCAGCAGGGCCCGGGCCTGTGTGACGGCAACATAGGCGGAAACAACATTGACGAAGAGCTGCTGCTCGATGTCCACAAGGTGTGCCCGTTCCCCGAGGATGGAGCTGCGGGCCTTGTGCATGGAAGCCCACGTCTTGCCTCCGCGGAAGATGGGCTCGGTGATGGTCACGCCCGCTGCATAGCCGGGGGCCCTGAATTTCTGATTGTACCGGAAGCTCCCGCCATACGGGAAGGTGACGTAGTTGGACTCGTTGTAGTTGGCGGTCGCACTTCCGCTCACGGTGGGCCGCCATCCGGACAGGGCCTCCGGCATGGATTCATCAGTCTGCCGCAATATGGCCTGCTCACGGAGTATCTGCGGGTTGGAGCGATAGGCAATGGCCATGGCTTCCGGCAGGGAGAGATGCGTGACGGGCGCAGGAGCAGGGTCCGGGTCTGCCGCCATGGCAGGAAGCGGCGAAAAGAGCCCGATGGACGCTATCAGACGAAAGGCGTGTCTTTTCTCTGGCAAGCAAAAGAAAAGATACATAAGTCATTAACCCTAAATTAATAAAGCATTAGCCATTTAACGACTTGCTTGTTTTGTGGACCACTATAGTATTATTCCTGAAAATTATTAATATTTCCTTATCGTTTTGTTTAACTGTACTGTGTGGTGTATGGCGGAAGACTCAGCAAGCCCGCTTTTCAGGGGGGAGGCCCTGAAATGGCGGCAGGAGGCGTGGATCGGCTCCGTCCAGTTGATCGAGCCTCTCTCGGGTAAAATTGCAGCGCTCTGTACGGTGGCGCTCGTTATCTGTGTGGGGATTTACGTTTTTTTCGGGTCTTATACGCGGCGCATCCATGCCAATGGTGTCATGCTGCCACCAGAGGGACTGGTCGTTGCGGAGGCAGATCAGGGTGGTGTCGTTGCGGCCATCCACATTCATGAGGGCGATCATGTTGCGGCGGGGGAACGGCTCTTCAGCGTGGATGTTTCCAGCTGGTCGGAGGATGGGGCCACCGGGCAGCAGCTTGTCGAAGGGCTGCGCCGACAGAAGGACCTGCTGGAACATCGCCAGAATCTGCTCGCTGCTGATGCGCCCGTGGAGCTCTCCTCCCTGAAGGATGAGCTGGAGTCCCTGCGTCAGCAGTATGGCATGTTGCAGGAGCAGTCAGGACGGGACAAGAAGTCCCTGCCGTTGATCGAGCGGGCCATGAATGAGATGCGGACAGCCATGGACCGCCACCTCGTGACGGAAACGCAGTTTCAGAGTCAGCTGTTCAGCTATGTGCAGTTCATGGACACGCAGTCCCAGACATTGCGGACGCTGGTTGAGATGAACGGGCATATGGCGGATCTTCAGTACCGGATCAACCGGCACCAGTACAAGGTGGCTGAGGACATGAATGATCTCGCTGTCCGCCTTTCGGACGTGCAGAGGCAGCTCATCCAGGCGCATGGGCAGAGCATGGGGGTCATCAATGCCCGTGTGAGCGGTACGGTTGATGGTATCCGCACGGTTGTAGGCCAGCGTGTCAATCCGGGGCAGTCCCTGCTGAGCATCCTGCCCGACAGGGCGACCCTGCAGGCAGAACTTTACGTGAACAGCCAGGCCATAGGGTTTGTTCGACCCGGGCAGCATGTTCTGCTGAAATATGCTGCCTATCCGTACCAGCGTTTTGGTCTTTATGAGGGCGAAGTGGTGGAGGTTACCAAGGCGCCTCTGCCGGAGCGGAGCAACTACGCTGCCCGGACAGGGCAGCAGGGTGGCAGTGCTTCTGCGCCCCAGCCGGGGGCGGATGTGTACCGTATCCGTGTCCGTCCGAACCAGGAATTCGTCATTGCTTATGGCAAGCATGAAAAACTGAAGCCCGGCATGGCCGTGGATGCCGAAATCGCCATCGACCAGCGTAAACTCTACCAGTGGCTGCTCGACCCGGTCGTATCCATGGTGGATACGGTCCGCTCCATATCGGGTGGTGGTGCACCGGCACGGTCCCTGGCCGATAGCGCCGCCCAGCCGGATACGCCCTCACCTGCTCCATCCAGACAGAATGACACGAAGGGGACGCCGTGAATCTCCATACTATCCATACTGGTTTCCGGCGTAAGGTTCCCGTCATCCTTCAGACAGAAATTGCAGAGTGCGGACTGGCCTGTCTGGCCATGGTGCTGTGCCATTATGGGCGGCTGGTTGACCTTGTTTCCATCAGGCGGGAGACGTCTGTCTCCGGTACGGGGCTCAACCTGCGGGCCCTGATGACAATTGCCGGACGTTACGGGCTGCACTGCCGGCCTGTCCGGCTGGAGCTGGACGACCTTGGCAAGCTGGCCCGTCCCTGCATTCTGCACTGGGACTTCAATCATTTCGTTGTCATGACGAAGGTGACGGATACCGGTATCGTCATCAATGACCCGGCCCGTGGTGAACGGAAGATATCCCTTGAGGAAGTGTCCCGCCACTTTACGGGTGTGGCGCTGGAGCTGACGCCTGAGACGAAGTTCGAGAAGAAGGATGACCGCCGCCTGTTGAAGGTGGGGGACATGTTCCGCCACATCGTGGGGCTGAAGACGGTCCTCTGGACCCTTGGAGGGCTGTCCCTGGGGCTGGAAGTCCTGGCCCTGATCAACCCCATGCTGGGGCAGGTCGTCATTGATGAAGTGCTGACAACGGGGGACAAGTCCCTTCTCTGGACCATCGCTGCCGGGATGCTCATTCTCGTCATCGTGCAGGGTGTGATCTCTACCTTCCGCACATGGCTGGTGATGATTTTCTCCACCCGCATTTCCCTGCAGTGGAATGTCAGCTTGTTCACCCACCTGCTCAGCCTTCCGCAGGACTTTTTTGCCAAGCGTGGGGCCGGTGACATCATGTCCCGCTTTGGCAGTCTCGGGGCCATCCAGCATACCTTCACGACGGATCTGGTGCAGAGCATTCTGGATGGCATCATGGCTATCGGTATGCTGGTGATGATCATCATGTACGGCAAATGGCTGGCAGCGCTGGTGACCATCACCGTGCTGGTGGATCTGGTCGTGCGGTTCATCCAGTATGGTCCGTACAAGGAAATGACCGAGGAATCGCTGGTTCATTCGGCTGCACAGCAGGGGCATTTCATCGAAACCCTGCGGGGTATCCGCAGCATCAAGCTGATGGGGTTGCAGCGGCGCCGGACGGTTGTCTGGACCAACCGGATGATTGACAACATCAATGCCGGGCTGCGTATCCAGCGGTATGATCTCATTTTTGCCCGTGCACAGGAATTCCTGGTCGCTCTGGACAAGGTGGCAACCCTTGTGCTGGGGGCCAGGATGGTGATGTCCGGTGCCATGTCCATCGGTATGCTCATGGCCTTCATGAGCTATCGTGACCAGTTCTGTGGCCGGGTGGGCAATCTGATCAGCGTCGTGTTCAAGATCAAGAACCTCAAGGTCCAGTGTGACCGTCTGTCCGACATTGCTCTGGCCGAGGCTGAAGGAACCGAGGCAGACAGTCCGCTGGGCGAAACGGCGGGTGTTTCCGATGATGACGGCATGGAGAATCCGGAAATTCCCATGCTGGAATGTCGCAATCTTGGCTACCGGTATGGCAAGGAAGATGCGTGGGTTTTCCGCAACCTGAATCTCAAGGTCCATCCCGGAGAGAGCCTGGCGATCATCGGTCCGTCCGGCTGTGGCAAATCCACCCTCCTGGGGCTGCTGATGGGGCTCATCCAGCCGGAAGAGGGCCAGATATTCTGGAAAGGCATGGAGCTGAAGGCCGCCAACAGGGACGCTTACCGCGCCCGGATTGCCGGTGTTCTGCAGGATGACATTCTTTTCTCTGGCAGCATTGCGGAAAATATTTCCGGCTTTGACGATGAGATGGATATGGAATGGGTGGCCGACTGTGCAAGGAATGCACAGATATATGAGGACATCCAGCGAATGCCGATGACCTTTGAAACCATTGTGGGCGAGATGGGCAGCACGCTTTCTGGTGGGCAGAGGCAGCGCCTGATTCTGGCCCGGGCGCTGTATCAGGCCCCTCGCATCCTTTTCCTTGATGAAGCGACCAGCAACCTTGATCCTGCTTCCGAGCAGGCTGTGGAAGCGGTTCTGAATGAACTGCCCATCACGAGGGTGATCGTGACGCATCGCCCTGGCACGGCAGAGAGGGCAGACAGGATTTTTGCCATGGGGTTGCCGCAGGAGATCGTGGACACTCTGGCGAAAGAAACGTCGGCCATCGTGACCGGTCTGCCAAGCCCCAGCCCGGACTGATGCTGGTTCCGGGGGAAGCAGGAGGGGGGGATGGATGATTGGACATGATCACATGTCGGCAGGCGCTTTTTATTATTGCGGATAAAGTTATTTGTGTTTTTGGTCTTTGGTGAGGGGAGGTGCGATCAATTGCAAAATATGGCCGCGTTCTTTTAGGAATCTGCGTCCGGAGTGTCTGCAGATCATCAGAACGATCTAATAAGAACCTTGGATATGGAGAGAGGAGTGTGAGTTACTTTTGCAGACATAATGTGGCGGGCGTCATAAAAAACACCCGTCAGGCCCGGGAGGCTTGACGGGTGTTCCTCAGACTTCAAGGATACATTGATGAAGACTTGGTATCAGATCCGGATTGCTGCTGCATTCGGACCCTGGCCAATTGTACCATTGGCCGTGCCCTGGATAAGCTGGTTGATCCATGTCTGGCCATTGCTGAAGCCATAGATCGCACCAAGGATACCACCGTCGATAGCCCCCATGATCGTCGGAATGACCAGACCAACAGCCTGACCGATAGATCCAATGCCCAGAACGCCACCGCCGTCACCACCATGGATACCGCCGATGATCATACCGCTGTTTGCGCCAATGGCAGCCCCGGCAATAGCACCGATGATGGAGTCACCGAGACCGGAAGATGTACCGCGGCCAGCTGCCTGATTGGCAGCCTGATTGTTGCCAAAACCAAGAAGGTTACCCAGGAAGCCGCCACCAGAAACGGAATCCAGTTCCGCAACGCTCAATTCACGCATTGTGTACCTCAAAAAGAAAGAATGTGGTTCATTGTGATATGAACCGGGAGTATTCTTGTACTATTTTTTTGAAAAAAACGTGAATAAAGAAGAAAAATAGTATGAAAAGCGGTAAAATTGTATAAAAAAAAATTATCACAGTGTTAGACCATAATTATAACATAATTTAATTGCTTTTAAGTATCGCTCGCATCTGCTGTTGGGTGCGGGTTATTTCGATAAGGTTCTGGATGATGCGTGAACTTTCTTTTAACGAGCTTGGCGCGGTATCTGGTGGTGGTCTTTTCGGCTACCGCGACGGGACGGCTTCTTCAGGAAGCAGCAATAGCAGCACTGGTCTTTTTCCTGTGCGCGCTTCGCTTGGTTTTGCGGACAGCCTCGTTGGCGGCGTCGTGGATGGTATCGTCGGCGCAGCCGTTGGTGGTCTCACGGGTGGTGCCAATGGTGGTGCCAACGGTACGGGCGGTGTCATCGGTGTCGGCGTGATCGCCGAGGCTGTCGGCGTGATCCTGGGACTGACGGTTGGTGGCCTGACGGGCGCAATGCTGGGTCTGTCCGGTGGTTATGTCGGGACGCAGGGCTACCGCGACGGTGCGGTGCAGGCCTTCCTGACAGGCAGCCTGTTGCCCAAGGGCGGCGGACTTTTCTGATCCGCCATGACATGACCGCCTGTCCAGGGCGGTGACATGGATATTGAAGAACCACCGGGGGGCCATGGACCCCGGTGGTTTTTTCTTCAGACCGTCCCGAAACCGGCCTTCTGGATGAGGAGCGCACAGTCTTCCCTGGAGAGGGCGGGGCCAGTGAAAATGATGTGTGCCTGTGGCGGGTCGAGCGTGACAGCGGCCGTCTCGATGGCCGGAGAGGCTTCAAGGGCACGGGTCAGAGAGCGGACACAGCCATCACATTTCAGGCCGGTGAGAGGGAGGACGAGGGTTTCGCTCATAAAAAATTCCGTTTCATGATAAGGGATGGCAGGGGGGACTGTCTTCCCACAGGGGAGGAACCTTCCTGATCTGGTGTCCGTTCCGGAGCGAGAAAAGGCATTTCATGTCTGTTGGGCGGTTTTTTTGCATGATGATGGGAGTGGTGCTGTACCTGATGATGCAGCTGCCGTCTCTTGTCATGCCCATGGCCATGGTGGACGGCATGATGATGTCCGCGCCTGCGCATCAGCTTCTGCCTGCCCGTGACATCGCTTCTCCTGATGCCGTGATGGTTCCGCCGGGGGGGGGCATGGTGATGGAGGCGGCTGTTTCTTCCCGGCCGGATGCGGAAGAGGATATCGCTCCCTGCTGCCAGAGTCACCATGCTGTCTGCGAAGCCGGCCTGTTGCCGGAGGGGCAGAGGCTGGAACCGGCCGGTCTCTGGCAGAGGGCGGTCCCGTTTCACGATGTCAGGCTGCTGCTGCGTTCTGCTGTCGTGCTTCCCTGGCGCCCTCCAGCAATCCTGCCTGTCTGACCTGTCTCTGTGCTGCCTGTTTCCGGGCGGCATTTCTGTGTCACGTTTTTCAGGTAGTTTGTCATGTCACGTCATGTTTTGCTGCGCCGCCAGTTTCTGGGCGGGCTGGGCGCAGCTGGTCCGCTCATGGCTCTTCCAGGGCTGGGCCGGGCTGCGGCCGCCACGGCCGGGGCAGTGCCCCCGCTGGAGATGGACCTGCACATCACCCGCCGCAATGTCCGTATCGCAGGCCGCACCGGGGTAGGATATTGCGTCAATGGCCAGATGCCCGGCCCGGTTCTGCGTTGGCAGGAAGGGCGGGACGTCCGCATCCACGTTCATAATCACATGGATGAGCCAACATCCCTGCACTGGCATGGTGTCCGCCTGCCAAGTGATCAGGATGGTGTTCCGGGGTTGAGTTTTGCCGGGATTCCGGCAGGCGGACGGTTCACCTATTCCTTTCCGGTCCTTCAGAGTGGGACATACTGGTATCACAGCCATATGGGGCACCAGGAATCATCCGGTCTCTATGGTGCCCTGATTATCGAGCCAGCTGGTGCTTCGTTGCTGCCGAGGGCGGACAGGGATCATACGGTCCTGCTGTCGGATTGGTCGGATGTGTCTGCCAGCCAGATCATCAACAATCTCAAGATGCAGGATGATTACTACAATTTCCGGCAGCGCAGCCTTGCGGCCCTGCCGGAGGAAAGCCGCCGGGCTGGAGGGCTGATACCCGCTCTGAAGAGTCGCCTGCAATGGTCCCGCATGAGGATGAGTGCAACGGACATCTCGGATGTCAGCGGTGCCATCTATACCTATCTCATGAATGGTGAGGCCCCGGCACAGGGATGGAGCGGCCTGTTCCGGCCGGGAGAGCGGGTCTGCCTGCGGGTCATCAATGCGGCGGCCATGACGCTGTTTGATGTCCGCATCCCGGGGCTGGAGATGCAGGTTGTGGAGGCGGACGGGAATCCTGTCGTGCCCGTGCCGGTGGATGAGTTCCGCATTGCTCCAGGGGAAACATATGTCGTGATGGTGACGCCGTTGCAGGCACAGCCTTACACGATCTTTGCCCAGAGCGAGGACCGCACCGGCCATGCCCGTGGCACGCTGACACCTCGCCCTGGCCTGTTGGGGCCTGTCCCTCCCATGGACCCCCGGCCCGTGCGGGGGATGGTGGACATGGGCATGGCCATGCCCATGATGAAGGGCATGAAGGCGATGGTGGACATGCCCATGTCCCCTCCCGTGGAGCGGACTCCGGCGGATGAAATTGATGATCCCGGCCCGCCCCCCCTGAATGTGGAAAACCAGAACATCGCCACCCATCCGGTGGAGCGTGTCGGCAGTCCGGGAGATGGGCTGGAGGGAACGGGCCGCCGGGTTCTGGCCTACAGTGATCTGGTGGCGTTGCGTCCGCCGCCAGACCAGCGACCGCCTTCACGAGAAATCATCCTGCACCTCACAGGCAACATGGAACGGTACATATGGGGGTTCAATGGCCGGAAATATTCCGAATCCGGGCCGATCCATCTGGCCCGTGGTGAGCGGGTCCGGTTCACGGTCATCAATGACACGATGATGGAACATCCCCTTCACCTTCATGGCCTGTGGAGTGAGCTGGAAAATGGGGCGGATGACCAGCACCGTCCCCTGAAACATACCGTCATTTCACAGCCGGGGTCCCGCATGAGTGTTCTGGTCACGGCGGATGCGCCGGGTGTGTGGGCTTATCACTGCCATCTCATGTATCACATGCAGACAGGCATGTTCCGGGAGGTGGTCATCTCATGATGGGAAAAGACATGCTGCCCCTGGGGCTTGTCGCCTGCTTTCTGGCCCTGCCAGCCCAGGCCATGGATGATATGGCTGGATCGGCCCGACCGGGCCAGACGATGGCTCATGACATGTCCGGAATGGCCATGGATGATATGGCTATGTCGGACATGGCAGACATGGAGATGCCGACCACGGCGCCTCCGGCTGTGCAGAAAGCCCCGCCAGCGCCTCACCAGGTGCGGAAGAAAACACCGCATGTCGTTTACAGGGCTGTTGATGCCCCCGGCCCTGTCGTGGATATTGGCCATCATATGCAGGCCATGGACATGGGCCGCTGGTTCCATGGTGTGCTGGATGAGTTTGAGGGGCGCTACCAGGCGGGTGGCCGGTCTTCACTCCGTTGGGATGGGGAGGCCTGGTATGGTGGCGACTACAACCGCCTCTGGCTGAAGAGTGAAGGCACCATGACGAAAGGCAGGGTCCGTGACGGAGACCAGGAACTGCTCTACAGCCGGGCCATATCCACCTATTTCAACCTTCAGGGGGGGCTCCGGCTGGACCTGGACAGTGGTCCGACCCGTGCCTGGGGAGCGGTTGGTGTGGAGGGACTGGCCCTGTACCAGTTTGAGGTGCAGGCGACCGGTTATTTCAGTGACCGTGGCGTGGCGGGACGGTTTGAAGGGTCTTACGACATCCTGCTGACCAACAGGCTGATTCTCCAGCCACAGGTGGAGCTGAATCTGTATAGCCGGGCCGATCCCCGGCGACAGGTCGGATCAGGCCTGTCGGACATCGATACCGGGTTGCGCCTGCGGTATGAGGTCTGGCGCAAGATGGCCCCCTATGTGGCTGTTACATATGATTCCCCCCTCACCCAGGGACGCCACATGGCCCGGAAGCGAGGCGAGCGGGCAAGTGAGGCCCGTTTCACGTTCGGAATCAGGAGCTGGTTCTGAAATAATGGTAACAGCCTGCCCTGCCGGCTCTGGCTTGGCCGGCGGGCTGTTCCCTCCCCTTTTTTAAAGAAAAACAGGTTACTGTGACAGATTCTTTCCCAGATTAAGTTCTTTCTGGGGTGTTTCAGGAAAAGGTTGCTGTAAATATTCCGTTAATATGAGAGCGGAAAATGGTTTATCTCAACATTATGTGATCAGCAGGAGCTTACCTGTAATCTTTTTTTAACCCCTGTTGCCTTAAGGCGGCCTTGTCGTCGAACATGATGAAGGTCAGGTTATCTTATGGCAACGGCGTTGGTCAGGGTGTCAGCCGGAACGGCTACCGTTTACAGCAGCGGGTCTCTTTCCAGCCTGGTGGGCTTGGGGGCCATTTCTTCCATTGTCGTAACCCGAACAGATCAGACACCGCCCAATGACCCGGTGAAGGTTGATCTGTCGTCGATCCTGGGTCAGTTGCGGGGAGACTGTACCATTACCGTCCAGGGCGGGGCCACGGCCTATGTCGGGGGTGGCCTGGTCAATGTCGGGGTGGTGAACGGGCTGACCCTGAATGGGGGGCGGCTGGTTATCCAGTCCACCCTGCTCAGTGCTTCGCTGGGCTCGACCATCACGGTAGGCCCCAATGCTGGCGAGCTGCGGATAGAGCCACAGGGCTTTGGCGTGAGTGTCGATTTCCCCGTGAAATTCGTGGATGCGCAGGGCAATCCCACAACCAGAATTCCGCCCAATTTTGTCATGGATTTCCCCAACACCCAGTCGGTGGGAGCTGTCTATAAGCCTTCGACGAACCAGACCGTGATTGGTGATGGCGTGAGCGCACTGGGCCTCATCAACGTCGGACGGACGACCACGCTGGAAGGGGACCCGTTCAATCTGAGGGTCAATGGCAAACCGCAGACGGATTTTTTGGGTGGGCTCACGGGGTATGGCTATACGTTCAGCCGCAACAACGGTCATGATGATGGCAGGAATGGTGTCATCACCTGCTATCTGGCTGGCAGCCTGATCCGGACCGAGACGGGTGACGTGCCCGTGGAGGTGCTGACGGTGGGGGATGCCGTGGCCGTTTTTGCACCGGATGGCCAGCCGCAGGGCTTTAGGCGGGTAAAGTGGGTAGGCCAGGGCCGTGTGACTGTTCAGCCAGCTCTGCCAGATGATGAAGCTGGCTGGCCAGTGCGCATCCGTCGTGGCGCCCTGGGGGCCAATATCCCCCACAAGGACATGCTGGTGACGTCGGAGCACTGCCTCCTGCTGGAAGGGCACTTCGTGCCGGTCCGCATGTTGGTCAACGGCAGTTCCATTGTCTATGACCGGAGTCTTGAGGAGTACGAGTACTGGCATTTCGCCGTAGAGCCGCACGCCATTGTCGAGGCGGATGGAGCCTTGACAGAAAGTTACCTGGATACGGGCAACCGGCAGGGATTTGTCTCCCAGGCGGGGCAGTGGGCGGAAGGGGCCCGGGGCTGTTGGGAGACGGATGCCGCCGCTCCGCTGGGGGTCAGCCGGACATTTGTGGAGCCCCTGCATGAGGCGATCCGGCGGCGGTCTGGAGGCCGGATGGAGAAGCCGGGCGAGCTGGTGGATGGGCCGGATCTGATCGCCCTGACTCCTTCCGGTCAGACCCTGCCGCTGGTGCGGCAGGCGGGGCAGCGTTACCTGTTCCGCCTTTCCGAAGGATGCAACGAGATATTGCTTGTCTCCCGTGTCAGTCGCCCCTGTGATGTCATCGGTCCGTTTGTGGATGACAGACGCTGGCTCGGGGTGCTTGTCAGCCAGATACAGCTCTTCTGGGAGGATGGAGAACGGAAAAACGTGACGGAATTCCTCTCTGCACCCCGGCAGGATGGCTGGGATGTACAGGAGGCTGCCCCCTGCCGCTGGACAAACGGGGCGGCCCGTCTTGTGCTGCCGGTGCATCCGGGCAGGAAACAGCCGCTGTTCGTGTCGGTCGAGGTCCTGGCAGGAGGGCCGTATCTTGCCAAAGCCCGTCCGACCGAAGGAATCCGTCTGGGGGGAGGGATGTTCTGACAGGACCGGCTCCGGGGCGGCATGGTGGACAAGCCATGCCGACCTGCCCATTATCTGGGTGCGATGGCCATTCAGGGCCATGCGTGATGAGATATAGGGGAGGAGCTGGATCATGGCACAGGGCAGAACCGTACTGGTAACCGGGGGAACGTCCGGTATCGGGCTGGCAATTGCGGAGACGTTCGCCCGGGCGGGGGACAGCCTCATCCTGCTGGGCAGCAGCCCGGAGCGTGACTATACCAAGGCCGTGCAGGCGGTGCAGGCTGCCGGGCGTGAGGCCGGGCACGACGTGCAGGTCTGTGCTCATGGGGTGAACATCACGGATTTTGATGCCGTGAAGGCCCTGCTGAAGACCATCAGCGACAGGGTGGGCCTGCTGGACGTGCTGGTCCATTCCGCAGGTGTTTTCTTCAACACGCCCATCACGGATGAAACACCCGATGCGTTCGACAGGGTGATGCGCATCAACGTCAATGGCATGTGGCACATCGTGCAGGCCGCCCTGCCTTTCATCCGGCGGAAAGAGGGTGACGTGCCGGGCGGGAAGGTCGTGGCCATTTCGTCCATCTGCGGATTTTACAGTTTTGCCGGCTATGCGGGCTATGCCGCCAGCAAGGCGGCGGCCACGGCTCTGGTCCGCAGTCTGGCCCTCGAGCTCGGCCCGCTGGGCATCAACATCAATGCCGTGGAACCGGGCCGCGTGAAGACCTCCATGCATGATGCACTGATCAACGATCCCTCACAGGCGGATGCCCTCAGGGCCGTGGCGGAGGCCAATCCCAGCAAGCGGACCTTCTCCTCGCCGGAGGACATCGCTGCCGTGGTGCAGTTCCTTGCCAGCCCGGGGGCGGTGGCCCTGCACGGCTCGGCCATCGTGGTTGATGAAGGCACATCGCTCGGTCTCGTCTAGGCCATACATCCCGTCATCATGATGCTGGAGCTTGAGGTCTCCCCCGGTGCGGGGATGCTTGAAAGCCGGGGAGGCCTCTCCCATATCTGCTCCATCTTTCAGCGGCGGGGCAGGCTGGCCGCCGAAGATGGAGCACATACGGAGCCTGCCATTTTGGAGGAGAGCAACGCATCATGAGTGATGGCAAAAACGCAGCGGAGATGCAGCAGCACAGTTTCAGTGCCGAGGTCGGGCAGCTGCTCGATCTGGTTGTCCATTCCCTTTATTCCGATCGGGAAATCTTTCTGCGTGAGCTGGTCGCCAATGCGGCTGATGCCATGGACAAGCGGCGGTTCGAGGCCCTGACCAACCCGGCCCTGTCCCTGCCGGAAGTCCCGTCCATCCATATTTCCACCGACAAGGACGCAAAGACCATCACGCTGTCCGATGACGGACTGGGGATGAGCCCGGAAGAGCTGACCCAGAATCTTGGCACCATTGCCCGTTCCGGCACCAAGGCGTTTGGTGAGAAGCTGAGCAATGCCAAGCCGGAGGAGCGTCCGAACCTGATCGGTCAGTTCGGTGTGGGTTTCTATTCCGCCTTCATGGTGGCGGACAAGGTGGATGTCGTCTCCCGCCGTGCCGGTGAGGATGTGGCCGCCCGCTGGGTGTCCGAAGGCAAGGGCTCCTACAGCCTTGGCCCTGCCGAGCGTGACCGTCCGGGCACGGACATCGTCCTGCACATGAAGGATGATGCTGAGGAATTCATTGATCCGTGGCGTCTGCGTGGCATCATCCGCAAATGGGCCGATCACATCGCCTGGCCAGTCGTGCTGCACGAGCCGGACGAGGATGGCAAGGAGAAGGAAGAGACCATCAACGAGGGCAAGGCCCTCTGGCTGCGTCCGAAATCCGAGATCACGTCCGAGGAATATACCGAGTTCTACCGCCATGTGGCCCGTGCGTTTGATGAGCCGTACGCCACGCTGCACTGGAAGGCCGAAGGCACGGTCGAGTTCGCTTCCCTGCTGTTCCTCCCCGGTGCCCGTCCGTTCGACTTCATGGAGCAGAGCAGCCGTGAAAGCCGCCTGCACCTGCATGTGAAGCGCATGTTCATCACGGATGAAGCCAGTCTGGTGCCGAACTGGCTGCGTTTCGTGCAGGGTGTGGTCGATACGGATGACCTGCCGCTGAACGTCTCCCGCGAGATGCTCCAGTCCACTCCGGTTCTGGCCCGCATCCGCAAGGCCGTGACCAAGCGTGTCATCAGCGAGATCAAGAAACGGGCGCAGGAAGGTGGCGAGTCCTTCACCGGTTTCTGGAACAATTTCGGCCTCGTCATCAAGGAAGGGCTGTGGGAGGATTCCGAGCACCGGCAGGAAATTGCCGAGTTCTCCCGCTTCCACTCCACACATGATGATGAGCTGACGACGCTGGACGACTATATCAGCCGCATGAAGCCGGAGCAGGAGACCATCTATTATCTGGTCGGGGACAATCTGAAGGCCCTCAGGGCCTCCGCCCAGCTGGAAGGGTTCCGTGCCCGTGGGCTGGAAGTCCTGCTGCTGTCTGATGCCGTGGACAGCTTCTGGCCGGACCGTCTCCATTCCTACAAGGACAAGACCTTCCGTTCCGTGGCCCAGGCGCATGGTGATCTCGAGAAGTTTGCACCGGAAGCCGAGGAGCAGGGCGAAGCAGCCAATGTCGAAAAGCTGACCCCCGCCCTGAAGGACGCTCTTGGTGAGGCCGTGAAGGATGTCCGCAGCACCGTGCGTCTGACAGGCAGTGCCGTGGTGATGACAAGCGAGGGGGGGCCGGACCTGGCCATGCAGCGTCTCATGCGCCGTTCCGGTCAGGAGATGCCTGCCCTGCCGCCGGTGCTGGAGATCAACCCCCGCCATCCGCTCATCCGTGCGCTGGCCGAACGTGTGGAGAAGGGCGAGAGCGTCGCAGAACATGCCCGCATCCTTCTGGACCTCGCCCGTGTTCAGGAAGGCGAGGCCCTGCCCGACCCCAGCGGCTTTGCCCGCACGCTCGCAGGCCTGCTTGCCGGGACTGTCGAAAAGTAATCTCAGGCAGATCGTCTGATGAAAAGGAAGGGGCTGCACGCCGGGTCGTGCAGCCCCTTTTCTGTTGAGCCTCAGTCTTCGTCCGTCAGCAGCGCAGGCAGGACTTCCTTGAGGCTGCGGGACGCATTCCGGCTGTTCTGGCGCAGCTCCGTGAGGATGGCGGCATCCTCTGTCAGGGAGAGTTTTTCTGCCAGCAGCAGGAGCAGGGCAAGGGAGGTACGCAGCCGGGCGATGCAGCCCGCAATGTCCAGCATCACGCCCAGAAGATGGACGGGAACATCCCCCGAGGGAAAGCAGGTCACCACCGTGTCCAGCAGGCCAGAGAGCGTGTCGGAGTCGTTGCGGGGTTTTTCCCCATGCGTGCGGAGGAGGTGGGCGATCTGCCGTTCCTGCTCCCGGTTCTGGTCCAGGATGGTGGTGATCCAGTGCTGGAGAGGGGGGGGAGCGGCCGGACGGCTGAGCAGCTCCAGCAGGCTCTCCCGCAACGTGCCCGTAAGGACCAGATGGGCATGGAGGCGGTCACGGTAAGTACGGCGTATGGAGGGCTGTTCGGCAGGATGACGTGGCACGTCTGTCTCCATGACGAAAAGGGGAAGGGAACCTTCATGGGTGCCCTGTCCTTCGGCGGAAGGCAAGCCCGTTCCAGTGGAGCTGGTCAGGTTTCGTGCGGCTGCTGGGGGCGTTGCGCATAATGGCGGGCAATGACGGTGCAGACAAAGAGCTGGAGCTGGTGGAAGATCATCAGCGGCAGGACGATGATTCCGGCCGAACCGGGAAAGATGACGCTGGCCATGGTCACGCCGGATGTCAGGGCCTTCTTGGAGCCGCAGAACTGTAACGTGATGTCATCCTCGATGCTCTGGCCCATCATCCGGCCCAGCAGATAGGTGAGCCCGAGGGCCAGGGCGAGCAGCAGGGCATCCGCCACCCCGACACCGGCCAGCAGGATGAGCGGAATGCGATGCCACAGCCCCTGAAGCACCGCTGCACTGAAGGCGGAATAGACCAGCACGATGATTGAGCCACGGTCACTGCATGAGATGAGAAACTTGTGGCGGTGGACAACCGGCCCCAGCCAGCGTTGCACGCACTGGCCCAGAATGAAGGGCAGGAGCAGTTCTTCTGCCACGTTCAGGATGGTCTGAAGACCGGACCCGCCACTGCTGCCGTGATCAAAGAAAAGGCCACAGAGCAGGGGGGTGATGAGGATGCCCAGAATGTTCGAGACCGTGGCCGCACAGATGGCGGCCGGGACGTTGCCCCGGGCCATGGAGGTCAGGGCAATGGAGGACTGTATGGTGGAGGGCAGGCAGCAGAGGAACAGCATCCCGGCCCAGAGGTCCGGCCCCAGAAAACCGGTGGAGGACAGCCGGTAGGCAAGCCAGTACATGCCTGCCCCGAGCAGGGGGAACACGGCAAAGGTGATGAGCAGCGTGCAGCCCTGCAACCGCCAGTTTTTCACGCTGTCGAGCAATGCACGGCGTTTCAGCTTGGCTCCCTGGAAGAAGAACATCAGCATGATGAGCAGTGATGTCAGGCGGGAGAGCCAGGGCTGCCACACAACAGGGCAGGGCAGGAAGGAGGCCAGCAGAACAGCGCCGATCAGGCACATCAGGAAAGGATCAAGGCGTTTCATTGGGCGGTGTCCCTGCAGGGCTGTGGCATCATGGTGGCGAAAGCGTGCCCTGTATGGGGCCGCTGGTACAGGGGGACGGTAAAACAGAAGGTCCGGGCTGCCAATGCGTGGCACCAGGGAAAGATGTCCGTTCCGTGTCACGGTCAAGGAATGGCTTGCCAGAGAGGGCTGGAAAGAGGCATTTTCCCGGCAGGCCTTCGGACAGGGCCATCTCCATCAGATCGTAGAGAGGGGGGTCAGAGGATGACCGTCAATCGACGTATGGTTCTGGGATCATTTCTGGCGGCAGGTGCCCTTCTGGGCAATGGCAGAGCCCGTGCAGCCGTTGGGGGTGGAGGCAGCGCCGCACCGGCACAGCCCAACAATGCCCATGCCGAGCCGGGCAATGCGGCGGCGGCGGCTCCGCAGCCCGTGCATGAGACACTGGCCGACAAGCAGTACCGCCCCCGCATCCATTTTTCACCCTCCACCGGGTTCATGAATGATCCGAACGGGCTGATCTTTGATGGACGCTATTACCATCTCTATTACCAGTACAATCCATTTGGGCCTTATGCAGGCCATGTGCACTGGGGCCATGCCGTCAGCACGGACCTCTATACATGGCAGGATCTGCCGATTGCGATTCGGGAGACGGAAGCCGGAGAGGCCTACAGCGGCTGTGCCGTGCTGGACAGGGACAACCGTTCTGGTCTGTTTCCGCCTCGCACGCAGGACAAGCCTCAGCCGGGGTCGGTCGAGACAGCTGCCCAGAAGGCCGCCCAGCTTTTTCCGTCACTGCCGGAGGATGAGCAGGCACGGCGCCTTGTGGACAGGCAGTCGCACGATCTTCTGAAAGGGGCGAATTCCTCCCCCAGCCTGCTGAAGGAGCTGGGGGATGATCCTGTCTCCCGCGAGCAGTCACCCGTCCCCATGTCTCCGGCCCTGCCGCCAATGGCGGGCGGTCTGGTCGCCATCTATACACGGGCAACGCCGCAGCGGCAGACGCAGTATATCGCCTGGAGCCCTGACGGAGGGCAGACGCTGAAGGATTATGAAGGGAACCCGGTGCTGGATATCGGGCACAATTCCTTCCGTGACCCCAAGGTGTTCTGGCATGCCCCGACTGAAAAATGGGTCATGGTCGTGGTGCGCTCCCGGGAGCACAAGGTGTCCTTTTATGGGTCATTCGACCTGAAACATTGGATGCATCTGAGTGATTTTGGCCCATCTGGCATTACTGGCGTGGATTATGAATGTCCGGGGCTGGCCGAGGTAGAGGTGGAAGGTGAGACGCCCGGTGAAAAACGCTGGGTCCTGTTCGTGTCCATCAATCCCGGTGGACCGCAGGGGGGCAGCATCACGCAGTATTTTGTCGGCCAGTTCGATGGTGAGCGCTTCACGCCGGATGATACGATCGTGGATCTGACAGATTTCGGCAAGGACAGCTACGCCCTCCAGACTTACGAGAACATGCCGGGCAACCAGACGGTCTATGTCGCCTGGCTGGACAACTGGCAATATTGTGAGGAGCTGCCCAACAAAAGCTGGCGTGGCGTCATGACCATTCCTCGCAAGGTTGTGCTGCGGCGTGACACGTCAGGCTGGCTGCGTATCGCCCAGACTCCTTATGCTCTGGAGGCCCTGCGGCGTCCTGCCATCCCATTCACCCTGTCCCGTCTGGAGCCCCAGAGCAGTCGGCAGGTGTCTCTGCCTACCGGCGAGGCCGTGGAGCTGCTGCTGGATGTCTCTCTGGAAGACCGGGGCAGTACCCTGCCAGATGGAGACCATGGGCGTGCCGGACGTTTTGTCGTGGCCTTCTCCAACCATCAGGGAGAGAGCCTGAGCATCGGTTTTGATGGTTTCTCCTGCCAGCTCTGGCTGGACAGGAGCAACCTGCACGGCTTTACCCATCCCTTCTTCACGGGCACCTTCTCTTCTGCCCTTGTCCCGGGCAGCCGCCGTTTCAACCTGCGGATCGTGCTGGATGCCTGCACGCTGGAGGTCTTCGCCAATGAGGGCATGTCCGTCGGCACGGCCCTGATCTATCCGGCCAACCCTCTGGAGACGCTGAGTTTCCAGGTCACCAATGCGGCAGCTGTCATTCATCAGATGGCTCTGTATCCCCTGCGGCAGACGATGGACCGCATGGAACAGGGGTAACGGCCCTTTGTTCTGGCGCCCCTCTCTGCCCCGAAGGTGGGAGAGGCGCCGTTTCTGTCAGATGACAGCCAGCGTTTCCTTGCCATCAGGTGGCGGGAAGGCCGCATCAAGGGCCGCCAGATCGTCATGGGAGAGCCGGATTTCCTGAGCGGCGATGTTGAGGGCCTGATGATGGGGCGTGCCGGCTTTGGGAATGGCGATCATGTTCCTGCGACGCAGCACCCATGCCAGGGCAATCTGCGCCGGTGTGGCGCGGCCGAGGCTGGTTTCATGCTGGTGGGCAATGGCCCGCAGGGCAGGGTGATGCAGCAGCTCGCCCCCTTGGCCGATCGGGCAATAGGCCATGCTGGTGATGTGCGCCTGTTCGTCCCGTGGCAGCAGGTCATACTCCGTGCCACGATATTCCAGGCTGTAGAGAATCTGGTTGACGAGAGGATAGGCTCCCAGCTCAGCCAGATCGTTCATGTCGGCCGTATCGAAATTGGAAACCCCCCAGTCCCGGATCAGCCCCCGTTCCTTCAGTGTTTCAAAGGCGTAGAGCGTTTCGGTGAAGGGAGTGGAACCGGGCCAGTGCAGGAGATAAAGGTCCAGATGGTCCGTGTTGAGATGTCTCAGCGAGCGTTCGCAGGCCTCTATCGTTCCTCTGGAGGTGGCATTGCCCGGCAGGACCTTGCTGATGAGAAATGCCTGATCCCTTCGCCCCCGCAGGGCTTCGCCGACCACCTCTTCTGAGCGGCCATGGCCGTACATTTCTGCCGTATCGATGATTCTGAGGCCAGAATCCAGCCCGCTCTGCAGGCTGTGGACTTCGTGGGCCCGCTGGGCTGCATCATCGCCCATACGCCATGTGCCCATGCCGAGCGCTGGAAGCGTGATGCCGTTTCTGAGTGTGACAGTAGGATAGGGAGTCGTGGTCATATGATATCCTTCCCTTGGGCACGGACGAGCGGACTCGCCCCCGTGTGCACAGGGTAAGCCTGTGCCGGACGGAGGAAAAGGCATTTCGCACGGAGGTTCTGCCACGCCATGGGAGAAGAGGCGCTTTGTGGCGGACGTCAGCCAGTTTTTCAGGGAAATAAAAATGGTGCCCAAGGGCGGGATCGAACCACCGACACTGCGATTTTCAGTCGCATGCTCTACCAACTGAGCTACTTGGGCACCGGGCCATGGCAGCAGGGCCACCCGGCTATGGAGAGGGGTTTACCCTATGCAGGGCGGGTTATCAACCCTCTTTGCAGAAGAAAATGCACGGATCAGCGGGCTGATTCAGCGGGTTATGGCCCCCGGGATCAGGGCCTGTGGCGGGAGGTTTCCTCCGCCAGCCGTGCGGCCTCGGCTTCCAGTTCTTCCGGGTCGTTGTCCTGCCGCAGGGACGGCACACGGTAATCCCCCTTGAACCAACGGCCAAGGTCCACATCAGCGCAGTGCTGGGAGCAGAACGGGCGGAAGGCGGGCATGGTGGGTTTCTGGCAGATCGGGCAGCTCATGAGAGACTCCAGCAGGATGATGGAGGCACGGGATGACTGAGGAGGGTAAGGCGATGGCCTGTGAGATGGAAGAGGTCTTCCAGCGCCCCGGAATCGGCTTCAAGTGCCTGGATGATGGCTGGTGGTGCGTGGAGCCGGTCGCCCTTCAGCCCCTCACTGGCGATGCGCTGGAGGATGGCCAGCCCTTGCCCGTGGGGTGAGGCGTACAGCTCATGCAGCGGGGCCCGATGGCGGGGGCGGGTCATTTCCAGCAGGCCGCCGGGCGTGATGCCGGTGATGCGGGGCTGGAGCGGGTCCTGCTCCCTGTCCGCTGCCTTGCGGAGGAACGGGACAAGGGCGGGCCGTTTGCTGCTGCGGACACCTGCCGGGTCGATCAGGATGGTACCGGAGAGATTGCGTAGCCGGATTTCCCGCAGGAGTGGGCCGAAACAGGCCAGATTGGCGGCAAAGTCCGGGGTCTGATGGGCGTCCAGATCAATGGCGGTGAGGGCATGGGTGGGCGTGATATGGGCTGTCAGCGGTCCGACCTGGGCATCCGGGCTGGTCAGGGCGGCCCAATCGGCCTCCAGAACCTCATCAAAGCTGCGGCTCACCCGGTGCAGGCGGGCATGAAGACGGGGCGGCAACCGGGCCGCCAGGGCGGCACTGTCGGTCAGGATGGGGCAGTCTGATGGGGCCAGCCCCAGAATCTCATCCAGTGGCGTGGGACCGGATGTGAGACGGCGGGGGGCGGTTCCGGCCTCCATGTCCTCCGGCCATGGGAGGGCACGCAGGCGCAGGCCCTTGCCATTCTGTGCCGAACGGGTCACCTGGGCACGGACGAGACTGCCTTCGGGAGGGAGTTTGCGCCCTTTCATGAAGCCCGTACAGGCTGGACTGGCCAGCTCGACGAAAGCCCCCCCCAGGGCTGGCGCATGGGCGGTGATGCGGACGATATGGACATCCCCCCAGCCATCCGGCGCACCGGGCCGCCAGAGGGCAGCATCCAGCAGCGCATCGTCCTTCAGCAGGGCGATGCGGATTTCTCCGGGCGCACTGGCAAGACGGATTTCCATGCCGTGTCAGCGCAGCCAGTGCTGTCCGGCGGGCAGGGGCTGACCCCGGAGCAGCTGGGCGGTCTCGAACAGGGGCAGGCCGATCACGCCGGAGGGGCTTCCCCCGACCTGCCGGATGAAGGCGGCCGCCTGCCCCTGAAGGCCATAGCCACCAGCCTTGCCGTGCCAGTCTCCCCCTTCGATGAGGGCGTCAATCTGCCGGGGTGTCAGGCGATTGAAGATGACGTGGCTTTCCACCACACGCTCGCAGTAGCGGCCTTCGGCCCAGTCTGCTGTCGGCTGGCAGACCACGGCGGTGAAAACCTTGTGGCGGCGGCCGGAGAGAAGGGTGAGGCAGCGGCGGGCTGTCTCGGCATCTTCTGCTTTGGGCAGGATGCGCCGCCCGGCCGCCACGACCGTGTCAGCCCCGATGATGAGGGCGGGACCATCATGGCGGGCGGCGACATGGGCCGCCTTGGCCCGGGCCAGCCGCAGCGCATGGGGACGGGGAAGTTCGTCCTTCTGCGGGGTTTCATCCAGGTCTGCCGGGCAGACAGCATCCGGCTCCACCCCGATCTGGCGGAGCAGGGCGATGCGGCGGGGCGAGGCAGAGGCCAGGATGAGGGCGGGCCGGGAGGAATCAGCCATGAGGGAAGAGATGGTCCTGTCTTCCGCTGTCTTACTTGAAGCGGAAGGTGATGCGACCCTTGCTGAGGTCGTAAGGGGTCATCTCGACATTGACCCGGTCACCGGCCAGCACGCGGATGCGATTCTTGCGCATCTTGCCGCTCGTATGGGCGAGAATGGTGTGCTCATTGTCCAGCGTGACGCGGAACATGGCATTGGGCAGAAGCTCAGTCACCGTGCCGGTAAATTCGATCAGGTCTTCTTTAGGCATGAATATCCCTTGCAGGAAGTGGGTAGAAACTGTGTGGGCCACGGGCCAGCTCTGGAGAGGCCTGGCCTGCAGCCCCGTCATGACGGCGCATTATGTGCGGGCACGGAGGTGGGACGTCAAGGTTTTTTGCTGGGTGGAGCGGGATCAGGCAGGCGGGCTTTGGCCTGCCAGCAGTACCATGCCAGTGTGGAGCGATGGGGACTGAAGCCCATCGTGGCGTCCCGCAGCTGGCGGGGTGTGGGGCGGACAGGCAGTTTTTTCAGCCTCTTCCATCCTTCCTGAACGCCAAGATCGCCCGCTGGCAGGACATCCGGCCTGTTGAGATGGAAGATGAGCAGCATTTCGACTGTCCATTGTCCCACGCCACGCAGGGCTGTCAGCTGTTTTATCAGTGTGGCGTCATCCAGCTGGCGGGCTTCAGCGAGGCTGGGCACCAGCCCGTCCAGCCGTCCCCGGGCGATGGCCCGCAGGCTGGCGGCCTTGGTGGCGGAAAGGCCGCAGCGGCGCAGGGTGGTATCATCAAGGGCCAGAAGTTCCTGTGGTGCAGGGGGCGGCCCGTTTTCGTCATGGTCGGCCCCAAGGGCGCAGAGACGCCTGAAGATGGTTCTGGCCGCAGCATTGTGGAGCTGCTGGCCCGTCACAGCCTTGATGAGTGAGGCATAGGGATCGATTGTTTGCGGGTCTGGCGCAGCCTGTTCGTGCAGGCGGCAGGGGCCGACGGTGGCGATGAAGGCTGCCAGATCGGCATCCCGGGCAAGGCAGGCAGGTGGATGCATGGAACGGACTTTCTTCATGGGGCTGATGGTGGTGGAAGGGGGTTACACAAAAGTAGCGGTGGGGCACTTTTCCGGTGATGACAATATGGCCCTTTTTGAGGCACAAGGGAGGGGTCATGATCCTTATCAGTCTGCGCCCCTCTTTTTGCCAGCGGGTTTTCCGCCCGTGACGATGCAGGACGCCCCTTTGCAGAGGCGCCGGGAGCGGCTGGGAGATCATGCCGAACCCGTGGCCGGGTTGCGGACTGAAGCGCGCACCCCCATGCGGCGGACGCAGGTTCTGGTCGATCCACCACTGTTCGGGCCGCTGTTTCTGGCGGCCAGTGTCCATGGCATTGCCCTCTGGCTGATGATGCAGACCAGCGCTGCCGTGCATGGTACGCCAAATGGTGCACAGCAGCCGCAGGTGGAGATGGTGTTTGATGCCCCTCCGGCAAAGCACAGCATGAAGGGGGAGCCGACACATGAGGTTGGTGGTGCGGCCAGCGCTCCGGCGCCGACCACGCCGGAGGAGGCAACCCCAGCCCCGATGGAGCCGACGCCTCACACGCCGTCTTCCCCGCCGACGGCCCCCTCACCTACCGGGGAGCTGACCCGTGCGGAGATGTCGGAAAAGCCGCTCTCCAGGGCGGCTCCCCGTCGCCCCCGCCGGAGCCGGGCAACCCCGACGCATCAGCGTATGACCCGGCAGAGCGAGACGAACCCTTTCGCTCACCCGATGGATCTGTCCTTTGATGGTGAGCCAGCCTTGCATCCTCACAAGCGGGGGCGCCATGGGGGGACACGGGGGCCGGTCGATTTCTCTCTCGGGCCGCTCAGCCTGAATGGGCAGATCAATGCGCCGTACAAGACGAGCAGCAGCGTCCGGGGTGTCAGCTCCGATTATGGGAGCGAGATTGACCGTTGGGTGCGGAACCACATGTTCTACCCCGATGAGGCTGTGCAGAACGGGGAGGAGGGGCCATCCTCCGTCCATGTAGTGATTGACAGGAGCGGGAAGGTCATCCGTGTGCGGCTGACGGATTCATCAAACTCTTATGCGCTGGATGCCGCCACGACAGGCATGTTCCAGGGGGCGCAGCTCCCTCCCGTTCCGCCGGACATGCAGGGTGACCATTTTGATCTGGATGTGACGATCCATTACATGCTGATCCGCCATTAGGGGCTCTGGCCAGCGCTCCCCCTGTGGTCAGGAGAGGGAAAGGGCGTTAAGTTGCGGGGCCTGCCGGTCGGGTCCGGTCGGCTCTTGTCCAGAAATATTGCAGGGAAAGTGGGCTGTTCATGCGCTTCTGTCGTAAGCTGCTGCTCTCAGGGCTGTGTGTGCCTCTCCTCGGACTGGGGGGGTGCCTGCAGGTGTACAAGCCATTTGCCCATAATCCGGGCAATCAGGCCCAGCATCTTGTCAGGGACAACATTCCGCCTGCCCGGCTGGCCGTGCCTGTTCCCGTGCCAGAGAAAGCGCCATGGCGGGCGCCTACGGCCATGTGGGCACGGGATGTCGTGATCGCCCTGGTGGGGCAATCCATTCCTGCCGTGGCGAAGGTGCCGGAGCCGGGGGACTGGTGGGTCAGGCTGGGGGCTGTCCGGGCGGAGAATGGGGGTATCCGCCCCCGCTATGCGATTGTCGGGCCGGATGGCAAGGTGAAGGCCCGTGGCTTTGGTGCCGTGATTGATGAGGAAGGCTGGCGCAGCGCCGACCCGGCGGCCCTGAACACGGTGGCCCTCCAGATGGCCCCGGAAATCGCCCGTGAGCTGACAGAGATACAGACCCGCATGATGATGGATGACCCGCAGAGTCTCATGCACCGTTCGGCCCGCATCTGTTTCGAGGGGGTACAGGGCGCCCCGGGTGATGGCAACAAGTCTCTGGCCGAGGCGTTCTACATGATGCTGCCGGACAGCCACAACAGTGTGCAGACCACACGCACTGGGGCGGATTACATCGTGAAAACCGTGGTCAGCATCAAGCCTTCACCGGATGCTCCTCCGCCGGGAGAGGGGCCGAAACAGCAGGTTACCATCGTCTGGCACGTGACAACCCCACAGGGCGTGGAGGCCGGGGCGGCCACTCAGGTTCATGATGTTCCCGCACATTCTCTGGATGGCCCATGGGCTGATGTGGCCGGTGCTGCGGCGCAGGAGGCTGCCGAAGCGGTGAAGACCATCGTTACCAACTATTCAGGCCGGTCTCGCAAGGCGGCGACGGCTCCGTCCGATATTGGCGGGGATGCGTCCCGTGAGAAGGATGGCATGAAAAAATTCGTTGCAGGGCCGGAGCCGGAGGGCAGTGCCCCCAGATGATGGCAGCCCGGCCTTTCTGGGAACAGACGGAACGGGGACATTCCCTGCCGCAGGGAGTGTCCCCGTTTCTCTGAAATCCCGCACAGGATAGACGTCTCCTCGAATGGACAGGGTGTATCAACCAACTTATACAGGTTGCAGATTGATATTTGCTGGCCTGTCATGCGTTCCATTTTTCTGAAATGTCTACTGGTTTCATGGGCCGTTGTGCATTGTCAGCCTGTATTGGCCGACGTTTATCATCCTGACTTTGACTGTAGCCGGATGGAGAGGAACGAACCGGGACAGGTTCTTCTCTGTTCGGATTCTGATTCAGCCAGAAGTGAACTGGTTCTGGATCAGGCCTATTATGCCCTGCGCCATCAGAGTGCGGCCTACAGTCTTCCCCAGCTGAAGGCGGAGCTGATCCATGATCTTGCACCGTTGCAGGCGTGTTTTTCACCGGCGGGTGTGCAGGGGGAGAGCCAGGCCCAATGCTACCAGCGGGTTGTGGCGCAGGTTGCGGACAGATACCGCTCCCGCCTGACAGGTCGTGCGCATGAGGAAGCGATCCGTCCGATTGATGCCCATATTGCCCTGCAAAGAAAACTGCAGGCGCTCGGCTTTCTGCCGGCTGCCGTCGTGCCGGATGGCGTATATGGCGAGGCGACCCGGCGGGCCATCCTGCGCTGGCAGGAGCAGGCCGGGCAGCCCAGCCAGGACGGATTTCTGGGAGATGATGATGCCAGGGTGCTGATGCCGGACCTGGCTGTTGCTCCGGCCCCATCTGAGGCTTCTCCGTCCCCACCTGAACGTGCTGCACCCCGTCAGGCAGAGGCAGGCACAGTCGGCGGGGATGGACCGGTTGCGTCCATCCCGCGGCGGAGTGGAACAGCCGGTGCGGCCGGGCCTCAGCCATCCCCGTCGTCTCCAGACAGTACGGCGTCCCAGCAGGAGGCTGCATCTCCCCAGACAGAGGATCATGAAACGGCAGGGGGACTTTTTTCCCTGCTGTCCGTGCCGTTCTGGTTGCTGGGGGCTGTCATTCATATGTGCGGGGCCGTTCTGGCGGGCGTCTGGCACGTGTTGATCTTCATCCTTCTTTTGCCCGTAAGGCTCGTCCGGTTGATCTGGAGCTTCATCACCTGGCTGTTCAGCTGGAAGGGGCTGCTTCTTTTGATTGTCGGCCTGATTGTGAATGGCCTCCGCTCTGCAGAAAAGAGGGATGATTCCGCCCAGTCGTCAGAGTTTCCGTCCAGGGAGGAAGAGGAGGCCTATCAGCAGTCCGGACTGTTGTGGAGCAGCTTTTATGAGGGGACAGGGGTTCGCCCTATAAAGGATCTCATCGAACTTCTTCTGGAGAAGCGCAGGGATGACGCTTTCGATTTTTTGAAGGCTCTGCTGGAAAGGGAGGCAGGGTCTTTGCCTGCCACCCTGCGGGCCCTGTTCTTTCAGGCCCGGCAGGAAAAGAGCTGGAAAGGCTTCCAGCGTTTTTCCATAGAGGTTCTGGCGTTTCTGCGGGAGCATTTTCAGGCAGGCAGTGAAGAGGCGGCGCAGGAGCAGCAGGAGCGGGAACAGGCCTATCGCCGGGCCAGACAGTCCGGCTCCGCCCCACCGGAGGATGAGCCCTGGCATATCGTGCTGGAGGTTTCTGCAACGGCCTCTGCCGAGGAGATCACGGCCTCATACAGGCGGTTGATGAAGCAGCATCACCCGGACCGCTTTGCGCAGGAGGGAGGTGCTGCCTACGAGGCAGCCGTGGTAAAAAGCAAGAAGATCACCGAAGCCTACCGCTATGCCAAAACACTGAAACAGTTCTCGGAAAAGACAGGCCGGACGTCCCGGCAGAAACCGGAACCTGAGACGGATCCGCCACCTTCCGGCTTCGCCTCCAGCAGGGAGCAGGAAGCGTATCAGGCGGTCGGGATGATGTGGGCTGGCTGGATCAGTGAGCTGGCTCTTGCTGATGGTCAGCTTCTGCTGGACCATCTCGTGGCCCGGCGCCTGCGGGAGGCGTTCCGGTTTCTGTCTGCGCTGGTGCAGCCGATGGGTGGCGAGACCGCCCGGAACGTGCTGGAGGAGCTGGAGGCTGGCCGTTCATGGCAGGATTTCCGGCGTTGTTCGGTGCATGTGCACGGTCTGCTGCTTCAGGTGAACAGGGCAGAGACGGCCAGAAAGCGGCGGCGGCAGGAACAGCAGAGAGCCTGGGAGAGGGAAGAGGCAGAGCGGCGGCGTGAACAAGCCCGGCGGGACTGGCAGCGGGCCAGAAATGCGCCCCCCGCGGACAGGGCCTGGCATGTTGTGCTGGAGGTCTCCGAGGGGGCTTCCAATGAGGAGATCACCAGTGCCTACAGGCGGCTTGTCAAGCAGCACCATCCAGACCGTTTTGCCCATGTTGGCGGGGACGTCTATCAGGAGGCTGTCCGCCGGACGGCGGAAATCACACAGGCCTATCGTTATGTGCGGCAGTACCGGCGGTTCTGACCCGTGGGCGTGGACGGGAGAGCATACGGCATTTCATGGTAAACAGGTGGTAAATTAATCGTTCCGAAATAGGTCTGCTGGAAAATCATGACATTGATCGGGCGGGCTGATAGAAGGAGCTGAACCGCATCTTACCGTCCTTCTATGAAAAGTACCCGTCATGAAGATCGTTGCCTGCAACAGTAACCTGCCTCTGGCCCAGGCTGTGGCTGATGAGCTTGAAATCCCTTTGTGCAAGACATCCATTCGCCGCTTTGCGGATGGTGAGGTGTTTGTCGAGATTCAGGAAAACGTGCGTGGGGAGGACATGTTTGTCCTTCAGAGCACCTGCATGCCAACCAATGATCATCTGATGGAACTTCTTGTCGTGCTGGATGCCCTGCGGCGCGGCTCTGCACGCCGTGTCACGGCGGTGATGCCTTATTTTGGCTATGCCCGGCAGGACCGCAAGTCCGGTCCCCGCACGCCCATCAGTGCCAAGCTTGTCGCCAATCTGCTGACAGAAGCGGGTGCCAACCGCATCCTGACGATGGACCTGCATGCCATGCAGATTCAGGGTTTTTTCGATATTCCCACGGACAACCTCTACGCAGCACCGCTCTTTGTGCGGGACCTGATTTCCCGTCACCCGGACCCGGGAAAACTGATGATCGTTTCGCCGGATGTGGGTGGGGTGGTGCGGGCCCGTCAGCTGGCCCGCAGGCTGAATGTGGACCTGGCCATCATCGACAAGCGTCGTGAGCGCGCTGGTGTGTCTGAAGTGATGAATGTGATTGGCGATGTGTCCGGCCGTTTCTGCGTACTGGTGGATGACATCATTGATAGCGGCGGGTCTCTCTGCAATGCTGCTGAAGCCCTGATGAAGCACGGTGCTGCCGGGGTGGAGGCCTATGTGACGCATGGTGTGCTGACAGGCAATGCCTGCAAGCGGGTGCAGAGCAGCCCGCTTTCCATGCTGACCCTGACAGACAGCATCCCTGCGACGGATGAGCTGAAGGCAACGTCCAACATCCGGCAGATTCCTACGGCCAATCTGCTGGGCCGTGCCATCCGGGCCGTGGCGGATGAAAGCTCGGTCTCCACTCTTTTTGACTGAGATCTTTTTGATTGAGAGGTGCTTTGCGTGGCCAGGGGCATGAGACAGGTCCCGCCACGCTCTGACGGGATTTTGGGGAGGGTCAGGAAATGACACAGCTTCGGGCAGAACCGTACTGGTTTCTCCGTCATGGTGAAACGGACTGGAATGCACGCCATCTCTCCCAGGGGCGGACGGATATTCCCCTGAATGAGACCGGCCTGACACAGGCCCGCCTGGCAGGCCGCCAGCTGGCAGACCTGTTCGAGGCGGGGATGCGGCCCTTCACGCATATCGTAAGCTCTCCGCTCAAGCGGGCTTTCGTCACAGCCGAGCATGTGCGGGATGCGATCCGGGATCGGACGGGCCTTGATCTGCCGCTGATAAAGGATGCAGACCTTCAGGAGGTCAGCTTTGGTGTGCAGGAAGGCCAGCCGATGGGAGACTGGTACAATACATGGATCAACGGCACGTTTGTCCCGGAAAAGGGTGAGGATTTCCTCACGCTGAAGACCCGTGGTGTCCAGGCGCTCAACAGGGCGCAGGAGGCTGGAGAGGGAGCCCCCCTGATCGTGGCGCATGGGGCATTGTTCCGTGGGCTGCGGGCAGCCATGGGGCTGAAGATCAATGTCCGTCTGCCCAATGCCGTACCGCTGAAGGCCACGCCGGAGGAAGAAGGCTGGGTGCTGAAACTGCTTTCGGCCTGAGATTTCCCCCGCTGAAGAAAAGGCCGCTTCCGTCTCTGTCAGGAAGCGGCCTTTTTCATGTCTGGATGGTTTGGCGGCCGTCAGCTTACCACGGCACAAGCGTGGTGGAGAGGCGTTTGGCATCCTTCGGGCTGACACCGAGGTCATTGCGGTTCCACCATCCCCCGCCGAGAGCCTGGAACAGGCCGACCGTATCGGAAAGGCGGGTGACCTTGTCCTGTGCGACGGAAATCTGGTCCTGCGCCACGGCCATGCGGGCCTGTGCCACGTCAATCTGGCTGTTGTCCCCCAGCCTGTGCTGGGCTTCTGCAATGTGCAGGGCCTGTGTGGCGGCGTCCAGCCCATTCTGGTCGGCCAGAAGTGTGCTGCCATCCAGCTCTACGGCATGGAGGCTGTCTGCCACATCGCTGACGGCAGACATGATGGCAGCCTTGTAATATTCCTTGGCCTGTTCGTAATTGGCTTTGGCCTCCCGCTGGGCATGAAGCAGTGACCCTCCCTGGAAAATGGGTTGGGTGACCGTGGCAGCCAGCATCCAGTTGCCCATTCCAGGCTTGAACATCTTGCTCATGCTGTCCACAGCCTCGCCCGGCAGGGCACTCAGCTGCACATTGGGGAGGCGGTTGGCAATGGCAATGCCGAGCTGCGCCCCGGCAGAGCGGATCTGCGCCTGTGCAGAGGCGATGTCAGGCCGTTGCAGGAGGAGCTGGGCCGGCAGGCTGACGGGCAGCTGATGCGGCAGGGTGAAGTCTTTCAGCTCGAAGATGGGCAGGTCCGCATTGGGGCTGAGGCCCACCAGAGTGGCCAGCTGGTCCCGGGTCTGGGCAAGCTGTGTCCGGAGAGGAGGTAGATCCGCCTGAAGTTGCGCCAGCGAATCCCGCAGCAGGAGCTGGCTCTGGCGGGACTGGTCCCCCAGGCCGACCTGATTCTGATTGATGCGGACCATGGCTGCCTGCTGGGCGATCAGAACTTCCTTGGCACGGATCTGCTCACGGAGACCCGCCTCGGTGATGGCCGTGTTGACGATGTTGGAGATCATCGTCAGCGTCGTGGCCTCCAGCTGGAAGCGCTGGATATCCGCCTGGGCTTTGGCGTTGCGAATGGCAAGGCGGGAGCCACCCCAGAGATCGGGCACATAGCCGATGTTCAGCTGGGCCGTGTGCAGATTATAGAGCCATTCATTATTGTTCGGCACGGGCGAGAGTGCCTTGGAGGTCTTGTTGCGTGTCGGAATGAACTGGGCAGAAATGCTCGGATAGAGTGACGCCCCCTCAACACGGCGCTGCTCCCATGCTGCCCGCAGGCCAGCCTGCATGGCTTTCAATGTCTGGTTGTTGGTCAGGGCCAGCTCCACCATCTGGTTCAGACGGGGATTCTGGAAGGCCTCCCACCATCTGCCGGGAACATCTGCCCCGGAGATGAACTGCTGGCGGTGGAGGAGGCTGTCGCTGCTTCTGTCCCGTCCAGCTTCAGACTGGGTGATGTTCTTCTGGCTGTATCCTGTCCTCTCTGGCAGGGGGGGAATGTCCTTGGAGGAAGGGCCGACAATGCAGCCCCCCAACCCGGCAGCCATGCCGCCAAGAAGAACACTGGCCAGCAATCGGGAGGAACGGCCCCTCATGCAGGGGGTGGAATGCTGTTTCATGTCAGGCCTCCTGCTCTTTCTGGCTGGTCCTGCGGCTGACCCATTCTTCCAGACGGCAGAAGCAGACTGGCAGGATGAAGAGGGTCAGCAGGGTGGCAATGCCCAGCCCACCGACAACGACCGTTGCCAGGCCACGCTGCACATCGGTTCCCACACCTGTGGCCAGAGCGGCGGGCAGCATCCCGACACTGGCCACGGTTGCTGTCATCAGCACAGGGCGGAAGCGTTCGGTTGCTCCCAGCCGGGTGGCCTCCCGTATGTTGCCACCAGCACCAAGATGACGGTTGATGTTGGATACCATGATGATCCCGTTTTGGATGGCCACACCAAACAGGGCGATGAAGCCGACCGCCGTGGCAATGTTCAGTGTTTCGGCTCGTAGATGCAGGGCGATCAGCCCGCCCAGGGCGGCAAGTGGCACAATGCCGATGATGAGCAGCGCATGGCGGAACTTCTGGAACTCCGCATAGAGCAGCCCCAGCATGACGGCGAACATGACGCCCAGGGCTGCCACGAGGCGGACCTGGGCGTGCTGGGCCTCCTGGAAGGTTCCGGCCCATTCCAGACGGAACTTCTGGTGGTCGTAATGGACGTTCTGGTCGATGAGCTTCTGGGCATCGTCAAGGTAGAGGGACATGGGCCGGTTGCCATTATCCACCTGAAGGGTGATCTGCCGCTCGCCCATCTCATGGGCGATGCTGCTTTCACCCATCTGGAGACGGATATGGGCAATTTCAGCCAGAGGGATGGCACTGCCATCACCCGTAATCATGGGAATCTGGCCCAGAAGCTGGAGGTTGGAACGCTGCGTGTTGTCGATGCGCAGGGTCGCATTGTAGAAGCGGTCGCCCTCAATCACGCTGGTCAGCGGGGCATCGCCGATGGCGCTGTTGATGACATCCGTTACATCATTGATGCTGATGCCATAACGGGCGGCTTTCAGCCGGTCTGGTGTGATTGCAATCTGTGGAATCTTGGGTTCCTGGAAGATGTCGGCCTGCACGGTGCCGGGTACCTGCCAGAGCTGCTGGACGACCTGCTTGCCAAGGGCACGCAGGCCCGAGAGGTCGTCCCCATAGATGCGCATGACCAGCGGACTGTGCGCTCCGCCAAGCTGATCGCTGAGATTGTCCTCGATCGGCTGGCTGATGGAGAAGGAAATGCCAGCGATCTTGTTCAGGCGGGCCCGGAGTTTCGTGATGAACTCGGCTTTGGTCTCGCCGTGGGCCCACTGGTTGTAGGGCGTCAGGCCAACGGGCATTTCGATGTGGGAGGGCGTCCATGGGTCCGTACCATCATCCGAGCGACCAAGCTGCGTTATGGCATAGGATGTCTCCGGGAACTCCCGTACCGCACGACGGATTTCCGAAGCCTTTTCCTGCCCTTTTTCCAGTGAGATGCCCGTTGGCATCTGCACCTGGAGCCACAGCGCCCCTTCATCAAGGTCAGGCAGGAACTCCCGGCCCGTCGTGACCCCAAGGGCAATGACGGTCACCAGTGCCAGTCCGGCACTGACGAAGGGGATGACAGGGTGATCAATCAGATGGCGGAGCAGGGCGTCATAATATTTGTGCAGCCAGTCCAGTGGCCTGTTGTGCCAGATGGGCCGTGGCTTGCGCAGGGCCAGGAAGGACATGGTGGGTGTCAGGGCCAGGGCGCAGAGCAGCGCTCCCAGCAGGGCGAAGCTGACTGTCCAGGCCATGGGGCGGAAGATTTTGGCCTCGCTGCCTTCAAAGGCGAAGAGGGGACTGTAGGCCACCACGATGATGATGGTGGAGGCGAAGATGGCCCGGCCCGCACGGCGGGTGATGGCAAGAATGTCCGGCTGGTTCAGCGGGAGGTTGGGGTGCTCCTCCCTGTGGCGGAGGATGACCTCGGTGATGACGATGGCTCCATCGACGATCACGCCAAAATCCACGGCTCCGAGGGAGAAAAGGTTGGCCGCCATGCCGCAGGCCCGCATGAGGATGAAGGCGAATGACAGCGCAAAGGGAATGGTCACCGCCGTGATGGCGGCACTGCGGGGCGAGCCCAGGAAGAAGGTCAGGATGACCAGCACGAGGCCGATCCCCTCAAGAATCGTTTCGCTGACCTTGTCCGTTGTGGATTTTACGAGGTTGTCACGGTCCAGATACGGAACAATGCGGATATGTTTGGGTTTGAGCTGTGTCTGGAGCTTGGCGACGGCAGCGTGCAGGTCATCCAGCACCTGCGAGGGATTGGCGCCCCGCAGCATGGTCACGACCCCTTCGATCGTATCCGGATTGCCGTTTTTCCCAAGCATCCCTTCCCGGACCTGATGGCCGAATTCGATCCGCCCCAGCTCGGAGAGGAAAATGGGAACACCATCATGATGGCCGATGACGGTGTTGCGCATGTCCTCCAGAGAGTGGATCTGCCCCACGCCACGGATAATGTAGGACTGCTCACCACGGGTGACGCGGCCACCACCAGCATTGGCATTGCTGTTGCGGATGGCGTTCATCACATCGCTGATGCTGATGCCAAAGCGGATGAGGGCGTTGGGGTCGAGGATCAGCTGATATTCCCGGGTGAAACCGCCGAAATTGTCGATGTTCACCACGCCGGGCACCCGCTGGAGGGCGGGAATGATCTCCCACCGCTGCACGTCGGAGATGGTCATGAGGTCCTGATCGTCGGACTCGACCGTATAGCGGTAGATTTCTCCGCTGGCCCCGCTGATGGGGCCAAGGGAGGGCTGGGCACCGCCTGTCAGCTGGAGGCCGTCAAGCTGGCTCTGCACCAGCTGGCGGGCACGGTAGATGTCCTCTCCATCCTTGAAGATGAGCGTGATGAGCGAGAGGCCGAATGTCGTGCTGGAGCGGCTCTCCACAACACCGGGGACGGCTGCCAGTTCACGCTCGACAGGCGTGGTGACCTGATGTTCCATCTCCTCGGCAGCAAGGCCGTTGACCTGCGTGGTGACCAGAACACTGGCCGGGCCGAGGTCCGGGTAGGCCTCCACGGGCAGCTGTTTCCACGCCAGCATTCCGGTGACGAACAGAGCTGCGGTAAGAAAAGCGACGGCCTTGCGGTGACCAAAGCACCATATGATGAATTTCTCGATGAACATGACTGCTCAGCGGTCCTCAGTAATCATTGAGCAGGATGGCCCCATGCGTGATGATACGCTCACCAGCTTTCAGGCCGGAGAGAATGCGTACGGACTCTCCTTCCTCGTAGCTGATGGTGATGAAGCGGCGGCGGTAGGTGTTGGGGGCTGTCTCCACAAAGACGGAAACCTGGTCATTGTCCATCAGCAGGGCTGTTTTGGGCAGGAGGGGCTGGGCCTGCTGGGTGATGTTCAGCGTGGCGGTGGTGAACTGTCCGGGGCGCAGCGCCCCCTGGGGGTTGTTGCAGCGCAGATAGAGATTCAGGCGGCGGGTATCAGTATGGACGGTGCCGTCCAGCGAGGTGACGGGTCCATGGCATGTCTGGCCGGGGAAGGGGGCTTCCAGCGTCATGCTTGCACCGAGCATGGGCAGGAGGGATTCCGGCAGGCTGGCCTGGATCCAGACAGTGTCCAGATTGGCGACGTTCATCAGGGTTGCTGTCATGTCTGTCACATTCTGGCCGATGCCGGTGGATATGGCGGTGACGATGCCGGAGACAGGCGCTACCAGTGGTTGGTAGCCGGCATTGCCGTCTGTGCCGAGAGCCTGAAGGCGCAGATGGGCACGGGTGGCTTCGGCCTGGGCCTGTTCCAGATCATTTCTGGCAGACTGCATGTCTTTTACGGCATTGCCTCCCGCATTCAGCACGCCAACAGCACGGCGATAGGCCAGCCGGGTAAGGGTGAGGGTTGCCTGTGCTTTGCGGTCATCTGACCATGCCTGTGCCAGGTCACCGGAATACAGGATGGCAAGAACATCGCCTTTCTGTACATGCTGGCCTGTCTGCACATACAGGTTGGCCACCCGCCCGACGACCGGGGAGTGGATGTCCACGCTCTGGCCGGGGGAGGCGATGATCTGTGCTGGAAGCTCTACCTGATGGGGGGAGAGGGTTTCCGCGACGGGCTCGACAGTCAGCTGGCCATCCAGCGGCCCTCCGGGCCTGATGCGCAGCAGGTCACCGTTGTGAGTAACAGCGGGCGGTGGGGCAGTCTCTATGACCCGGTGGGGGACGAGAGACCACACACCCCAGAGAAGCAGAAGAACGATCAGGACGATGCCAGTAATAATCATGTTACGTGAGACACGCATTATTGGGATGTTCTCCGTTCTTCTGACTGCCAGGGCAAAATTCGTTCCCTTCTGACACATGCGCAGTGATTTGTCACGGTATTGTATCTGTACCGTAATATTCGAACTTTATGGATGATGGCTGTCGTGATGAGTAATTGCTGTCCAGTATTGCGACTATATGAAAAAGGGGCCGCAATTACTCTGCGGCCCCTTTCCCGAATGATCTGATGTTGTTGTGGAAAGATCAGAAGCGGTATTCGATACCGGCACCAACAACAGTCGGATGCACGTCATCATGAACACGGACCCGACCACCAGTAATGGGGTTGCCGCGCTGGCTCAGATGAACGCTCTGATTGAACAGAAGGATCTGTTTGATATCGAAGTTGAAGAACCAGTTGCCGACCAGCTGGTAATCAAACCCGAGGTTGAAGCTCGGCCCGACGTTGGTTTTCATGTGCATGGCATCAAACACGGCCCCGTTGAAGGCCCCACCCAGATTGGTGGCCTGATGCATGTTGTGGAAGATGGCCACCGTGATGCCAAGACCGGCATAGGGGTTGAAGCGCTTGTGCGGGCGGAAGTGGTAGGCGGCTGTCAGTGTCGGGGGGAGAATCCAGAAGCTGCCAGCATCCAGCTTGCCCAGGTTGCCGACATGGGCAGCGGCTTCATGACGGGTGGAAGAAGCAATGAGGTCCAAGGAGAGGTGGTCCGTCAGGAAATATTCAAGCGTCAGTTCCGGCATGACCTGGTTGGTCACGCTTACATTGTGGCGGAAGATGCTGCCACCAGCCAGAGCTGCCGCAGGTGAGCTGGCATTCAGCTTGACGCGGGAGCCGGTGTTGTTGGTGATTACGCCGAGAGCGGAGAGGCGGACAACGAAGTCCCCTTTGCCAAGGCCGATCTTGGTATTGGCACAGGTCTGGAAAATGCCGCAGCGATGGTCATCCGGAGCATGAAGATGCACGGAAGCATCCGGAGCAGCCTGCATGGTGCTGGATGCGGATACGGAGGTGTGGGCTCCTGGCGCTGCTGTCTGGGCAACGGCGAAGGAGACAGACCCAAGAGCAAACAGCGCAGCTGTGGCCATCCGGGTGAAGGTGCGGCTCATTTTTCCTAGAATCCTCGATGAGTTACAACGGCGTGGCGAAAATGGACAAAATGTAATTGTTCCTTCCCCGCCTATAAGAATGATCTGCCTCGAAAACAAGAAAAAATTTATAACTGTAATAGGGCATTAACTGAAAATATTCTAGAAATTGATCTATATCAAAAAATGGGGCTTTTCTTATCACTGTCATAAGGAAGGTTTCTTTTCCAAGGGGGGGGATAACCCGCTAACTCTGACACCGGCTATAGTGAGACAGGAAAGATAATGGTGGAAACAGGTCGCAGCCTCATGGAGGCCGTTCGGGAACGGTGTGGTCGCTGCCCTGGCCGTTCGGTCAGTATCTGCAACGTCATTGAGGACCAGGACCTTCCTGCCCTTGTGGCGGAATCTTCCCGGGTGGTTGTTCAGGCGGGGCGCTGTTTCATACAGGAAGGCGCACCGGCGCACGATTTTTATGTGCTGACAGGCGGCCGGGCCAAGCTGTTCAGTCTCATGCCTGATGGGCGTCGGCAGATTGTCGGTTTTGCAGAAGTGGGAGATTTTCTGGGGCTGGCCTCCTCAGAGAGTTATGCCTTCACCGCAGAAGCTCTGGGAGAGGTGACACTCTGCCGGTTCCCCCATTCTGCCATCGACCGTCTCGTGGAGCGCTTCCCCCGTCTGCATGGTCGCCTCCAGCAGGAGGCTTCCAGCGAGCTGGTCAAGATGCAGGCGCGGCTCATGCTTCTGGGGCGCAAGACAGCCCGTGAGCGTCTGGCCAGTTTCCTTGTCGAACAGGCCAGCCCCTGCTGTGCCCATGCGCTGAAGGATGAGCACGGCCCGCTGACACTGCCCCTGCCCATGTCCCGGACAGACATTGCCGATTATCTGGGGTTGACGATCGAAACGGTGAGCCGGACGTTCAGCCTGTTCAGGAAAGAGGGGCTGATCAGCATCAGGGGGGCCAGTTCCGTCACGCTTCTGTCACCGGGGCTGCTGAGCGACATGGCTGGTGGCATAAAGCGGAGCTGAGCCTTCAGGAGTGTGGCATGGCCTTTTTTTAACTTTGGGGATGTAACCTCGTGGTGTAGTGAATGGACGCATTCGGTACTCATTCTAGGAGCTGCTTCATGAAGATCCGCACTCTGTTTACAGTTTCACTGCTTGCCTCGTCCTTTGCCCTGCTGCCGCAGGCTCATGCTTATGATCCGAATGATCCGCTGGCCATCCAGAGCAGCATGGACAGCGTGACGAAGTCCATCCAGAACGAAAACGCCAAGCTGCAGGCCCTGCAGGAGAAGTATGCTGGCGCTCCGGAGCGTGCCCGTGCCCGCATCCAGAAGCGCATGGATGCCCTCCAGTCCGACGTGAAGCAGCGTCAGGAGCGTCTGCAGAACCTTCAGGACAAGTACAAGAACCTTGCCGCCGACAAGAAGGCCGAGATCCAGAAGAACATTGATGATCGCAAGCAGCAGATCAAGGATGTGCGCGACAGGTACAGGAATGCGCCGGCTGAGGAGAAGCAGCGCATCAAGGACCAGCTTGATGCCCAGAAGTCTCAGCTTGACGCCCAGAAGAAGAGCCTGAAGGAGATGCACGACAGCACGGTGCAGTCCGGCAAGGACTTCGTCCATTCCCTGAAGGGCGGTTTCTGATCTTCTACAGGATCGGTCCTGACAGGACAGGGTGATGAGAGAGGCCGCTCCCATTGGGGCGGCCTCTTGCTCTTTGGGGGGAGTGCCTCCATATAAGGCATGATTGAGATAGACGTTCTCGGGGCAGGGTGGAATTCCCTACCGGCGGTGTTGGTGGCTTTGGCTGCCTCAGCCCGCGAGCGCCCTGCATCCGTGCAGGGGACAAGCAGACCCGGTGTGAATCCGGGGCCGACGGTCAGAGTCCGGATGAGAGAGAACGTTCTTCCTGTCCATTGCGGGAGGGGGGATGCCGCCTTTCCGTGAGGGGGGAAGGCGTGACGTCGCCGCGAACGTCCCTGAGATGATTGGGGACTGATGATGACAGATGTGTCGAGTGGGACACGAAGAACGGACAGCCCGCCCCCGCCGCTGGAGAGCGTGCGGGCCGGTTTCCGGGAGGCCGTGAAGGCGGCCGTGCAGAAGATGGGGGCGACCGCTCCCAATCCGGCGGTGGGCTGCGCCCTGCTGGATGGTGAAGGGCACCTGCTCGCCGTGGGAGCACATCCCGCTGCGGGCCAGCCTCATGCCGAGGTCATGGCGCTGGAGCAGGCCCGGGAGAAAGGCGTGCTGGAGCAGGTCCGCACTGCCCTGGTGACGCTGGAACCCTGCAACCATCATGGCCGGACCCCTCCCTGTAGCGACCGGCTGAAGAACAGTCCCGTGCAGACCGTGTGGATCGGTGCCCGGGACCCCAACCCGCAGGCCAGAGGGGGAGCGGACCATCTGGCTGGGGGCCTCTCTCCGAAACAGGTGCATTTTCTGGCCGATGAACCCGGACTGCGCTCTCTGGCGCAGGACTGTGCCGCACTGCTCGCACCGTTTGCCTGCCGTGTGACGCAGGGCCGCCCGTGGCTGAGCGTGAAGCAGGCTCTGGACGGGCACGGCAGCATGATTCCTCCGGAAGGGCAGAAGACCTTCACCTCGTCCGCATCCCTGCGGCTGGCCCATCAGCTCCGGCGGGCCTGTGACGCCGTGGTGACGGGGATCGGGACCGTTCTGGCTGATGACCCGTCCTTTACCGTGCGGCATGTGTCCGATCACGCCGGGCGGGCACCCCGGCCCCTGATCGTGCTGGACCGGCAGGGCCGTCTTCCAGCCGCCTGGCGTCAGGCCCGGGAGGCGGACGGGTTCCATGTGGAACAGTGCCGTGACCTGTCATCCCTGCCTGCCCTTCTGGGGCAGATGGACATCAACTGGGCCCTGATCGAGGCCGGACCTGCCCTGCTGGCCAGCGTGCGGGAGGCGGGCTTGTGGGATGACTGGCTGACCATCCGTCATGAGGGGGCCGACAGGGACGACCAGCTTTCCATTACCCTGCGTGAAGAGAGTACAGACAAGCGGAGCCCGATCCAGCTTCTGCGCCAATATGGGGACTAAGACCATGTTTTCAGGAATCATCGAACGTGTTGGCGATGTGCAGTCCGTGTCCCTGCGGGACAGGGCCATGGATGTACGGATCGCCACCCATTTTACCGATCTGACGGAAGGTGAAAGCATCGCCACCAATGGCGTGTGCCTGACCGTGACCCGTTTCACGCCCGAGGGTGTGGCGGATTTCCATCTGAGTGGTGAGACGCTGGCCCGGACGGCTCTGGGTGACCTCGTGGAGGGTGCCCGGGTGAATCTGGAACGGGCCGTCAGCCTCAATACACGGCTTTCCGGCCATATCGTGCAGGGGCATGTCGATGCGGTAGGCAGGCTGACCCATGTTGCCGAAGCTGGGGAATCACATCATCTGCGGATTTTCATGCCTGCTTCCCTGCGCCGCTATGTCATCGAGAAAGGGTCCATCACCATCAATGGCATCAGCCTGACGGTAAATGAGGTGCATGATGATGTGCGTCATGACGGGCAGGAAGGCTTTGAGATCAGCCTGATGATCATTCCCCATACATGGACCCATACGGACCTTTCCACGCTGGCCATCGGGGCGAAGGTGAATCTGGAAGTGGACATGATGGCCAAATATGTGGAGACGCTCCTGCGCCACACGCCGGAAGAGGAACTGCGTTACAGGGGAGATGCCCGGTGAGCAGCCTGTCTTCAAACCTGAAGGCCGCCATCGCCGCCGTGCGGGCTGGCCGCATGGTCGTGATGGTGGATGATGAGGATCGGGAGAATGAAGGTGATCTCATTCTGCCAGCCCAGTTTGCCACGCAGGAGACCATCAATTTCATGGCCCGTCAGGCCTGCGGGCTGATCTGCCTGTCCCTTGAGGCTGACCAGATAGACCGGCTTGGCCTGTCTCCCATGGTGGCGAAGAATCAGGACCCGCGGGGCACGGCCTTCACCGTGTCCATCGAGGCCGCCCACGGCGTGACGACGGGCATTTCCGCTGCCGAGCGTGCCCATACGATTCAGGTGGCATCTGCGCCGGATGCGACATCGGCGGACATCATCTCCCCCGGTCACATGTTCCCCCTGCGGGCCAACCCTGATGGCGTGATGGCCCGGGAGGGGCATACGGAAGGAGCTGTTGACCTCATGCGGCTGGCAGGTCTGCGGCCGGCTGGTGTGATCTGTGAGATCATGGCCGAGGATGGCACGATGATGCGCCTGCCGGAGCTGCGTCACTATGCCCGTCGGCACGGTCTGCCGCTCATCAGCATTGCCGAAATGCGCCGCTGGATTGCTGAACATGGGCGGGGTGATGTCGGAGCTCTGGACATGGCAGAAGCGCCATTGTCGGAGGAAGCCCAGCTTGCCGTGGCCGACCTGCCGACCGTGTGTGGTGGAGAGGATCTGCGTGTCCATGCCTTCCGTGGAGCTGATGGTGTGGAACATCTGGCCCTTGTGAAAGGGAAGCCTGACCAGACCGTGCCGCTGGTCCGCCTTCATTCGGAATGTGTGACGGGGGATGCGCTGGGGTCGCTGCGCTGCGACTGTGGCCCACAGCTGCGGGAAGCCCTGAAGCGGATTGCGGCGGCGGAATCAGGCGTGCTGCTCTATCTGCGGGGGCATGAGGGCCGGGGGATCGGTCTGGCCAACAAGATACGGGCCTATGAGCTTCAGGATCAGGGCATGGACACGGTTGATGCCAATGAGGCGCTTGGTCTGCCCGCTGATGCCCGCCGCTGGGATATGGCGGCCCATATGTTGGCCAGTCTCGGCGTGACCCGCCTGCGCCTGCTGACGAACAACCCGGAAAAAGAGCGTGGCCTGACGGAGGCCGGACTGGTGGTGGAAGCCGTGGAACGGCTTGTCGTGCCATCCAATCCGTTCAACCGCCATTATCTGGAAACGAAACGCACCCGTATGGGGCATATGCTGCAGGAGAGCTGAACCATGAGCAAACATATCGCTACGGCCCCGGAAGGCCTGAAACTCAATCCAGCGCCAAGACTGGCCCTGCTGGTCAGCCGCTTCAACCCTGATGTGACGGGCGGTCTGCGTGATGGTGCGCTGGAGTGGCTGAAGGAACGTGGCATTGATGAGACGGTGGATGTCTATGAGGCCCCCGGTGCGTTCGAGCTGCCCATCATGGCCCAGCACCTTGCCCGTAAGGGTATCTATGAGGGGGTGATCTGCCTCGGCTGTGTCATCAAGGGGGATACGGCTCATTTCGAGTTCATTTCCATGGGGGCCACTGTTGGCATCATGCAGGCCCAGCTGGCGAATGATGTGCCGATTTCTTTCGGTATTCTGACAACCTATACGGACGAACAGGCCATCGTGCGCTCCCGGGGGGATGAGCACAACAAGGGCCGTGAGGCCGCTGCGGCCTGCTTTGAGACGGTGGCCTTCCTGCGGAAGTGATCTGGCCCTCCTGTATGGCAAGAAACATTCCTGCCCTGTGGAGACAGGTCAGGAATGTTGCCGCCAGGTCATTGGGTGACGTGCTTCATGGGCCCGGAGGTGGCCTGATATTTGATGGAGAACGGCGAGGTATTTAACAATCGTGCAATAGAAGTCCCCATATAATGCTTCTGGCAGGATTGTTGCGTTTCTGTGCCCGACATCATAGACAGAGGGACTGATACCTGTATGGAATTTTATTGTCCTGAAATGTTCGGAAAGAGGTTTGCGTGGATTTTGAGACCATAAAGGTGGCCGTCCTCATCCCCTGTTACAATGAAGAAATGACAGTGGGGCATGTTGTGGAGAAATTCACGAGGCACATGCCGGGGGCGGAGATTTATGTCTATGACAACAATTCCACCGACCGGACAGTGGACGTTGCCCGGGCCGCAGGGGCAATTGTCCGGACAGAGCGGATGCAGGGGAAAGGGTACGTCGTCCGGCGGATGTTCTCCGACATTGATGCAGATTTCTACATCCTGATTGATGGTGATGAGACCTACGAAGCCGAGGCGGCCCCCAGGCTGCTGGAGCATGCGTATGAGCATGGTCTGGACATGGTCAATGGGGCTCGTGTCACGGACCGTCCGGCGGCGTATCGCATGGGTCATGTATTGGGCAACCGGATGCTGACGGGGCTGGTGACCATGATTTTCGGGCGCCGCCTTACGGACATGCTGTCCGGCTATCGGGTTTTCTCAAAGCGGTTCGTCAAGTCATTCCCGGCCTTGTCCCAGGGGTTCGAGACGGAAACCGAGTTTACCATTCATGCGCTGGAGCTGGGGTTGCCTGTCGGTGAGCTGAAGACGGCTTATGTCGAGCGGCCACCGGGCAGCGTGTCCAAACTGAGCACTTACAAGGACGGTATCAGGATACTCTGCACGATCGTCCAGATCGTGAAGCTGGAAAAGCCGTTTCTGCTGTTTTCCTCCATTGCGGCTGTCCTGTTTGTCCTGGGGCTTGGGTTGGGGATTCCTGTCGTTTCCTTCTATCTCCGGCAGGGTGTCGTCCCCCGCCTGCCAACAGCCCTGCTGGCCACGGCTCTGGTGCTGCTCTCTTTCCTGAGTTTTGTCTGTGGGTTGATCCTCGACACGATTGCCATTGCCCGGAAAGAGCAGAAGAGGCTGACCTATCTTTCCTATCCTGCCGTCTTTCCAGACAGGCGCTGAGCTGCCGGGAGCGCTGTGATGTTCTGCAAGAAAAACGTGACCACGGTCATATGGTGTGCCGCCATCGTGTGGAGCATCATGGGTATTCTGTCATGGTCCCATCTGCCGATAGAATACCGGCCCGGTGGGCTGCGGCTGACTTTCAACAGCATGATCGATCACATGCTGCATGGCCATTTTGATGTGGACCCGAAGACCGTGGAAGAGGAGGGTTTCCTCCGGAATGGGAAAGTGTATGCCTACTGGGGCATTTTCCCCTCCCTGCTGAGGTTGCCAGTCCTGCTGTTCCCCAATGGGCTGCATTGGGACATCACCCGTCTTTCATCCATCATGGCCCTGCTGATGATCCTGTTTTTCAATTACAGGACATGGCGTTTCGTGTCGGAGCGTTACCTTGGAGGTACGTCCTGGGTTTCGCTCTGTCTGGCCATTGCCCTTGCTTTTTCGGGTGAACAGGTCTGTTTTTTTGAACACAGCCTGTATCAGGAGGTCTGCTTCTGGGCTCTGGCCTTCGCTTCATGGTTTGTGTACTGCGCCATCCGTGTCCTCTGCGAGAAGGAGTACTGGCGATATGGTGGGGTCTGCATGGCCGTTGCGGCGGGCTGTGCGCTGTTGACCCGTGTTTCGATGGGGATCGGGCTGTATGTGGCGCTGCTCTGTTTTCTCATCATCCATTTTTACAGATGGTGCCGCAGCTTCAGGACGAAGGATGAGGGCGTCACGCTGCTGTCTCTCGTCGTGCCGACAGTCATCTCCGTTCTGGCCATCATCGTGACGGCATATGTGAATTACAGACGATGGGGCAATCCGCTTACCTTCGCCAATTATGACCTGTACCTCTACAATGTGGAGTTTCCCAGCCGCATCATGCGGACCAAAACTTATGGGCTGTTCAATCTTCAGAGATTCTATCTGGGGATTGTCTATTTCTTTGTACCGGTGTGGATTTTCCAGAAGGCTGACGGGCATTACGTTCTTCAGGATAGTTTCACGCGGCTGATTGATGCGAATGAGCTGCCACCCAGCAGCTTCTTTCTGACAGATGGTTTCATGCTGCTCTGTGGTGCGCTGCTGATTGTCGGGCTGCTCCGCAAGGGCCGTGTGTTTCCCATCAATCGGGCAGCGCTTGCTTCTGTCGCCGTATCCTTGGCAATACCGGCTTTCCTGATGATGATTGCCATCAGCATGAATTACCGGTACCGGGCGGAATTCTACCCGGATATCGTTTTCCTCGGGACGCTTGGCTGTGTCTATCTGTACAACAACCTGAAGGATGTACGGGCTCTGAAAAAGATTCTGGTTGCCCTTCTGGTTGTCAGTGTTGTCTCATCCAATCTCAATATTTTCCTGTATGGGGAAAGTGAGCTCGGCCCTGCCTACCTGTACATCAAGGACGGCATTTTTTCTTATTATTACCATCGGGTTTTCTGAAAAGCAGGGAGTTCTCCTGCCTGAAGGTCAAAAAAAGGCGGCTTCTCCGGGAGAGGGAGAAGCCGCCTTTTGCAATCATGGCGCCTGCGGGAGGATCAACGGATCCTCCTGTAGATTATGAACCCGCTGAAGGCATAGCGTGGGGGATGTTCGTAGATCATCTCATAATGCTGTTTGAGCTCTCTTGTGAGAACAGCATAGGTATCCCGGTTGATGGACATGTCATGCTCGGTATCGTCGGCAGAGAGGAGAATGTAGAGGGGTTTCTGGGCCAGTATGGCTTCGGTCTCCTGCACAGGGTCGATGCCCAGAGCGTCCCGTTCCGTATCGGCGCTGAGATGGGCCGAAAAGGGGAAGCGTGTCAGATGGCAATAAGGGACACTGTCCAGCAGAATATCCGGCGTGTCGTAATTGAAGACACAGCCGACAGGGGATGAAAGACGGGAGACGGCCTGCCGCAGGGTGGAAAGATCGCTGGCACGGTTGATCTTCTTTTCTGTGTCGTAGGTGCGGATGCCCCCCCATACCAGCAGCAGCACGAGCCAGAGACGGCTGAAAGGGGAGGCCCAGAGTGGTGCTGCGGTTATGAAAAAGGCCGGATAAAGGGGCAGGGAATAGTGTTTGGTAAAGGTGTTGAAGAGGGCAAAACCGGCAAAGGCTGTCCATGCCCACCCGCCAAGGAAAAGGGAGAGAGGCTGGCAGTGGGCGGTCTGTTTTCTGAAGAGAAAGCGCAGGACTGTCGTGCCGAGCAGGATGCCCAGCATGACAAGGCACCAGTATACATTATGCAACCACTGGTGCAGAGAGGCAGCCGGGATGGGTTTTTTCAGGAAGATGGAGACGGTGTTGGCAAACCACCATTCCTGGAAGTGGCCGTCCAGCGCATAGAACAGCATGACAGCCAGTGTTGGCACGAGGGCAAGCCCACACCAGATGATGGCATGGCCCATGACCTGCTTCAGGGTACCGCCCTGCTGGTAGGTCAGTCCCATCAGGAACAGCCCGACATAGATGCCTTCAAAAACGACAGATGTTTTCAGCTGGAGAGCGATGCCAAACAGCAGCATGACTCCCGCTCCCGTCTGGAACAGGGTGAGGCGGGCCTGCCCGGCCATGAACCGTGCGACCAGCAGGATGGCCCAGACGACCAGCAGATTATAGAAGATGGGCGTCTGGCCGCCGCAGCCCTGTGAGTTGGCAATCCAGACCAGATAGAGACAGCCAGCACAGAGGGCCCCTCCGACCGGGGCGATGAGGCGGGCGACCTTCATGCACAGGATGGACGTCGCCCAGGCACTCAGCAGGGCAATGGCCTGATAGGCCCAGATGCGGTAAGGACCGAAAAGGTGGAAAAGTTCATAGAGCAGAAAGATGCCGATGGGTTTTCTGTCCCATATGTCGACATAGGGCAGTTCGCCATGCAGCATTCTGCCACCGACAAGCATATAGAATTCTTCATCAGCGAAGATGAAGGGATTCCCGAACACCATGAAACGGGTCAGGATTGCCATGACAAACAGTAGAGAGTACGCTACGTACTTGCTGTCCAGTGACCGGGCAAGGCGGTCCCGGAGTGAATTATATGACATGCAGGTGGCCAGTTAAGTATAAGGACGATTTTCTTTAGAAGAAAACGAGAACGCATTCTATACGCAGGACGCATGGGGTCAAATATATTTGGCTGTTTCAGGCAGTAAATCGTTATATTTTTTTGTGCTACAGGGCCCTTTGTAAAGGAAGTGTTAGGAATAAGGCGATGTTTTTTTCAGGGGTTGGATCCGTTCATGTCTAAAAAAGAGGACAGTTTTGTATGGCCCTGGTGTCTGGCCTGGGCAGTTCTGTTTCTTCTGACATGTCTCCGGACTGTACTTGTCATGTTCCATCATGTCCCGCTGGACGTCAATGAGGGGTGGAATGCCCAGCTGGCCAGCTGGACAGCCGGTGGAGATCACCAGCTTTATTCATCGGACCGGGGTTTTGTTTTCAACAATTACCCGCCTCTTTCTTTTGTATTGATGGGCGGGCTGGTCCGGCTCGGGTTCGATGCCATCATTACAGGCCGCATCCTGTCCTGCCTGTCCGTTCTTGCATCGGCCGTGTTGATCGTCCGCATCATCCAGGTCGTGACAGGCAGACTTCCGGTGGCCCTGGCTACGGCATCCCTGTTCCTTGTCACGGCGAATACAGCCTTTCAGGGTTATTTCGGGATGAATGACCCACAATGGCTGGCCCAGGCCCTGATGTTGGGGGGGCTGTACGTGGCGGTCAGCCGGAATGTGGCTGACCTGACATGGCAGCGCCTGTTTCTCTGTGCTGTCCTGATCGTGCTGGGGGGCTTTACCAAGCATAATCTCGTGGCCTTGCCGCTGGCCCTGTCTGTCTGGCTGCTCTGCATCGACCTGAAGAAAGCCGTCCTCTGGGGCATGATGGCGGCCGGGCTGCTGCTGGTCGGGTTTGCCAGCTGCTACGAGGTTTACGGGGTCAGTTTTTTCCGGGATGTTTTTCTCCATCAGCGGGTCATCCGGTTGGGACGGGTCATTCATGGCCTGCGGCAGCTGCCCCTCATGGGGGGGATGCTTCTGGTCGGGCTTGGGCTCTTCTTCCGGCAATGGCGCTCCCTGAAATGGCAGGACCCGGCCTGTCTGGTGGGGTTGTTTCTGGCGTTTGGCTGTCTGTTTGGCTGTCTTGAATCGCTGGGCGAAGGTGTTGATTACAATTGCATGTTTGATGCCTTTGTGGCGGCGACCCTGTTGTGCGGGATCGGGCTGGCCCGTCTTCCAGAGGGGCCGGAGCAGAAGCGGCGCTTTGTCCGGGCCTGCTGCGTGATGAGCCTGCCCCTGCTGTTCCTGCTGCCGCTGTGGGGGGTGACTTCTTACAGGCAGGTCCAGACGGTCAGTCTGAAAGACCGTGAGTGGCAGACCTACATACAGGCGCTGAAGATGCACAGCACATCCCTGCTCTGTACGGATATGGCCCTGTGCTACTGGGCGAATAGCCGTGATGCCATTGATGGGTTCAATCTTTCACAGGCGCTGAAGAAAAATCAGGATATTGTGGCCCTGCGGAACGTGATCGCCCAGCACCGGTTTTCCCTTGTGCAGCTTTACGGTACCTCGGCCCATTACAGCAGCGGCAATCTCACCGTGGATAGCTGGCTGGCGAAGGCTGGCTATCGGCCAGTCATGGATAATGGTGAGCTGATTCTTCTCGGATACGTCCACTGAGGCAGGGAAGCTGCCAGAATTGTGACGGTAGCATGGCGGTGCTCTATCCGGTAGCCTCATGAACATGGTATCGTGGCGGCTCACATGATTTTTATGACCAGAGGCTGGATGACAGCCTGTGCTGGAAAGGTGTGCGATGATTGTTCCTGTTGTTCTCTCCGGTGGGTCCGGAACACGACTTTGGCCGGTCTCTCGCAAGAGCTATCCCAAGCAGTTCTGTGCTTTGCTGAGCGGGGACACGCCGTTTCAGGAAACTGTGCAGCGGACACGGGCGCTTGGGCTGGAGGCCGCCCCCATTGTGGTGGGGAATCGTGAGCATCGCTTCATCATGGCTGAGCAGCTGCGGCAGACAGGCATCGAGGCAGCGAGTATCATTCTTGAACCGGTTGCCCGCAATTCTGCTGCTGCCATGGCTGCTGCCGCTTTCTGGCAGGCCCGGCAGGACGAGGAGGCCATTCTCTGGTTCATGCCAGCCGATGCTGCCATAGAGGGGCAGGAAGCGCTGAAGCAGGCGCTGGAGCAGGCCTGTGAGGCCGCCCGGCAGGATTATATCGTGACCTTTGGCATCCGGCCGAACCGGGCAGAAACGGGCTATGGATACATCCAGCAGGGCCCCCTCCTGGATGGGCAGGAGAATGCCTATCACATTGCCCGTTTTCTGGAGAAGCCGGATGCCGAAAGGGCCAAGGTCCTTGCCAGTGATGGGCAGCATCTCTGGAACTCGGGAATGTTTGTGGCCCGTGCCCGTGTCTTCCTTGAGGAACTGAAAAAATACGAACCGGCCATTCATGAGGCCGTGTCCCGTGCAGTGCAGGAAACCAGCTGCGACCTTGGCTTTGTTCAGCTGGCCGGAGAAACTTTCTCCCGTGCCCCATCCATTTCCGTGGATTATGCCGTGGCGGAGCGGACGGATCGTGCCGCAGTCGTACCGTCCAGTTTCTCCTGGATGGATGTCGGCAGCTGGGATGCCGTCTGGGAGCTGACCCCCAAAGATGAAAACGGTAATGCCGTACAGGGCAACGTGTTTCTGGACCGTGCCCGGAACTGTTACGTCAAGTCCGATGGCATCGTGGCGACCGTGACCGGTGTGGATGATCTCATCATCATCGTGACGGGGGATGCCGTCATGGTGTCACATCGGGAGCGGGCGCAGGACATCAAGCACATGGTGTCACGCCTGCGGGATGAGGGCCATACGGAGGCGGAACAGCATGTCCGCATGTACCGCCCATGGGGATTCTATGAGAGTCTCATCCAGGGGGACCGTTTCCAGGTGAAGAGGATCCATGTCAGTCCCGGGGAGAAATTGTCCCTCCAGAAGCACTTCCACCGTTCGGAGCACTGGGTTGTCGTGGCGGGTACGGCCCTCGTGACACGGGATGACGAGCAGATCACGGTGCGGGAGAATGAGAGCATCTATCTGCCGCTTGGCTGCGTACACAGGCTGGAGAATCCGGGTCGCATCCCTGTCACGCTGATCGAGGTGCAGTCCGGCCCTTATCTGGGAGAGGATGACATCGTCCGTCTGGATGACGTGTATCAGCGGTAGGTGCCATCATCGTTACTATTACTGGCAGGAGCCCGGACATGTGGCCCATGTATCGGGTGGACTTTCAGGAATGGAAACCGTTTTTTTGCCTGATATGTTTATTATGAACAGAGGGTAGCGGGAATATTGTCGGCAGTGGGGGGCTTTTGGGTAAAGTTCCCCCGACAGATTGATGGATGAGGAGGCATGATGAGGGTTGCGGTAACAGGTGGATGCGGCTTCATAGGGTCCGCTGTCGTGCGGCACCTCATGGAGGGGACCAGCCATCAGGTTCTCAATGTGGACTGCATGACCTATGCAGCCTCCGAGGAGACGGTGGCTGCCGTGGCGTTCGATCCACGCTACCGTCATGTGCGTATTTCCATCAATGACCAGCCAGCCGTGGAGAAGGCTCTGGCAGAGTTCCAGCCGGATGCCATCATGCATCTGGCAGCAGAGAGTCATGTTGACCGCTCCATCGAGGGGCCGGGTGCCTTCATTCAGACCAACATCGTGGGGACGTATTGTCTGCTGGATGTAGCCCGCCGGTACTGGATGGGGCTGGATGGGGCGAAGAAGGCTGGATTCCGGTTTCTTCACATCTCGACGGACGAGGTTTTCGGTCATCTGTCACCGGAGGATCCTCCTTTTACGGAGGAGACGGCCTACGATCCCCGCAGCCCGTATTCGGCCAGCAAGGCGGCTTCCGACCATCTGGTGCGGGCCTGGTACCATACCTATGGTTTTCCGGCCTTCGTGACGAACACGACCAACAATTACGGGCCTTGGCATTTCCCGGAAAAACTGATCCCGCTCATGATCATCAATGCGCTGGAGGGCAAGCCCCTGCCTGTTTACGGCAAGGGCGAGAATCTGCGGGACTGGCTCTTTGTGGAGGATCACGCCAGGGCACTGGTCCGGGCTGTGGAGCATGGCAGACCGGGTGAGACTTACGCCATCGGGGCCAGGCAGCCCCGTAGCAATCTGGAGGTTGTGCGCAGGATATGCGCCCTGCTGGATGAGCTGGAGCCGGACCCGGCCGGCCCGAGGGAGCGGCTGATCACTTTTGTCAGTGACAGGCCGGGGCATGACTTCCGGTATGAGATTGATCCCAGCCATGCCGAGCGCTGTCTCGACTGGGAGGCGGAGCACGATTTCGAGACAGGCCTGCGCAGGACTGTCCAGTGGTATCTGGATAACAGGGCATGGTGGCAGCGCCTGCGCCGCCAGCGGTACGATGGCCGGAGACTGGGAGCTGAGGCATGACGGGTATGCTGAAAGAAACGACTGACCAACCGCCAACAAAGGGTATCCTGCTGTCCGGTGGGTCCGGGACGCGCCTGTACCCGATGACGCTGGCTGTCTCCAAGCAGCTTCTGCCTGTCTATGACAAGCCGATGATCTATTATCCGCTGACGACCCTGATCCTGGCAGGGATACGGGATATCATGATTATCACCACGCCGGATGATCAGGCGCAGTTCCAGCGTCTGCTGGGCACGGGTGAGCAGTTTGGCGTGACTTTCACCTATCGTGTCCAGCCGAAGCCGGAGGGGATTGCACAGGCTTTTCATATTGCCGAAGACTGGATCAATGGTGCGCCTTGTGCCCTGATTCTGGGGGACAACCTCATTTTTGCTGATGGGCTGCGACATATGTTGCGGGATGCCACACAGCGGTCTCATGGTGCGACGGTATTCGCCTATCAGGTGCGGGACCCGGAGCGTTATGGCGTTGTGGCATTCGATGAGGCTGGGCGGGCGCTTGATATTATTGAAAAACCGGTCACACCTCCCTCCCAGTGGGCGGTGACAGGGCTGTATTTCTATGATGGGCGGGTGTGCGACTTTGCCCGTCGGGTGCGTCCCAGTGATCGTGGTGAACTGGAGATCACGGATCTGAACCGCATCTATCTGGAGGAAGGAACGCTGGAGGTGGACCGGCTGGCCCGTGGGTGTGCGTGGCTGGATGCTGGAACACCGGACAGCCTGATGCAGGCCGGTACGTTTGTGCAGGCCATCCAGTCCCGGCAGGGGCTGCTGGTTGGTTCACCAACGGAGGCAGCCTATCGCATGGGATTCATCTCCCATGCGCAGCTTCTGGAGACAGGCACCAGGATGAAGAAAACGCCGCTTGGGCAAATGCTGCTTTATGTGGCAGCAGAGAGTGGGCCGGTAGTGGTGTGAGGCTGCCTGCCCTGGTTCTGCCCGTCCGGGAGGCTCCTGTATCGGGCCATGAAACAGAGAGATGAGGAGATGACGAGATGAAGGTTGAGGCACTGTCCCTGCCCGGCATCGTGAAGGTGACGCCGGCCCGTTTTGGGGATAATCGAGGGTTCTTCTCCGAGACATACAATCAGAAGAGCATGGCTGCGGCTGGCATTCCTGATACGTTCGTGCAGGACAACCAGAGTCTGTCCCGTCAGAAGGGTGTGGTGCGTGGGCTGCACTGCCAGCTGGCCCCTCATGGGCAAGGCAAGCTGGTGCGGGTGACACGGGGGGCCATCTGGGACGTGGCGGTAGATGCACGCACTGGCTCACCGACTTACGGCCAGTGGGTCGGTGTTGAACTGTCGGCTGAAAACTGGTCCCAGCTCTGGCTGCCTGTCGGGTTCCTGCATGGTTTTGTCACGTTGGAGGAAAATACCGAGGTGCAGTACAAATGCACCGGTTTTTATGACAAGGCATCCGAGCGGTCCGTGCGCTGGGATTGCAGCCAGATCGGGATCGACTGGCCGGTGGCCCCGGGGGAGGTTGTTCTCTCGGAGAAAGACCTGGAAGCCCCTTCCTTCGAGGCTGCCAAGGGGTGGTTCGAGTACCGGTGAGTCCCGTGCGGGCTACGTGTTTTCTGGCATGAAAGGGTCTTCATCATGACGAAGCCTTCCATTCTTGTGATCGGCCGGACAGGCCAGCTTGCCACATCCTTGAGAGATCAGGGCGGGAAGCATGTCGTGACCGTTGGCCGCCCGGAGGTGGATTTTGCAGCCCCGGAGACATTGGCTGCGGCCATTGAGACGTACCAGCCTGATATTATTGTCAATGCGGCGGCCTGGACGGCGGTCGATCTGGCTGAAACGGAACAGGAAGGGGCCCGGCAGGGCAACCATGCTGGCCCGGCCCGTCTGGCTGAGGAGGCTGCCCGCCGGGGGATTCCGTTCATTCACGTCTCGACGGATTATGTTTTTGATGGCCGGAAGGGAGCGCCCTATCTGGAGAGTGATCCGATCAATCCTGTCACGGTTTATGGGCGGACCAAGGCTGATGGGGAGACGGCTGTTCTGAAGGCGCAGCCCCAGAGCATCATCCTGCGGACGGCATGGGTCTACTCCGCTCATGGCAAGAATTTCGTCAAGACGATGCTGAATGCGGGGGCAAAGAATCCCCACCTGCGTGTGGTGGGGGATCAGCGGGGAAACCCGACCTCGTCCGATGATCTGGCCGCTGTGATTCTGGGCATCATCGGGACGATCAGACAGACAGGCTGGCAGGATTCCTATGCTGGTATTTATCATGCCACGGGCGCTGGTGAGGCCACATGGCATGAGCTTGCCTGCCACGCTCTGGAGGAAGCCGCCCGTCATGGCCAGCCCATGCCGAAGGTAGAGGCCATCACTACGGCAGACTGGCCCACACCGGCGGCCCGCCCGGCGGATTCCCGCCTGGACAATGGCAGGCTGGAGCGTGTTTTCGGGCAGAAAATGCCAGACTGGCGTGACAGTGTGGCCCGGACAGTCAGAACCCTGCTGAAGCCTGAGGCCTGAAGAGGCCCTGCCGAAGGGGATGAAAAAAGGCCGTTCCCAATGGGGCGGCCTTTTTTCATATCAGCGGGGGCGCTGTGAATCAGGCTGATCGTTTGCGGGACAGCAGGCGCCATCCAGCCCAGAAGAGCCCGGCACCCGCAAGAGCTGTCGTGCCATAGGTCAGCCGGGGACGACGGCGGAAGCTGTGTTTGGTCAGCATCCGTGCAAAGGAGAGCATGACGCCAGAATCCAGCTTGCTTTCCCCATGGGCCCTGTCCCGGAAATTCATGGGAATTTCCTGAACCCGCAGAGGTTCAGGCCGGGCGATCATGATGTCCAGAAGGATTTTGAAGCCTGTGCCATCCAGACGGGAGGCACGGTCCATGAAGACGGAACGCCGCATGGCAAAAAAGCCGCTCATCGGGTCTGTCAGGGGGACATTGAGAAGCTGGCGGGCTGTCCAGATGCCGGTATTGGAGAGAAAGCGGCGCCAGACGCTGGAAAGCCCCTCATTGCTGCCACCCGTGATGTGCCGGCTGGCAACGGCGATATCTGCCCGACCATCCCGCAGGGCGGCAATCATGTGGGGCAGACAGCCTTCATCATGCTGGAGATCGCCGTCCATGACAGCAATCAGGGGAGCAGACACGCTGAGGGCCCCTTCAATCACGGCGGAGGACAGCCCTCGCCGACCAATACGCAGCAGCCCCCGCACGTAGGGTTTCTTCTGGGCCAGCTGGCGGACAGCTTCCATCGTGCCATCGGGGGAGTTGTCATCCACGAAGACAACCTCCCATGTCATGCCACTCAGGACGGTCTCCAGAGCATCTACGACGGGGACAACGTTCTCGACCTCATTGTAGCATGGGATGATGATGCTGATCTCAGGGGCGGTCATAGCAGATTCCATGTGAGGGGGATGTCCACTAATAAGGGGGATGACAGGTGAGCGCAAGGTAATGACCCTGCCCGTGTGGGATGTCATAATATCTTGTTAATGGAACTGCTTCCCATTATTTCAGATGTGTAAATGAAGTTCTGGTGCTTCTGGAGACAGGGGGCTGTTCAGAAAGTCTTTTGGCCCATACGACGATAGATGAACGCCTGTTCGTCAGTCTGTTCTGCTTCTGCAATGGCGTCATCAATCAGGTGGCGATGGGGAGAGAGGGAGCAGACAGGGTCGGTCTGGGAGGCATCTCCGAGCAGGGCCAGTGCCTGGCAGCGGCATCCGCCCCAGTCAATTTCCTTGCGGGCGCAGGAGGCACAGGGCTCCGGCATCCAGTCAGTTCCCCGGAAGAGGGTGAAAGCCTGTGAGTGGTACCAGATATGGCTGAGTGAATGATCCCGCACATTGTCGAAGTGCAGGGAGGGGATTGTTTCCGCTGCATGGCAGGGCAGGACATGGCCGGAGGGTGAGACGTTGAGAAAGCGTTGCCCCCAGCCCCCCATGCAGGGTTTGGGGCGTTCGGCATAATAATCTGGCGTGACATAATCAATGGCCAGCCCGCCTTTTGCCATTTCGGCCTCGACATGGCGGCCCGCCTCTTCCAGCTGTGTGCGGGATGGTAGCAGGGCTGCCCGGTTTTTCAGGGCCCAGCCATAATACTGGGTATGGGCCATCTCGACACGCTGGGCATCAAGCTGGCGGGCGAGAGCAAACATGGCAGGAATGCGGGAAATGTTGGCCTTCTGCAGTACGAAGTTCAGCGTCAGGGGGATGCCGGCCTGCGTGATGAGGCGGGCTGCCTCCAGCTTGCGGGGCTGGACGCTTTTAAAATCGCTCAGCCGGTCCGCTTCTGGTCCATCGGTATCCTGAAAGGAGAGCTGCACATGGTCCAGCCCGCTTTCATCAAGCCGTTTCATGGTCTCAGGTGTGATGAGAACACCAGACGTGATCAGGTTGGTATAGAGGTTCAGCCTGTGGGCATGGGAGATGAGGGTGTAGAGGTCCGGGCGGGCCATGGGCTCCCCGCCAGAGAAATGGACCTGAAGGACGCCCATTCCGGCAGCCTCCTCCAGCACACGCAGCCAGTCTTCCGTGCCAAGTTCCTGTGCCTTGCGCTCCAGCTCCACAGGGTTGGAACAGTAGGGGCAGGAGAGCGGGCAGCGGTGTGTCAGCTCGGCCAGCAGGCTCATGGGAGCCGGGGGAGGCGTGGAGGTTCCGTCTGTCATGGGGCTGTCTGGTGTCCCGCTCACAGCCGGAGAATCCTCTTCTCCGTCAACTCGGAGAGCAGGGCGAGCACATCCGTGGCAATCTGTTCCCTGGGGGCCTCGTAGCGTGCTGCCAGCCGGTCGATGACCGTACCGAGACGGGTCTGTCCATCCAGCTCCTGGAGGATGGCAACAGCAATGGGGTCTGCCAGCAGGGCCCGCTCGGGGGCCTGGATCACCCATTGCTCCCGCACCCTGTCATGCTGGAGGCGGTAACCCCGGCTGAAACCGGGACAGTCATCTTCAGTCACTCTGACAGGTGGCGTGGGCAATGGGGAGGACATGGACAGCTTTCAGACGGGCAAGAGAGGAATCAGGGTGTTTCAGGGACGAACGCACCGGGCGGAACATGGCCTGCCACATAGGCATGGTCCAGAGCATCAAGCAGCTGCCAGAGGATGGCGCATTTGAACTCCAGTGCACCGAGGACCTCCCGCTGCTGCTCCGGCGTGCGGGCATGTTCCTTGACGTAATTCAGCGCAAAGGTGGAATCCTGCGGGGCCTGTGTCAGGCGGGGTTTGAAGTAGGCCAGCGTATCTTCTGAGATGTAGGGATAGTTGCGGAGCATCCCCTCCATGCGTTCCCCGATGATGGTCGGTGAGAAGAGTTCTGTCAGGGAGGAGGCAATGGCCGCCAGGATGGAGCGGTCCCGCACGAAGGCCACGTAGGCATCCACGGCAAACAGCGTGGCAGGCAGCAGGCCCTTCAGGCTCGTCACATAGTCATCATCAAGCCCCAGGCCGTTGGTCAGCTTCAGCCAGCGGGCAATGCCGCCGGGGCTTTCGGCTGTACCGTCATGGTCTTCAATCCGGCGGCGCCATTCACGGCGCAGCTCCGTCGTGGGCAGGCGGGCGAGCAGGGTGGCATCCTTCCGGGGGATCTGGGCCTGATAATAATAGCGGTTCAGGGCCCATGCCTGTAGCTGACCCTTGGTCAGCCTGCCTTCATACATGGCTTTGTGAAGCGGGTGCTGGCGGTGATAGCGCTCCGCCCCGATAGCACGGAGGCGGGCTTCCAGCTCGTCAGGAGAAAGGAGAGTGTTCATGACGGTCCCTCGGTCTTGAGTCTCATCCCGTCTTCACCAATGACCCAGCCCGCCTGCTCGGCTGCCTGACGCTGGGGGCTGTCTTCCAGGAGGACAGGATTGGAATTGTTGATATGGACGAAGAATTTCTTCGGCCTTGTACAGGTAGCAAACTGTCGGAGCGGGCCGTCTGTTTCATTCATGGAGACATGCCCCATGCGGTGCCCGCTCTTGGGGCTGAGGCCCGTGCGGATCATCTCGTCATCCTGCCAGAGCGTCCCGTCAAAAAAGAGCAGGTCAGCCCGGCTGGCACGGTCCTTCAGGGCCTGCGTGATCTCGGCACAGCCGGGGACGAAGAGCATGGTCTTTTGTCCATCGGAGATGGAGAGACCCAGCGTGTCGTCAGGCTTTGTGCCTTCCGCCTCGGCATAAAGGGGCGCCTTGCCGGGAACGGTGAAAACTTCCAGCACAAGGCCAGATGGGGCTCCGTTTTTCAGGAGAAGTGGCACCGTTGTGCCTTCCGAAAGGGCGATGCGGGGAATGATGCTGCGGTCCAGCGCCTCAAAAATGGGATTGCGGTCCAGCTGGGCCAGGGTAGACGGGCTGCCCATCAGAGTGAAGGGTTCTCGTTCCCGCAGGGTCAGCAGGCCGGTAATCGCATCAATTTCCGCCCCTGCAAGAATGACCCCCTGGATCGGCGTCCCACGGGTACTGCCATGCTGCTGGAGGGCCGGGGTGGCGAGAATCTGCTGGCGCAGGTCCGGTGAGGCATTGAGCAGGAACCAGTGAACCCCATCACCGCTGACGGCCAGAGAGGCCTGCGTGCGAGGCTTGGCTTTTCTGCCCTCACGGGCCTGAAGGCAGCCCGGTGCAGCGGAGTTCCATTGCGGGAAACCGCCACCGGCACCGGCGCCCAGAATAATGACATCAAGCACGACAGAGACCACCTTTCCCCAGCAGTGCAGCAGCTGGTTGTGTCCGTGTTATGCACCTGCGGCGCTCTCAGGCTACGGACCTGCCCCGCCGATCCATCAGGTGCGGAAACAGGGAGGTCAGGCATGTCTGCCAACACCTCCCTGTCACGCATATGCCCGTGCGGAGATTACTTCTTCTCGCCGCAGACATAGGAGTTGATTTCGCCGCCCAGAGGGATCTCGGTTACTTTCGGTGTGTTCCATGCCATGATGGGACTCCTTTTTTATGGTCAATACAGGCCGTGTCCCGGACAGGAAACGAACCTGCCAAGGCAGGATAGAGCAGAAACAGCCGGAAATGCCAGAAGAAACATGAGAGGCAGCCCGGGCCTGACGGTATTCCGGCCATGCGGTGGGGTGACAGCGGGCCTCTGCTGGCAAAGGAGGTGTTTTTCTGGCAGGAACGGAGGCCGTGGATGGGCAGGCCATCCAGACGGCAGAACAGGGAAGCAGATGAGGCAGGGTATGGTTGAGCAGTCACGACGGGGCGTGTGTCTGGTAATTTCGGCACCATCAGGGGCGGGAAAATCCACCATAGCGCAGGCTCTCCGCAAGGCTGACCCGACCATCTTCACGTCCGTGTCCGTCACGACCCGCTCCCCCCGCCCCGGTGAGGAAGAGGGCGTTCATTATTACTTCCGTGATCTGGAAACATTCCGCCACATGGCGGCCAATGGTGAGCTGCTGGAGTGGGCAGAGGTATTCGGCCGTGGGTACGGCACTCCCCGTGCGCCGCTGGAGGAAGCTCTTGCCGCCGGGCGTGACGTGATTCTGGACATTGACTGGCAGGGCTGCCGCCTGATGCGCCGGGCCATGCCGGATGATGTGGTGGGGCTGTTCGTCCTGCCTCCCTCGCTGGAAGAGCTGGAGTCCCGCCTGCGTGGGCGGAACTCGGACAGTGAGGAGGAAATCGCCTCCCGCATGAAGGCCGCCATGAGCGAGATTTCGCACTGGCCGGAGTTTGACTACGTTCTGGTCAATGATGATCTGGACCGGGCTGTGGAAGAGGCACGGGCCGTGCTGTCGGCCAGCCGTCTGGCCCGTGCCCGCCGCCGGGATGTTGCCGCCCTCTGGCCAGTAGCGGGCTGAAAGCGGCTCTGATAAGCTGGCCCCGTATGTTGCAAGCAGGAGCTTACTGATGACTGATATGCAGGCGAAGACGCCGCTTATTCTGGCCCTCCCCAAGGGGCGGATCCTCAAGGCCCTACGTCCTGTCCTGCATCATACGGGGTTTGAACCGGCGCAGGACTGTCTCGATGAGAGCAGCCGCCGCCTCCGTTTTCCCACGTCCGAGCCGGGGCTGGATGTCGTGCGGGTCCGGTCCTTCGATGTGGCAACCTTCGTGGCCTATGGTGGGGCTGATATTGGTGTCTGCGGGGCGGATGTCCTGATGGAGTTCGATTATCCCGATCTCTATGCACCGCTGGACCTTGGCATTGGCGGGTGCCGCATCGCCGTGGCCCGCCCGAAGGGAAGCGGGGATGAAGAGCCGCCGGAAGGACGGTCCCGGCTGCGGGTGGCGACCAAATATCCGGCCATTGCCCGCCGCCATTTCGCTTCCCGCGCCATCAATGCCGAGATCGTGCATCTGCATGGGGCGATGGAGCTGGCCCCGGCGCTGGATATGGCCGACGTGATCGTGGACCTTGTGGATACAGGCTCCACCCTGCGGGCCAATGGGCTGGAAGAGGTGGAAACCATCGCCCATGTGACCAGCCGCCTGATCGTGAACCGCATCGCCCTGAAGACCCGCCCCGAGGAAGTTGGCAGCCTGATCGAACGGTTCCGGTCTGCCGTTGCCCAGTCTGCCCGGAAGGGAGAGTCCATCTGATGAAACGTCTGAATACGACATCCCCGCAGTTCGCAACGGAGCTGAAGGCCGTTCTGGCCCGCCGTGGTGAGCAGAGCGGCTCCGTGGCGGAGCCGGTACGGGCCATTCTGGCCGACGTGCAGAAACGGGGCGATGAAGCTCTCTGTGACTATACGGAGCGGTTCGACCGGCTGGCCCTGACCCCCGACCAGCTGCGCATCAGTGAGGCGGAGATCAGGGAGACGGCAGACCGTGTTGCCCCGGAGACGAAGGAGGCCCTTGCCCTGGCGGCAGAGCGCATCCGGGCGTTTCATGAGGCCCAGCTGCCCAGGGACCTCGATTATACGGATGATGCCGGGCTGCGGCTGGGGATGCGCTGGACGGCACTGGATGCCGCCGGCCTCTACGTGCCCGGTGGCAAGGCGGCCTATCCGTCCTCCGTGCTGATGAACGCCCTTCCGGCTCATGTGGCTGGTGTCAGACGGCTGGCCATGTGCGTGCCGACACCGGATGGCGTGCTGAATCCGCTGGTCATGGAGGCGGCCCGGCTTTGTGGCGTGACGGAGATTTACCGCATTGGCGGGGCGCAGGCCGTGGGTGCCCTGGCCTATGGCACGCAGAGCATCGCCCCGGTGGACCGCATCGTGGGGCCGGGCAACGCCTTTGTGGCGGAAGCCAAGCGGCAGGTGTTCGGCCATGTGGGAATCGACAGCATTGCTGGTCCGTCCGAGGTCGTGGTGGTGGCAGATGGCAGCAATGATCCCCGTCTGGTAGCGATTGATCTTCTGGCACAGGCAGAACATGACGAGCAGGCGCAGTCCGTCCTGATCACGCAGGATGAAGCCTTTGCCGACAGGGTCATTGTGGCAGTGGAAGAAGAACTGAAAACACTCCCCCGGGCGAAGATCGCGCGCAGGAGCTGGGAGGATTGTGGAGCAGTCGTGATTGTCCGGTCGGAAGATGAGGCGGCCGAGGTGGTAAACGAATTTGCCCCTGAACATCTGGAGGTCCTGCTGGATGACCCGAGAGCCTTCAGCAGGAAGGTCCGTCACGCTGGGGCGATCTTCATGGGGCGGTTCTGCCCGGAGGCGGTCGGGGATTATGTCGGTGGTCCCAACCATGTCCTGCCGACCAGCCGCACAGCCCGTTTTGCCTCCGGTCTTTCCGTCTATGACTTCCTGAAGCGGACAACATCCATCGAGACGGATATGGAGGGGCTGAAGAAGGTCGGCCCCGCCGGTGTGATTCTTGCCCGGGAGGAAGGGCTGGACGCCCATGCCATGAGCCTGTCGGAACGTCTGAAGCAGGGGTGAGGCAGGAGACCCTGTCATGAAGAAAGGGCCGCCCCGGCATGGGAGCGGCCCTTTTTCGTTCCGGGCTGGAGGAAGGCCGTGCTCAGCCCCGCAGGAACTCCAGCATCAGGCTGTTGAAGCTGGTCGGGTCTTCCACATGCAGCCAGTGCCCGGTGTTGGGAATGGTCTTGATGTCCGCCTGGGGGAAGTAACTCCGGATGACATCATGATGCTGCGGCTTGATGTAGGGAGAGTTTCCGCCCCGGATGAACAGGGCCGGACCGTCCCATGTCTTGCCCTTGAAGACATCCGGCCAGGACTGGATGACGGGGAAGCTGGCGACGATGTCCGTCACGCCGATGTTCCACCGGGCCGGGTTGCCGGGCGTGATGTGCTGGGCGATCAGCTCGCCAACGGAAGGGTCTTCTGTCAGGTCATGAAGGAACTTGCGGATTTCGGCATGGCTGTTCAGGGCCGGGAGCGGCGTGTGGTACAGCTGCTGCGCCAGATCGTGCTGACCGTGGATCATGATGTCCGGGGCAATGTCCGCTACCAGAAGTTTCCTGAAGCGCTCCGGTGCTGTCAACGCCGTGGCCATGGCCGTCTTGCCGCCCATGGAGTGCCCCACGATGTAGGCGTCTTCAATGCCCAGGGCATCCATGCTTTCCAGCACGTCCTTGGCCATTTCCGGGTAGGAAATGGGCGCATGGGGGCTGTCGCCATGGCATCGGAGATCAAACGCAACCGTGTTGAAATAGGGACTCAAGGCTCTCTGGAGAATGCCGAGGTTGCGGGCCCGCCCAAAAACCCCATGAAGCATGACAACTGTCGGTGCATTGTCCACACCCGTCTCATTGCGAACAAGGGAAGCAAGTTGCATGACTGTAACTCTTTAACGGACTGAAAAAACAGGAAGAAGCGCTGCTTATAGAGTCATTCTGGATAAAATCAATCCTATATTACCTATGAGAGCTATTGCAGTTTCTTCATTTCTGTAAAGAAATGGTTCCGGCAGGAGCTGCGGCAGAGAAGGCATGGAGCGCGGTGCTGGACGGACGGGGGCATTCTCGGGCACGGTGGAGCCGATGTCATGATGCACGCAAGGAGACGCTCCAATGGTCCGGAAGATACAGCACCCTGAAACACTGGCCCTTCATGCAGGCTGGCGGGCAGACCCGGTAACGGGATCGGTCGTGCCACCCATCCATCAGACAACATCCTATCAGTTCGAGAGCAGCCAGCAGGCTGCGGACCGTTTTGCGCTGAAGGATGTGGGCATGATCTATTCCCGCCTGACCAATCCGACCGTGGATGTGTTTGAAAAACGCATGGCGGCGCTGGAGGGAGGTGCGGCCTCCGTAGCTGTGGCGTCCGGCCAGGCGGCGGCAACCGTGGCGATACAGACACTGGCAGAAGCAGGGGACAATATTGTCAGCGGGACGGACCTGTATGGCGGAACATGGAATCTGTTTGCCCATACGCTGAAGAACATGGGAGTGGAGGTCCGTTTCGTGGACCCCTCTGACCCGGCTGCTTTTGAGGCGGCCAGCGATGAGCGGACACGGGCCTGGTATCTGGAAACCCTGCCGAATCCCAAGCTGGTTGTGCCGCCCATGGCGGCCATTGCCAAGGCAGGGCGGGCGCAGGGGATTCCGCTGATTGTGGATAATACTGCAGCCCCTCTGCTGGCCCGCCCGCTGGAGCAGGGGGCTGCCATTACGGTTTATTCGGCCACCAAATATATTGGCGGGCATGGGACATCCATTGGCGGGCTGATCATTGATGGTGGCCAGTTTGACTGGGGGCAGCGTCATCCACTGCTGACACGGCCTGACCCCAGCTATCATGGTGCCATCTGGACGGAGGCCGCCCGCCCGCTGGGGCCGGTGGCCTATGCGCTGCGGGCCCGGGCCGTGCTGCTGCGGGATGGCGGGGCGGCTCTGTCGCCTTTCAATGCGTTCCAGCTCATTCAGGGTGTGGAGACGTTGCCCCTGCGGATGCCCCGCCATTGCGAGAATGCGTTGAAGGTGGTGCAGTTCCTGCAGGCGCGTCGTGATGTGGAGCGTGTGATCCATCCTGCCGTGCAGGAGGGGGAGGCCCGCCAGCGGGCCGAAGCCGTCCTGAAAGGAGGACTGGGTGGACTTGTCGGATTCGAGCTGCCCGGTGGCCGGGAAGCGGGTCAGCGTTTCATTGATGCGCTGGAGCTTTTCTATCATGTGGCGAATATTGGGGATGCCCGGAGTCTGGCCATCCATCCGGCGTCCACCACACATGCACAGCTGAGCGAGGCGGAACAGAAGGCGGCTGGTGTGTCGCCGGGCTATGTCCGTCTGTCTGTCGGGCTGGAACATCCCGAGGATATTCTGGCTGATCTGGCTCAGGCACTGGATCGTGCAGCGGGATGAAGGGTGTTTCCCGTCTCTTCCTCTTGGCAAGGCTTTCTTTACGGCGCAGTGTGACGGTCAGCCCATTCAATGAAGTGATGAACAGGAAAGGAAGATCATCATGTCCACACCAGAAAGCCGCCTTGCTGCACTGAACATCGAATTGCCCGTGGCGGCAGCCCCGGTTGCCAATTATCTGCCGGTCGTGCGGACGGGGAACCTGCTGGTCGTGTCGGGGCAGCTGCCGCTGGTGGATGGCAAGCTGCTGATTACCGGCAAACTGGGGGCCGAGGTCTCCAATCAGGCGGGGACGGCCTGTGCCCGGGCCTGTTTCATCAACATTCTGGCCCAGCTGAACACGGCCCTGAATGGTGATCTGTCCCGGGTGCGCCGTGTCGTGCGTCTTGGGGGCTTCATGGCCTGCACGCCGGACTTTACCGATCATGCTGCCGTGATGAACGGGGCGTCTGATCTGGCAGCGGAGGTTTTCGCCGGGGAAGTCGGGCAGCATGCCCGCTCCACCGTCGGGGTGCCCAGCCTGCCGCTGAATGCGCCGGTTGAGGTTGAAGCGATGTTTGAAGTCGTCTGATTGTCCGGTTGTCAGATATGAGGACGGGCCGTCCATCCCTGAGGGGGTGGCGGCCCGTATCACATTGGGGGGTTCTTTTTGGCTGGTTGCCTGTTATGGAGGAGGATCATCATCACCAGAAGCGTGCCGTGGTGGTGTGGCAATACTCTGTAAAAGGATGAATTGACGGATGAGTGATACAGTTCCTGATCGTCTCTCGATCTACCCGGACAGCCCGTACTTCAATGAGGAGATTCTGCTCCGTGGTATTGGGGTCCGCTTCAGGGGAGAAGAGAAGACCAATGTTGAGGAATATTGCATCAGTGAAGGCTGGATCCGCGTGTCCGTCGGGCGGACGCTGGACCGTCGTGGTCGGCCCATGACACTGAAGCTGACTGGCCCGGTTGAGGTGTGGTTCAAGGACAAGGCCGATGCCTGAGCCAGGCAGGTGCGGATGACGGGAGGGGCGGAACTGTGAAAGAGGCTGATGCTGCCATGCCTGTGGGGGATGCCGGACACGGTGCCGTCACAGTGCCGGAAAGGGCGAGCTTCTGGTTCCGCCGGTTTCTGGCGTTCGTGGGGCCGGGCTACATGGTGGCCGTGGGGTACATGGACCCCGGCAACTGGGCGACCGACCTCCAGGGCGGGGCCCAGTTCGGTTATCGGCTGCTGTCCGTCATTCTGCTGGCCAACATCATGGCCGTCCTGCTTCAGGCCCTTGCCGCCCGGCTGGGGATCGTCACGGGGAAAGACCTTGCACAGGCCTGCCGGGACTGGCTGCCCCGGGGGCTGAGCCTGCCTCTCTGGTTGACCTGTGAACTGGCCATCATCGCCTGTGATCTGGCGGAGGTCATCGGCACGGCTGTGGCCCTGAATCTGCTGTTCGGCATCTCCATCATGGCCGGAACGCTGATTTCCGTGCTGGACGTGTTCATTGTCCTGCTGCTCATGCGGCGGGGCATGAGAGCGTTGGAAGCTTTCGTCATCACCCTGCTGGGGATCATTGCTGTCTGTTTTGGTGTGCAGCTTGTCGCAGCGGCCCCGCCTGTTGGAGCGGTGCTGAAAGGGTTTCTCCCCTCGTCAGAGGTTTTTACCAATCCGGGTATGCTCTATGTGGCCATAGGCATTATCGGGGCGACTGTCATGCCCCACAACCTTTATCTTCATTCTTCGCTGGTCAAAAGCCGTACCTATACCCGCACGGATGAAGGGCGGGAGGATGCGCTGCGCTGGGCTACATGGGACAGTACACTGGCCCTGACGCTTGCCCTCTTCATCAATGCAGCCATCCTGATCGTGGCAGCAGCGGCGTTCCATGGCACGGGGCATCAGGACGTGGCGGAGATCAGCGATGCGTGGAAGCTCCTCTCCCCTGTGCTGGGGTTCGGGCTGGCCTCCACACTGTTTGCCGTAGCCCTGCTTGCTGCGGGTACCAACTCCACCGTGACGGGGACGCTGGCCGGGCAGATTGTCATGGAAGGCTTCCTGCATCTTCGTCTGCCCTACTGGGCACGGCGTCTGCTGACCCGGGGGCTGGCTGTTCTGCCAGTCATTGTCGTGATCGCCATTTTCGGGCAGGGCAAGGTGGGTGACCTGCTGGTGTTCAGTCAGGTCGTGTTGTCCATGCAGCTGCCTTTCGCCATGGTTCCGCTGGTCTGGTTCGTGTCCAGCCGGAAGCATATGGGGCGATTCCATCTTTCCCCTCTTCTGGCTGTGCTGTCCTGGCTGGTTGTGCTGGTGATTGTCGGACTGAACATCAAGCTGCTGGGAGATGCCCTTTTCTGAAGCGTGTCAGCAGGGTGTGCATTTCGGGGGCAGATAATGGAAGCTGCGGTCGAACCATGTCAGACCGTGACCAGCCCCGTCTTTGACGGTGATGGTATGCACACGGCAGATCAGCACGTCATGTGTGCCGATGCTGTGGGTATCGTCTATCGTACAGTCGAGCGTGGCAAGGGCGCCATCCAGAAGAGGTGAGCCAAGCGGACCAGTCTTCCATGTTCCGTGACCGAAACGGTCTGTAGAAGAAAGGGTGCTGTTGGCGAAAGCGCAGGCAAGAGTGTCATGCCCCTTGCCGAGAATGCTGATGCCCAGCCTGCCATTTTCCAGAAAGGCCCTATGGGACTGGTTGCTGCGGTTCAGGCAGACCAGAACAGTGGGAGGCGTGTCCGTCACGCTGGTAATGGCAGAGACAGTCAGCCCATGCCGGCCTGCTGGACCATCAGTCGTGACAAGAACGACAGGGGAGCCAAGGCGACTCATGGCGTTGCGAAAGACAGCCTGCATGGCGGACCCTTCTGGTAGTGATAAAACAGGACCAATGAAGGACTGATTATGGACTCATTGTCACAGGGATGCAAATGCCATTCCCGAGAGGTGGGAACGCAGATCGCCCCTGCGTGGTATCACGGCAGGAGCGATCTGGGAAAGGGCGTGTGACGCCGGTGCTCAGTAGGTCAGTGTCAGGGAGGACTGATAGTAGGTTGCGTCGCGGGCACCAACCTGATGCATGGCATGGGAGGTGAGGAAGCGGACGACGTGGTGATCCCATGTCAGATGCGGGCCGAGGCGCAGGCTGGCGGCCATCTGCGGAGCAATGCCGACAAAGGAATCATGATTGTAGGAGTTGAACATGCCGGAGGTGAACTGCCGCTGGAAGATGTTGCGGCCATAGATGGAATAGGTGTCGTCCCCTGCACTGTAACGCCAGTAGATGGGCAGCTTCAGCTGGAAGGTCAGGTAGCTGGTGGGTGAGAAGCTGGCCTTGGGGGCGAAGTCGATCAGGTTCTGGCCGGTCAGGTAGTTGGTCGGGTCCAGATAGTTGGTGTTCACACCAAAGGGCTCGATGTAGGTGTTCACGCTGCCGGTCGTTCCACGGGCACCACCGCCGGAATAGGCATCACCCTGCACACCAATGGTCGGATGCCACATGACATGGCGGAAGTGGTAATCCACCGTACCGTTCATGGACCAGGCATTCACGTTGCGGTTCATGCGGTCATAATGGTTGGCCCTGTTGTAGGACTGGTAGAACGTGCCCTGCTGGTAGGCCCCGCCGAAAGAGAAGCTGATGGGACCGGCCTCACCATGCCAGCGCAGGCCGAAATTGTTGCGCTTCGTGTGGCCGAGGGCGGAGGCGTTGTACATCACGGTCTGCTGGGCAGGGCCGCCATTTATTTCATAACCGTAATAGAAAAGGTTGATGAAAGAATAGCCCTTCTCGCCGAGAAAGTGGAAATCAGGCGGAGCGATGGTGACATTGGCCCCGTACAGCCGTGTCTTGTAATCCAGCGTGTCGTGGAAGAGGGAATTGCCGCCACGGAAGCTGTCCGTATGGTTGTTTTTTGTGTTGATGAAGTAGAAGCCGTCAAAACGGACCCGGTTCCAGTGTTCATAGATGCGGAAACCATCCCAGCTGAGCGGCACGTTCAGCACGTCACGGTTGCCGATCATGTAATCCGGGGCATCCAGGAACTGCTGGCGACCGAAAATGAAGCCGCCATGCCCCCCCGCAGCCTTGCCGCTGAGTTCCACAAAAGCCTGTTGCAGGTCCAGGTTTTTGCGGAACGTACCGTCATAGCTGTATCCACGCCACCCGCCAGCATCGGCATTGATGAGCTGGCCGAAGAAGCGCACGTGCTGGCCGAGATGCAGGTCGGCACTCCAGAGGTTGCGGACGGCAAAGCGGCCTGAATTGAAGGGCCGTGCCTTCATGGAGGTGGTGGGGTCGATGGCCGCACCGAAAACGGGGCGTTTGTCATACCAGTTGTTGAGGCGTGTTTCCCCAGCAAGGCTGAGCCAGATGGACCCGCTGTCATTCAGCTTCATGTGTTTGTAGGAATCGAAGGGATCGCCCCTGTCGCAGATGCCTTTCCCGGGGGCACTGATGCTGTCCATCCCGGCGGGTGTGCCATACTGGGAGACCGGGCCGAAGCCCGTCTCGCTGCCATCGCCCCGTGCCCAGACGCCGTAGGGGTTGGGGGTGGTTTTTCCGTCATCCTTGGGGCAACCACCGGGAGCCGTGTGCATGATGCGGTCCAGAATGCTGCGCTGTTGTGGTGCATCCAGTGTGGAGGTTTCAGCATGGGCGGAGGAAAAAGCAGTGCCGAAACCTGTTGCCAGAAGTGTGGTACATAGGATGGTGCGGGAGAGGGAGAAATGTCTCATTGTCTTCTGTCAGGCTCGTCTGTGAATTGCTGAGCGGAAGAAGACGGGAAAAAATGCTCCTCAACATTGATTTAAGGCAAGAATGTGCAAAAGGTTCTTACAGAATAAACCTTTCACAATAACATGAAAAACCTTTCAGACGGAAAAAACGGACCTGCTCCATCCGTGGTTTTTTCTTAAGATTATCATTATAAAACAGTGGATTATTCTTTGATGTTGATCAGATGTCCTGCCCTGAAAAAGAAGGGTAGGGGGAAATTTTATTACCTATTTATTTATAGGATTTCCTTTTCTCTGTGATTTTCATATAAGATGCACTTGACTTTTTTCACGGAACGGTGAGCCCCTGACATCTGCCAGCATGGGCAGGTGTCAGGGATGATCCAGCAGAAGGTGAGGCTGTTCACCTTTCAGCCGGTCACTCTTTTGTCGTTCGGTGGCGTGGCAGCAGGGCCGGGATGAACAGAAGGGTGCAGACCAGCGTACAGCCAAGAGAGAGCAGCAGCAGCCGGCCCATGCTGGCTGTCCCCGGATGGGCTGAAGCTGCCAGTGAGCCGAAGGCGGAGCCGGTTGTCAGGGCAGAAAACAGCACGGCCCGGGCTGTTGGGGATGAAAGCTGGTTCTGAAGGCCCGCACGCCAGTTCATGACAAAATAGATGTTGAAGGAAACACCAACGCCCAGCAGCAGTGGCAGGGCGATGATGTTGGCGTAATTGAGCTGCTCCGGCACGGTGATGATCAGAATGACGGTCAGCAGGGAGGAAAGCAGCAGCGGAAGCAGGACAAGCAGCGTATCCAGCAGGCGGCGCAGCGTGGCGAAGAGGATCAGCGCGATGGCCACGATGGCACACAGGGCCGCCGTGATGAAGGCGTGTGTGATGGTCTGCGCACTGGCGATGATCTCCAGCGCAGGGCCGCAGATGTCCGGGGTTACGCTTTCCAGCTCATGCACGAAATGGTGGAGTGTTTTCGTTTCGGACATGCGCCCATTGGGGTGGATGATCAGCCGGTAAGCCCCTGTGGAGGCAATATAGTCGCTGCGTATGTCTTTGGGGATGGTATCAAGGGTGATGGGGGACGGGGCGAGCAGCGCCTTCAGCTGGCTCAGCTCTCCCGGCAGGAAGCGTGTCAGGGCTTCATTGGTGGCCATCAGCGTGGCATCGGGTGCTGTGGAGAGGTGTTCCAGCGCTGCATGAAGGGCTTTCAGGGAAGGGGAAAGCCTGTCATCCAGCCCATCAAAATCATGTGCCGCTTTGAGAGCTGCTGCCCGGAGGTCCGCTGCCGAAGGAGGCGGTGCCGGATGGGCAACGGAAAGCGTGGGCAGCAGGATGTCGGCAGCTTCATGAATCAGCTGGAGTTTCGTTTCCTGATCGTCCGGGACCAGAGCTCCCAGCCAGAGAACATCATGCACGCTGTCCAGCTTGCCAAGAGCGGCGGCCAGCCGGCCTGCCGTTGCCGTGTCGGGGACAAGCACCTGGGCATTGTAGGGTGTGGTGAGAGGGTTCTCCTCAAGCAGGCTCAGGGCCTTCATGCCTTCCGTATTGGGATTTTTGGTATGGAGCGGGTCGGCATCAAACATGAGGGATGGCGCCAGCCCGGCTCCGATGAGCCCCAGCACGGCAAAGATGGCCAGCACGGGCAGGCGGAAACGGTGCAGGGCCCTGTCCAGTGGTTCAAGACAGGTGAAGCCCCGGAGGTTGTCCCCCGGCATGGCCCGGAAGAATCGCAGCAGGGCAGGCAGCAGCGTCAGCGTGCAGATGAAAGCGATCACCATGCCGCCACCGGCAATCAGCCCCAGCTGGGCCACGCCGACAAAATTGGTGGGCGTGAAGGCAAGAAAGCCCGCTGCGGTGGCCAGAGAGGCAACAAATATTTGGCCGCCACTTTCCAGGCCTGTGCGGTCCAGTGCGGCGAGGGGGGAGAGAGGCCGCCCCTGTTCATCCTTCTGGCAGCGGAAACGCACGCCGAACTGGATGGCAAAATCCACGGCAATGCCGACAAACAGGATGGCAAAGGCCACGGAGATCATGTTGAGGGTACCAACGGCCAGTGTGGCAAAGCCGGTTGTCAGCAGCAGTCCGATGATGAGCGTGAGGAGGATGGGAATGACCACCCGCAGCGAGCGGACGGCCAGCAGGAGCCAGAGCGTGACAAGGGCGAGGGAGATGAACAGCCCGATGATCATGCCCTGGGCCACGGTGGAGAATTCCTCATCACTCAGCTTGGCCTCTCCGGTGATGAGCGCATGGGCCCGACCAGCCTTTACAGTAGGCAGGCTGTCCAGTGCGGTCCGCATGGCCGCCGTAGCGGCTTCGGACGGTTCGAAGGAGGTGAAGTCAGGTTTCGGGTGGGTGACGACAAACTGGTAATGGCTGCCTAGGTCGCTCAGGCCACCGGCCAGCAGCTTTTCCCATGAAAGAGGAACAGCATGGCCAGCAAGACCATCGTTGAGGGTCCGTGTCAGGCCATCAAGAGCGGTATTGAAACTGGCAGGGATGGGCTGATTGCTGCGTATGGCCGTGGCCATGAGGCTGAATGTGCCAAACAGCCCACGGGCCGAGGGGTCTGCTGCCAACATGCCAAGGAAGGGCTGTGCAGCAATGGTGGAATCCATCAGCGGTTCCAGCTGCTTCGTATCGATGAAGAGGAAGGCATTCCGGGTGTAGAAAGGGTTGGCATCCGGCTGGTCCACCCGGTCGAAATGGGTCGTGTCCCGGGAAAGGACAGCCGTAAGGGCATTGGCGGTTTCCCGGCCTTCTTCCGGCGTGGCAGCGCTGATGATGGCGACGAGGGTGTTCTTCTCGCCGGGGAAGAGGCTCTCTATCTGACGGTTTTTCTGCTTCCATGGCAGCGTGTCGGCAAACAGCCTGTCCGTCTCTGTCGTGATGCCCAGCTGGGTCATGCTCAGCCAGGCTGATCCCACGCAGAGGAGCATGAAGATGGTCAGGACAAGGGTGACATGACGGCCGCAGAACGCATTGAGGCGGCTTGTCAGAGTGGAAAGCATGGGGAAATCTGACCTCTTTGTGACCGTGCAGGCACCCTGCATATAACAGAAAGGCCGGGGCCAGAAGGCGTCTCGGCCGGACCGGAAGGAACCTGGCAGGGCAGCCGGGAGGCCCCTGCCGGGACGCATGACGGATGGCGTTTTCTGGCCATTCGGGGCGGAGGGACCGTCCCTGCGGATACCATGCGCACAGGAACTACTAGCCTGAAGGGGGGCTTTTTTCTATCCCCTGCATGAGGTGGCGAGGGAATGAAGGGGAGGGCGCATGGCTGCCCGGTCCGTGGTGGTGTTCTTGTGCCCGTGCAGGCTTTCTGGCTGACAGCAGGAGTATTCTGCGGCAGAATGGGCGGCATGACCTGGACATTGGACGGCATTGCCGAGCATGAAAGCATCATCCGCCATAGCGTGTTCCGGACTCTGGCCGCCCCTGTGGAGGACGAGGCAGGAGCGATGGCCTTTCTGGCAGAGGTGGCCGTGCCGGATGCCACCCATAACTGCTGGGCCTTCCGTGTGGGAGGGCGGTATCGTGTCAGTGACGATGGCGAGCCATCCGGTACGGCGGGCCGTCCGATTCTTTCAGCCATAGAAGGGCAGGACTTTGACGGGGTTATGGTGGTCGTGACCCGCTGGTTTGGAGGCATCAAGCTGGGGGCCGGTGGTCTGGTCCGGGCCTATGGCGGTGCGGCAGCGGCCTGCCTGCGGGAGGCCGCCAGGATCGAGCGGGTGGAGCGTGTCCGCCTTGGCTTTCATTGCCCCTTTCCCGTTTTTGCTGAGGTGGAAGCCAAACTGCCGGGCTGGAATGTGGAAACACGGCGCTGCGATTTTGGAGCGGCTGGTGCTACGATGGAGCTGGCTGTCCCCGTGCAGGAGCGCATGGCCGTGGAGGCCTGGTTGCGGGACCTGACACGGGGGCAGGAACCCGTCCGGGTGCTGGACGGGGAGCCGGAAGGGTAAGAGACGGGGCTTCTGCTTTCGCTCCCGTTTCTGTCAGTTTTTCTTTCTGTCCTGCCGTTTGAGCTCTTCCGGTGAGGGGCCGGTGGCGTCAGGTGCCGTGTAGCGGGGAACACGCCCGTGATGGCCGAAATTGACGATCCGGGCCTCTTTCAGCCCATGCATGGAGAAGAGCATGCGGGAAAGCTGGAGTGCCAGTGCAGAGCCAATGAAGGGGCCGACAAGATAGATCCACACACCATGCAGGTTATGGGCCAGTGTATCGGGGGCCAGTGTCCGCATGAAATTCGTGCTGTTGCCGGAGAACCCGGCGATCAACGGGTTGGTGACGGCAAAATAGAAGGCGCAGATCCATGTCGTCAGATGCTGCAATTTCGGGCGTGAGGCCGTGAAATAGATGATCATGATCAGTCCCGCCGTGGCGATGGCTTCCATCAGGGCGGCAAGGCCGAGGCCGTAATTGCTGGAAGGGAATGTTCCGGCATAATTGATCTGGCTGACCATGGGCTGCCAGAAAGGCAGCAGCAGGCTGATCCCCAGGCAGGAAATGAGTGTCCCGCTGAAGGCCCCGACAAGTTGTGCCCCGAGATAACCCAGCGCATCTGGCCAACGGATTTTCTTCGTCAGGAAGAAGGCCAGCGTCACGGAGGGGTTGAGATGTGCACCGCTGACCTTGCCGAAGGGGGACAGTGTGGCGACTGTCCCTGCCAGCCCGAAGAACAGGCCGATCAGGACAGAGCGGATGATGGGATGCGGGGCCAGCATGGCCGCAAAGGGGGACCGGTCTGACGCCAGGATGGTGGTCGTGCTGATGCCGATGGTCAGCATGATGGCCGTGGCGATGGCCTCCATGGCATACAGTTTCCAGTGGAGGGGCTGGTCAGGGTGAGGTTTGCCAGCCAAGGGGCGGTCCACCAGTTCCCGGTGGGAAAACCGGATATGAGGCAGGTGGATATGGGGAAAGCGGACGTGGTGGGCGGCAAAACGCTTTTTATCGTCCGGCTGCGGAGGGGGAGAAGAGATGGTCATACGGCCTCTCTTGTGAACAGATGGAGGAATTACCCATCATGTTTCAGAATTGCTGGCGGGCCGGTCAAGACAATAAAGATGATTTAATCTTTTCCAGCCGGGGAAAAGCGGCGGACGAGGTCGCTCAGATGTCCCGTTTCAGCAATGGTGAGGGCGTGAGGGGCTTTGGGGCGGGCGTTGGCGGTACCTACATGGCGGGGGATGACTGCCTGCCGGAAGCCCAGCTTGGCAATTTCTTTCAGCCTGATGCCTGTCTGGCTGACCTGCCGGACTTCTCCGGAAAGACCGATCTCGCCAAAATAGGCTTCATCAGGGGCAGTGGGCTGGCCCGTGGCGGCGGAGATCAGGGCTGCGGCTACGGCAAGGTCGGCAGCCGGTTCGGTGACCTTCAGCCCGCCGGTGATGTTGAGGTGGACATCCAGGCTGCCTAGTTTCAGTCCGCAGCGCGCCTCCAGCACGGCCAGAACCATGTTCAGTCGGGAGCTGTCCCAGCCCAGTACGGCACGGCGGGCGGCTCCATCACCACTTTTGGCAGAAAGCAGGACCTGCACCTCCAGCAGGATGGGGCGTGTTCCCTCCAGCCCGGCAAAAACGGCAGAACCGGCAATATTGCCATGCCGTTCGGCCAGAAACAGGGCGGAAGGGTTGGGTACTTCCCGCAGGCCGGTATCGGTCATGGCGAAGACGCCGATCTCGTCCGTGGCTCCGAAACGGTTCTTGGCTGCCCGGAGAATGCGGAATTGATGGCCCCGGTCACCTTCAAAATACAGCACGGCATCGACCATATGTTCCAGCACACGGGGGCCGGCAAGGGCTCCTTCTTTCGTGACATGGCCGATGAGAATGAGGACAAACCCCAGTGTCTTGGCCAGACGGATCAGCTCGAAGGCACAGCTGCGGACCTGCGAGACCGAGCCGGGGGCACTGGCCACGCCTTCCAGCCACATGGTCTGGATGGAGTCGATGACGACGACCTGAAAAGCCCGTCTTTCTTCCAGCGAGGCCGTGATGTCATTGACATTGATGGAGGCGGCCAGCTCCAGCTGGTCCAGCGCCTTGGGGTCACGGTCCAGTTCCAGCCGCCGTGCCCGCAGGCGGATCTGGTCGATGGCCTCTTCCCCGGAGACATAGAGGACATTGTGCTGCGCTCTGGCGAGAGCGCAGGTCATCTGGAGCATGAGGGTGGATTTGCCGATGCCCGGGTCTCCGCCCACCAGCACGACCGAGCCGGGCACAAGCCCGCTGCCCAGCACCCGGTTCAGCTCCGCCATGTTCGTGTCCAGCCGGGCCGGAGGGGTGGCCTTGCCATCCAGCCGTGTCGTTTTCAGGCCCGCACCTTTTCGTGTGGTGGCGCTACGGCTGGGGGTGGCGGTTCTGGTTTCTTCCTCCAGAGTGTTCCACTCGCCGCACTGTTCGCAGCGGCCTGTCCATTTGGGGTATTGGGCCTGGCAGTTCTGGCAGACGAACAGGCTGGCAGGTTTCCGGGCCATGTCAGCGTTTTTCCGCAGGGTTGGCCGTCATGCCACTGGTGGGGATCGGGCCGTCCAGCCGCCCGTGGGTGAACTGATCGACAATCGGATTGCCACTGTGCATCAGCGTATTGGCCGGCCCCTGCCAGATGATCTTCCCCCCGTAGAGCATGGCGGCATGGTCGCCGATGCGGGTGACGGAGGTCATGTCATGGGTGATGGTCAGCGCCGTGGCCCCCCGCTGGGTGACGCAGCTGCTGATGAGACCATCGATTACGGCGGACATGATGGGGTCCAGCCCGGTCGTGGGTTCATCGAAGAAGAGGATGTCCGGTTGTCCGGCCAGGGCACGGGCCAGTCCGACACGTTTCTGCATGCCGCCGGAGAGCTCCGCCGGGTTGAGCGGAGCCACATGCGGTCCCAGCCCGACCTGTTCCAGCAGGCGCAGGGCTTCCTTCTCCTGCGTGGCCCGATCACGGCGCCGGCCATGGCTCTTGGCAGTGAGACCGAAAAGGACGTTGTCCATCACGCTCATGCTGTCAAACAGCGCAGCATTCTGGAACAGCATTCCGATCCGTTTCAGCAGGGTTCCACGTCGGCTGCGCGAGGCACCGATGATGTTCTCGCCATCAATCTCGATGGTGCCTTCATCAGGCTCGATCAATCCCAGGATGCAGCGTAACAGCAGGGACTTTCCGTTGCCGGATCCTCCGATGATGACTGTGGATTTCCCGGCTGGCACATCCAGATCAATCCCGTTGAGGATTGTCCGGTCTCCGAAGGATTTTCTCAGGCCACGGATGCGGAGGCGGGGCTGGCCAGACGGTGCTGCCGTCTGGGAAGAGGAGGAAGACGTCATCATGCGGTAAAGAAGAGATCCGTCAGCAGGTAGTCAAAGGCGAGAATCAGGATGGAGGAGGCGACGACGGTTGCTGTCGCCGCCCGGCCGACACCCTCGGCTCCACCCCGGCTGTTGTAGCCTTCGTAACAGCCCAGCAGGGTGATGAGAAATCCAAAGACAGCCGCCTTCAGCAGTCCGACCAGTACGTCATGGCTGTGCAGGGAGGCATGGGTGGCATGAATGTAGAGTGCGGGGCTGAAGCCAAGCTTCCCCACTGCAACGATGAAGCCCCCGGCAACGCCCAGGATGTCGGCGATCAGGACGAGGAACGGCAGGGCCAGGATACCTGCCACCAGGCGGGGCGTGACGAGATATTTGATTGGATCGGTTGCCAGTGTGTTCAGGGCGTCAATCTGGTCTGTGACCCTCATGGAGCCGATCTGTGCCGCAATGGCTGCCCCGATGCGGCCAGCCACCATGAGGCCTGCCAGAACTGGCCCCAGCTCTTTCGTGATGGACATGACCACGATGCCACCGACGGCATTCTGGGCATGGTACTGGCTGAAGCCGCTATAGGACTGCAAAGCGATGACGGCACCGGAAAATATGGCTGTCAGGGCCACGACAGGTAGCGAGAGAAAGCCGATCTCGACTAGGCAGGACAGAATGACCTGCCCGTAAACGGGCAGGCGGAAAATGCCTCCCAGCCCCCGCAGGGCGAACAGGCTGAGGGCCCCGGCATGGTGCAGGCCTCCCAGTATGCCACGGCCAAGAAAGATGAAGGGAAGGGATAGAGCTCTCACACGGTCTGCCTTTGTTCTCTGCCGGTCACCGCGATGGTGTGTTCTGCGGCCCTGCCGGGGTGCCTGCCTGCGGCGCCTGTGGGGCAGGCTGGGATGTAGCTGATGCCGGTGGTACGGGGGTGGGGGCCTGTGGAACGGGGCTGGACGCAGGGGGTGTTGCTGCCGGTGTGGCGGGGGGCGCAACAGCGGGCACTGCGGGCCGGACGGGTGTCCCCGCCGTCTGTCCGGCTGCTGTTCCAGCAGGAGGGGTGGATGTTCCGGCAGCCTGCTTCGGTACATGGGGAACGGCAGGATTGTTCAGCCCCTGTGCCTGGCCATCCGGCTGGGGGGGCTGGGCGGCAGGTGCCGGTCCTGCGGCCTGTTTTGCCGGGGTGGCCTCTGGCGGGCTGGCGTGGGTGATGTGCTTTGTTCCCCCATCCTGCACGGTGCCTGTCACCTTGCTGAGCGTGACGCTGGCAGCATCGCTGGTGGTGATGCTGGCATTGTTGACCGTGGCCATGATGGAGGCATCTGCCTGCTGGGAGGCATTCAGTGTCAGGCTGTCAATCTGCCCTTCGGTAATGGAAAGATGGCTGCTGTCGGACATCTGGGCCGAAAAGGCGGAGAGAAGGGCGGTATCCACCTCAAGGTGGCTCCCCCCTGTGGCATTGAGCTGTGCTGCACGGTTCAGCTGGTGGATGTGGGCCTGTGTCGTGCCGGAGATGGACATGTCCAGCGATTCCACACGGTCCACCTGAAGGGATGCATCATCCAGATTGCTTTCCAGCGTGGTGAGTGTGCCACTGATGGTGATGTGGGCCTGTGGGCTGTCATGCAATGTCAGCGCCGTGTCGCTGGAGAGGTGCAGGGTCAGCCGTCCGCCTTTTGGGCAGTTGTGCAGGGCGAGGCGGATATGGCTTTCCGTCCCGTCCCGGGTTGTCTGGATATCCGGGGTGAGGCCGGTAGCCTCTTCGACCACCACGCTGTCTTTCAGGGCGGCATCAGCCCGGATATGGACCTGCGCACAGGGCACGCTGAGGTCCAGCTCGTCCGCATGGAGGGGAGTGCGCACATCGGCTGCCAGAGCGCTGCTGGCCATCAGGGTTCCACCCAGCATGGCACCAAGGCACATGCCGCGCCCGAGCAACAGGGAAAGACAGGTCTGGACGTTACGCATGTTCACTCAGGAACTCCCGGCTACAAGAGATGGCAGGATTGTACCGCCTGCGGAAACGGACAGGGCGCAGGCCCTGTCAGCCTGCCCCCGTTCATGATTCCGTCATTGATGGCTACCATTATAGGCAGCCTGACCGCATGAGGATAGCCCGCTTTATGGGCAGGTATGTGGCGGCAGGGGGGCGCTGCCCAGACAGTGATAATGGAAGCCGGCTTCCAGCCATTCATCTTTCCGCCATATCTGCCGGTAGTCCAGCACGAGCCTGCCACGCATCCGGGGGGCGAGCTGGCCCGGGGTGAGAGCGGCAAAGGTGGGCCATTCTGTCAGGACCAGCAGCATGTCAGCCCCCTCGGCGGCCTGAAGAGGGGTGGCGGTGTAGGTGATGCCTTTTGGCAGCAGGGTGCAGGCTGTCTCCATGCCCTGCGGGTCATGGGCCCGCAGCGTGGCACCGGCCTCGTGCAGCAGGGGGAGGATGGTCAGGGCTGGGGCCTGCCGCATGTCGTCCGTATGGGCCTTGAAGGTGAGCCCCAGTACGGCGATGGTACAGCGTGTGATGTCACCCCCGGCCAGAGCAAGGATGCGCTCGGCAAGGCGGCGTTTGCGGGCCTCATTGGCTGCGATGGTGGTTTCGATGAGCTGCGTGGGGGTTCCGGCCTGTCGTGCGGAGGTTGCCAGAGCCTGCGTATCCTTGGGGAAGCAGGAACCACCATAGCCTGGCCCGGGTGTGAGAAAATGGGGGCCGATGCGGGGGTCCATCCCCATGCCACGGGTTACGTCGGCAATCTGGCCGCCTGTGGCTTCGCAGAGATCGGCCATCTCGTTGGCGAAAGTGACCTTCATGGCGAGGAAGGCATTGGCGGCGTATTTTGTCAGTTCCGCACTTTCCAGTCCCATGAAGAGCAGACGGCCCGCTGGCCCGGACAGGGGGGCGTAAAGTGTTTCCAGCAGGGTGCGGGCGGTGGAGGGGGCCCCCAGCTGTTCTTCCAGCCCGATGATGACGCGGTCCGGCTGCATGAAGTCGGCAATGGCGTGGCCTTCCCGCAGGAATTCGGGATTGGAGGCGATGTGAAAGGTCAGGTCGGGCCGGGCCTGCCGCACGATGGCGGCGACCTGCCGCCCTGTCCCGACCGGGACGGTGGATTTCGTGACGATCAGCAGGCCGTCAGGGGCATGGGTGGCAATGGCCCGTGCGGCGGCATGGACGTAACTCAGGTCAGCATGGCCGCTGCCCCGGCGGGTGGGTGTTCCCACAGCGATGAAGACGGCCCGGCTTTTCTGGAGGGCGGTGGCCAGATCACCAGAAAAGGCCAGCCGTCCCGCCTGCCGCTGTGCGGCAACCAGCTCTTCAAGCCCGGGTTCATAGATGGGCATGGTTCCGGTTTTCAGGCGGTCCAACCGTGCAGGATCATGCTCGATGACAGTTACATTCGCCCCGAAGGCCGCCAGGCAGGCCCCTGATACCAGCCCGACGTAACCGCCGCCAATCATGGTGATGTGCATGGGGTCTCCTTCGGGCTGGAAAGAATGGAACGATCATTCTGTTTCTGTCAGGTGCAGGCGGTGCTGGCTAGGGGAAACACATCACTCCTCAATTGAAGGGCTGGTAGCGGAGGGACATCAGGACCATGTCGGCGTCGCTTTTGGGTTTGCCCCCCACGCCGGAGAAGGCCTGCACATGGGTGTGGGAATACTGCCCCCCCACCAGCAGGGTGCCATAATCACCCTTGGCGGCCGTGTACCAGAACCCCCCGGTTGCCTGCGCCACTGTGCGGATGTTGCCGGAGGCAGCACAGTTGGTGGCGAGTTCTGTAAAGCAGCCCCGCATGTCGAAACCACGGTTGCCATAGCCGTAATGGCTGCCATCTTCATCAAAGGAACGGCGGCTGAGGACAGTTTCTGCCCCGGCATAGGAATAGAGTTTCAGGGTCTTGAGAGGGTTGCCATAGAGGCCGAGCAGCAGGTTGGCTTCCGGCAGAGGTGTGACGGCACCGTTACGCCCGTAGGTATAATCCGGCATGTTGGACGTGCCGTAGCGGCCCAGGCCCGTGCCGACAAGGCCGGAGGCCTGGAAATACAGTTTCCTGTTGATGAGGGGCAGGACCATGCCGCCCCCGCCTCCACCGGCGATGCGGGTATGGTTGCTTCCTCCTCCCAGCGTGCTGGTCCGGTCCCGGAAGAAGCGCATGACGCCAGTAAGTTCGTAATGGCCCCAGCCGGGGTCGGCAGCGATCTTGGCGATGAGGTCCGGTGCCGGGTCGGTCGTGTAGTAGGTGGAAGGGTTGTTGACGTTCGTGCCGGTCAGCCGGTCGGTTGTGGTGCAGTGTCTGGCAGCGTTGGAGCAGGGAGATACACCAGCCGGGACGGCACTGGGGTTTTCGATGGATAGGCCAGCAGCGTAACGTTCCTCCTTGCCGAAGGTTTTGACAGCACGGAACTGGGCGTTGCGTGTCCAGTTGAAGCCGGGGACGTATTGGGCCTCGATGACCATGGGGGTCTGTTCGTCACGGGCCAGCAGGCCCTTGTTGTAGAGCGTGATGAGAGACCAGCTCTGTCCACCCAGCAGGTACCAGCCATCTTCGTGGTTCTTCAGTTCACCATAAACGACACGGGCACGCAGGACGTAGGAGTTCGACTGGCGGGAGTTGGATGATGAGCCGGAACCCTGGAAATCCGTCTCCACATAGGCATCGGCTACCAGTTTCCGGGTCAGCATCCCTTCTGCCAGCAGGGCCAGCCGGCTCTGCCGCTCTGTCTGGTGGAATTCGCTCATGTGGGAGGCAGGCTGGTTATGCCAGGGAATGCCGTTATAGGCACTGGCAATATCGGCAGCACTGTTGCGGGAGCGCCAGACGCCTGCGGCCTCCAGATATCCCCCCAGAGTCAGGCGGATACCGCCAATCTGGAGCTGCCCCCGGCGCAGCGGGCTGTAAAGGTCTGGATGGGCGGGTGGAATGGCTGTCAGCTCGCCATAGGGGGTACTGGCCGTGCGGGAAGGGGTCAGGATGGCATTGTCACCAAGGCCGAATACATCGTCATGCCTGGTCCGGGAGGACGCCAGATGCCCCGCTGCGGCTGCCGGGCCAAGCAGCCTTTCCCGGGGGGCATAAGGGTCGGCCTCAATCAGTTCTCTCTGGCGGGCCAGTTCAGCACGGACACGCCGATTCTCGGCAGCCTGTTTCTGCTTCATGGCTTCGAGCTGGGCCTGCATGGCGTGTATCTGTTTTTCCATCAGGGCAATTGCATCATTGGTGCCGGCGGCATGGGCAGATGATGCGAAGTGTGATGCACTGTATGACAGAAATATTACTGTCATAAAACTGTAATGAAAGGGATTTATATTACATTTTTTTGTCAGTTTCACGAAAATCTCCCGCAGTCATCACATGGCTTCATGTCTATTTACTCATTTTTTTGTGTCAAAAAAGACTTTTCTTTGTCTTGTGGTATATTTTTATTGTCTGAAGCGTCGGCGAAGCTATAACGGCAGACAGGTGATCATTGCGTGTGCCGAGGGATTTATGCGTCCGACAGATAAACGTCTTCTCCGCTGGAAGAACTGCGGCAGGGCCTTCATGCTGGTGCTGCCCATTTCGTCAGCCCTGGCCGGGGTGGCCCGTGCGGAGGATGTGGAGATAACGGGCGCAGGGTCCAGCTTTGCTGCCCCCATCTATCAGAGCTGGAGCGTTCCGGCGGGAGAACAGGCAGGGCTTCAGGTCAATTATCAGACGGTCGGTTCCAGCGCCGGGCAGGATCAGGTCGTGGAACGTACGGTGGATTTTGGAGCATCCGACAAGCCGATGAGCCCGAACCGTCTGGCAGAGACGCATCTCTACCAGTTTCCGACCGTCATGAGTGGTGTGGTGCTGGTGGTCAATCTGCCCGGTGTTCCCGCCGGGGCATTGCGGCTGGACGGTCCGACACTGGCAGCCCTGTATGATGGTCGCATCACGGATTGGGACGACCCCCGCATCCAAGCTCTCAATCCCGGGGTGACGTTGCCGGATATGGGAGTTGTGGCCGTGCATCGGGCCGATGGTGCCGGGACGACCTATGTGTTCACATCCTACCTTTCCCGGACATCACCGGAGTGGGAGGCCCGTATCGGTGCAGGGACCCTTGTGGAGTGGGCTGGCGGTGCTGGAGCACGGGGCAATGACGGCATTGCCGCCCTTGTCCGTCAGACGGAAGGGAGCATCGGCTATGTGGAATATGCCTACGCCGCACAGAACCATCTGGGCATCGTGCAGATGAAGAATCATGATGGGCGGTTCGTGCTGCCATCCCTGAAGGGCTTCATTGACGCTGCCTCCGCAGCGGAATGGAAAGCGGAGGACCATTTTGCCGTCAATCTGCTGGACCAGCCCGGGGCGGAGAGTTGGCCCATCGTGTCAGCCACCTATGTTCTGGTGCCGGAAGATGCCGTGGACCGGCCCGAGGGGCAGGGTGTGAAGCGCTTCTTCAGCTGGGGGTTTGCCCATGGGGCAGAGATCAATGCCCGGCTGGGCTATGTGGGGCTGCCAAGCTCGGTCAGTGATGCCGTTTTGCGTGGCTGGCCTTCGAGCGCAGCAGGGAAGTAAGCAGGGAGACCTGCCCTTCATGCCGCAGGCCATGCCAGCTGAGGAGCGTATCGGCCAGAAAGGCCAGCAGGGCTGCCACGGTGCAGCCCAGTGCAGTGCCGAAGAGGGCCAGCAGCCAGAGTGATGTCGTGGCATCTCCCAGTGAGCCGACAAAGAGGGCGATGGCCGCACCGCAGGTCATGGCCCCGCCCAGCCCGTTGAGGATAATGGCAAGGTCCAGCACGACAATGCGGCGTGTCAGGCGTTTCTGGCGGGTTTTCAGCCGTTGCGGCGTGTCGTAGCTGTACTGGTGGTCCTGTTCGGAAGGAGGGGCGGCCAGCAGACGGTTGACATTGTCCAGATGGTCCGAGACACGGGCCAGCCTTGTATTGAAGATGTTGATCAGCGTGCCGATGCCGGAGAGCATGAAGACGGGGGTCAGGGCCATCTGGATGATGTGGGCGGCGTCGTCGATATTGTTCATCTGGGTAAGAAAGGGCAGGGTGTTCAGCAGGGGCACGGTCATGACGGTTCTGGTGGTTGTACGCCGGGACAGTATGCCGGATGAAGTCCGCTCAGGCCATGGGCCTGTGCAGGACCCGTATCCGGAACACCGGGGCCATGGGGGTGGGGTGATAATGCACAAGGGGCGCTGGATGAGCAACAGAACTGTGAAGGTGGTGGCCGGGTATCCGTGCTGGCCCCGGCTGCGACCGCTGGTCCTGCTGGCCTGCCTGGCCGGGCTGGTGGCTCCGGCCATGGCAGAAGAGCCGGAGGGGGTGTCTCCGGCCTGTCCGCCTGCGGTCCGGCAGGTGGAGCTGGCCTGCCAGAGCTGGACGGAGATTGACGCCGGCCTTAAAGCCGGGACCAGAACGGTCATTATCCCGGTTGGTGGTACGGAGCAGAGCGGGCCTTACATGGCAGTGGGCAAGCATGATGTGCGGGCCCGTGTTCTGGCGGACAGGATTGCCCGCAGGGTAGGGCAAACCCTGGTGGCCCCCGTGCTGGCCTATGTGCCGGAAGGCTCGACCCGGCCCCGCACAGGCCACATGCGGTTTGCCGGGACACTCTCCATTCCACCAGCCGTTTTTGCCGGGCTGGTGGAAGGAGCGGCGGAAAGCCTGAGGGCGCAGGGCTTCACCACCATTGTGCTGCTGGGGGACCATGGTGGTTATCAGGCCCAGCTGGCTGCTCTGGCACAGAGGCTGAACAGGCGCTGGGCTGGTGAAGGGGCGGCAAGGGTGCTGTATGTCGGAGCCTATTATGACGTCGTGGCCGGACAGTACGCAGATTACCTGCGCCGACAGGGCCATGGTGTGGCTTTGGGGAAACATGCCGACATAAGCGATACATCCCTCATGTTGGCCGTGGATCCGTCCCTTGTGCGGGAGGGGCTTCTGAGGCAGGCTGGAAAACCGGATTCTGCCGATGGTGTCTATGGTGGTGACCCGCGGCAGGCAACGGCTGAACTTGGCCGGGTCGGCACAGCCATGCAGGTGCAGGCCGCCGTTGAGGCCATTTCGTCTTTCAACAGGAGACACCCATGAGGCTCAAAATTTCGTTTCTGGCAATGGGGGCATTACTGGCTGCGGGGGCAGCGCAGGCCCAGCAGACGGCCAACCATCCTGACCCGCAGGATGAACCGATTGCTGCCGATTCGCCAAAGCCTTTTCCGGATGGTGATCCATCCGCCACGGCAAAGGCGCCACCTGCACCATCTGGTGCCGTGACGGAGCAGGCGCTGGTCGTACAGACCATTCCGGGCATGCCGCCCGTGCCGGACATTCACAACATTTACAGTGAAGCCAGCGGCCCGGACAAACTGTCCCCCGTCGTGGCGCATGATCTGGAGCGGATCTATGTGCCCAACCTGCGTGGCAACAGTGTCTCCGTGATCGACCCGAAGACCTACAAGGTCGTGGATACGTTCCCGGTGGGGCGGTCCCCCCAGCACGTCGTCCCCTCATGGGACCTGCGGACCCTGTGGGTGACCAACAACAGCGAGGGCCACACGGATGGCTCCCTGACACCGATCGACCCGCTGACAGGCAAGCCCGGCAAGGCCATTGCCGTGGATGACCCCTACAATATGTATTTCACACCGGACGGGCAGAATGCCATCGTTGTGGCAGAAGCCCATCGCCGTCTGGATTTCCGTGATCCGCACAGCATGGTGCTGAAAGGGTCTGTCGAGGCTCCGCTCTGTGAGGGCATCAATCATGCTGCCTTCTCGGCAGATGGGCGTTATGCGATCTTCACCTGCGAATTCGGGCGCTATCTGGCCAAGGTGGATACGGTCAACCGTACCCTTCTGGGGATGCTGAAACTCTCCAAGGGGGGGATGCCGCAGGATGTTCTCGCCGCACCGGATGGGCATAAATTCTATGTGGCCGACATGCATGCTGATGGCGTGTTCATCATTGATGGCGACAGCTTCAGGGAGACGGGTTTCATTCCCACGGGGCTGGGGACGCATGGGCTGTATCCGAGCCGTGATGCAAAGCTGCTTTATGTTGCCAACCGTGGGTCCCACATGGTGCATGGGCCACGCCACAGCAAGGGCAGTGTGTCCGTCGTGGATATGGCAACGGACAAGGTGTTGAAGACCTGGCCCATTCCCGGTGGTGGCAGCCCGGACATGGGCAATGTCAGTGCGGATGGCAGAACACTCTGGCTCTCCGGCCGTTTTGATGATGTCGTCTATGCCATTGATACGGAAAGCGGTGCCATGAAACAGATTCCTGTCGGGGCAGAACCGCATGGTCTGACAGTCTGGCCCCAGCCGGGTCGCTACAGCATTGGCCATACGGGCATCATGCGTTGAGAAACCAGACAGGGGTTACTCCCTCTCATGGAGCTTTTTCAGGAAAAGGAGGCTTTGGCCTCCTTTTTTTGTGTCTGGCTGCGGAGGGGGAGGAGAAAATGGTTTCTGTAAAGTTAATGTATTGTTAAAATAAGAAGGGGCGCATTGCGTCCAGTCATTATGGGATGCTCATCTCGACAGATGGTCTGCATGATTGTGTTTTCCTGACGGAAACGAAAGGAAGTGCCGTGCGTTTTCTCCTGCTGGTTCCCCTGCTGGTAACGCTGGCCTATTATGCGTTCCTCTCGCCAGTTCTTTACAGAACACAGACCGTCCTTGTCGTGGAGAAGCCCGATAGCAGGGGGAGTGGCGGGGGAGTTTTTACAGGCTCGGATGGCCGGAATGAGGGGAATTATCTCTTCCAGGCTTTCGTGCTGTCCTATGAGGAATTCAGGGCCCTCAGGGCGAACGTGAATCTTGCAGAGGCGTATGATTTCACAGATCCCGTCCAGAGTTTCGGGGGCGTTCTGTCGCTGTTTTCGCACGATGATCATGCTCTCTACCGCTATTATGACCGTTACATCGTGGATATTGATGTCGGGAAGAAGAATGGCCTCGTACAAATTACCCTCCGGGCCCCTTCTGCGGCTCTCGCCGAACGTCTGACAGGGCAGATACTTGGCGATGCCCGGGCCCGGCTGGCTCGCCTGAATGTCGAGCCGGATGATCTGTTGCTGCATGAGCATGAGGCCTCCATCAACAGGATCAGGCAGGTCATGGCTCATGATGAGCAGGTGATTGCCGACAATATCCTGTCTTCCGGCATTTATGAGGGCAGCGGCTTTTACGATACGGTGTTGAAGACGCAGTTCCGGCTGATGGCGGACCAGGCAGCCCTGAAGGGCAGGCAGGCGGCCCTTCAGGAGGATGTGGACCATGCCGCACAAGCCATGCACAGGGAGGTGATGGCCTATGAGGGCGAGCAGGAGGTTCTGCGCCAACGGAGCGTGACACCACGGCATGTCATTCTGGAAAATGATCGTCTGATTCGTGAGGTCAGGTCCCTTTCCAGTATTCTGGATGCCGAAATGGCCGCCTGTGAGACTGTCAGGACAAATGCCATCATGGGGCATTACTTCCTGAAAACCGTCAGCGGGCCTGTTGTGGAGGACACGCCTCTCAGACCGGCCTTCTGGTGGAGTAGCGCCATTGCGCTGGTCGCAGGGCTGGTCCTGTATGTTGCTCTGGCTTGATGATGAGGGGCCCGTTTTTCTGTTCTCTGGCGTTCATGGCCCTGCTGGTGCCGGTTCTGGCAGGGTGTGACCTGCCCAGTGGCGGCCCAGGCGTGAAGGAGCTGACAGCCCAGCCCCAGAGGCAGGACAGCAGGCGGCTTTTTTCTGGCCTTGTGATGCAGGACATTACCCTGAGAGAGGCCACGATCATGGCCGGGCAGATGCGGGAGGCAGAAAAGCTGCGGGTCCGGCAGGCCATATGGGCCATTGATGCGGGGCACAGCACCCGGGATCCAGTCATCCATGTGGGGGATGATCTCAGCGTGTCCATTCTTTCGTTTGCTGGAGGGGGAGACACGCCAGCCATCATGAAGCTGGGGCATTTTCCCGTATTGCGGGATGGCATGGTCACCCTGCCTTATGTGGGGGCTGTCCGGGTGGTGTCCCTGACCTATGCCAGCATCCAGCAGAAGCTGTCCCGCCTTTATGCGGCACAGCGTGTGTTCAGCCATCCGTCAGTCATCGTGCAGGAGGAAGCACCGGATGGCCGGTGGGAAGCTGATTCCGTACTTGTACTGGGTGAAGTGAAGACACCCGGGGAGGTGCGGTGGCAGCCTGGCGGGCTGATGTTGGCCCATGTTCTGGCGGAAGCCATGGGGGGAGGCCCGCCTGTGCCCGCCGGAGGGCCCAGTGATGGGCAGCCTGTGTCTGTTCGGCCTGAAACTGTGGTGTCTGTTGTCAGACATGGGCAGGTGGTTGGAGCTCTGCCGCTGGATGATGGGCTGGTGAATGACATTCATCTGGCCCCACATGACCGGGTGATCGTGAAGAAGGAGGCCTCCATCAGAATTCCGGTTCTGGGTGGGGGAGCATCACGGCCGGGTATCTATTCTTTCGGAACATGTCCGACACTGGCGGACATTCTGGCCATATCAGGCGGCCTGCAACGGGACGCCGCCTCCAGCCGGGCCATTTTCGTGCTGCGACGGGATCATGACACGCCTCATCTGTTGAAAATCCGTTTTGACCGGACCTACGGCCTGTTTGTCGCACAGAGTTTCCTGCTGGAGGATGGTGATGTCGTCTATGTCGCCGAGTCATCATGGGTGCCTTATTTCAAGGTTTTTTCCCTCATGCTTCAGGCGGGGGTTCTGGCCTCCATTGCCCGATGAACGGGCAGGAGGAAGAAGGGGCGATACCGTTTGATTTTTCTCCCTACAGGGACATTCTGGGAGGCGTGGATGGGGAGATCACGTCATTCGAGACCCTCAACCGGTTTCTGGAGCGGGAGGAAACTGATGGCGGTGCATCGGGCGATGGATTCAGACGGCTGCCTCTCCAGATCATGCGGTTTGATACGGACTGGAAGAAGATCATCCGCCATCTGGTCTGGCAGGCATGTCCCAAAGGGGGGCAGAGACAGCCGGGTTGGGTAAGAATCATGGCCCGACGGCGGCGGAAAATGCTGCTTGTCTCCCTGCTGGTGGCCGGTTTCATGTTCAGCCTGGCCAGTGGGACCCTGTTTCCCGATCTGGACGACCATGAAATCCTGCCATGCCTTTATGCGGCCCTGTATCTGCTGTTCACCTTTCTTGCGACATATGCCTTCGTGAAGATGGTTGTCGGTTACCGGCTGGCCCGCCGGGGGGCAGCGGGGAATCCTTGCCATCCGGCACACAGGGCCAGGGAGCCGGGGCCGGAAGAGCGCTGTGCCATTCTGTACCCCGTCCATCATGAGGAGATGCACCGGGTCGGGGCGGGCATGGCATCCCTGATCGAGACACTCAGCCAGGATGTGCCAGAGAAGCTCCACCATTATGACCTGTATCTGCTGTCGGACAGTACGGACGTACGACATGTCCTGACCGAACAGGCCACCCTCTATCATTTGAGGCAGCGTTATCCGGGTGTGACAGTCCGGTACCGGCGCAGGGCACACAATGCCAATGCCAAACTGGGCAACATCACGGACTTTCTTCGCCGGTGGGGACGGGATTATGCCTGTTTCTACGTGATGGATGCTGATTCCATCGTGTCGGGGGCCTGTGTCCATCAGTGTCTGGAAATGATGGCAGGCAACCCGCATGTCGGCATCATCCAGACCAGCCCGCTGCCTGTCCTGCGGCAATCCTTTTTCGGGCGGCTCATGCAGTTCAGCAGCCACCTCCAGGGAGCTGTCTTTCCCCAGGCGGTGGAGGCTCTTTCCATGGGGCATGGCAGCTATATCGGGCACAATGCCATCATACGGACGGATGCCTTCATCAAGCATTGCCTGTTGCCGGATTTTCCGGGGGAAAGGCCATGGGGCGGCAGGCCGCTCTCACACGATACTGCCGAGGCCGCCATGATGGGGCGGGCAGGCCATGAAGTCTGGTTTCTTGCGGATGTCAGGGGCAGTTATGAGGAGCTCCCGGCCAATCTTTCGGGCTTTCTGGCCCGTGAGAACAGATGGATGCAGGGCAATTTCCAGAATGTCCGCTTTCTGTCGGCAGACAGGGTTCAGGGGGTGCACAGGGAAACCCTGCTGATGGGGGCACTGGCCTATTTCATGGCGCCGCTCAGTGTTCTGTTCATGGTGTCATCCGTTTATACGCTGGCCCATCTGGAGGCGGGCATGGGGGCAGAGGGAACGGGGGAGCTGGAGAGTGTGAGGCTGGCCTTTGCCGGACTGTTCGTGCTGGCCATGATCTTCCTGCTGTCGCCAAGGCTGATTGCCCTGGCCGTTGCCATGCGGCGTCCTGTGGCCAGGCAGTATGGTGGTCGTGGCAGATTATTGCTCAGTTTCCTGCTGGAGATGCTGTTTGCCTTTCTGCTCAATCCGGTTCTCATGTGCTTCATCGTGAAGTTCCTGCTGGCCTGTTTCAGGCGGTCATCCGTCCGCTGGGCAGGGCAGCAGAGAGATGATGCCCCACTGACATTCCGGAGTTGCCTGCAGGATTACGGATGGTGTTCTGCCCTTGGTCTGGCGGGGGCCTGGGGGCTGGTGCAGGTGCTGGAGAAGCAGTTTGCTTACGGCGCTACCCTGCTGGATCATCTTTCAGAGGGAGTTCTGTCAGGGGAGGCGCTACTGGTCTGGTTTCTGCCGGTGATTGCCGGTCTCGTTCTGGCGCCTTTCACAGCATACCTGACCAGCCGGACATCAGCACTGGTCAATCGTTGCAGGTGGTTCCTCATCCCGGAAGAAGAGTCGGAACCCGCTGTCATCCGCTGCCTGAAGGCAGCTCTCGTGTGGCTTGGGAGCTGCTTTCCACCAGCGGATGGTGCCATCCTTCGCCATGCCTTGGAGAGTCCCCTGTTCTATGTGTCCCATTATCGGCAGATCCGTCATCGGCGGGCCGTGGCGGAAAGGCTTCTGCCAGCCATCAGGGCCGGGCATGAGCTGGACAGGCGCAGCCTGCTGCTTGCCCTGAATGAACGGGCGTGTTTCGTGGCGCTGGTGAAAGCCCATTTCCGGGCCCAGGGCTATTATGGCCTGTAGTCTTTCAGGGAGTGGCCGGTTTCTGCAGGGATGCGGGCGTCACGGTGCTGATGTTGTTCAGAATGGACGGGAAGAGCAGGTTTCCAACCATGGTGAGCGGGATTGAGACCAGAAACCACAGGATGGTGATTGTGACCGTGCGGGCGACGCTACTTTTCAGGGAGCGGACGACCGTGCCCATTTCTTCGTCCCAGAAAGTCGTTCCGGTGCGTCTGTAGCGTATGTAATGCATGAGGCCTGCCAGCGGTGACAGGACATCCATGCCCCCCATATAGGCGGCAACATAGATGAGATAGTTGCGTTTCAGGCAGGTGGAAAGATCGAGGGGGCGGCCATTGGTACGGTAGGGTTTGATGCCGAGGAGGCGCTTGCCCAGCGTATTGCCGAACCAGGTGCAGACAAGGGCATCCAGCACCATGGAGAGGGGAAAGATGAGCAGCAGGCTGGCGATGAGGGTATCCCAGCGTGGCATCATGGGGCTGAAGGATGCACTGCCGATTTTCTGCAATGTGGGAAATATGTCTTCCAGCTGGTGGATGGAACCATAGACTGGCAGCATGAGAAGGCTTCCGTAGATGTCCAGATCAATGCTGCGGGCTATCAGGCGGTTCCACGGGCCTGCTTTGGGATGGTCGGATGGGGCGGGATGTGTGGTCATGGCCTATCATGGTCTGTGAAAGAGTGAACTGGGGACGGTAGACAGCAATTATGTCTTTAAGACGGATATGGGCCAATGCTATGGGCCAGTGCTGCCTGCCCGGGGTACGGGGACAGGTTCCGGGGCTGTCTGGCAATCATGAAAGGGAGGGTAAGCGGATGGCGCGGCATATTGGCAGGATGATGATGGCTGTGTTTGCCATGGTGAGCGGGATGGTCTTTCTGGCCTCTCCTGTTCGGGCGGCGGAGAGCACACCGGTCGTGACCAGCCATACAACGGCTACCCTTGTCAGTGCGGTGGATGCTGTTGGGCAGGAGGAGAGTCAGGCTGACGGGGGCACGCTGCGGGTCGGGCTGAGGCTCCAGCTGAAGCCCGGCTGGCACACATACTGGCAGAATCCCGGTGATGCCGGTGAGGCGCCGCATGTCCATGTCATGGTGAGTGGCAGCCGGTCCGGCGGGACGGACACGGTCGCATGGCCCGTGCCGGAGCGCATTCCAGAGGGCGGGTTGATGGCCTATGCCTACCAGGGGGATGTGCTGCTGCCTGTGCGGGTTCCCCTCCAGGGGCGGGGGGCAGGTGCGGTGCAGGTCACGGCCCGTGCAGACTGGCTGGTCTGTGCGGATGTCTGCGTGCCCGAAAAAGGCGTCTTTTCCCTTGCATTGCCTGCTGTTGCCTCGGATGTCGTGCCGGATGCTGCCGAGGCAGCCCTGTTCCGTCGGGCTGATGCGGCCATGCCCCAGCCTTCCCCCTTTGAGGCCCGTCTTGGCCTCGATGGTCTGCTGACCCTGCATGGAGCTGGCCTTTCGCCCGATACGGTGCGGCAGGCCTGGTTTCTGCCACAGGAGGGCGGCGTGATCGCCCAGAATGCGCCGCAGCCCCTGTCTGTCCAGACCGGGCAGCTGGCTCTGACACTGAAGCCGGATTCCTACGCCCATCCGCCTTTCTGGCAGAAACCGCTGGCTGGTGTTGTCGTGCTGGTGGATGCTGCTGGCAGCCGGTCGGCCCTTCAGGTAACGGCGGTTCCAGTGTCTGGCGCCAGTCCGGCTGTTCCCGTCGTGGCTGCCACCGGGAACAGGGAACGGCCCGTCTGGAGCAGCCTGCTCTCGGCTTTTCTGGGGGGTGTCATTCTCAATCTCATGCCTTGCGTGTTTCCCGTGCTGGCCATGAAGATCCTCTCCTTTGCCCATATGGGGGGAGCTGGCTGGCGGACACGCTGGCGGAGTGCAGCCTTTTACACTCTGGGCATCATGGGCTGCTTTGCCCTTCTTGGTGCCCTGATGATGGCCCTGCGTTATGGAGGCTCTTCCGTGGGGTGGGGGTTCCAGTTCCAGTCTTCCGCTTTTGTTGTGGGGGTTGGCTGGCTGCTGTTTGTCATGGCGCTCAATCTGCTGGGTGTGTTCCAGATAACGGGGGGGCGCCTGGCCGGGCGGGCCGGGCAGATGGCCGCAGGGCATGGTCCGGCCAGTGATCTTCTGGCGGGCCTGTTGGCGGTGATCGTGGCCACGCCCTGTACGGCACCTTTCATGGGGGTCGCCATTGCTGTAGCACTGGGTGGGCCGATCTGGTCTGGCCTGCTGATCTTTCTCTCCATGGGGCTGGGGCTGGCAGCACCTTATGGCGTGCTGGCACTTGTGCCGGGACTGGCCCAGCGTCTGCCACGCCCCGGTGGCTGGATGGAACGTCTGAAACAGCTGCTGGCTTTTCCTTTGCTGGCCAGTTGCGTGTGGCTGCTCTGGGTGGCGGTGCTTCAGCGTGGGGGAGATGCAGTACTGCTGATGGCCGGAGGGGCCGTGCTTCTGGGGCTGGGGAGCTGGCTGTACGGGCTGGCGCAGCAGCGGGCCATGCTGGGGCAGGCACCCCGTTTCGTGCTGGGCTGCCGCCTGCTGGCCTTGCTGTGCCTGCTGGTCTGTCTTGCCGGGCTGGGGCGCAGTGTGGTGATGGATGATGAGTCTGGCTCTCCCGTCGCAGCCACCGGAAAGACCGGAGCAGCGATACAGGGACAGGATGGCCCTACCATTGAACCGTTTTCGGCAGAGCGTCTGGCTGCTCTGAGGGCCGCAGGGCAGCCAGTTTTTGTGGACATGACAGCCTCCTGGTGTGTGACCTGCATGGTCAATGAGCACGTGGCGCTGGATGTTCCGTCTGTCCGGCGGGCATTCCGGCAGCATGGCGTGACCATCCTGCGGGGCGACTGGACCCGCCGGGACGAGCGGATCACGGCGTTTCTTAGGGCCCATGATCGTGATGGGGTACCGCTATACCTGTATTATCCTTCTGGGGGAGCGGAGCAGGTGTTACCACAGATTCTTACACCCGGCCTTGTATTGGATGTGCTTTCACCTGCCGGGAAGCGTGGAAAGGAGGAATGATTCCAGAGGTATGATATTTACTTTTCATTAGTAAATTGTAAATATTCCAGTCATTCTCTACCCGTAGTGGGCAGGGTGCAGTGGTGGGCTGGGAGATTGACTGGTGGCGGGGCGAATCATTTTTCTGAACTGCTTCCCACGGGATCTCGTTTCTGGCGGCATCAAGACAGTCTACCGCCACGCTTTCCTGCTCCGTCAGGCGGGATTTCAGGCGCAGGTCCTGCAGTCTGAAGGCTTGCCGTCATGGTTGGGGCAGGAGATGCTGCCGCTGGTCTGCAGGGATGTGAAGGACCTTGCAGAAGAGGATATGGTCGTTTTTCCCGAAGTGCTGGATGGATGGTATGCGGACATGATCCGCCAGCCCATGGCCGGGAAGAAGATCATCTTCTGTCAGAATCCCTATTATTTCTTCACATACAGGCCATCAGTTGAAACATTGAGGGACTGGGGCGTGACGCAGGTTCTGGCTCCGGGGATGGAGGCAGCGCATCTGATCCAGCGGGTGCTGGGACTGGAGGCTGTTCCTGTCACATCACCCGTGGTGGATGGAGCTGTGTTCAGGCCACGGCAGAAAAAACTCCAGATCCTTTGTGCTGAGTGGAAATGGCCCCATCAGGGAGGGATACCAGCCTATGTCTGCCTGTTCCGTGACATGCTGTCGTTGAAGTATCCCCAGTTTTCCAACGTTCCGTGGATCCCTCTGAAAAAGAAGGGTGAGGCGGAGGTGGCGGCCCTCATGGGTGAGTCCGCTGTCTGTCTTGCTCTGGGACGGATGGAGGCTCTTGGCATCACGGCGTTGGAGGCCATGGCGGCAGGCTGCCTTGTCGTGGGGTATCATGGTGGTGGTGGGCGCGAGTACGCTACGCCGCAGAACGGGTTCTGGCATTCCCCGGAGGATATGGAAGGCATCGTGGACTCCCTGGCCATGGCGCTGGAGGGATATGTTTCCGGCAGTTCCGCTCTGCTGAAGATGGTGGAACAGGGGCGGTGTACGGCCCGGGCCTATGCGCCAGAGAGGGTCAGTGCGCAGATACGGCAGGTCTATGGATGTCTCTGCGGATGAGACTGCTGCTGGGGGCAGGAAAAAGCTGTACGGCAGGGATGTTTTCGTCACTCGTTAACGATATAAAAGACATTCATTAATCTATGGCGTCTTCTGGTTGTCAGAGAGACATGGATGGCGGCGGGTTTTCCGACAGGCCGCCTGGGAGGGTGAGACGATGCTGGACCGCTTTGTAGCTTACAATGCCCGGATGACAGGAGACGAGGTGGCGTTTGGCAGCCTGTCCCGGAAGCGGTCCTATGCCCTGCTGGAGGCAACGGTCAGCCGTCTGGCCCATGCGCTGGAGGGGCTGCGCTCCCTCAATCTTCGTCGTGTGGCCGTGCAGTGCCCCGATACATGGCGGCACTGGGCACTGACCCTGGCGCTTGGCCGGCTGGGGCTTGTATCTGCTTCCCTGTCCAATGGGGATGTTTCGGAGGAGGAGCTGGCCACCCTGCGCCCGGACCTCATCATCCTCCACGGTCCGGGCGGCCTGCTTCCCGGTGAGGGGCGTCTGGTCCTCGGTGAGGACTGGTTCAGCCGTGCCCTCGCCAATGTGGAGGATGATGATGCGTCCTGTTACTACCCGCCTGTCCCTGTGGAGCGGTCGGCCCCATGCCGTGCTGCCCTGGCCAGCGGGACAGGCCGGGAGCCACATCTGCTGGAGCTGAGCTTCGGTGAGGTGGAGGAGCAGCTGCACCGGATCATCTATCATGACATGGTGGAGTATTTTACCCGCATGGGCAGGGGCCAGAGCCGTATGGTGGGCAAGCCACAGCTGCTCTGCACGGTTGGCCCGCAATCCTTGAGCGGGTTTCTCATGATGGGGGCCGCCCTTGCAGGTGGCACCACGCTGCGGAGCAGCGATGCCCAGAATATCGGGACGGAAGTCATGCAGGCGCCTGCCCTCATGATCGTCATGACGCCGGTTCATCTCAGGCATCTTTTGCGTGCCCTGCCACCACAGGGGCGGCCCATGAGCCATATCTATCTCAGCATCGTGGGGGGCAGGCTGTCCGACAGTCTTCTGAAGGAGACCACAGAACGTTTCACGCCGCATGTTCAGGTTGTGTACGGGACGGATGAAAGCGGCCTGGTGGCGGCCATGCCTGCCGATCAGCGCAGGAGTGAGGATGATGTCGGTGCTCCCCTGCCGTGGGTGGATGTCGAGATCGTGGATGCCGGGGGCAACAGGGTACCGGCAGGAGAGGTGGGTGAGATCCGCATCCGTGGCGGTGGTGTTGTCCGGGGCTATGTGGATGACAACCCGGCAGCGGAACAGCGCTTCCGGGATGGCTGGTTTTACCCGGGAGACCGGGGCTTCATGTCAGCCAGAGGTGGGTTGCACCTGCGGGGGCGAATGGATGCGCTGGTAAATGCCGGTGGCGCCAAGTTCGACCTGGAGGTGGTGGAAGACATCCTGCGCTCCGAAACACGGATCAGGGACGTGGGTGTTTTCATGATGACGGACGGGCAGGGGCAGGAACGGTTTTATGCGGCCATCGTGTCTCATGAGTCGTTTGATGAGCAGGCCCTGTCTGCCCGCCTGCGGAAGCGTTACCCTGCACTGCCGCCGGTCGTCATGATCTGGGTGCCGGAAATCCCACGCACACAGGAGGGCCACGTGGACAGACGCAGGCTGGAAGCGACGCTGAAGGACTATATCCAGCGTGGGCTGCACAGAGGGCAGGCCTGACCTTTTCATGATGCAGGATAGCTGCTGGACCAACCGGGAACAGGAAACAGATCATTCATGAGCCAGACATACACTTCCGATGAAATCGCCATCATTGGTGTTGGCTGTATTCTGCCAGCCGGGCTGGGGGACAGGGATGCCCTCTGGCAGTTTCTGCTGGAGCGTCGGGATGGCTGCGTGCCTGTTCCTGATGACCGCTGGGGGCGCAGACGGTTCTATGACCCGGTTGACCAGACCCCGGGCAAGACGACCATGCAGTATGGTCATTTCGTAAGGCCGGAAGACCATCAGTTCGAGCCCCTGTTTTTTGGCATTTCTCCCCGTGAGGGGATGGTGATGGACATCCAGCAGCGTGTTCTGCTCGATGTGAGCTGGCGTGCCATGGAGAATGCCGGTGTGATTCCCCGTACGCTCGAGGGCAGCAGGACGGGTGTTTTCATGGGCAGCTTCACACAGGACCAGCTCGTCCAGTGTGGCAGCCCTTTCATGCAGTCGCAGATTCGTGACCAGTTTGCGGCGGTGTCTTCCTGCATGACCATGTATGCGGCCCGTCTTGCCCATGTGTTCGGGTTGCAGGGGCCAGCCATTGCCATGGATACAGCCTGTTCATCCTCGCTGGTGGCCATGCATCAGGCCTGCAACAGTCTGCGTCTTGGTGAGTGTGACGTGGCTCTGGCAGGTGGCGTGAACTTCATGGTGATCCCGCAGACGGCCATGCTCATGACCAAGGGCCATTTTCTGGCCAAGGATGGCCTGTCAAAATCTTTTGCGGCAGATGCGGATGGCTATGGGCGTGGTGAGGGCTGCGTGGTCCTCATGCTCAAGCGCCTGAAGGATGCCATGCGGGATGGGGATGACATACGGGGTGTCGTGTGCAGCTCCGGTGTGAACCAGGATGGCCGGACTCCGGTTCTGACCATGCCGGATGCCGGGGCGCAGGAGGCGTTGATCCGGGATGTGCTGCGTCGGGCGAATGTGGCAGCGCGGGATGTGGCCTATGTCGAGGCACATGGCACGGGGACGCCTGTTGGCGATCCGATCGAGGCCAAGGCCATTGCACGGGCCATCGGGCAGTACCAGCCGGAGGGAAGCAGCATTCTCGTTGGCTCGGTAAAGGCCAACCTGGGGCATATGGAAGCGGCAGCTGGTGCTGTGGCTGTTCTCAAGACCATGCTGTGTCTGGAACATGGCATGGTGCCCGGACAGGCGAACCTGAAGGAGCTGAACCCTGCCATTCCGTTCGAGGAGTATCGCGTACAGGTGGCGCAGGGAGAGGCCACGGCTCTGCCTGAGCGGGAAAAGCTGTATGCGGTTGTCAATTCCTTCGGTTATGGCGGGACGAATGCCGTGGCCCTGCTGCGCCGCCCGACCGAGGCGGAGCGGAAGGTGGCCCAGCGTCGGGCCGTGCGGGATCATCGGCTGAAAGGCGTTCGTCCGGTGGGTTTCATGCAGCGTGTGCCGCTGCTGCTCAGTACGTTTGCGGAGCCCTCGCTGGGCTATATGGCCAAAGCGTATGCCGAACGGCTGGAAGGTGGGCAGGCCGGGCATGGCCTGTGGGAGGCTCTCTGTTTCTCGGCAGCCCGGTACAGGGCACGGTTCCGGCAGCGGGCGGTGATCCTCCCGGCCCGGGGAGAGGATGAGATCCCCCAGGCCCATGAGGCCTTGCAGGCTTTGGCCGAAGGGCGGACCCATCCGGCCCTGTTCACGGGCAAGGCTGTTGTGGATGAGGCTGTAAAACCGGTTTTCCTTTTTTCCGGCATGGGGCCGCAATGGTGGGGGATGGGCCGTCATCTCCTGCGCAAGGGGCCGCCGGAGGTCCGTGCGCTGGCCCGGCGCTGTGATGAACTGTTCATGAAGATGGCAGGGTGGTCCCTGCGGGCTGAACTGCTGAAGCCGGAACAGAAATCCCGTATTCAGGAGACGGAAGTTGCCCAGCCTGCCATTTTCCTTGTGCAGATATGTCTGGCAGCTTTCTTTGCCCGGCATGGCGTAACGCCGGGCGCCATTGTCGGCCATAGCGTGGGAGAGGTGGCAGCGGCGCATGTCAGTGGGGCACTGACGCTGGAAGACGCCGTGACAGTCATTTATCACCGCAGCCGCCTTCAGGCGACGTTGGCAGGCCGGGGCACCATGCTGGCTGTCGGCATGGGCCGCAGCCTGCTGGAAGAACGGCTGGAGGCCTTCGGTGGCAGGCTCTCTGTGGCTGCCATCAATAGCAGTGAGTCCTGCACGGTGGCTGGCCCCCGTGATGACCTTGCCGTGCTGGAGGCAGACTGCCAGAGGGAAGGCGTGTTTGCCCGGTTCCTGAAGGTGGATGTGCCCTATCACAGTCCTGACATGGCTGCGATCGAGGCAGAGATGTTGTCCTCCCTGGCCCATCTCCAGCCCAGTGCTCCAGCGATTCCGCTCTATTCCACCGTTACGGGCAGGTTGTGGGACGATGGGGCGCTGCATGATGGTGCCTACTGGTACGCCAATGCCCGGGAGCCGGTCCTGTTCCATGAGGCCATACGGGCTTTGCTGCATGATGGTCACGTCATTTTCCTTGAGCTTGCGGCCCACCCGGTGCTGGGGGCATCCGTGACAGGCTGTGCTGGGGAGGGACGTCACGAGGTGGCTGTCATTCCGACATTGCGGCGCATGCAGGATGATGCAGAAGGGCTGTTGCGGGCCCTTGTCCGCCTGACACTCAGCGGGGCAGAGCCGGACTGGCGACATGTCCTGCGGCCGGAGCGGATGGAGCTGCCCTTCTACCGGTGGGAAGAAGGGGGAAAAATGTGGCTGGAGACCGAGGCCTCCCGCCGTGACCGCCTGGATACGCAGGTCCACCCCGTTCTCGGCGCGCCCAGTCTGCTGGAAAGCCGTGCCTGGAGGGCTGATATCGGCGTGGCCTCCATGGAATGGCTGATGGACCACAAGGTCCACGGTATGGCGCTCTTCCCGGCGGCTGCTTATGTCGAGGCTGCTCTTGCGGCTCATGCCCAGCTGGAGGCCAAAGCTCCGGCCGTGATCGAGGACATCACGATCAGCACACCGCTGGTCGTGCAGGAGGGGCAGGCGCCGGTTGTCATGTGGCGGTTTGACATGGCGACCCGCCGTCTCGTTTTTGACAGCGAGACCGTGGCCTGGAATGGGGACTGGCAGACACATGGGCAGGCCACCATCCTTCAGGCGGCTCCATGGTGTGCAGCATCGGAAAAGAACAGGAATTTTGATTTCGCAGCCCTGTGTGCGGGAACGGCCCATTTTGAAGGGAAAGAGGTTTACGAGGCTTTTGCCGCCATGGGGCTGGATTATGGACCAACCTTCCAGACCCTGCGGCACCTGTATCGTGGTGAAGGGTATTCCGTGGCGGAGATTGCCCTTGAGGATGGGCAGGCCGCCACGCTGGAGGAGTATCATCTGCACCCGGCACTGCTGGATGGTGCCATGCATGCTCTCATCGGGGCTTTCCCGTTTGAGGAGCAGAAGGACGTGTACGTTCCGGCGTCCATCGAGCGTATCAGCTATATGGGGCAGAAGGTCTCCCGGGCCCATGTGATGGTGACGCCAACCCGGCGGACCTGCCGCAAGATCGTGGCCGATCTGCGGCTTTTCACACCGGAGGGTGAGCTGCTCTGCGAGGTGATGGGCCTGTGCTGTCGCCGTGTGGCCCGTGGCGGGCATGAGGCGTCATCTGCGGCACGGCTGGTCTATGCGCCAAACTGGATGAGTGCGGAGCGACAGGTGCTGCTGAGCGAACCGCTGGCCATCACTCTGCTGGGTGAAGGTAATGGGCTGGTAGCCGGATTGGCAGACCTGCTGGAGGATAATGGTGCCGAGCTGACCGTCAGCTCCCGTCTGGATGGGGCTGATCTGGCGGAGCAGCTGGATCAGGAACCGTTCCTCGCCAGACAGCGGGCGTTGGTGCTGTTCCCGCATGGCGGGGATGATTACCAGCAGTGCCTTGATGATATGGCCGCCTGCGTGGCGCTGTTCCAGCGTGTGCCGACACGGGCACGCAAGCGGCGCCTGCCGGTCATCATCGTGACCCGTGGCGCTTATGGCAGGGATGGGCAGGCGCAGGCGCTCCAGCGGGCCTTCCATGGTCTGTTTCGTGGTGCTGCTGCTGAGCGTGTTCTGGACCTCGCCGTACGGTGTGTTGATGTTCCTGCCGAGGGCACAGAGGCCTTTCTGGAGGATATTGCGGCCGAACTCGTTCTTGAGGACACATCGGAGGATACGGTCTGGCTGCGTCAGGCTGATGGCGGGGCTGGCCATGGGGCGGCTCCAGCCGGGGAGATGGTGGAACGCATGGTCCAGCGGCTGGTATCTCCGCCACTGGAGCCCGATCCCCAGCCTGTTCCGCTGGAGCAGATCATGGGGGGACAGGATGATGGTACCGTCGGTGTCCGCCTCGAGGCCAGCCGGTCTGGGACACTGGATGGTGTCACATGGCAGGCTTTTGCCGTGCCGGAGCCGGGTCCGGGCGAAGTCAGGCTCCGTACCCGCATGGCCAGCCTCAACTTCAAGGATGTGCTGAAAGCCATGTCTCTCCTGCCGGAGAGCGTGACGGAAGGGACCTTCAGCGGCGATGCGCTCGGGCTGGAATGTGTGGTTGAGGTCGAGGCGGTTGGAGATGGGGTTGAGGACATGAAGCCGGGCGACATGCTCGCACTTGTCTATCCCGACAGTTTTGCATCCCGCCGCATCGTGAAGGCCAGTGAACTGGCCTATTGTGCCCTGCCCCTGTCGGAAGAGGCCCTGCCGTTCTCGCTGGAGCAGATTGCCGGTCTGCCGCTGGTGTTCGTGACAGCCTATTATACGCTGGTCCACCTGGCCCAGCTCCAGGAAGGGGAGAGTGTTCTCATCCATGCCGGGGCTGGTGGCGTGGGGCAGGCCGCCATCCAGATTGCCCAGCTGAAAAAGGCGGTGATCTATAGCACGGCAGGCAGCCAGGAGAAGCGGGATTATCTGCGTCAGCAGGGCTGTGCGGGTGTCTGGGACTCCCGGACGCTGGAATTCGTGGATGGCATCCGTGAGGCCACCAATGGCCGGGGGGTCGACGTGGTGCTGAATTCCCTGCCCGGTGAGGCGATGATCCACAGCCTGCGGCTCGTGGCGCCGATGGGGCGTTTTCTGGAGATCGGCAAGCGGGACATCGTGGAGCATCGGGCGTTGGAGCTGATGCCTTTCAATGAAAATCTGGCCTATTTCTCCTTCGACATGGATCGGATGATGCCGCACAGGAAACTGTATGGCGTCATGGACGAAATCCTGCTGCTGGCCCGTCAGGGGAAATTCTCCTTCCCGCAGACACGCATCTTCCCGGCCGCAGAAGCGTCCGAGGCCTTCCGCTACCTCATGTCATCCCGGCACATAGGCAAGATCATGCTCTCCTATGAGGACATGAGCGGCCTCAAGGCCCGCCCGCTGCCGCAGGTTCAGCCGGGATTCAGCCGCAGGGGGGCGTATCTGATCACTGGTGGCATGGGCGGATTTGGCCTCAAGACAGCAGAATATCTTCTGTCCCAGGGGGCAGGGGTGCTGCATCTGGCAGGGCGGTCCCTGCCGAAAGACCCGGAGCGTAAACAGGCCATCGCAATGCTGAAGAAGCTGGCCGAAAGTGTTGGCGGTGCGGTGGTGACCCATCGTCTGGATGTGACGGATCAGGAGGCTGTGCGTCGTCTGGTCAGGAAACTGGCCCGGGATGATGTGCCGCTGCGGGGTGTCTTCCATGCCGCCGGTGTGGTGGATGACCAGCTTCTCAGCAGGATGGATGCGGCGAATGTCGCCCATGTCATGGCACCCAAGGTATTGGGGGCCCAGGCGCTGGATGATGCCACCCGTGGGCTGGAGCTGGACCATTTCGTGCTGTACTCCTCCTTTACGGCAGAGATCGGCAATCTGGGGCAGAGCAGCTACATGGCAGCCAACAGCTACCTCAATGCCTTGGCTGAAAACCGGCGCCAGCAGGGGCTGCCCGCCATGGCGGTGGGCTGGGGAGCCATTGGGGATGTGGGGATGCTGACCGAGAGTGATGCTGCCGGTCGCATGTTTGATGTCGCTGGCATCAGAACCATGATGGCGGCGGACTCTCTGGCGTATCTGCCGGTGCTCTATGGCGTGGACCGCAGTGACGTGTCTCTGGTGGACCTCAACTGGGCGCAGGTGTTCGGGGCGCTGGCCTGGCTGAAAACTTCGGCACGCTTTACGCTGTTGCAGCAGGAAAGCCTCAAGGGAGGCATGTCGGGCTCGGTCCAGCTGCTGATGAGCATGCCGGAAAATGAGCGTCTGGATTATGTCCTGTTCCGTCTGAAACAGCAGCTTGGCTCCGTGTTGCAGGTTGAGCCGGAGACGATCGAGGACAGTGCCCGCCTTTCCGAGCTGGGGATTGACTCCCTCGCCGGCGTGGAACTTCAGACAGCCATCCGGTCGGAGTTTGGGGTGGATGTGTCCCTCGTGCTGCTGGCCCGTAACGAAACCATTCTCGAAATGGCCCGCAGCCTGCTGCGTCAGGCGGTAGTGATGGCCCAGCAGGGGGGCACGGTTGCTCTGGAAGGGGCACAGGCCGTCGGAGGGGAAGCATGATTCCCTGGACATGCCATATTGTCCGCCAGTCCGGTTATGTGGTCGAGTATTACGACAATGGGTTCAGCATACTGGACAGGTACGAAAGCAGACTGGATGAGATGCTGAGCTTCCGGGCGGAGGAGCGGCCTGATGAGCTTCAGTGCGTTGCACTGGACCAGACGCTGGAGGTTGCTGCGTCCCTGACATTCCGGCAGGCGCATGAGTGGGCATGCCGGGTGGCGGGACTGGTGAGCCGTTTCGTGCCGGAGCGGGGGCTGGTCCTGCTCTGTTTTGAGAATGAGGCGGCAGTTGTGGCGGGGTTTTTTGGCTGTGTTTATGCCAATACCGTGCCTGTGCTGGGTGTGTATCCCAGCATGGTGGGCAGTGTGGACCGCCTGTTTGACATTCTGGAGGATTCCGGTGCGGTCGCCGTTCTGGGGCCACGGGAGACCCTGATGGGGTTTCGGCGGCAGGCGGCGGGCCGTGCCCGCAAGGTGAAGTGGATTCCTGTTGAAGGAGCTGAAAGTGCCGAGCCGCTCCAGCGCCGCCATGCGGCAGACCTGGATGATACGGCGCTTGTGCAATATACGTCCGGCTCCATAGGGCGGCCCCGTGGTGTGAAGGTCACGCACCGCAATCTGGGGACGAACCTGCATCTGCTGGCCATCCGCAGTGACTTCTGGCTCAGCCGGCGTGGGCTGGTCTGGCTGCCTCTGTCGCACGATATGGGATTGGTAAGTCTCATGTTCGGCGTGGCGATGGGAGGCACGACATGGCTGATGAAACCGGAGCATTTCATCACCCGTCCGGAGCGCTGGGTGCAGGCGATGGACCGGTACCGTCTCAATTTCTCCATCGGTCCCAACTTTGCCTATGAGCTTCTGGCCCGGCATGTCCCGGATTCCGCCCTGGAAGGGCTGGACCTTTCCTGCTGGACACAGTCCGTCATCGGTGCGGAGATGATCGAACGGGGAACGGTGGAGCGGTTCTTCAGCCGGTATGGGCCGCTCGGGGTGAAGCCGTCCATTCTGCGGCCGGGTTATGGCATGGCTGAGACAACCCTCATGATCACCGGTGACAGCCGGGACGGTGAGGGCGTGTCTTTTGCCACGTTTTCCCGTGCCGGGCTGGCAGAAGGGCGGGTCGGCCCGCCCCGTGATGAGCATGACGAGCGTGTTCTCGCAGATTGTGGCCGTGTGATTGAGGAACACGCCGTTCTTGTCGTGGACCCGGAGACGGGAGACAGCCTGCCGGATGGTCGGGTGGGCGAGCTATGGCTGAGTGGCCCCTGCGTGACACCGGGGTATCTGAACCGGGAGCAGGAAAACAGGGAACGTTTCGTCACGGGGGCGGATGGTCGCACCTGGTTCCGCAGCCGGGATTCAGGCTTTCTCGTGAAGGGGCATCTGTTCGTGACAGGTCGCATGGAGAACAGCCTCCCTATTGGTGACCACCGCTATGACCCGGATGATCTGGCACAGGCTGTCCGGCAGGCCTGTCCTGTCTTTACCAGCCGGAGTGTGGCGGTTTTCCGGCATGAGGGCGTGTTGTGCGTCATGGGGGAGCTGTCCCTGGCACAGGCAAGGCAGGTGGCAGGGTACGAGAGGCTTCTGGCCGACATGGCCCAGGCCATAGGGCGGGTCTGCCCGGTCCGGCAGCTGCGCTGTGTTCTGGTGCGGCAGGGCGGCGTGTTTCGCACGCCAAGTGGCAAGATACGTCTTGCGGCTACAGCCGGGGCTTTTGCAGCGGGGCGTCTGCCCATCGTGGCAGAGCAGCTTTTTGGTCAGGAGGCACTGGAGAGGGTCGAGATTCTGGCCTGGGGAAAGACGCCGCTGTGATTGGTTATGATGGTGACGGGTGGAGAGGCGCCCGGGGGAGAAGGAAAGGCATGTATGCGAGTGTGTGGCCATGAGTGATAATGACAGGGTCGTTCTGACACAGGTTGGCCCCGAGGGCATCCGGTATGATTTCATGGATGGCTGTCGTGTCTGGGTGCCGGAGGGGGCCCGCTGGACGGTCAGCCTGCGTGATGTGGATACGGATACTGTCCTGTTCTTTCAGGAGATCAACGGGTCCGGCATGGTGCAGAGCCTCAAGCGTTACTATGTCCGGTTCGAGATCACCGTCTGCAAGGATGGCAGCGAGGTCTTTACCCATGTCTGCGACCTGAAGGACCGTGAAGTGCTCATCGTGATGCAGCTGGGCGGGCTGGGAGACCATATTGCCTGGGTAGGACAGGCCGCCGCCTTTGTGGAGGAGCATGGCTGCCGGGCAAGCTTTCTTGTGAACGGGGCTCTGATTTCCCTTTTTGAGGATGCTTATCCCCATATCCGCTTCATTGATGAAGAGGACGTGGGCGACAGGCAATATTACGCACGGTATAGGGTTCTGGTTTTCTTCGGGGACAGGGAATTCACCTGTCAGCCCAACGATTATCGGCAGACGGGTCTTTCCCATATGGGGGCTTACATTCTGGGACTGCCACCGCAGGACAGGAAACCACGTATTGTGGTGGATCCGGGCGGGCGCCCGATGGAGGAGCCCTATGTCTGCATCGGGGCGCAGGCTTCGGGTCTGAGCAAATACTGGAATAATCCCCGTGGCTGGTATGATCTGATCCGCTTTCTCAAGGAGAAGGGATACAAGGTGGTCTGCATTGACAAAGACCGTGTGGCAGGCCCTGTCACGGCGGTGCGGACCATTCCTCATGGTGCTCAGGACGAAACAGGTCCCCGCCCGCTGACAGAACGGGCCCGCTGGCTGAAACATGCCGAGTTTTTTGTGGGGACATCCTCCGGTCTGTCATGGCTGGCCTGGGCAGCCGGAGCCCGGGTGGTCATGATCAGTGGTTATACAGAGCCATATAACGAGTTTTATACGCCATACCGTGTCATCAACAGGCATGTCTGCAATGGTTGTGCCAATGATGTGAACATTGACCTGCAAGCGGAGGATCCTTTCTTCTGTCCTCATCATAAAGGCACGGAGAGGATGTTTGAGTGTTCACGCGGGATTTCCTTTACGCAGGTCAAAAAGGCCATTGAGCGGATTCCGGGTTTTGGAGAGCTGTCAGAATGACTGAAAAGAAAACGGAACGTGTTCTTCAGGATATCGTCGCTCTCAAGGCCCCTTCCTCGGCATCACGTCTGCCCTTTACGGAGGAGACGGCAGGTTCTGGCCTGGAGGAGCAGGGGGAACAACAGTCTGTTGTCTCCTCTCTTTCCGCTGCGGAGCTGCCATCCGTCCCATCCGGGGCAGGTGATGCGGGATCGTTGAAGGAAAAGGACGATGGCATCGAGAGGCTGCCCCATCTGCCTTTTCCTGCGCCTGCCATGGAGCCGACGCAGGGAGGTGACCACGGCCTTCGGTATGATTTCAACTTCGGCGTCCGGGTGAAGGTGCCGGAGGGTGAGCAGTGGCGGCTGCGTTTCTGGGACATGGATACGGATACCTGCCTGTATGACGGCAAGGTTGGTGGGGAATATGTTTCCTCCCGCAAAAAGTATTTCATGAACGTGCTGATCGAACTGTTCGATGGTGAAACGCTTGTCTGGACGCACGAATATGATGCACGGGGCAAGAAGGTCGCTGTCCTCATGCCGACAGGCACTCTGGGGGATCCGCTGGGCTGGGTCCCTTATGCCGACCGGTTCGGGCGTGATCATGACTGTGAAATGACCATCGTGACCAGTGAGGTGATCATCGACCTCATGGGGCCGGCCTATCCGCATGTCCGCTTCCTGAAGGAAGAGGAATTTGCGGATGTGAAGGACGAATTCTACGCCACCTATTACATCGGGCTGTTCTTTCATGATGTGGAACAGGCCTGGCAGCCGCGGGACTTCCGTGCCGTTGGCCTGCACAGGACAGCGGGGTGGATTCTTGGCGTGGATCCAACAGAGATCCGCCCCAAGGTGGTCATCGAGAAGGCTGATACCCGCCCGATCGAGGAGCCTTATGTCGTGGTGGCCGTGCAGGCTTCCTGTGCCTGCAAGATGTGGCAGAATCCATTCGGGTGGCTGGATACGGTCCAGTATCTGAAGAGGATGGGGTATCGGGTCATCTGTATCGACAAGGACCCGGTGGTCGGGCACAATATTACTTGGAACCACATACCCAATGGCGTGGAGGATGAAACAGGGGAGCGCCCGCTGGCAGAACGGGCCCGCTGGCTGAAACATGCCGAGTTTTTTGTCGGTCTGTCCTCCGGCCTGTCATGGCTGGCCTGGGCTACCGGTACGCCTGTCATCATGATCAGTGGTTTTACGGACCCGATCAACGAGTTCCATACGCCGTACCGGGTGTTCAGCAACCATGGCTGCAACAGTTGCTGGCACGATATCCGGACGCCCTTCCAGCATGACGATCATCTGTTCTGCCCCCGGCACAAAGGGACGGACAAGGCGTTTGAATGTACACGCAACATCAGCACATCGTATGTACTGTCCGTCATCAAGAAGCTGTGCAGGGATCATGGCTATGTGCCACCGGCTGTGGCCGCCGGGGAACCCTGGCCTGATGATGCAGAACGGGTCGCCATGGTGAAGGGAAATCTGCATTACGAGCACAGGCATGAGGTGTACTGGGAGCTTTGAGCCTTCCAGTGGCGGCCCGGCAGCGTCTCCTGTCTGCCGGAGGGTGCCATCTGCTGGTCAGCCTGCTAGAAGGGCGGTCAGGTTCCTTCTTTGCGAGAATGGTTGACTGATGACAGATACATCCCTGCCGGTCTGCGTGGCCGCCCTCTATCATTTCACGGCGTTTGAGGATCACAAGTCCCTGCGCCAGCCCCTTCTGGAGCTGTGCCAGAAGGAGGGCGTGAAAGGCAGCCTGCTGCTGGCCCGTGAGGGCATCAATGGCACGATCGCCGGGCCTGATGCAGGCATCGATGCCGTACTGGCCTACATCGACAGCCTGCCGGGCTGTGCCGGGTTCGATTACAAGAAGTCCCGGGCGAAGACGATGCCCTTCCTGCGGATGAAAGTGCGGCTGAAGAAAGAGATCGTCACGATGGGGCAGCCGGACATTGACCCCCATGTCTGCGTTGGCCGTTATGTCGAGCCGAAGGACTGGAATGCCCTGATCTCTGACCCTGATACGGTCGTGATGGACACACGCAACGACTATGAGGTGGCCATCGGCACCTTCCGGGGTGCCGTGGACCCGAACCTGAAGACATTCCGTGCCTTCCCGGAGTGGTTCCGCAACTGGCGGAAAGAGGTGGAGGCACAGGGCCGCACACCGAAGATCGCCATGTTCTGCACGGGGGGCATACGGTGCGAAAAATCTACCGCCTTTGCCCGGCAGGAAGGGGTGGAGGATGTGTACCATCTGAAAGGCGGCATCCTGAAATATCTGGAAGAGATTCCAGAGGAAGAAAGCCTGTGGGATGGCGAATGTTTCGTGTTCGACCAGCGTGTGTCGGTCGGGCATGGGCTGAAACTGGGCAGGTATGACCTCTGCCATGCCTGCCGTGCGCCCATCAGTGCGGAAGACAAGGAGTCGCTCCAGTATGAGGAAGGCGTGAGCTGCCCGCATTGTTACGGGCAGAGAACGGATGCCCAGCGGCAGCGTTACCGTGAACGCCAGCGTCAGGCGCAGCTGGCGGCAGAACGGGGACAGGCCCATCTGGGGGATGAGGCGCAGGGCTGACCGGCTTTTCAGCCCCGGTCTGCCGTGGAAAAGGCGTCCCCCGAAACGGGGTGACGCCTCCATCTTGTTCAGAAATGTTCCCGCAGGGTCAGGTTGACGGACCGGCCCATGCCCAGAACAGCCCCGGGAGGGCTGCCCGCCGTGCTGACGGCCCGGCCCCCCAGCGGCAGGGCGTAACGCTGGTTCAGCAGGTTGTCGAGGCTCACATCCAGCTGAAGATAGCGGGACCAGTGATACCCGGCTCCGAGATTGAACAGCGCATAGCCGGGTGTCCGGGGCTCGTTGCGGACCCAGTCCACCGTATGTTTGGCTTTGACAAGCACGACTTCCGCCATGCCGTGCCACGGGCCGAAATGCTCATGCAGGCGGATGGTCCCGTTGAGCGGCATCTGCTGGTACAGTCCCGAATGGGTCTTGAAGTCCTGCCCCCGCACCCAGTTCAGAGTGGCGGAGAGTTCCCCCGTGCCCCAGTGTGTATTGTCCCACAGGGTCGTCCGGCCAGAGGCGTTGATGCCGTAGCTCTGGGCATTGTGGTTGGCGAACTGGAGCAGGTTGAAACCCCGTGACAGGGCACCGATGCGCACGACGTTCATGTAATTGTGCGTGTAGGTGTAGAAAGGCTGGATCATGGCCTCCCACTGGTGGTCATCCGCATCGTGGAAGCGGAATGTCACGCTGGTGGTGTTGGCGACTTCAGGTTTCAGGTTCAGGTTGCCGACATAGCCGTTGCCATCACCAAACCAGTTGATCATCCGGGCCGTCATGCTGTCCCGGCTCCAGCCATAGCGTTCATACAGGTTGGGGGAGCGTGTCTTGCGGGCATAGCCGCCCTCAATGTTCAGATAGGCACTGGCCTTGTAGCGCACCAAGGCTGTGACATCGAAATTGTCATCCGTGCGGCCCCGGCGGGCACTGTTGAAGGCACGTGCGGCCGCCTGATTGGTGCTGCCCATGTTCATGCCAGACATACCCATGCCGGACATGCCCATATCCGACATGTGGCCCATGCTCATCATGTTCATGCCAGACATTCCTCCCATTCCCATGTCATTCATGGAGGAGAGGCCCTGATAGGGAGAGACCGGGCCGGTATTCATCATGATGACGTCGCTGCGCATGCCGAGTTCGGTGGAGAGGCGGGGCGTCCATTGGGCATTCCACTGGATGAAATGGCCAAGATGGTCCCGATGGGCACCGTTCAGGCTGTGGAACGTGCCCGGCCCCATCATCATGCTGCCCATGACGGGCGGCCACCAGTCATTGAGGCCATCATGACTGAAGGCACTGCCGATCTTGAGCTGATGGCGTCGCCCAAGCGGCATGGTGGCGACCAGACTGTAGCCTGCCGTCCGGCCATCGCTGTTCATGGGCATGCCGGTCGTGGCGCTGTGGCCGCCCTTGTCGGCCAGCATGTTCATGGCATGGGTCACACGCTGCCAGTAGCCCCGGGCCTCCAGCGTCCCCCAGCCGAAGGTGCCCACATATTTCCCGTTCACGAAGGTGGAGCGGTTGTTGGTCTCGTCCATGTACTGGTTGGGGAAACCCTCGTAGGGCGTGTCCTGCTGTCCGAATGTCAGGCTGAAGAGATGGTTCTTCAGTTTCAGGCCCGCCGTCACATCATGATTGAAGCTGAGATAGCTGCTGGAGAGAACCCGTCCGCCACGCCCTCCGGCGGTGTAATCGCTGGCATGGGTGTAGGAGCCGCTGTAGCGCAGGCTGAGCATGTCATTGGCAACCGTGATGGAACCACCGGCACCGGAGCCGCCGCCATTGCTGCGCCAGTCTTCTCTTCCATCGCCTGTCACGAGGATGTTGCCTTCCCGGGCGAACTGCGGGTCTTTCCGTTCCACGGAGATGGTGCCCCCCGTGCTGTCTCCGCCGAGGCTGACAGGCGTGATCCCGGCAATGGCCACGCTGTGGGACACTTCATCAAGGCTGATCTGCGAGAGGGCAGGATTCATGTGGTTGGGGCAGTCCGCCATCAGGGGCATTCCGTCCACGAATGTGGCGACCCGGTCATCCGCCATGCCGTTGAGAACGGGCAGGCTGGCGATGCCGCCCGTTCTGTAGCTGCTGTAACCCGGTACGTCCCGGAACAGGGCCGCTGTGTCGGCTGCCTGCGTGAAAGGGCGCCGGATGGCTGTGACGCTGATCTCTTCAGCCGGTCGGTTGCTGGAGGAGGCTGGGGCTTGGCCAGGCTTCAGGGAGGTGGGGACCTGCCGGATGGGCGACATCTGCGGCCTGTCCGGGGGGCTGGTCGTGGTCCCATGGCCGGGGAGGGAGGAGCCGGAGGCTGGCAGGGTCTGGGCGGTGGCCTGTCCGGCTGGCAGGATCACACCTCCCAGAAACAGGGTGGTCAGGGCCGGACGCACGATACGTCCACCCGTGCAACGGGGAAAAATAGACAAGAGTCATCCATTCTGAAGAAAACATGCGGAAAGGCCGACACGCAGCCTTCTTCAGGCCGGGTCGGTCAGGCGGATGCGTGGCTCAGGATGGTGACAGGTGGCCCACGGCTCGGTGGCCGCTGGCGGGTCGGTTCTGGCGGTGCCTGTGCGGGAGGAACCGCCTGCCATATCTGGCGGGCCAGCCGGGTGCAGCTCAGCAGGACGGCAAGGATGGTCAGTGCGAGCAGGACATGGTCCAGCAGGGGGCAGAGGGGACAGTCCAGCCCGTGATGGTGGTGCCCGCCAGAATGATGATGGTTCATCAGCAGGGGAGCTGATGGTGCTGTCGGGCTGTGGGGATGGCAGTGCGCCTGTGGTTCCACACCCTGCCCCATGGTGGCGACAGGTTCAGCCTCTGGCTGGTGGGGGGCGATGTCGATGCCTGTCAGCCGCAGGATGGCGGCCCGGGGGCTTTCATCGGGCAGGCTGGCGGCCGTGAGAAGGGTCTGTGCCCCGAATCCCAGCAGCATGACCAGTACCATGAGGAGGCGCAGCGGCGTCCAGCGGAACAGGGCAGAGGTCATCAGGCCGTGGGTGGAGAGAGCCTTCATGGGTCAGTGCCGGACTCCACCGGAGAGACAGGCCAGCAGCGTGCCCAGCATGATCAGCCCCACGCCCAGATAGGCCGTCAGGGACAGGGGCTGACGGAAGATGGTCACGCCGATGAGGACGATGCAGACGATCCCCACCCCGCACCAGACGGCATAGGCGATGCCAAGAGGGACGCATTTGAGGGCCTGTGCCAGACAGAAGAAGGCCGCTCCATAGAGCAGGAGCGAGCCGATGGTGGGCAGGGGCCTGCGGAACCCGTTGGAGATGTTGAGCAGGCTGGTTGCCAGAACCTCCAGCAGGATGGCCCCGAACAGGAAGAGCCAGGCAAGAAAAGGCGTCATGGCGACATCCTATATCAGGATTTCTTTTTTCTGCCACCTTCCCTGCCGGTACCCTGCTGCGGCGTGGCTGGTGCCGGGCCTGTTTTCCCGGCGGCCAGCATGGGGGCGAGGAACTGCCCGGTATGGCTTTTCTTGCAGGCGGCAATGTCTTCTGGCGTGCCGGTGGCGACAACCTGCCCACCGCCTGCACCGCCTTCCGGCCCGATATCGATCACCCAGTCCGCCGTCTTGATGAGATCAAGGTTGTGCTCGATGACCAGCACCGTATTGCCCTGTTCCACAAGGGCATGAAGGACATTCAGCAGCTTGTGGACGTCTTCGGTATGCAGGCCGGTGGTGGGTTCATCCAGCACGTAGAGGGTCCGGCCCGTGGCACGGCGGGCAAGTTCCTTGGCGAGCTTCACACGCTGGGCCTCACCACCGGAGAGGGTGGTGGCCTGCTGGCCGAGGGCTACATAGCCCAGCCCCACCTGCTGGAGGATGGAGAGACGGTCCGCAATGCGGGGCACGGCACTGAAGAACGGCACGGCCTCGTCCACTGTCATGGCCAGAACGTCGGCAATGGATTTGCCCTTGAACTTGATCTCCAGCGTTTCCCGGTTGTAGCGGGCCCCTTTGCAGGTATCGCAGGTGACGAACACATCCGGCAGGAAGTGCATCTCGATCTTCAGCACGCCGTCACCCTGGCAGGCCTCGCAGCGCCCTCCCTTGACGTTGAAGGAGAAACGTCCCGGCTTGTAGCCCCGTGCCTTGGCCTCCGGCAGTTCGGCGAACCAGTCCCGGATGGGGGCGAAGAGGTCCGTATAGGTGGCGGGGTTGGAGCGGGGTGTCCGCCCGATGGGGGACTGGTCGATCTCGATGATCTTGTCGAGCTGCTCGGTGCCTTCCAGCCGTCCATAAGGGAGGGGGACGGCAGCGGACTTCATGATCTGCCGGGCCAGCCCCTTGTAGAAGGTGTCGGTGATGAGCGTGGACTTGCCGCTGCCGGAAACTCCCGTCACGGCGATGAAGGTGCCGAGCGGGAACTTCACGCTGACATTCTTGAGGTTGTTTCCCTTTGCCCCGTGGATGCTCACCCAGCGTCTGCTCTTGCGGCGGGTGGCGGGGACGGGGATGCCCCGGCGGCCAGCCAGCCATGCGCCCGTCAGACTGTCGGGATTCTGGGCGACCTCTTCCGGCGTGCCGCAGGCGATGACGTGCCCGCCCTGTGTTCCGGCTCCCGGCCCCATGTCGATGAGGTAGTCCGCCTGCCGGATGGCATCCTCGTCATGTTCCACGACAAGGACGGTATTGCCGAGATTCCTCAGCCGCTCCAGCATGGTGAGCAGGCGGGCATTGTCCCGCTGGTGCAGCCCGATGGAGGGCTCATCCAGCACGTAGAGGACGCCCGTCAGGCCGGAGCCGATCTGCGAAGCCAGCCGGATGCGCTGGCTCTCCCCGCCGGAGAGCGTGCCGGAACTGCGGGAGAGGGTGAGATAGTCCAGCCCCACACGGTCGAGGAAATGCAGCCGCTCGGTGATTTCCTTGAGGATGCGCCGGGCGATCTCGGCCCGCTGGGGTGTCAGGCTGGCCTCCACGGTGCTGAACCAGGCAAGGGCCTCGCTGATGGTCAGGTCAGAGGCCTCGGCAATGTTGCTGTCATTGACCTTCACGCAGAGGGCTTCCGGCCGCAGGCGGGCACCGTGACAGGCCGGGCAGGGCATGGCGGACTGGTACCGGCCCAGGGCCTCCCGGACATGGACGCTGCTGCTCTGCGCCAGACGGCGTTGCAGATGGCTGATGATGCCTTCGAAAGGCCGGTGGATGGTGTGTGTCTTCCCCTTGCCATCCTGATAGGGGATGCTGACGGCTTCCGGCCCGCCATGCAGGAGGAACTGGCGTGAACTGTCCTTCAGCCTGTTCCATGGGGTGTCCAGCGTTTCCTCGCAATGGCGGGCCAGGGCGGCGAGGGTCTGGTCAAAGAGCGGGTCCTGCTCATTCCGCCACGGGGCAATGGCGCCTTCCCGCAGGGTCAGGCTGTCATCGGGGATGATGAGGTTGGGGTCGAAATGCGTTTCCGTACCCAGCCCGTCACAGGTCGGGCAGGCTCCCATCGGGGCGTTGAAGGAGAAGAGGCGGGGTTCCACACTTTCCAGCATGAAGCCGGATTCCGGGCAGGAATAGCGTGAGGAGAAGGAAGCCTTCAGCGGCTCACGGTCTTCCCCGCTGCGGAGGACTTCCTCGACAGAGGCTAGGCCGTCCGAGAGGTCCAGGGCGGTTTCAAAACTGTCGGCCAGCCGGGTTTCCACACCGTCCTTCAGCACCACACGGTCCACCACGACATCCACGTTGTGGCGTGTCTTGCGGTTCAGCTTCGGGGCGTCGCCGATCTCGTAGAGCGTGCCATCAATGCGTACACGGGCGAAGCCACGGCGGGTCAGCTCGGCCAGTTCCTTCGCACAGTCGCCCTTGCGGTCCCGCACGACCGGGGCCAGCAGCATGAGCCGTGTGCCGGCGGGCATGGCCATCACACGGTCCACCATCTGGCTGATGCTCTGGGCCTCGATGGGCAGGCCGGTAGCCGGGGAGTAGGGAACACCCGCCCGTGCCCAGAGCAGGCGCATGTAGTCGTGAATTTCGGTGATCGTGCCGACCGTCGAGCGTGGATTGCGGGAGGTTGTTTTCTGCTCAATGGAAATGGCCGGGGAGAGGCCCTCGATGGAATCAACATCCGGCTTGCCCATCAGTTCCAGAAACTGGCGGGCATAGGCGGAGAGGCTCTCCACATAGCGACGTTGCCCTTCGGCATAGATGGTGTCGAAGGCGAGGGAGGACTTGCCGGAGCCGGAAAGGCCCGTCAGCACGGTCAGCCTGTCCCGGGGGATGGTGACGTTGACGTTCCGCAGGTTGTGCGTACGGGCACCACGGACGATGATGTGGCTTGTGCTGGCAGGGCGGGCTGTGTCTGTCACGCTATGTCCTCATTACGGCCTTTGTGGCAGGTATGGATGCACGGGCGGTCCATCTGTGCAATATAGGCAATATGGGTACACGGTGCCAGAATCGAACCGTGGCAATGAAAAGTTCTTGAGAGAAGTGGAAAAAACGCATGGCAGGTAGCGTAAACAAGGTCATTCTGGTGGGAAATCTTGGGCGTGACCCGGAGGTCCGGAACACCCAGTCCGGCAGCAAGATCGTCAATCTGGCTATCGCTACCAGCGATACGTGGAACGACCGCAATACAGGAGAGCGGCGTGACCGTACGGAATGGCACCGTGTCGTCATTTTCAACGAGCGTGTCGGTGATGTGGCGGAACGTTATCTGCGCAAGGGCCGCAAGGTTTATATCGAAGGCGAGCTGCGTACCCGCAAGTGGACGGACCAGCAGGGCGTGGAGAAATACACGACCGAGGTTGTGATCGATCGCTTCCGTGGCAATCTTGTCCTGCTGGACAGCCAGCGTGGCGGTGGTGACGGTGGCGGCTATGGTGATGATGGTTATGACGGTGGTTATGGTGATGGCGGCAGCAACTGGGCTGGTGGCGGGTCCGCTCCGGCGGGCCGTGGCGGTGCCGGTGGTCGTGGTCAGCAGGGTGGCAACTTCGGTGGCGGTGCTGGCTGGGACAGTTCTTCCGGGCAGGGTGATCAGGCACTGGATGACGAGATTCCGTTCTGACCCTGTCCTTTCATGAGGCACGGTCCGGTGGGTGCCATCGGGTCGTGCAGGACAGGCAGGCAGCAGGCAGGGAACGGGTGGGACATGGGCGGAACGGGGAGCAGGCGTGCCGTAAGGTGGCGGGTGCAGGCTGGTGCCGTGCTGGTTGCGGCGGGAGGCCTGTTGGCTGGGTGTGCGGCAACGCCCCCGCAGCATCCCAATAATATCTGCGACATTTTTCAGGAAAAACGCAGCTGGTATCACACAGCCATGCGGCAGGAGGCCAAATGGCACATTCCTGCATCCGTTCCCATGGCCATCATGAATCAGGAATCAAGTTTCCGGGCCAATGCACGGACCAGACGGACCTACATACTCTGGATCATTCCGTGGGGGCATATCAGTACGGCTTACGGCTATGCCCAGGCCAAGAACGAGATATGGCGTGATTACCAGCGGCAGACTGGCGCCGGTGGCAGCCGGACAGATTATGCCGACGCTCTCAATTTCATGAACTGGTATATCACCAACAGCCGGAAGGTGGATGGCATCCCCGTCACGGACGCCACGAGGCAGTATCTGGCTTATCATGAGGGATGGACGGGGTATCGTCGCCGGACTTACGCCAGCAAGGGCTGGCTGGTGACGGTGGCCCGCAAGGTGGGCCACCGTGCCCGGCAGTATCAGCAGCAGTATGATGCCTGTCGGGACAGGCTCAAGGGCGGCTGGTGGGAAAATTTCTGGGACTGGCTGTTCTGATCAGCCGCCCTTCTGCGGGCTTGTCAGGCCGTTGGCCAGGGCCGCTGCCGCACCGGGGCTGTGAGGAGCCTTTTTTGGTGCACCATCCCGGTCATCATGCCGTGTGTGCGGGATGACGTTACCATCCATGAGCACGTAACGGAACTGGCCATCCTTGATCTCTGCCAGGAAGATGTCCTCCAGTTTTTCGATGTTCCGCTTTTTCATGTCTTCCATAAGGGCTTCTTCGGAGAGGCCAACATCTTCAAGGTCATCAGCACGGACAACCCCGTCATAATAGACGATCAGTGCAGGGAGTTTTTTCTTGTCCGTGATGGCAGTAATGGCGCCGCTCGGCTCGATCTGGGCAAAGTAAACATCATCAAAGGAATAAATACCCTGGATGTTGAGCTGGGAGGCAATGTTGAGCATGTCGATCTTGTTGTTCTTGTCACGGATGTTCTCCATAAGGAAGCGGCCATCCTTGATGATCGGAATCTGCCTGCCGATGGTCACGTTTCTGAACATGTTGATTTTTCTGCAGAAGCGTGTCAGGGTGAGCAGGATACCAACCCCGATGAGCAGGGCGATGACATATTCATGGAAGGATATGTTGGTCGTATAAAGGACGCCGCCAACGAGTCCGCCGAGGATGAAGTTGCCGACGAGGTCGATGGCGTTCATCTGGGAGACCTGGCTGCGGCCAGAGATGTTGAGATAAGCAATGATGATGGCGAAGCCGGTGACCAGCTTCAGGAACATCCAGATGTTGAGAGCCAGATTCGGAAAGAGTTGGTGAAGCATCGGGGAGAACCTTGCTATGGGGAAGAGGGGGCAGCGGGTGTCCCCCTGCTGCCGTGTAAGGGAGATGCACCTTTGTATGCAAGGCTATAAGGGGCATTAATATCTTTTCAAGATGTTGCGATCTTTTTCCTGCCTGTTACCCTTGAGGAAACAGAACAGACATCGAATTTTTCGGAGACCGAATCAGGTCAGGCAAACAAGGAGTATTCATGAGCAAGCACACGAATTTTCCGATCCCCGATCAGGCCCCTGCTGCGGTGCTGCCCACGGGGCGCCTTGATATGATCCTTTTTGACTGTGACGGTGTGCTGGTAGGGGGGGAGCATCTCTCCACAGCGCTCATGTCCGAAGATGCCCGCAGCCATGGCTGGGACATCAGTGATGAAGAAGGCAACAAGCTCTTCGGTGGTGGTGAGCTGGCCAAGATTGGTGAGATGATCGCCGAGAAGACAGGTGACAAGCTCCCGGACAACTGGGACATGATCATGCAGGACCGCATTGTGGAGATGATGCGGAAGAAGGCGAAGGAAGTGCCCGGTGCCACGAAGATGCTGCGTGATGTCGTCAACGAGATTCGCCTGCCGATCCGTGTTGGTTCCAACTCTTCCGAGGCAGAGATGGAGGCCAAATTTTCCAGCACAGGGTTGGACAAGATTCTGAAGGAAGAGCGCATCCATTCCGGCCGTGACCTGAACATGCCCAAGCCTCGCCCGGATATCTACCTGCACGGGGCGAAGCAGGAAGGGGTTGATCCGGCGCATTGCCTGGTGCTGGAAGATTCGGATGCCGGGGTCGAGGCTGCCCGCCGCGCCGGCATGGCCTGCGTGCTGCTGCGTGACCTTGACAAGCCTGCCCCGTCCTGGCCGGGCCTGCTGCGTATTGCCCATCTTGATGAGTTCGTGCCGCTGCTCAAGAAAATCATCGCTGCACAGGAAGAGCATCGCAAGGGCTGAGACATCCTTGCCTGCTGGAGGCCGGAGCCACGCTCCCGCCCGTTTTGTTCATGATCCTGCTGGAGACCTGTTATGCTGACATATGACAGCCTGAAATCCCTGCCGCAGAAGGTGGCTGGTCCTGCTTATGACGTCCGCAAGGTGACGTCAGGCATTGTGCATTTCGGGGTGGGCAATTTCTTCCGAGCCCATCTGGGATACTATGTGGACCGTGTTCTGGCCCTGCCGGACCAGCAGCATTGGGGCATCACAGGTGTCGGGTTGCGCTCCGGTGGGAACTCCGACAGGAAGGCCGAAGAGTTTCGGGCACAGGAGGGGCTGTACTCCCTGACGGAGATTGCCGCTGATGGCAAGGCGGAGATCCGTGTCATGGGATGTTTGAGGGATTATCTCCAGGCGCCTGATGAGCCGGAGACGGTTCTCGCCCTTCTGGCGGACAAGGCCACGAAGATCGTCTCCATGACCATTACGGAAGGCGGCTACAATATTGACGAGACAACAGGGGAGTTCCGTACGTCTCTGCCTGCCGTGCAGGAGGACCTTGCCAACCCGAAAAAGCCCAGCACCATCTTCGGTTTTGTGGTGGAAGGGCTGCGCCGCCGCCGTGAGGCGGGTCATGGTGGTTTGACTGTCATGTCCTGCGACAATCTGCGGCATAATGGCGATGTGTCCCGCAAGGCGTTTGTCGGGTATGCCCGGGCTGTGGATGCGGACCTTGCCGAGTGGATCGATCAGAACGTGACCTTCCCCAATGCGATGGTGGACCGCATCACGCCGTCTGTCTCTGATGAGGGTAAAGCCAAGCTGAATGAGCGCAGCGGATTGGACGATCTCCAGCCGCTTCTGTCTGAGGATTTCATCCAGTGGGTGATTGAGGATAAATTTGCGGCAGGTCGTCCCGCCTTTGATAAGGTCGGGGTGGAGTTTACCGATCAGGTCAGTGCCTATGAACATGCCAAGATCCGTATGCTCAATTCCAGCCATCTCATTCTCAGTGCTGCGGGCATGTTGCTGAATCTGGAACTTGTGGACCAGGTTCTGGGTGAACCACGTGTGCATAAGTTTGTGGATTCTGTTCTGGAAAAGGATGTGATCCCCACACTGAAGGCTCCGCCGGGTGTGGACCTGCATAAATATAAGGCGACACTTCTGACCCGCTTCTCCAACGCTGCCATGGCAGACCAGGTAGCCCGTATTGCCTCGGATGCAACATCCAAGGCGCAGGTGTTCTGGACGGAAACAGTGCGTGCCGTGCTGGAGGGTGGCCGGGAGCGGACCCGTATCGTGTACTGCATGGCCCTCCTGCTGGAGCTGCTGCGGGGCAGGAATGAAAAAGGCGAGAAAATTGCGCTTCAGGAGCCGTTCCTGACGGCAGAACAGTTGAACATTGCTGCCTCTGATGATTTTGAGGCTTCCATCGGTCTGCCTGCTTTCGACAGCTGGCGTGATCTTCTGACTCCAGAGATTAAGCAGGAGATTGTGCGTGATCGGGAGCTGATCCGTCAGAAGGGTGTTCTGGCCAGCCTGCCCGTGTGATGAGGCGATGATCCGTTGAAAATTGATTGTGTGTAGAGAAAGGGAGGCTCCGGCCTCCCTTTTTCATGTTTGCTGTCAATCTTGTGGATAAAATTTTCTGGAGTGGTTTTTGGCTGTTCAGCGTCTCAACTTTCTTCTGTAAGGGCCGGAGAGGACTTGCCTCGGCGAGGTCATTAAAATTATATTTAATTCGGTAAGTTCTTTGACAATTAAAAAAGACTTATAATACAAATGGTTGCAGGAAGTCTGTTCCCCGCCTACGCGGGGATGAACCGTACACGACCGAGGTGGTGATCACTCAGTACCGCTGTTCCCCGCCTACGCGGGGATGAACCGCATCCGAGATGAGATTGCGAACGTGGTGGGTGCTGTTCCCCGCCTACGCGGGGATGAACCGATAGCAGTAACCCGCCAAATCAAGGTCGGACACTGTTCCCCGCCTACGCGGGGATGAACCGCATTACTTACTTTGTGAGGCCCGGAATACCGGCTGTTCCCCGCCTACGCGGGGATGAACCGGCGGCCGTGCCGAATGGTGGAGAACTGCTGGACTGTTCCCCGCCTACGCGGGGATGAACCGCACCGAAAGGGCCGCTGCGACACCCGCCACGCCTGTTCCCCGCCTACGCGGGGATGAACCGCCGCAACCCTCCCTGCCCTGCGAACGGAGGCGCTGTTCCCCGCCTACGCGGGGATGAACCGCAATACCGTACAGAAACACGGCGCTGATACGCCTGTTCCCCGCCTACGCGGGGATGAACCGATACATTGGCGGCTCCCTTCTTCTGGTTCTGGCTGTTCCCCGCCTACGCGGGGATGAACCGTGCGCCATCTCACGAAACGCAACGAGACCATTCTGTTCCCCGCCTACGCGGGGATGAACCGGCATAAAAAAACCGCCTCATGGGCGGCTGGTACTGTTCCCCGCCTACGCGGGGATGAACCGCACCCAGCGGGAGCCAGCAGCGGGCGGCCGGACTGTTCCCCGCCTACGCGGGGATGAACCGGTGCTCGGGGGATAGGGTAGTGCCCTCCGGCGCTGTTCCCCGCCTACGCGGGGATGAACCGCCTCCACGACCGACGGCAGCATCCAGACCGGTCTGTTCCCCGCCTACGCGGGGATGAACCGTGGCGGCTACCACCACATCCCCTGCTGCCCTGCTGTTCCCCGCCTACGCGGGGACAAACTCGGTGCCAGACCGCCATCACTGGCCTGTACCGAACTGTTCGCCGGTGGGTCATGGGGTGGTTGGTGGCATATGTGGTCGCCAGAGCCATTCCAGAGCTTCGGGAAGGGTCTGTTCGATGGTGGGGCCATCCACATGCCGGGCATTGCGGGCAAAGACAAATTGGTAATCATAGCCCTTGTCGGCCAGCACGCGGGCCATGTTTTCCCCAGCCAGCACCCAGTCATGCATGCCATCAGGCATGGACGGAACGGGGTAGAACAGGTCCTGGTCGCCTACTTCGTACCAGATGTGCAGCGGGGCCAGTGGTGCCGCCGGGATGAGCGCCGCACCGGGATGGGGGGGTACGGCTTCCGGTGTTCCGGCCCATGGGGAGTGAAGCTGCCATCCCCCGCCGGGCAGGGCGGGGTCGTGCGGCCATTGCTGGTTGACCAGCGAAGGAGAGTAGGCCAGCACCCGGTGATAGAGGTTGGGCCGGAACCAGGCCATGGCAAAGGCCGCTGCCCCACTGGAGCTGAACCCCATGGTGGCCCGTTCCTCCGGGTTGCGGGAGAGAGTGAGGCTGGCCTTCTTCTCCACAAGAGGGAGGACATGCGCCTCTACCCAGTCGGCATAAGCGCCGGACATGGTGTCATATTCCCGCCCCCGTTCACTGCCCTGGGCGTCGCCACCCCCGGCTCCAACGCCAATGACAATCATGGGAGGGATACGTTTTTCTTTCAGCAGCCCGTCCACCATGGCGAAAAGATCCCGTCCCGGATAGAGGCCATTATTGCTGCCATCACCAAAGATGAGAAAGGGAAGGGGGCGGTCGGTCGGCGTGTTGGGGGGGATATAGACATCCACCGTGCGGGTCCAAGGGGCCGGGTGAGCTCCGGGAACGGTCAGATTGGATGGATCGCCCGGCACGCTTGTGGAGACATGCACCATGCCTGCTTCCCCTGTGCTGGTGGTGCAGGGGGCTGGGTCATCCCGTACAGTGCCGGGGCTGTAGCCACTGGTCGGGGATGAGGCCAGCGTGAAGCTGATGATCCGCCCCTCCGGGAGCTGTATGTTCTGCCACTGTGCAGGGAGTGTGTGGGAGGTGCCAAGAATGTAGTTGCCTGTTTTATCCACAGGCGGCAGGGCGTTGTCGGGCAGGTCAATGGCTTCAGGATAAAGTGGATCATGTGGATCATGTATCGGCATGGCGCCAGAGCCACTCAGGCCGGATGTGTCGATGAAGAAAGGTTTGTGTGGTGCGGTTGTATTGGCCTGTGGGGGCTGGAGGGCTTTCAGGGGGACGCAGTCAGCAGAGGCAGCCTGTGCCAGGGTGGGGGCTGAAATACCCAGTATCAGACTCATGAGCCCGGTGCAGAGGCTGTACCGGAAAAAATGGATTTTGGTGCTCCATCGGAGCGGTGAAGGGCTTGAGGCAGAAAAATGCATGGCAAACATCACGGAAGAAGAAATATGGGACACATCGTGTCAGACGCTACCATAATTTGCCTCATCTCCAAGCCCTGCTGTCCCGGAAATGATGGGCCTTGACCCAGGGATCAGAGGCCCATCCTGCTGGATCAGCCCGGCTGGTGGGTGTCGATCAGCGCGGCAAGTTTTTTTGCATCCTGCGGGGACACGCCCTGGAGCGGACGGGGGAGCGCACCGGGTCCAGCCAGCCCCATGATCGTCGCCGCAGAGGCGATCACACGCAGGGAGCCACCATAACGGGCACTCATCTCCCAGAAGGGGGCGAAGATGGCCTCGATGCGGGTTACATCTTCTCTCTGGCCAGTCAGGGCCGCATCCGTCAGCTGGCGGGCCAGATGGGGGAACAGGCCACCCCATTCGGAGTACCAGATGCGGGCGCCCTGCATCAGGGCACCGGCGGCGGTCGGATCACCGCTGATGCCGGGGGAGGTGCTGTCAGGCAGGGCAGGCAGCAGGCGTTTCATCCGGGCGGCAGCCTCTTCTGCCGTGGGGGAGCCGCTGGGGAGCTTGATGGAACGGACCTGCGGCAGCTGGCAGATGCGCTGCATCAGGGTATCGGAGAAATGGAACTGTGTCGTGCCGGGGGTGTCATAGACGACCAGCGGCACGGACACATGGCGGCTCACCGTTTCATACAGGGTGAAGACCTCTTCGTCCCGCAGGGGGAAGTAACTCATCGGGGGCAGCAGCAGGGCTTTGACACCGGCTTTCTGGGCATCTTCGGCCAGCAGCAGCGTGTCCCGCAGGTTGATGGCCCCGATGCTGACAAGAACCGGCGTCGTGCCAGCGTGGCTGACAGCCAGTCGGGCGATCTTTTCCCGTTCGTTCCGGGTCAGGAAGGCATAGCTGCCGGTGGAACCGAGGGCACCGATGGAATCGACTTTTGCCTCGACCAGCCGGGCGATCAGTGCGGCGAAGCGGGCCTCATCGGGTGCGTCCTGGTGCATGGGGGTGATGGGGAAGGCACTCAGCCCCGTGAAGGAAAATGTCATGGTCTGTCCTTTCCGTGTACGGTCCCGGCCATGATGGCGGGAAAAAGGCTGCGCCGTATAGAAGGAATGTGACAGGCCGTGGTTTCAGCGGGGCAGGGGGCCTGCCCGGTACCGGCCCGGTGTCGTGCCGAATGTCCGGCGGAAGAGGCGGCCCATGTGGCTCTGGTCGGCAAAGCCTGCCTCCATGGCGGCTTGAAGGCTGCTGACACCGGCCCGCAGCTGCGTTTTCACATGGTTGAGCTGCTGGAGCAGGCGGAATGTCTGTGGTGATAAGCCGTAATGACGTTGGAAACGGCGGGAATAGGCCTCCCGGCTCATGTTGGCCTGTTGGGCAAGACTCTGGATGGACGTCGTGAGCGACATGTCCTGCATGGGCAGGGGAAGGCGCGGTGGGGCGGCCAGATGGACATGGGACGGACGGTCACCAAGGCAGTGCTGGATGAGGGCGGCGCAGTCTGCCTGGTCCAGAGGGAGACCGGGTGTGAGATAGAGGTTCAGGCAGAGTGTCTGCCCGACACGGGCTGGATCGGCATCCTGCGAAACGTGGGGCGTACCCGCAGGAATGAGCAGGGCCTGCCCCGCCGTGAGGTGGACGGGCTGGCCAGCGATGAGAAAATGGCGACAGCCGGAGAGGATGAAGGCCAGCTGGTCTTCCTGATGGAAATGCAGCGGCAAGGCGAGCGTGGTGCCCCGGGCCATGCTCATTTCTTTCACGTCAGGATGGCCTGCCCGCCAGTAGTGCCACGGGGGGCCGGGAGGCATCAGGGAGGAGGAAAGAGGGAGCATGATGTGGTGCCGGGGCGTCGTCTGGTCCTTGATAGGGGGGGCAGGATAACCTGCCTTCCGGGGGAGCGTCCATCTGATCTGGAGGGCACCAAAAATAGAATGACCGGTCTATTCTTTGTGGACAGAACAGGTCTTTCCTGATAGGATTACAGCATGACAGTTGCAGAAAAGCATGAGCAGGCCCGTCGGCGTATTCTGGAATCTGCCCGCCCTCTCATTGGGCTGCGGGGGTTTTCTGCCGTGGGGCTGAGCCAGATTCTGGAGGCAGCTGGTATCCCCAAAGGCTCGTTCTATCATTATTTCGAGTCGAAAGAGCATTTCGGGGCTGCCCTTCTGGAGCTTTACAACGAGCAGTATCTGGTCAAGCTGGAAGCTCTCATTGCGCAGACGGGCAGGACCGGGTTTGAGAAACTGTCTCTGTATTGCCAGTGCTGGGTGGATGCCCAGCAGGATGGCTGCCTCAATGAGAAATGTCTTGTCGTCAAGCTGGCGGCGGAGGTGTCCGATCTTTCGGAGAGGATGCGGCTGATCCTTGCCGAAGGCACGACCCGGATCGTGGACTGTCTGGCCCGTATCGTCGAGGAGGGGCAGAAGGATGGTTCCATCACGAAGGCGCTGCCCGCCCGGTATCTGGCGTCTGCCGTGTATCAGACGTGGCTCGGAGCCACTCTGTTGGTCAAGGTCACGCACCAGCAGGCTCCGTTCGAGGAGGCTTTCGAGGCGACCCGTCATCTTGTGACAGTCTGAATCATCCCGGTTTCCTGTCTTTTTTCGAAGCAGGAAAGTTTTTTCGGGAAGGGTCTTTCATTTTCGAGATGACCGGTCTATTTGTTGAGTGTTCCCGATGAAGGCTCAGGGCCGATTCCCTAAAGGCTTTGGGACCAGGGAGAGAATGGTATCTCACATGGCCGTTAAAGATGACCGGTCTATTATGTGATCTGGTCTGAAAGAGCGGCAAGGAGGACAGCATGGATAATTTTGAATTCTATAACCCGACAAAAATCCTTTTTGGCAAAGGGATGATTGCCAGGCTGGATGAGCAGATCGACCAGCAGGCCCGGGTTCTTGTCCTCTATGGTGGTGCCAGCGCCGAGAAGAGCGGTACGCTGGGTGAAGTCCGCAAGGCATTGGGGCAGCGGACATTCTGCGAATTCGGCGGGATTGAAGCCAACCCGACTTACGAGACGCTCATGAAGGCTGTCGAGGTCGCCCGCAAGGAGAAGGTGAATTTCCTTCTGGCTGTTGGTGGCGGTTCCGTCATGGATGGCACGAAATTCGTTGCTGCTGCCGTGCCGTATCAGGGCGAACCGTGGGAAATCCTGCTGAAGCAGGGTGAGACGGTCCAGCAGGCCCTGCCGCTGGGAACGGTCGTGACACTGCCCGCTACCGGGTCGGAGATGAACAGCATTGCCGTGATCTCCCGCAAGGAGACGGGCGACAAGCTGGCTTTCTCGAACCCGCACGTCTTCCCGGTCTTTTCCATTCTGGACCCGACCCGCACTTTCAGCCTGCCGCCCCGGCAGGTGGCCAATGGTGTGGCGGATTCCTTCGTCCACGTGATGGAAGCGTACATGACCCTGCCGCAGGATGCGATGGTGCAGGACCGCTACGCTGAGGGCCTGCTGCTGAGCCTGCATGAGATTGGCCAGCGCATCACCAGTGCTCCTGCTGATGACTACGACCTGCGTGCCAACCTGATGTGGGTGGCAACACAGGCCCTGAATGGTCTCATCGGGGCTGGCGTGAAGCAGGACTGGGCCACCCATGCCATCGGCCATGAGCTGACGGCGAAATACGGGATCGACCATGCCCGCACGCTGGCCATCGTCTTCCCGGCCATGCTGAAGGAGCGTCGGGAGCAGAAGCGTGCCAAGCTGCTGCAATATGCCGCCCGTGTTCTGGGGCTGACGGAAGGCACGGAGGATGAGCGCATCGATGCCGCCATTGCCCGTATCGAAGCCTTCTTTGAAGGGCTGGAGATTCCGGTCCGTCTCTCTGCCTACGACATCGACCGTGCTGGTATTGATCCCATCATTGCCCAGCTGGAAGAGCATGGCATGACAACTCTTGGTGAACATCAGGACATTACGTCAGAAATCAGCCGCAAAGTTCTGGAAAGAAGTTTGTAAGGTTCCAATATCTGGTTGGGGTGCGGCAATGGTCCGTGTTGTCGCTCCCCAGCCGACCTTTGGGCAGTGATTCAACACTGTCCATATCACACCCAGGTTCCGCTGCAGGGACCCGGGAAGAACGAGGTGTATCATGGCATTTGCCACTGTTAATCCTTATACGAATGAAGTTGTCAAAGAGTTTCCGGAAGCAACGGAACAGGACGTTCAGGCCGCCCTGGCCCGGGGACATGAGGCTTACGAAGCATGGCGGGAAACCAGCTTTGAAGAGCGCGCCAAGCTCATGAAGAACATCGGTGCCCTGCTGCGCCGTGATGCGGAGAAGCTGGCCCGTCTGGCTGCGCTGGAGATGGGCAAGGTGCTGGCCGAAGGGAAGGCCGAGGCCATCCTGTCTGCCCAGATCTGCGAATATTATGCCGAGAACCTGGCAGAGCTGCTGAAGCCGGAAGACCTGAAGCTCTCCGACCCCAAGATGGGGCGTGCCAAGCTGGTGTATGAGCCGCAGGGCATCGTGCTGGCCATCGAACCCTGGAACTTCCCGTATTATCAGGTGCTGCGCATTGTGGCGCCACAGCTTTCTGCCGGTAATGCGGTCCTTCTGAAACATGCAGGCAACCTGCCGCAGTGTGCTGCTGCCTGCCAGGAGCTGGTTGAAGAAGCGGGCGCACCGAAGGGGCTGTTCCAGAATATCTACATGCCGCACAAATTCACGGAGATGGTGCTGGATGATCCCCGTACCTGTGGTGTGGCGTTGACAGGGTCCGAGCGGGCCGGGTCCATCGTGGCTGGTGCTGCTGGCAAGGCTCTCAAGAAGGCGACCATGGAGCTGGGGGGCAGCGATGCCTTCATCGTTCTGGATGATGCCGACCTTGAGAAGACCGTTAAATGGGCCGTGTTCGGCCGCCACTGGAACGCCGGTCAGGTCTGTGTCTCTGCCAAGCGCATCATTGTGGTGGACAGCCTTTATGACCGCTTTGTGGAACTGTACAAGAAGGGCATTGCCGAGCTGAGGGCCGGGGATCCTTTGGACCCGAACACCAATTTCGCTCCTCTTTCTTCCCAGCAGGCTGCGGATGATCTGCGTGAAATGGTGGAGAAAGCCGTCAAGCAGGGAGCGAAGGCTGAGACCATTCCTGTAGCCGTGCCTAACCAGGGGGCGTTTTTCCAGCCGGTTGTTCTGACGGAACTGGATGAGAACAATGAGGCCCGTCATTGGGAGTTCTTTGGCCCGGTTTCCCAGCTTTATCGTGCCAAGGATGAGAACGATGCCGTTCGCATCGCCAATGACTCTCCGTATGGTCTGGGTGGCGCCATCTTCTCCAGGGATGAAGCCCGGGCAGTTCGTGTGGCGTCCAGGATCCGTACCGGCATGGTGTTCATCAACCACCCGACCACGACCAAAGCGGAACTGCCTTTCGGCGGTATTGCCCGCTCCGGTTATGGGCGTGAACTTATGAGCCTTGGGATCAAGGAATTCGTGAACCACAAGCTCGTCAATGTCATGGACATTGACTCTCCGTTCTGAAGAACGGGCTGGCCCGTATCTTTGGTCATGAAAAAGGCGGCTCCATCATGGAGCCGCCTTTTTTCGTGTCTGGAGGTTTTTATCGCCCCAGCATGGAGCCCATGACACCGTCCCGCCGGATGATGCCGTGCAGCAGGGCCGCTCCGATATGGGCGAGAATGAGCAGGATCAGCCCATAGGCCAGAAGACTGTGCAGGCAGCGCAGGACACCCCACAGATGGGGATGGAAGCCCATGAGCGGCGGGATGTGGCAGCCCCCCCACAGGGTGATCGGGTATCCGCCAGCCGAGAGCATGGCCCAGCCGACCAGCGGCAGGGCGATCATGAAGCCATAAAGCAGGATATGGGAGAAATGGGCGGCCAGCTTCATGGGGCCGGGCATGTCCATTGGCAGGGCAGGTGTGTGGTTGGCAAACCGGTTGACAAGCCGGATGACCACCAGCAGCAGGAGCAGGAACCCCACCGTGCGATGCAGCGTGAAGAGACCGGCATAGTGGATGGTGGAGTCATGCGCCATGACCAGCCCGACAAAGAGCATGACGATGATGAGGACCGCCATCACCCAGTGCAGCAGGATGGAGAGGCGGGGGAAGGGCGTAGCATGGCCTGTATTCTGTGGAAAAGACATGGGTTACTGGCCCTTCTCGTCTTGTGTGAGGGTCGGACTGGCAACATCGCCCGGCGTGACCATGCTGGGTGCTTTGTGCTCGGCAGACCGGGTTGCATAGGACCTCATGTAGACTGACGAGCGCAGGGCCAGCAGCGGGTCGTCCGAGGCGTTGATTCCGTCAGGCAGGATGGTGGGGTCGAACACCATGGGGCCACAGGGGCTTTCATCCTCGCTGTAGGCCTTCGTGAAGGTCACCGTGCCGACCGTTACCTTCTGGTCCGCATTGTCCCATGGTTGGCTGGAGTCGTTGACCGGGTCTCCTTCACGGGCCACCGTGGCAACGATGTTCCAGCGGAGGGGCCGTTGATCCAGCGTCTGGACCAGCCGTTTGAAGAGATAGTTGCCATCATTGGCGCCACTGCCGTCAGCCGGGCTGAAGGGTTCCTGCGCCACGGCGGCCCAGCGGACGGCTGTCTTTTTTCCAGCTTCATCTGTCAGGATGAAGCTGTCGAGGCTGTTGTATGTGTCGTTGGTCAGGTCGGATGTCTGCTTGTGGGCTTTTGCCTGTTCAAAAGCCGTTTTCAGCCAGGGGCGCTGGGCTGCATAGGCCTGAACGGCCACAGGGTCGGGCCTGTGGGTGGCAGGGTCCAGCTTTGCGGCTCCGAAGAAAGCGTAAGCATCGGCAATATCCCGCATGGACTGGAGAGGGGCATCCACCAGCGCCAGCCGCCAGTCATCACCGGATGGGGAGCGTATCTGCATGGAAAGGCTGCGGGCCACGGCGGGATTGTCCGGCAGATACGGCAGTGGCGGAGCCAGTGAGAAACGCCCCATGACAGGCAGATGCTCGCCCCTGAAGATGCCGGAACGGGACAGGGCCCGTCCCTCTGGAGAGGGATCAAACCAGCCGGTGGTACACATGCCTTTGGCATGAGCACGGCGGAAGCCATCACCCGGAGCCCCAGCATTATGGAAGCGCTGCATGAAGTGGGAAGGAGATATGGCGGCCGGACTGAAAATGTCGGCCGTCCAGGCCAGCAGGCCACCCAGACAGAGTGGCGGCAGAATGACAGCCGCCCAGCGGGCCGGACTGCCCTTGCGGGGGGAATGCGCCATTGGATGCTCTCCTCAACAGGTGACGAAACTAATTCGTAGGCTGTATCAGATGTTACCAGTGACGGGAAGAAAAGTGGACGGGCCGCACCAGAAGACTCCACCCGCCGGACGGGGCGGGTGGAACCGTTCTTTGCCTCAGGGCATCGCCCCGATGGGAAGCGGCTTGAGGTGGGCATTGGTGCCACGACCTACGGCATCCGGGGCATCATGGGTCAGGTCCTCATGGGCCTCGGGATGTTCGGAGGCATTGACGTCACCAACCTGCTTGGGATGGTGCAGCCCCTCATACTGGAAGGCACCGACTGACAGCGTCTCGGCCATCGTGGGAAGGTTCTTGGAGTCCCACCCGCCGCCAAGGCTGCGGATCAGCGAAACATCAGCCTGATACAGCCTTGTGGCCACCTCCACCTGCGTGATGCGGCTGCGGAGGGTGTTTTCCTGGCTGAAAATGGCATCCAGATAGGTGCCCACACCGCCCTGATAGAGCGTCATGGTCATGTTCTGGGTTTCCAGATTGGCATTGACGGCCTTTTCCAGAGCCTGGTTTTCCAGATTCAGGCGGTTGGTGCGGGAGAGACCATCCTCCACTTCCCGGAAGGCGGAGAGGACGGTCGTGCGGTACTGGTCCCGTGTCTCCCGGTAGGCGGACCATGACCGCTGGAGTTCCGCCCGATGTACGCCGCCATCAAAGAGCGGAATGTTCATGCGGGCACCGTAGGTCCAGAGCGAGTTGGCCAGATTGGCCAGCTTGAAGCCGTTGGCCTCGAACCCGGCATCCGCATTGAGAGAGAAATGCGGGTAGAAGGCGGCACGGGCAATGCCGATGGCCCGGTTGGCCTGGGCCATCTCACGCTCCGCACTGGCAATGTCGGGCCGCCGCTGGAGCAGGCCCGAGGGCACGCCCGCCGGAATGTTGGGCTGGTGGAAGTCCAGCGCCTTGACGGGGTCGATGTGGAAGCTGGAGGGCGCACTGTTGGTCAGCACGGCGATGGCATGTTCCGTCACCTCACGGGCGGCCTGGATGTCATACAGGGCGGCCTGCGTGGTGTAGAGCTGGGCTTCTGCCCGGGCGAGGTCCAGCCGGGGGGCCGCCTTGTATTTCAGCTGGGTGCGGGTGACATCCAGTGCCCGGTTATAATAGGCGATGGACTGCTGGTAGATGGCGATCTGCGCATCATAACCACGCAGCTGGATGTAGTCGGTGGCCAGCTCGGCCTCCAGGCTCAGCCGTGCCATGGCGAAGCGGGCGGCCTCCTGCTGGGCGGCCTGCCGGTTCATGCGGACACGGTTGCGGATGGCGGACCAGATGTCCGGCTCCCACGAGGCCAGACCGGCATATTCTTCCTGCGTCTGGGTCAGCGTGGCCCCGTTGCGGAAGAGCCTGTCTGCTGACTGCTTGTTGTCCGACCCGCCTGCATCAAGGCTGAGATGCGGGAGCAGGTCCGCCCGGGCTTTGGCCACGAGGGAGCGGGCCTGAAGGAAACGCTCGGCGGCGGCCTGGAGGTCACCATTCTCGGCAATGGCCCGGTCTTCCAGCTCGTTCAGCAGCGGATCATGAAAGAGCGTCCACCAGTCGCTGGGGAGAGTGGCATCGGCGGGCTGCGCCACGGCGAAGGGGGCCTGCCCCTGCCAGCTGTCCGGCACGACAAAATGCGGCGGTTCGTAGCGTGGGGCGAGGTCGCAGGCACCGAGGCCCGTCAGGGCCAGCAGGCTGCCACCGAGGGCAGCCCGGCGGGCAAGACGGCCCAGCCTGCGGCGGGGCTTCTTCATGGAGGGAGAAC